>NZ_JBIHMM010000002.1:0-645945 GCF_043661195.1 Roseovarius aquimarinus
TCGGCTGGCTTAGGGCAGCGAAGGCCTCAAGAGCGGAGTTATTATCCATATATCGAGAAATACCGATATAATGCGAGTGTGTCAAGCGCAGTTGTCTTGCTACGCAGCAAAAGCACGCTTTGTCCGCTGACCGACGTTTTAGCCGACAAAATGCTGCAGGATGTACGAACGGCTGGTTCGACGGGCCGCGCTGCAGCATCTGACGCCCCAAGCGGACGGCGGCTTTGGGCCGACCGCGGTCATCGGATCAACCCCTCAGGGATGATGATGGCCCAAGATCGAGTGCTGCACCGCCGCAAGTCAGCTTTGAGCCCTTCCACGACATTAGGTAGCATGCCGCCCGGCCGGTAGGACCGGGCGGCAACGAGATCAAATCTTGTATGCCGAAACCATTAACATCATTGGCCGCTCCACTTCGTCGGCCAGCTCTGGCATCGCCGCGATTTGGTCCGGCGTAGGTGCAAATTCCTCGATCCTGCGTAAGGTGAAGCCCGCGCCGATCAGGGTGTTGATCGTGGTCGCCAGTGTCCGATGCTGCTTCAGCACCCCCTCGGCGAACCAGTTGGTGCGGCGTTCACCTTCCGTCGAATAGCCGTTGATCGGCCATGTTTTCCGCCCGTCTTCGTCCTCAATCCAATGCGGATGGGCCGCCGCCATGAAGATCGGGTGTTCGATGGTGAAAACCAGATCGCCGGCGGGCGTCAGTGCGCGGTGGATCGCGCGCATCACCTGGCTGAAATCCTGCACGTAGTGGAAGGTCAGCGCGCTATAGACCAGATCGAACGCGGCTTCCTGCAGTTCGAGCGTGTCGAGATCGGCAATGCGATAGTCAATGGCGACATCGTCGGTGTCTGCCCGTGCCCGGTCGATCATGTTCTGCGAAAGATCGAGCCCCAGGACCGAGGCCGCACCGTTTTCGCGGAACCAGCGGGATGCCCAACCGAAGCCGCAGCCCAGATCGACCACGCGCTTGCCTGCTACGTCCGGCAGCAACGCGCGGATGGCGGGCCATTCCGGCGCGCCTTCCAGCCCTCGCACCTGCCGGGGAAGCTGGCTGTAGCCAGCGAAGAAATCGGGGTTGTCGTAGATATTCTGAGCCATGTTCATCTCCAGAGAAAGGGGGACGAGGCACGTTTTCCACGCAAAAAACCTCGTCCGAAAGGGCGAGGCCGAGGCTGGCGATCGGCGTGGTCAGGTCGCGTGATCGTCATCCCGGCATCCCGCCAAGGGGATACCGGCTGACCGGGCGACTATGTGGATGTCCTTCTCAACCATGTGAGCGGTATTGACCGTGAGGCGAGAAAGGTCAATATTACCGCTCCCGCGAACGGCTGGAATGTCCCGCTCTGCCGACCTTCACCCTCTGAAAATGCTGCGCGATGCACGAATGGCCGCTATGGTGAAGCTGCACCGCAGCGCTCGGCCTCGAAGCGAAAGGCTGGTTAGGGCCGTCCTTGACTGCGGCGGGACGACCGCACAGGGGTCAGGAATTGATATCTGCTGCGCGGGGGCGTCGGTGGCGGCGATGCGCAGGAGGACCGGAATATGCGCGTCCGCTGCACGCCGCCGTCGGCACGACGACCCGTCGGCTACCAGCACCACCGGCGGAACGAGTTTCGCTGCCGAGCGTTCCTTGAGCATGGAACTGAATTGCGAGCGTCACGGTGCCGGACCACCCTTGCTCCTGGTTCACGGGCTGGGTGGAAGCGTCCGGTCCTGGGACGGCATCCTGCCGATGCTTGCTCGCGGACGCGAGGTCATATTGGTCGATCTGCCTGGGCACGGGGGGTCTCCGGCGCTTCCGGGGCGCCAGACGATCGCCGCCCATGCGGACGCGCTCGAACACTTCATCGACCGGAACGGGCTCGCCGGCGTCGATACCGTCGGCAGTTCTGTCGGCGCGCGGCTGGTGCTGGAACTGGCACGGCGCGGCATCGGCGGCCACACGGTCGCTTATGATCCGGGCGGTTTCTGGCGCGGCTGGGAGACGGTGTGGTTCCGCTCCACGCTTGCAGCCTCGGTCCGGCTGGTGCGCCTCCTGCGGCGGCGCATTCCGGCGCTCTCGCACAGTCGCGCCGCGCGGGCCGTTCTGCTCGCGCAACTGTCGGCGAGGCCCGGCGCCCTTGATCCCCTGCTGGTCCGGAACGAGCTGACGGCCATAGCCGAGACAGACGTGTTCGACGCGATGCTGCGCGAACTGGCGCGTGGTCCGTTGCAGGAGGGGACCGCCACACCTCCGGGCCGCGTGACGATTGGCTGGGGCCGTCAGGACCGTCTCCTGCTGCCACGTCAGGCGGAGCGCGCACAAGCGGCCTTCCCCACCGCGCGGTTGCACTGGTTCGAGTGGTGTGGCCACTTCCCGCAATGGGACCGCCCGAAGGAGGCCGCAGAGGTCATCTTGAAAACGACGGCGAGATGAGGCGCGGATAACGGACGTGACCTCTCACGCGCGGTCCAGCTCCTCGAGAAACTGCATGATGAGACGGAGATAACTCGAGCGGATGCTTCCTTTGTCCGCTCCGCCGACCTTCACCTTCGAAAGTGATGCGCGAGGGATGGATGGCCGATATCGTGAAGCTGCATCGCAGCGTTCGACCATCAAGCCAATGGCAGGTCTGGGCCGAAAGTCGCGTATTTCGAAATACTCGTTGGTAGCGGTTGGTTGCAGCAAACGCCTCCTTTTTTGGGGGCGTATTTACCCACCTTCGTCCGCTCGAAGACCCTCACCCTGCTGCACAACCTCCATCTTTTCTGCCGGATACGGCCGAAGAAGCGTTTGGGCCGCGTTGGCGTTGCCGTTGAGCCAGGTCTCGTAGCTTTCGGGATCGAGAATGACAGGCATCCGTGACGGGTGAATCGGTCTTACGATGTCATTTGGCGTCGTCGTGACGACGGAATAGGTCTCGGCGGACTCAGGCCCCTCTTTCGTCTCGTATCGCGACAGTTGCCACATGCCGGCAAACGCAAATGGAGGGCGAGGCTCACTGCCCTTCAGGGCAAACCAGAAACAGGTGGCAGGGTTGCGCCCCTTCGCTTCGCAAAAACTCGATGCGGGAATGAGGCAGCGGCGATTGATGAAGCTCTTCCTCCACAGTCCAGCGCGGGTCAGCTTGTCGTCGCGCGCGTTGTTCCAGGCAGCCGGCTTGATGATCGCGCCTGTCTTCTTGGATTTGCTCGTCGTTCGGAAGCCCCAGGACAGGCTTACCAACTCGCGCTCCCCGTTCTCTTCAAGGCGGACCACCGGACCAGAATAATTCGGATAAATCGCGGTCAGCGGCTCGGCATTGCCAAGGTGGTCGTGCTCCGGCGAAACTTGGAAGAGCTGGCGCATTGCCTGTTGCGATGTGGTGTTGGAGTAGAGGTTACACATGAGCCCAAACTACAGCTGAAAGCGCCGTCGTGCCAGTTTTCGTCCATCCGCTGACGCCGCCGCAGATGCCCATTTCTTGGTGACCTGCGTGGTTCATCCGGGTTCCCGAATTGCAGTTCTTCAAATCTGAATATGGTCGTTCGCTAGGAAGCTAGGGGAAGTCATCTTTCAAGCGCGCCTCAGAACATCTCCCCGATCGCCACACCCCGTCTGCGGCACGACTTCAGCGATCAAGCGCACGCGGCGGGACGCGCCGTTCTAAGCCGGAGCTTAACAGTGCTATGAACATATTGAAAAGCTGGATCAAATGATCCAGAAACTCGATATGCAGTCCATCCTCTTTCCCACCGGCTTCAAACCTGAACAGAGCTCGCTTTACGAACTGTCGAATGACAGCGGTCTCAATTGGGAGACCGTTCGCACTGTGCTGCGCGGCGGCGGCAGTATTTCATCCCTAAACCGATTGCGCGCCGCACTAGGTCTGCGCTGGAGTTGGACGAATGAAATCGATGGGGTGGCGGCGGCGCAGGCACTCGCGGCCCGGCGCAAGGCAAAGCTATTGTCGCAGCGCGATATGGCCGCAAAACTTGGCGTAAGCCCCCAAACGATCGTAACGCTTGAAACCCGTTTCCGAGCACGGGTAGAGACACTGCGACGTTACTTGCGGGCGCTGGGGTTCATGAACATGCTCGCGGCGCCATCCAACCGGCTGGTGCCCAAGCCAAACCATGCGGAAGCAGACCTGGTTTTCACGCCAAGGAATCTCGCGGTCCACATCGTCAAGGCCTTTGCGGACGAGATTGGCGGCGCGGTGCTCGAGCCGGCACGGGGGGATCGCGCGTTCTACGATGCTTTGCCAGCACATGTGACCAAGCACTGGTGCGAGATCAGCGAGGGCCGCGATTTCTTCGACTTCACAACGCCGGTCGACTGGATCATCACTAACCCGCCCTGGAGCCGGTTTCGCGATTTCCTTGAGCATAGTTTGCGAGTGGCAGACAATGTTCTCTTTCTCGCTCCAGTCAATCATTTCGGAACGAAGAGACGTGTTTCGCTCGTCAGAGATGCCGGGTTTGGCCTCAAGCGCACGCTGTTCGTTCCATCGCCGACTGCTTGGCCGAGTTCGGGCTTTCAATTGGCGGCGGTTCATCTGCAGCGCGGGTGGAGTGGGGCGGCTGAAATCATGCATCACGACTAGAGCCGCGTATGTGCTTGTAGGGTCATGGGTCGGTCGCGATTTGGTTTATAAGTTGGCTTAGGCTCCGGACTGCACTGTAGGAAAATACTAGCAGCGCTGCTGCAAGCCTTCGGCGTGGGCATTCAGAGGTGTTACACAAAAGGATCGCTTAACGGCAGGCTCAAGTTTCCGCACCGGCCACTACCAATCAAGTCGGAGGTAAGTTTGCTCCACTGCTCAGACAAAACTTTGTTTGGCGATTGGCGCTGTTGAGCCGCGCAAAATCCAGCCCAGTTACGACGCCGATCTACTCGGCTGCCTCTGTCTGCACCGGCAGGTAAGCGAAGGCCCAGTCGTTGTAACTGCCTTGTCCGCGATACCACAGCACGTCTTGGCCTGGCTCCTCTCCATGGTTCCACCTCGGCATCTCGCCAAAGACGTATCCCTCAAGCACTTTCCGCCGTCTACGCTGACTCAGCTTAACAAGGTGCGTTAGATCGGCGCTGTTCCAGCGCTGCGCTATTTCGGACTGGAATTGTCCAAGAAGCTCGGCGTGCGCTTTAGAGAGGGCGAGGTTCACGCGCTCGTTCGGATCGTCTCTTAGGTCGAATAAGAGGGGCGGATCGTCGGTGGATGCGATGCATTTGTAGCGGCCCCGGCGGATCATCAGGATCGGCGCCGTGGTCGCTTCGGCTAGGTATTCAGCATAGATGGGACGCTCAAGGTCTGCTGGCTCACCAACAAGCGCCGTCAGATCACACCCTTCCAACGGCTCGACGTTGCTCGACCAGCCGGGAGCGGTCGCCAGACCCATGAAAGTTGGCAGCAGATCGACCAGCGAAACGGGTGTTGCGCAGCGGCCACTGTCGACATTCGGCGCCTTGATGATCAGAGGAACGCGCAGGGCAGGCTCGAAAAAATGCTTTTTGAACCACATGCCGCGCTCACCTAGCATCTCGCCATGGTCCGAACTGAAGATGATCGCGGTATTCTCGCTCTGGCCGAGCGCGTCGAGCGTATCGAGGATCTGGCCCACCATCGCGTCGATGAAGCTGATCGAGCCGTAATAGGCGCGACGCGCTCGTGCGATATCCTCGTCCGCGAACCGTGTGTCTAGCATGCCGAAATCCCTGAGAAGACGCTGCGAATGGGCGTCGTGCTGCTTAGCAGGCAGTGCCGGGACATGCGGCAAGGGAATGTCGGCGCCTTCGTAAAGATCCCAGTATTCCTTGCGGCACAGATAAGGCTCGTGCGGGTGGGTATATGAGACTTGCAGAAAAAAAGGTCGCTCGTCGCCAGCGCGGGCCATGTCGTAGAGATGCCGGATCGCCTTGAAGGTGACTTCCTCATCATAGTCGATTTGAACGGACCGCTCACAAATGCCGGAAACGACGACGCCGCGCGAATCGTTCGTGTCACGCTTGCCTTCGTTCCCCCAACTAGGCACCCAAGAGAAGTCTGCAGGATAAAGATCAGCCGTCAGGCGTTTCTCGAACCCGTGATGCTGGTCTGGCCCGATGAAATGCATCTTACCCGAAAGCGCTGTCTGGTACCCTTCGGCGCGTAGGTAGTGCGCGTAGGTCGGCACCGATGCGGGCATTTCCGCCGCATTGTCATATGCACCGATCGTCGAGCACAGTTGACCCGCGGCCATCGAGAAGCGGGAGGGCGCACAGAGAGGAAAATTGCAGTAGGCGGTTTCGAAGACCATGCCGCTGTCGGCGAGCCTGTCGAGATTGGGTGCGTGACACACCTTGTCGCCGTAGGCCCTCAGAGATTGTGCGGTTAATTGATCAACTTGAATGAAGAGGATGTTGGGTTGGCCTCTCATAACTTATCCTTTTCGAAACATGCGATGCACCACTCCGGCGGGCCCGGTGCGATACCATTTCTTGTGGCCGCGTTCGCGCGATGACATCCCGAAGCTCTGACTGATGCGATCGATCACTATTGCGAGGAAGACGATCCCGAGGCCGCCGATGGTTGCCAGACCCATATCGAGGCGACCGATTCCGCGCAGAACCATCTGACCCAAACCCGTGACCGAGATCATGGAGGCCACAACCACCATCGAAAGGGCCATCATGATCGTCTGATTCACTCCGGCCATGATGGTCGGCATCGCGAGCGGTAATTCGATCTTGACCAGCGTCTGCCGGCGGCTCGCTCCGAAGGCCCGAGCGGCTTCGACCATATCCTGACGCACCTGACGTATGCCCAGGTTGGTCAACCGCACGACCGGCGGCAGAGCGTAGATGAAGGTCACGATTACGCCCGACACGTTACCGATCGAAAAGAGCATCACCACGGGCACGAGATATACGAAGGACGGGATCGTCTGCATCAGATCCAAAAGTGGGCGCAGCACGGCCCAAAACCTGTCATTTCGGGCAGCGGCGATCCCGAGCGGAATGCCGATCAGCGAGCAGAAGATGACGCAAGTCAGCACGATGGAAAGCGTCACCATGCTCTCTTCCCATGCGCCCATGAGGCCGATGCCTAGCAAGGCGGCCGCGGAAATGGCCGCCAGTTTGCGACCACCGGCTTGCCACGCGATGAGAACGATGAGCCCAAGGATCAAAAGATCGGGCGCGCCGGTAAGTCCGTCCTCCAGCGCGCCAAGCACGATATCGAAGGGAACCTTGATCGCCTGAAAGATAAAGCGGAAATGCGTAACTACCCATTGCAGGAGGGCGTCGACCCACTCCCCGACCGGCACCCACTCGGTGTCGAATATGTTCCAAAGGTCCATATTTGCTCCTATCCGCGCAAGGCGCTTAGCGCGTCCTTGATAGTGATGACACCCAGCGGGGCGCCCTCGGCATCGACCACCGTGACTGGACCTAGATCGTCCATGAACGCATCGATGACGGTGCCGAGATCGCTTTGTGCCGTCACTTTCTTTTGTGTCGGCGCATGGCCGTTCAGCCGTGTCATCAGGCTTTCCGCCCGAACGAGGCTGACACGGCTGATGCCTTTGACGAACTCGGCGACATAGCCATCGACGGGCTGGGTCACGATCTCTTCGGGGGTGCCGATCTGAACAATTTCGCCTTCATTCATGATTGCGATACGGTCGCCCATGCGGATGGCTTCATCCAGATCGTGTGTGATGAAGACGGTCGTCTTCTTGAGCTTTTGGGACAATGTCAGAAACTGATCCTGCAATTGACGCCGGATGAGCGGGTCAAGCGCCGAGAATGGCTCGTCCATCAGCAGTATCTCCGGATCGGCCGCAAGGGCGCGCGCGAGTCCTACGCGTTGTTGCATGCCGCCAGAAAGCTGGTCAGGATAGTGGTCCGCCCAGCCATCCAGATCCATAGATCCAAGCGCTTTTTCGGCGGCTGCACGCCTCTCTTTCACGGGAATGCCGCGCACTTCGAGACCGAAGCCCACATTGCCCGCCAATGTCCGGTGCGGCCAGAGCGCCATGTGTTGAAAGACCATTCCAATGGTTCTGGACCTCAACTCGAGCAGTTCGGGCTCGGCCATGGTATCGACCCGTTGCCCACCGACATGGATTTCGCCCGATGTCGGATCGATAAGGCGATTGATGTGGCGCACCAGGGTGGACTTGCCCGATCCCGAAAGCCCCATGATGCAGAAGATCTCACCCTTTGCGATGTCGAAGCTCGCATCATGAACGCCCAGAACGCAATCGAATTCGTCTCGCACCTCGTCTTTGCCGAGGTTGCGCTGCCGTATGGCGTCCATCGCTTCATTGGCGCGGGCGCCGTAGATCTTCCACAAATTCTTGCAACTGATTGCCAGCTCGGCCACGATGTATCCCCCGGCGGTCAAGGGCAGGGCGCGCCTGCGCGCGCCCTTGCCATAATCACTCGGCTGCTTTTGCGGCTTTCTCGACCCAAGCGTCGAACTGTTCCTGATTTGCAGCCACCCATTCTTCGGCCTGCGCGCGAAAGTCCTCAAGTGTATCCTCGCCGTCCCTCAGCTTGATCTGGGCTGCGTTCACAGCCGAGATTGGGATCTCAACGAGGTCGAGAAATTTCGCGGCTGCTGGATTGCTTTCATAAAAAGCGCGATTCGAGACAGCGTAGACATCATTGACGGGGAACCCTGGGTCAAAACCGTCCACACCGACGGTCTCGCTGTCGTCGCGTGCTGGCACACCAATCTGAACACTGTCTTCGCCGGGCACCAGAACGTCGCTGATCCAGTTTGGCGTCCAAGTGTAATACAGGATCGAGCCCCCGCCCTCATAACGGGTGATCGTGTCTGCCATAATAGCGAAATAGCTGCCCTGGTCATGTTCGACCGTATCTCTCAGCCCATACGCGTCGAGATGATCTTCGATGCGAAGCTCACAGCCCCAGCCGGGATTGCACCCTGAAAGGTTCGCTAGGCCATCGCCATCACTGTCGAAAAGAACGGCGATCTCCGGATCCTGTAATTGACCGAGATTGGTAATCCCGTGCGTCTCGGCGGTTGCCTTGTCGATGAAGTAACCCTGGCCGGCGCCAGAAATGACGACATGGTCGCGCACCATCACGGCGTCGCCGCCCGATCTCTCATAGAAGTCGTCATGCAGTGGCTTCCAGTTGTTGATCGTGTAGTCGGCATCACCTGATGCAACGGCGAGATGCAACGCCGGAAAATCCGCTTCCCGCGTCTCCTCAACCTCATATCCGAGCGCTTCGAGGCCCAGTTGAACAACCATGTGCTGAAACCAGGCATTGGCTGGCGACCCCTTGATCGGGTTGAGGGTCACGCCCTCACCGGGTTTGTCCTGCGCGGTGAGCGGGGTAGCCAGCGCCATACACGCGACTGCACTTGCGGTGGACAGCGATAGCGTCTTCATCAGTCATCTCCTCATCGTGTGATACAGGCGTCTCAATTGGGGTCGATGATATGACCCTGGCGACTTCTGTGAAGTTGCTGATTTGCTATCACGCTGTTAACCTGAGCGTTATGCCAAAGCTGCGCAGAGATCTTCATATCTACAAGAACCTTGTGACATTCGAAGCCGCATCGCGCACGGGTAACTTTACGCGCGCTGCCGAGGAGCTGGGTCTGTCGCGCGTCGCAGTAAGCCGTCAGATCGCTGAGCTGGAAATGAATCTGGGACAACGACTCTTCCTGAGAGGCCACCGAAAAGTGTCTCTGACCGCCGCCGGCTCGTCTTTCGCGGAGGCGCTTAATCCGGCGCTTCATGCCATAGCGGATCTGCTAGAACGCCAGCGTGTCAGTCCGCGTGGGTCGAGGGTGACCGTCACAGTGACTTCGGCATTCGCGACATACTGGCTGATGCCGCGTCTTGCGGGGTTCGGCGCAGACCATCCTGATATCGAAATCAACCTCATCGTCTCCGACCGTTACCTCGATATCTCTTCGGAAGGCCTCGACATCATCGTCCGATACATGCCAGCCACGATGGCAGACGAAAGTTGGACACCGCTGGTTCGGGAGACAATATTCCCGGTCTTCAGCCCCAACTATGCAGCGCGAACAGCGCTTGCGCAGCCCGAGGATCTTCTCCGAGAAAGGTTGCTTCATCTCTCCGGGCGCTATCGCGCCGAAGCAAGATGGCCTCATTGGTTCAGGCAACACGATTTGCAGCCACCCGAAGAACGGTCAGGAATTCAGGTCAACACCTATCCTCACATGCTACAGGCGGCGCTGGGAGGTCAGGGCGTTGCCTTGGCTGGTCATCCCCTGGTCGACGGGTTTCTCAAGGACGGAACGCTTCTTCGGATGAAAGCAATCAACGCCATCGAGAGGGAATACTATTACTTACGAGTGGCGACCATGTCAGAGAGTTCCCGCCTGTTTTGCGACTGGCTCGTCGATGAAGTGCAAAAGGATGATGCCTGAAACCCCTTGCGAGAAGCCGGTTTCATCGCCCGAAAGCTAGCCGCCACTGATCTGCTTCTGCTCGCCTGATTACGTGAAGCTAAAGCGTCTCAATTCTGAAATTACGTGCAAGCTAATCTCAGGACGCGCATTGCGCGCCAATTCCAAAAGCGCTGGAGATTGACTACCTTCCAGTGCGCCTAGTGATCATGCGACTGATCTGGCTCGCGAAGCCTCGCCCATCGCTTCAATTACCTCGTCGATGCCGCGGCGTGCACCGGCTTGCAAGTATTCCATCGCTCGCAAGGCACCCTCGTGAGCCTCAATGCTGGATCCGGCAACACAATCCTCGATCACGCGGCAGAAATAGTCTGATTGGTGCGCGTCGACGAAGGTGTAGTGCACGCAGACATCGGTGAGTCCGCCGCACAGAAGGAGTGTATCTGCTTTCAACCCCCGCAGGAGGATCTCGAGATCGGTTCCAAAGAAGGCCGAATAGCGCCGTTTCTTGATCGTGTAATCGTCCGGGCGGATGCCCATCTGTTCGACCGCAAGTTCGGTATTCGGGTTGCCTTCGACACAGTGCACATCCTCGCTACCGTCGAGCTCGCGGCCGAAATCAACGTGATCGGGGCGATGCGCCTCCTGAATGAAGATCACCGGAACCCCGGCCTCGCGGGCCGCGTCGATTGCGCGCCGTGCGCGCAGCATGCGCTCGGCGTAATCGGGCATATGGTCGATGGCGCGCTCGGCGCTCGTATCGGCGAAAGTGCCCGCCTGGATGTCAATTACGATGAGCGCCGGGCGCCCCTCGATGAGCGCGCGCTTTTTCAGATTGGGATTTGCCATGGAGGGTGCTCCTGTCAGTTCGTGTTCGTGTGATCCGCACCCAGAAGGCGCGGCAGATTACCGAATCTCGCGATCAGCGAGAAAGCGATGATTGAGACCGTGATGAAGGTTATTGCGCCGACAGCCATCGTGGGCGTGAAGCCATTGCGCAGCGAGTTGAAGATCTTGACCGTCACCGTCGAGTAGGCCGAGGACGAGACGAAGAACATGATGATGAACTCGTTGAAGCTGAGCACGAGGACGAAGAAGAATCCCGAGGCCGAATAGGGCATCATCTGTGGGAAAACGATCGTGCGGAAGATGGCCCGCCCATCCGCTCCCATCGTGCGCGCGGCATCGATATGCGCCGGATCGATGGATTGCAGCCCGATCGAGATCATCACGATCGGCAGCGCCAGAAAGAACGCAGTGTGGCTGAGCACCCCCGCCCACATGTGGCCGAGGCCACCGGTGAAAGTCCACAGGAACGACAGCCCGACCCCGAAGACGATGGGCGGCAACGCGAAGGGCAAGGTGCCTAGCCCGGCGATCGCCTTGGACAGCCCGCTTCCATGCCTCCAGAGGCCGTAGGCGATCGGCCAAGCCAGAAGTACCGCCAGGGCCGCGCTGCCGCCTGCGGTTACCAGCGAATTGCCCAGGGCGCGCACCCAGCTTGGGTCGGTGTAGAAGAATTCGGCGAAGCGATCGAATGTCACATCCTTGGGCGGGAAGAGCATGGATCGGCCACCGTTCAGCGCGGCACCCATCACGACCATGATCGGCAGGACGATGAAGAGCGCACAAAGACCCATATAGGCTTTTCCGAGTAAGCGTAGCGTCATGCCCGACCCTCCTTCTTGCGCGTGAGCCATGTGCTGAAGAGCAGCACTGCCCCCGCCGACACCAGAAGAACCATCGCCTGCGCGGCCCCGAACGGCGCATCGAGCGCGATTCCTCGGACGGACTCGTAGATCGCGATGGCCAGCGTCTGCTTCGACGTGTCGGCGAAGACCGCGACCACAACGTAAGCCCCGAGGAGAAACACGAAGAGGACCAGCACCGCGCCGATGACCGGCAGGCGCACTTGTGGAAGAACAACGGTCCGGACCACAGTGAAGGGTCGCGCGCCCATCGTGCGAGCCGCCTCTTCGGTTGAGCGGTCGAGACGCGAGAGCGGCGGATAAAGCAGGATCACTGCATAGGGCCAGACGAGGTAAGTCATCGTGACGATCGTCGCGAGGCCAGAGGGCTTGAACTTGACATTACGCGGCGTGGCGAGCCCCCAATCCCTCAGCGTGCCAAACCAGCCGGCATCCTTGAGCCAATCGGTGATGCCGGTCTCGCGGAACAGCATCGGCAGCCCCGATCGAGCCGACAACAAGACGTCCCAGCCCATCGCCACGAACACCTCGGACAGCGATACGCTGGAGAGAAAGAAGATCAGCCAGAAGGTCTGCCTCCGCGACGATCCGCGGGTCATCAGGTATGTGAACGGAAAGGCGGTCGCGACCGCAGCGATGGCAGCGACCATCGCATAGTAGATCGAATACCAAAGCTGGCTCAGGTGCAGCGTGGAGGTGGTTTGCGGCCAGTCAGCGCCGACGAAGAACCGTTTGTAGTTGCCTAGGGTCAGTCCCCATTCCCAGTAGGCGCCATCAATCTTCTGCCCCAGGCTGACGGCAATGATCAGCAGGAACGGGATGAGGCATAGGAATGCGATGACCGCGAGCAGAAGCAGCCTTTTTGCGACGCCTGTTCGGGCAGCAGCCTCAATCATGCCGCGTCACCCGGCAACAAGCGCAATGCCGCCTTTGGAAGATGCGCATTCACCCTGTCGCCCGCCTTGAGCGGTATGCCCTCCATGTCTCCCGCCTCGACCGCGACCGGGCCGTGTTCGGTCACAAGATGGATCTCGCGAACCGGCCCCAGATCACGCACGAATTTCACATCTGCAGCAATCACGTTGTCGCCAGAGCTTTCCGGCCCCAGCCGCACCTTCTCTGGGCGACAGAATAGCGTGACCGGAGCGTTCTCGGCCGCCCGCATCTCGGCGGGCACCTCGAACCTAAGTGCGCCAATCTTCACGGCTCCGTCGCTGAAAGTGCCCTTCAGAAGGTTTGCGCTGCCGATGAAGGACGCGACGAAGGCGTTCGCTGGCTCGTGATAGATTTCCTGCGGTGTGCCGATCTGCTCGACCCGGCCGCTCGACATGACAACGATCTTGTCGGCCATCGTCATCGCCTCGCGTTGATCATGCGTCACCACGATCGTAGTGATGCCGAGCTTCTGCTGGAGCATCCGCAATTCCATCTGCATGTCGCCCCGCAACTGCGCATCCAGGGCCGACATCGGCTCATCCAGAAGAAAGACTCCCGGCTCCTGCGCGAGAGCACGGGCGATCGCGACGCGCTGGCGCTGGCCGCCCGATAGCTCGCCAATCCGGCGTGTGCCCAGATGGCCAAGCTGGACGAGCTCCAGTAGCTCTTTCGCCCGGGCCTCCCGTTCGGCACGCGGCACGCCTTTGAGAGTGAGGCTGTAGGCGATGTTCTCGGCCACGTTCATGTGCGGAAAAAGTGCGAAAGACTGGAAAACCATGCCGAAATTCCGCCGCTCGGCCCCTTTCGACGTTATGTCCTCATTCTCGAACAGGATGCGGCCCTTCGTCGGTGCCTCAAGACCGGCAATCATACGCAGAAGAGTCGTCTTGCCGCATCCTGACGGCCCCAGGAGGGCCGTCAGTTCTCCGTGCCCGAACTGCAGATCCAGCCCCTCGACGGCTACGAAGGAGCCGAAGGTCTTGCGAACGTTCTGAAGGATGAGGTCCGACATTTCTGCTGACTCCTGCAGTTGCGCGGGCGGGCTGGCTGAACGGCGCTCAGGCGCCGGCCACCATCTTGTTCCATGCCTCTTGAATGAAGCTTTCGTTGTCGATGTAAGCTTCGTAGGCGGGCGTGATCGTGGGAGTGCCCGATACGGCGTCGAGCTCCTCTTGGCTGAGATCAGTGAGAGAGGGATCGACCACGGGCGCGGTTCCGATCTTGCGGGACATGATCGCCTGCGTCGCTGGATCGCACGAGAAGTTGACGAATTCATGCGCTTCATCGGATTTCTCAGACAAAGGCGAGAGCGTCCAGGAGTTGTGGCTGATCGGATTACCTTCCTTCGGAAAGATTGAGGCGACAGGGTGACCGTCGGCAGCCATCAGCCCGGTCACGTCGTGGAAATACTCGCCCGCAACGACGTCGTAATTCTTCAGCGCCTGCTCCATCTGGCTCTCCGAGCCATACCAGAGTCCCACGTTGGGCCGGATTTCGGCCGCCTTGGCAATCAGAGCTTCGATGCCTTCGCGCGTCTCAAAGCTGGCGGCACCGTCGAAGAAGGTTGCGGCGATGATGTCGAGGAAGAACCAGTTGTAGCCCTTGGGCAATCCAAGGCTCGCCTCGAAGCGCCCAGTATCCCAGAATTCCGCCCAGCTTTCCGGTCGCTCAACCTCATCGGTGTTGATGACCATCGAATAGAAGAAACTCATGGCAGCCACGCCGGTCAGGCCTGCTTCGTCGCGGTGTAGAAATTTCTCGTCGAGGTTGGAAAGGTTCGGGATGCGTTCCGGGTCGAACGGTGCGTAGAGATCGCCGATGCGTGAGCCCTTGATGAGCGAAAACGGCGTGAATAGGGACACATCGGCTGGAACGATGCCGGCGGCCTTGGCCTGCTGCATCGTCAGCATCCAGCCCGTCGAGTCGGATTGGGTGACGCTTTCAACTTCTATGCCGGTCGCCTTGGTGAACTCGGGATAGACGTGTTCCTTGAAGCTATTCTCGAAGTACCCGCCGTAGGCGCCGACCTTGAGGCTGCGCGCTTGTGCGATTGCAGGTGCGGCCAGCAAGCCCCCGGCGGCGGCAACACCTGCGGCTGCCGAGGTCTGCAGAAGCGTCCGCCGGGTCATGGCATGAGTTATGGTCTTGCGATGCATATCTTGGTTCCTCCCGATCGTGATTTTACTCTTCGTTCTTGTTGAGAAGCCTAGACAGAAGCCTGCCTGCACCAAAACGCCTATTTGTTGCGCTCAGCGAAGCCTGAAGCTACGCTAGGCCATGGTCCGAGCAACCTCATATCTGAATGCCGTGCGCGCTTTCGAGGCGGCGGCACGGTTTGAGAGTTTTGCCAAGGCCGCCGAAGAGCTGAAGGTCAGTCACACAGTCATCAGCCGCCATGTGCGCAATCTCGAGCGATGGCTTGAGACCGAGCTTTTCCAGCGCGATGGTAACCGGGTGAGGCTCACGCCCGCCGGACGCATGATCTCGCCAAAGATCACGGGTGCAATGGTTGCGATTGACGATGCGTTTCAATCCATCGGTAGCGGCGAGACGCGGCAGACCGTCCATGTCGTGGCAGAGCCAGCCTTCGCGTCACTCTGGCTGCGCCGCCACCTCGACGACTTCCGCGCGCGGTATCCGCGCTTCGAGCTCGACCTCAAGGCCTCGTGGAGTCCGCCGACTGCAGAGCGCAGCGGCATTGATGTCGTCATACATTTCGACACTCGATTCCCGCAAGGCGATGAGACGGCGACCCGCCTCTTTCCGATCGACGCATTTCCCGCAGCGGCCCCTCGATTTCTGGAAGATCACCCGGCTCCTGGAGGAGAATACGACATGGCGCACGTGCCGCTCGTTCACGATCACGGCGTCAGCGTCTGGCGCGGCTGGTTCGAAGAACACGAAGCCAGCTCGAACAACTGGAAAAGCGGCCGCGTTTACTCGGACCTTTCGCTCGCGATTGACGCAGCGACTGATGGAGAAGGGGTGATCCTTGCCGACGATATCCTGTGCGAGCGGGAGCTGGCGACAGGCGTTCTCGTGCAACTCGACAAGCGCAAGACGCGCTGTGCGTGGTATAGCGCTCACTTCATCGACGAAAGCCGGTCCAATGCCGCCTGCCGGGCGTTCAAATCCTGGCTCATGGAGGCGACGCAGGATCTTCGGCCCGCGTGACCTTCTGTAGCCACGCGCTTGAACATCCTCGCCCGTGATTATAGATGATCCATGCGAGGACGACCTCAGCCTGTGTTTCTATACCGGGACGACCCGGAGTTGGAGTGAACATGGCTTGGGTATACCTTCTTGTCGCTGGCCTGCTCGAGATCGTTTGGGCAAGTGCTATGAAACAATCTCACGGATTCACGCGCGCAGTGCCAACCGCGATCATGGTTGTCACGATGCTTGGCTCTTTCAGTCTGCTGGCACTGGCCATGCGGACCCTTCCTCTCGGGACTGCTTATATGATCTGGACCGGCATCGGCGCGATCGGAGCCTTCATGATTGGCATTTGGCTCTTCGGCGAGCAGACTTCCCTCATGCGCATATGCGCCGCGGCGCTCATTGCATCGGGCATGATCCTGATGAAGATGTCAGGTGAGTAAGGGGCGCGTGCTGTTGATTTCGCCGGAGATCGAACGGCGCTCCCATCAGAGAAGCTGCAATGATCCATATCAGCGAAAGCCAGGTCGGCGATTATAGAGCGCGATCTGGTGTAAAGATTCTTGATTATTACCGTAACCCTTACGGTAACAGCCCTCTAAACCCGCATTTAACCGCGCTCCGCTATCTCCTGCCTCAGACCACAGACCGGAGAATAAGGATGGCGAAGCAGTTACTTACCAAGAAGATCGTCGCGGAAACAATTTCGCAGCTCGAGAAAGATGGCGCAGAGGTCACGGCCAAGGCGATCCGTGATCGCGCGGGGGTGGGATCATATTCGACAGCCGCAAAATTGCTCGAAGAGATCCGCGCGGAGGAAGATGCGCTGCTCAGCATGCCCGAGCATGTCGCAGACGAATTCGGTGGGTTCAAGAACTTCATCTGGACGACCGCCATGTTTCACGCGACGCGGGTTTTCGAGGCTGACCGGATGCTTCTCGAGCGTGACCGTGACCGTGCGGAAGCTCTGGCGCGCGAGCGGCTTGCCGTGGTCACGGAACTCGAGGCTGCGGCTGTAGTCGAGGAAAAGCGCACTCGCCAGATGGAAGATCGACTGCGCGAAGCCAGAAAGATTATTGGGGATCTTGAGCGCAAGCTTTCAGGGGAGCGCACTCGTGCGGAGACGCTTCAAGCCGTGGTGGCGTCTATGACCGGGACCACGGGCGCCGATATGGCACAGAAAGACACCCCAGCATGACATGTTTCGGGCTTCTCGGCATCTTCCCCCCCAGCCATGCCCTTCTTTAAACCCCGCCGAAACCATCTTCCGTTAAGTTCTCATTAGTCATTTCAAGGAAGGAATTCATATGACCATCGAGAACAGAATCTATAACCGCGGCGAAGTCGAAGAGATGACTGGGCTCAGCAAATCAAGCCTCTATCGGCTCATGTATGCGGGTGATTTCCCGCAAACTGTGCAGCTGTCCCCCCGGCGTGTTGGCTGGTCCGGATCCGCGCTGCGCGCCTGGCTCGCTGAGCGCGGTGCACTTTGAATGCCGCATCTTTGCGCGGGCTCGGATCTCCGATGCTGCAGCCCGCAAACGCGCGTCCCGGCAACCGCAATTCCGGTTGCCGGGACGCTCGGCTCAATGGCCCTCAGGGGTCGGTCCCGGATGTGTATCCTGAGGTCGGAACATCCGGCATGAGCGCGGGCCCGCTGTCTAGCCTCCGCCTGGCTCCCTTGTCGCCCTTGCCGGTTTCGATCTTCCGGATCCAACTTTCGAGTGCTTCGCCTTCAAGCATTCTGGCCTTGAAGAGCGCACGCCCCATGCCCTTGAGCAAGGCCTCATGCTCCCCCAATACAGAGATTGCCCGCGCCTCGGCCGCCTCGAGGCGGTCCCGAACTCTTGCGGCGTTTTCCGGATCATGCAGATAAAGGCTGTGATCAAGATCGGTCCATGCAAGACCTTCGGCGCCAAGGCCAAGTTTCGTGTCGATCTCCGCAGCCTTCCGGGTCGCCTGGGCAAGATCCGATGTTTCGCTGCCACCTGAACCGGCAGTGGGGGCGCCGAACACCACGCGCTCCGCGGCGCGGCCTGCAAGCAGGTGGATCAGCTGGTTCTCGCAATCAGTGATGAGGCCCTCAGTGCGAGTGGAACTGACCCATGTCCCGCCACCAGTGGTCGTCAGCGCGACGCGGTTGACGCGCCCCATACCCAGAAACTGATGCACAATCGCGTGGCCGCATTCGTGGATCGCGACCCGGTATTCAAGCGCGGGATTGCGCGCTTCTGCGCCGAATTCCGTGAGGAGATCGCTTACCTGAAGAGCCCGGGCTTTAGACCTCGCACGGGTGCGAGCCGCGCGGAGCGCGCCGTCGATCTCCGCCGCGCTCCGGCCTGCGGCAGCGGAGACCAGATGCTCGAGATCCGCCTCGCCGGGTTCTTCGGGAAGCCCATCCCGGAGCATCCTGCGCAATGCCATCCTGCCTGGTAGAGGAACCTCTACCTTCATGTCGAACCGGCCAGGCCTGAGGGCGGCGGCATCGATCCGATCGGGAAAGTTGCAGGTGCCGACCACAATTAGCCCCGCAAGATCCTTTAGGCCGTCCATAGACTCGAGAAAGCCATTGATCACCTGGTGGGTGTAATTGGCATTATGCTTCTCGAGGCTGGCGCGGTCGCCGAGCGCATCCACTTCGTCGATGACGAGGATTGAGGGACGCGCTTGCGCCGCTTCCTGGAAGGTGTCACGCATCGCCTTCAGCATGTCTCCGAGATGGCCAGCGGCCTGCCATTGGGCGAAACTGCCCCGCACGAGGGTGACACCCGCACTGTTGCCCATCGCCGAGGCCAAGAAAGATTTGCCGGTGCCTGGAGCGCCGTGGAAGAGGACCGATCTCTGCACCTCCGACCAGGCGAGGTGCCCATCGCGCCAATCCTCGAGGTCCGACACCATTTGCCGCGCCACCTCCTCGGCGGGGCCATAACCCACGATATCTGCAAGAGTCGGACCTTCTCGGGTATTTTGGGTGGCCAAAGAGAGCAGCCTTGCGGCAAATGATACGGCGTCTCGTTCGCGCAAGGCGGCGGCCAGGCGCGGCCAGGAGAGATCAGACGTAAGATCGGACAACATCTCTTGAACCTTTCGCGCTTCCGAGTTGGACGGTGAATAGACCTCATCGGTGAGCGCCGAGACAATGCCACTCGAGATCGGTGAAAGGCGCTGTGGGGTCGGCAGGCAATTCAGCATGTCTCTCGGCACGTGGCCGAAGCTCGGGGCGAGCAAGAGAACCGGATGTGGAGATTCCAGCGCCGCCATGATCTTGCTTCTTTGGTCACGGGTGTCTCTGCGATACTCCGGCTCCATCAATGTGAGTGCGAGCAAAGTCGATCCTGGAGCGCCTTTCGGCAGATATGTATCTGACCCGAACGTCACCTCTTTGTCGAACAGCGCGGTCTCGAAAAGCTCGAGAATGGCATTCACCGACGCGTCCCCGACCTCGATCAATGTCAGCGCGCCGGGGTTCAGCATCTTGTTGATGTTCGATTGCGTTTCAAATGTCCCACAGAGGCGGAAAAGCAGGGTGAGATCACGCGGCTGCGTTCGCGGGTGCGGCCGCGGCTTTGGAATGCGCTTCTTGGATTTGTCAGACTGGTCCGTTTGACTGGTCTTCGCGATGACCCGCCGCTTCGCTTTGGACTCTCGCAGCGGCTCTTCATCGCGGAGCAGAGCCTCCTCGGTGAACGGATCATCCTCCTCCGTCTTTCGGGCTCGGCCGGGCTGGCTTCGTAGGCGCTCCAGTGCTTGGGCAGCAAGCGGACGCCATGTAGCTTCGGTATTCGTTTGGGTCATAAGGTGTCTTTCAGGAATAGGGGGACGGCGGGTCCGGAAACCGGATCCGATGGGATTTCGATGGAAGGCAGGCGATACGGCACGACCCCGAGATACGAGGTGCCGGTCCATCTGGTCAGAAAGCTGGTGATCCCGGGCTAGGAGGCGCGGCCTCGGGCTCATCGGGCCCGATCAGCCCGATCTCTTCGAGCGCCCGCAAATAGCTTGCCCGTGGGCGCTCGCGGAGCGCCTGGATCTGATCCAGACTTATGCGATGCGACTCGCGTCTGTCGGCGGAGAAGAGAACCACATTCTCGGGCAAGGCGACGAGCGCGGCGATGTCATAGTCATTCGCGCCATACGAGCGGATGCCTTTTGGCGATCCGGCGTAGCCGCGCTTCATAGAGAATTTGTAGAACCCGTCGACGGCACGCGCCGAGGTCTTGACCTGGATCGTGACATGACGATCACCGCGCCTGACGAGCCGGTCGAAGGGTTCATCTTCGGGCGCGGCGAGAATGTGATCGCCATATCGAGTGAGTATACTATCAACGAGGTGCTCACCGGCGCGGCCGATGCGCTTGGCATGACGGCAGATCGTCGTGGCGGACACATCTGGATACGCTTCCAGAGCGTTAGAAAGGGCGGGTTCAGGGCGCGCAGGCGAAGAGAACCCCGGAAGTTCGGGTTGGAACGGCATGATTGCCTCCAAATAGAATGGATGATGACAGAGGATGACGGCGCGCGGCCGGGAACGATCCCGAACCGCGCGATTGGCCGCTACTTAGCTGCGACGGCCTGTGTCTCAGCCCGCGGATTCCGGCCCAAAACCGCGCGATCAAGCGTTTTAAAGCTCTTTCGCGCAATTTCAATCATCTCGATCGTGCGCTGTCCTGTTGGGGACTCTGCGCAGCATTGAATGATTGGAGAATAGTCGCGAACAAGCAGATTGTATGCCGGGCAATCTTCGGAATGCTCGAACGATGTCGAGAGAGCGATCAGCGATGCAATGTAATGAAGCTCAAGATCCTCTGGCCGCGCTGGCTTTTGTGCCAAGACTGTCCTGACAAAATTGTAGACAACGCGCCAATCAACGGCCGCGTCGTTCATCCGCTTCTTAAATGCAACACTGTGGATATCGGCCTCGAGCGAGTCGATTTCGGCCTCTACTGCGCTGCGAAGGGCGAGGAGAAGCGCGGAGAAGCTTTGTGAAACCGGGCTGTGAGTGAAGCCCTGCGGCTCTTCTTTAGACGAATTGGCTGTGATAGCGGTTTGGTAGGTCATGAATTGATCTCCTTACTAGATCGGTTTGTGATTCAGAGCCAAGGTTGGGTTGCCGCCCGACCTTGGCTCGTCTATATATTACGATATCTAAATATCACCGTCAAGGATAAATATCATGATATCGAAGAAAAATGCAGAAAAAACAGATACCCAAGCTGTTCTTGTGCGGATGTCGGTCGAGATGATCGAGAAAATCGATGCACTGCGGCGGACGGAGGACGATCTGCCTACAAGGCCAGAGATGATCCGGCGTCTTGTGGAGCAGCAAATGGGTCGGAAAGACGGCTGAAGCCCCTAAAACGGGGGGTGTGACCCGAAAGTGGGCGGTTTTCAGAAAAATGAACACCCAACCGGGTGGTTTTCTGAAAATCTTTGGAGTTTTCTCGGGGGACGGGCGATTTTCTGGAAAAATCTCTGGAAAGCTGATAAAAATCTGAAAATCGAGATCCGGCCAGAGACCGAGTTTCATTTTTTGGAAATCGTTGGCTAAGCCCCGACCAAAGCAGGCGTCACCGCCGAGAAACGCATGAGGGCTCTCCAATCAAGGAGAGCCCTTCCTGTGTAGGCCGCTTTGTAATCTTTTTGGTCAGTCCGTATCAGGCCGCCCTGGCGATATCGGTCTCGATCCCGGTAACAAAGGCTGACCACGCATCGGTCCAGCTGCGGCGCTTCTCCAAGAAATCAGTCCTCTTGTAGGCGCGTTCGACATCCGATCCTGTTTCATGCGCAAGCATCGCTTCCGCCACATCGTTTGGACAGTCGGTCTCCTCTGCGAGCCATGTCCGAAGCGAGGATCGAAATCCATGTGGCCGCGCCGAAAGACCACGGTCCACCATGAGCTTGCGCATCGACATCTTGTCGATACGGCCGCCCCGCGTGTTCGAGAACGCATGCGCTCCGCATTGATGCTTGCGCGCCAGATTTACCACAATTTTGGCCTCAGCCGAGAGGGGGACGGTGAACGTCTTCTTCTGGAATTTTCGTCCTTTCAGGTGCTCTGCGGGGATCACCCACTCGTCACCTTCGATTTGGTCAAAATCGAAATTGAGAACGGATCCGCTTCGAACGCCGGTCAAAATCAACAGGCGCAGCGCCAGCTCTGCCTGGCTCTCGCCGAGCGTGTCATAGAATGCTGGAACGTCGGACCACGGCATTGCTGCGATATGTCGGCAACTGACTTCGGCCCGACCAAGAAGCACTTTCGCGTTCTCAAGAGTTTGCAGCTTGACGTCTAAGCCGAGCGCAAGCGCATGAACGAAGACGGTCTTGAGACGCGACAGTGCTTTTCGCGCGGTTTCGTTTTTCGTATGCCAGAGCGGCGCAAGCGCGTCGCGGATGTCATGCTGATCAATTTGTTCGATCGGCATTTTGCCCAGCTTCGGAAGGACGTGCAGACGCAGCGGACCAACCCAGCGGCCGTCATCGCGCTTCAATGTCTTTTTATGCGACTCATAGGCGTCTTCCGCGACAGCTTCGAGCGTATCGCTGACACGTCGGATCTGCCCGAGCCGGATGCGCCTTTGCTTCATCGGATCGTTGCCTTCGCGCAGATCGCGGCGCGCTTCTTCTGCCGCGATCCGCGCATCACGAAGCGTGACCTCTTTGAGCGAGCCCAGACCCATCTCTTTGCGCCGGCTATACAGCGTATAGCGGAAGCTCCACTGGCCTCCACCGTCTTCGCGTTTCAGCAGCCAGAGGCCGCTGCCGTCACCATATTTCCCCGGCGGAAAGCTCTTCACTTCCAGAGCTTTGAGCTTGTTCGCAACCCGCATAATATCTACCCTTCTGTCAACACTCGGTCACAACACTTTCCGGCTCCAGCTGGAGCCATATGGGAAACGTAACGCATTGGGATTAAAGCAGGGTTTAAAGGCCGGAGCGTCCTGAGACCATCTGGTCGATTCCGCATGGCAATAGGATACCCCTCCGGCGGGGATATTTTCAGCAAGAAGAAACGAGCTCGGCGCGGATGAGACCGCGCAGCGCGTTGCCGACATAGAGGGCGCGGGCCGACGCCAGATCCTCGGGCGTGAGCCGCGCGGGGCGCGCGCGGCGCGCGGCGATCAGGACTTCGCGCCCGATACCCGGCAGGCAGCCGCAGGCGCGGGGCGGCGTGCGCAGGATCCCGTCACCGGGATCGGCGTAGACCGTGGTGATCGCCCCCTCGGCCAGGGCGCCGTCGCGATTGAGAAAGAGATATTCGTCGATGCCCTCGGGCAGGTCCGTGCGGGCCGCGTCGTAGAGCGCGCGGCGCGTCGTCTTGTGGGCGAGCCACGGATCGGCCGCGTCGAGCCGCTCGGGATGGATCGCGACGCGCCAGCGTGCCTCGGGGCCGAGCGGCAGGAAAGGGGCCGAGACGAGTTGCGCCTCTCCTTGGGCATTCACCGTCAGGCGCAGGCGCAGCGGGCCATCCCCCGCGATGCCGTCGAGCAGGGCCGCCGCGCCGCCGGGATCGATGCCGAAATGCCGAGCGGAGCGCGCGAGGCGCGCCATGTGGCGCGCGCGGTGCCGCACGCCGCCCTCGGGCGTCCAGAGCATCGTCTCGATCAGGGCGAAATCGGGCCCCGGAGGCGGCGTCAGATCCGGGCGAAGCGTGTCTTCCACAGCGCCTCCTCGTATTCGGCCTCGGCGGTGCTGTCATGCACGACCCCGCCGCCCACGTTGAGCGTGACCTCGCACGCCTCGACCATGAGCGTGCGGATCGCCACGTTGAATTCCGAGCGCCCGTCGGGCGCGGCCCAGCCGATCGTGCCGCAATAGATCTCGCGCGGGGCCTCCTCGAGATCGGCGAGGATCTGCATCGCGCGCAGCTTGGGCGCGCCGGTGATCGACCCGCAGGGAAAGAGCGCCGCGAAGATGTCGCCGAGCCCCGTGCCCTCGGCCATCTGCCCGGCGATGAGCGAGGTCATCTGGTGCACGGTGCTGTAACTCTCGACGGTGAAAAGCTCGGGCACGTGGACACTGCCGGGCGTGCAGATGCGGCTGATGTCATTGCGCAGAAGATCGACGATCATGAGGTTTTCCGCGCGGTTCTTGTCGTCCGCGGCAAGGAAGATGCGCCGGCGCGCATCCTCGGCCGCGTCCTCGCTGCGCGGCTGCGTGCCCTTCATCGGCCGCGTCTCGATCCGCCCGCCCGTATCGGTGCGGAAGAACAGCTCGGGAGAGCGCGAGAGGATCGCGGGGCCGTCCTGCTGAAGCACGAGCGCGCCGAAGCGCACCGGCTGGCGCGCCGCGAGCGCGGCATAGAGCGCCTCGGGCGTGCCCGTCATGCGCGCGGTGAGCGGAAAAGTGAGGTTCGCCTGATAGATGTCGCCCGCGCCGATGAACGCGTGCACGGTGCGGAACGCCTCGGCATAGCGCGCGCCGTCCCATGCGGGCACGAGATCCGTCAGGCCCGCCGCGCCGGAGACGAGGTCCGGGGCCTCCTCGGGCGCGTCATAGACGCCCATGTGCAGGAGCGGCAGGCGCCGCCGCGCGGGCATGAGCGGGGCGAGCCGCGGCTCGAGCGCGTGGCCGAGCTCGTAGCTTGCATATCCGGCGAGCCACGCGCCCTCGGCGCGCGCGGCATCGAGCGCCGCCAGCGCCTGGGGCACCTCACCCGGCGCGCGCGCCTCGATGATGCGGCGGGGCGCCGCGAAACGCGCGGCGCCGTCCCCATGCGGCCCCTGATCGAAACGAATCTCCACCGGCCCCTCCCGCTGAAACTGCCTGCCGCGCTACCTAGAGCGAGCGCCGGGCGAAAAACAGGGAAAATCGGGCGAGGCCGCACGGCGCGGGCGCCCTATCCCCTTGCGCCGGGGCGCACCATGGATATAACCGCCAACAATTTGCGCGCCCGCCGCTCGCGCCGTTTCCACTCGATGCGCCCGGCGGGCCTGCGCGCCCATAGCTGCCATACGGGGACCGCCATGCCGAAGCGCGACGATATCAAATCCATCATGATCATCGGGGCGGGCCCCATCATCATCGGGCAGGCCTGCGAGTTCGACTATTCGGGCGCCCAGGCGTGCAAGGCGCTGCGCGAGGAAGGCTACCGCGTCATCCTCGTCAACTCGAACCCCGCGACGATCATGACCGATCCGGGCCTCGCCGATGCCACCTATATCGAGCCGATCACCCCCGAGGTCGTCGCCCGGATCATCGAGAAGGAGCGCCCCGACGCGCTCCTGCCGACGATGGGGGGGCAGACCGGGCTGAACACCGCGCTGGCGGTGGCGGATATGGGCGTGCTCGAGAAATTCGGGGTCGAGCTGATCGGCGCCAACCGCGCCGCGATCGAGATGGCGGAGGACCGCAAGCTCTTTCGCGAGGCGATGGACCGGCTGGGGATCGAGAACCCCAAGGCGACCATCGCCAATTCCATGAAGGAATGCATGGACGCCATCGACTATGTCGGCCTGCCGGCGATCATCCGCCCCGCCTTCACACTCGGCGGCACCGGCGGCGGCGTCGCCTATAACCGCGACGATTACGAGCATTACTGCAAGACGGGCCTCGATGCCTCGCCCGTCGGCCAGATCCTGATCGACGAGAGCCTCTTGGGCTGGAAGGAATTCGAGATGGAGGTCGTGCGCGACCGCGCCGACAACGCCATCATCGTCTGCGCCATCGAGAACGTGGACCCGATGGGCGTGCATACCGGGGATTCCATCACCGTCGCCCCTGCCCTGACACTGACGGACAAGGAATATCAGGTGATGCGCAATCACAGCATCGCCGTGCTGCGCGAGATCGGCGTCGAGACGGGTGGATCGAACGTGCAATGGGCGATCAACCCTGTCGATGGGCGCATGGTCGTGATCGAGATGAACCCGCGCGTCAGCCGCTCCTCGGCGCTGGCCTCCAAAGCGACGGGCTTTCCCATCGCCAAGATCGCGGCGAAACTGGCCGTGGGCTATACGCTCGACGAGCTCGACAACGACATCACGCAGGTCACCCCCGCCAGCTTCGAGCCGACCATCGACTATGTCGTGACCAAGATCCCGCGCTTCGCCTTCGAGAAATTCGCGGGCAGCGAGCCGCATCTGACCACGGCGATGAAATCCGTGGGAGAGGCGATGGCCATCGGGCGCACGATCCACGAGTCCATGCAAAAGGCGTTGGCCTCGATGGAGACCGGCCTTTCCGGCTTCGACGAGATCGAGATCGAGGGCGCGCCCGATCCGGCCGCGATCACCCGCGCGCTCGCCAAGCAGACGCCGGACCGCATCCGCGTGATCGCGCAGGCGATGCGTCACGGGCTGGGCGACGACGACATCCACGCCGTCACCATGTACGATCCGTGGTTCCTCGCCCGCATCCGCGAGATCGTCGAGGCCGAGAACGAGGTCCGCGCGAGCGGCCTGCCGACGACCGAGGCGGGTCTGCGCCATCTCAAGATGATGGGCTTCACCGACGCGCGCCTCGCGATGCTGACCGGCAAGACCGAAGAGGACGTGCGGGCCGCGCGCCGCGCCGCGGGCGTCATCGCGGTCTTCAAGCGGATCGACACTTGCGCCGCCGAATTCGAGGCGCAGACGCCCTACATGTATTCAACCTACGAGGCGCCCATGATGGGCGAGGTCGAGTGCGAGGCCCGGCCCACGGAGGCGAAGAAGGTCGTCATCCTCGGCGGCGGACCCAACCGGATCGGCCAGGGGATCGAGTTCGATTACTGCTGCTGCCATGCCTGCTACGCGCTGAGCGATGCGGGCTACGAGACGATCATGATCAACTGCAACCCCGAGACGGTGAGCACCGATTACGACACGTCCGACCGCCTCTATTTCGAGCCGCTGACCTTCGAGCACGTGATGGAGATCCTGCGGGTCGAGCAGCAGAACGGCACGCTGCATGGCGTGATCGTGCAGTTCGGCGGGCAGACACCGCTCAAGCTTGCCAATGCGCTCGAAGCCGAAGGCATCCCGATCCTCGGCACCTCGCCCGACGCGATCGACCTCGCGGAGGATCGCGAGCGGTTCCAGGACCTCGTGAACCGTCTGGACCTCAAGCAGCCCAAGAACGGCATCGCCTCGACGGATGCGCAGGCCTTCGCCATCGCGGACAGTATCGGCTTTCCGCTCGTCATCCGCCCCTCCTACGTGCTCGGCGGGCGCGCGATGGAGATCGTGCGCGATATGGATCACCTCAAGCGCTACATCAACGAGGCGGTGGTCGTGTCGGGCAAGTCGCCCGTCCTTCTGGACAGCTACCTTTCGGGCGCGATCGAATGCGATGTCGATGCGCTCTGCGACGGCGAGAACGTCCATGTCGCGGGCATCATGCAGCATATCGAGGAAGCGGGCGTGCATTCGGGCGACTCGGCCTGTTCGATCCCGCCCTACACGCTGGGCAAGGACACCATCGCCGAGATCGAGCGCCAGACCGTCGCGCTCGCCCGCGCGCTCAAGGTCGTGGGCCTCATGAACGTGCAGTTCGCGGTCAAGGACGGCGAGATCTACCTGATCGAGGTGAACCCGCGCGCGAGCCGCACCGTGCCCTTCGTCGCCAAGGCGACCGATTCCGCCATCGCCTCCATCGCCGCGCGCCTCATGGCGGGCGAGACGCTCGATGCCTTCCCGCATCGCGGCCCCTACCCCGCCGACGCCACGCCCGGCAGTTTGCCGATGGCCGACCAGATGACGCTGGCCGATTACGCGATGCCCTGGTTCTCGGTGAAGGAGGCGGTCATGCCCTTCGCGCGCTTCCCCGGCGTCGATACGATCCTTGGGCCGGAAATGCGCTCGACCGGCGAGGTCATGGGCTGGGACGTCAGCTTCGCACGGGCCTTCCTCAAGGCACAGATGGGCGCGGGCGTGATCCTTCCGACCGAGGGGCAGGCCTTCTTCTCGGTCAAGGAGGCCGACAAGACCGCGCAGATCACCGAGGCCGCGCGCCTGATGATCGGCATGGGCTTCTCCATCGTCGCCACGCGCGGCACCGCGGCCTTCCTCAAGAGCGAAGGCATCGACTGCACCGTGGTGAACAAGGTCTACGAGGGGCGCCCCAACATCGTCGACATGCTCAAAAACGGCGAGATTGCCGTGGTCATGAACACGACCGAAGGCGCGCTCTCGGTCGAGGACAGCCGCGAGATCCGCTCGGTCGCGCTCTACGACAAGATCCCGTATTTCACGACCGCAGCGGCGACGCTCGCCGCCGCTCAGGCGATGCATGCGCGCGCGGAGGGCGACCTCAAGGTCATGCCGCTTCAGGGCCCGCAAGCGGCCTGAGCGGCGCGCTCAGACCGCTTTATGATATTCCTCGGCGCGGCAACCGCCGCGCCGGGCGCGCCCCCCTGTGACAAATTGGCAGGCGACGCGGGGCGCAACATAATTACCCTCGCAAACCCCAACTCAATTCCACGCTTTTCCTTTGTATTTCAGCGTGTTGAGAAACCACCCAAGACCCATGCATTTTCGGTCTGGCTGCCATGCGCGGGGCGCATGTAATTTTCTTCTTTTGACCATTGCAATGTCGCAAAAAATGGGTAGATGCGGGTCAGGGCAAGACGAAAGAGCCCTTGGACGTTAACGCAGATCAAAGGAGGCACCCATGACTCGGGATCAACTGAACCGCGAACTTCGCATGCATAGTGCCACCTGGCCTGCTGTGCTCGTCGTCTATGGCCTTATCGTCGGGACGATGGTCCTGTCCGCGATGTCGATCACCTGACATCGGGCCACGGCCTGCCGGACCCGGCGGGCCTTTTCGGAAAGTTTCAGCAGATGCAGCGGCGGATGGGCCATCCCATGCGCCAATTTTCAATGCCGGCCGGGAAACGGAGCCTCCCGGTGCGCGACAGAAGCGATCAATGCCATGACCAGAGACCAACTCAACCGCGAACTCCGCGCGCATAGCGCGACCTTTCCCGCCGTGCTCATCGTCTATGCGGTGATCGTGGGCACGATGATCCTGACCGGGATGGCGATGGTCTGAACCGATCGCCTTCGGGCCTTCATGAGACGCGGCGGATGGTCCCCCATCCGCCGCTTTTTCTTTGTCCGCCGGTCAGACCTTGGTGGCGGCGACCTTCTTGTCGTCCGGATCGATCTTGTCCGAAGCCGCCTCGCCGATATTCTCGAGGCCGCGCTCTTCGAGGAGGGTCGTGAGCCACTCGGGGTCCATTTCCGGCACGGAGCTGAGCAGAAGGTCCGTGTAGGGATGGTGGGGCGGCGTGAACATCTCGTCCTTCGGCCCCTGCTCCACCACCTGCCCGTTCTGCATCACCACCACCTCATCGGCGATCGAGCGGACGGTCGCGAGGTCATGGGTGATGAACATGTAGGCTAGGTTCAACTCGTCCTGAAGCCGGTCGAGAAGCCGCAGGATGCCTTCGGCCACAAGCTGGTCGAGCGCGGAGGTCACCTCGTCGCAGACGATGAAGCTCGGCTCGGCGGCGAGCGCGCGGGCGATGCCGATCCGCTGCTTCTGCCCACCCGACAGCTCGGGCGGATAGCGGTTGTAGTATTGCGACGGCTCGAGCTCGATCAGGTCCAAAAGCTCGTCCACGCGGTTCTTGAGCGCGGCGCCCGAAAGGCCCGAATAGAACTTGGCGGGCCGCCCGATGATCTCGCTGATCCGGACCTTGGGGTTCAGCGCGGTGTCGGCCATCTGATAGATCATCTGGCACTGGCGCAGCTGTTCCTTGTTGCGGTCCTTGTAGCTCGCCGGGAAAGGATCGCCCTTGAAGAGCACCTCGCCCTTCTGCGGTGGCAAAAGCCCCGTGATGACGCGCGCGGTCGTCGATTTGCCCGACCCGGACTCGCCCACCACGGCGACGGTCATACCCTCGTAGATGTCGAAGCTGACATCGTCGAGGATCTTCGGCCCCGACGCATAGGCCGCATCCACGTTCTTCACCTGGATCAGAGGCTCGCGCCCCTGGCGGCTCCGCTGCGGGCTCTCAAAGCTGCGCACGGCCCAGAGGGACTTGGTGTAGTCTTCCTTGGGGCTGTCGAGCATCTGCTTGGTCGGCGCCTCCTCGACCTCCTCGCCCTTCAGCAGAACCTTGATCGTGTCGGCCATCTGGGCGACCACGGCGAGGTCATGCGTGATGTAGAGCGCGGCGGTGTTGAACTCGTCCACGATGTCGCGGATGGCCGCCAGAACCTCTATCTGCGTCGTCACGTCGAGCGCGGTCGTCGGCTCGTCGAAGATGATGAGATCGGGCCGGCAGGACATGGCCATGGCCGTCATCGCGCGCTGAAGCTGGCCGCCCGAGACCTGGTGCGGATAGCGAAAGCCGATCTCGTCGGGATTGGGCAGGCGCAGCTTGTTGTAGAGCTCTATCGCGTCCTCCTGCGCCTCCATCCGCTTCTTGAGGCGGTAATGGAGCGGCGCCTCGGTGTGCTGGTCGATGATCTTGTGCGCCGGGTTGAAGGAGGCCGCGGCCGATTGCGCGACATAGGCGATGCGCGCGCCGCGCAGGCCGCGACGCTCGCTCTCGGTGGCGGTGGTCAGCTCCATCCCGTCGAACTCGATGGAGCTGTCCTGTGTGATGCGCGTGCCGTCCCGGGCATAGCCCATCGCGGCGGCGCCGATGGTGGACTTGCCCGCGCCCGACTCGCCGATGAGGCCCATGACCTCGCCGCGATGGAGCGTAAGGTCCACGCCCTTGATGATGGGCACCCATGTCTCGTCCGTATAGCCCTCGATCTTGAGGTTTCGGATCTTGAGCAGGACGTCTTTTTTCTTCGGGTTTTCCATGATCGATTACTCCTTCAGTCCCGAGGACCGGTGCAGCATCCAGTCCACCACGAAGTTGACGCCGACAGTCAGCAGCGCGATCGCGGCGGCGGGGATGAGCGGTGTGATTTCTCCGAACGAGATCAGCGTCGCGTTCTCGCGCACCATCGAGCCCCAGTCCGCCGTCGGCGGCTGGATGCCGAGGCCGAGGAACGACAGGCCCGCGACCAGAAGGAACACGAAGCAGAACTCGAGGCCGAATTCGGCGATCAGAGGCGCGGTCGAGTTGGGCAGGATCTCGCGGCGGATGAGATAGAACATCCCCTCGCCGCGCAGCTTGGCCGCCTCGATATAGTCCATCACAACCACGTTCCCGGCGACCGCCCGCGTGAGGCGGAAGACGCGCGGGGCGTAGATGATGGCGACGGCCACGATGATGACCGGCATGGACGGGCCGAAGATCGACAGCATCAGCAGCGCGAAGATGAGCGACGGGATCGACATGATGACATCGGCCACGCGGCCCATGAAGTTGTCGAACCAGCCGCCCTTGGTGGCCGCCAGAAGCCCCGCGAGCGCGCCCATGAAGAAGGCCGCCAGCGTCGCCGTCAGCGCGAGGCCGACCGAGTTGCGCGTGCCGTAAATCAGGCGGCTGAACATGTCGCGGCCGAGCTGGTCGGCGCCGAGGAGCATGTTCTCGTCCGCCGGCGCGAAGGCCGACGCGATCACCTCGGCCTCGCCATGCGGCGCGATCCAGGGCGCGAAGATGCCCGCGATCACGTAGACGAAGATCACGAACATGCCGAAGGCCGCGGTGAGCGGCGCGGTGCGCAACTCCTTGGCCATCTCGCGGCTCACGATCAGGATCAGGAACTCGCGGAACGCGTAGGAGATCATGGCCGCCATGGCGATGATGAAAGCCGTGACCGCGATCGCCGAAAGCGCGCTGGCCCCGCCGACGATGCCGACGATGATCGACACCAGCGTCAGCGAGAAGACCAGAAGGAAGGCCGAGCGCTGGTTGTAGTAGGCGAAGGCACAGGACGCGACCAGAAGCAGCGCGTAATAGACCACCGCGAACATGCTCGGCGACATGCCGAAATAGAGGAGTGTTGTGATATCTTCCATTGCTTTCTCTCCCTTACTTCGGATGCCGCAGGCGCGGGTTCGTCAGGATTGCGCCCACATCTGCCGCAAGGTTCAGCAGGATGAAGGTTGCCGCGAAGATCAGGCAGCAGGCCTGAACCACGGGGAAGTCACGCTTGGAGACCGCGTCGACCAGCGCCTGACCGATGCCGGGATAGACGAAGACCACCTCGACCAGCACGACGCCGGTGATGAGATAGGCAAGGTTCAGCGCAACGACGTTGATGATCGGCGCCCAGGCGTTGGGCAGCGCGTGCTTGACGATCACCTTCCAGGGCGGCGTGCCTTTCAGCTTGGCCATCTCGATATAGGGCGAGGCCAGCAGGTTGATGATCGCGGCGCGGGTCATGCGCATCATGTGCGCCGTGACCACGAGAACCAGCGTCAGCGCCGGAAGGAAGGTGCGTTGCAGCAGATCGCCGAAGCTCATTCCGTCGCTCAGGCTCGCGATGGCGGGGAACATGCCCCACTTGACCGAGAAATAGAGGATGAGAATGTAGCCGAGAAAGAATTCCGGGCTCGAGATCGAGGTGAGCGTCAGCACGTTGGCCACACGGTCGAAGATCGAGTTGCGCAGAAGCGCGACGATCACGCCGAGGATGATGGCGAAGGGCACGGCGATGACCGCGGCATAGGTCGCGAGGAAGAGCGTGTTGCGGAAGCGCTCTCCGATGACGCTCATCACGGTTTCCTGCGTGACGATGGAGCGACCGAAATCGAGGAAGACCGCGCCTTTCAGCCAGTCGAAATACCGCACCAGCGCCGGATCGTTCAGACCCATCTGCTCGCGCAGGTTCCTGACGTTCTCCTCGGTCGCGCCCTGCCCCAGAACGGCCTCGGCGATGTCGCCGGGCAGCAGTTCGACCATGAAGAAGATGATGATCGAGATGACGAAAAGTATGAGCAGCCCCAGACCGAGCCGTTTCGCAACGAGCCCAAGAATGTCTCCCATGTGTCCCTCCTGCGGTTTTTTACGTGTTGGCGCCGCCGGGCGGCGCAGTCGGTGTGAGCGGTATCATGACAAGCGCGTTCTGCATCGGCGGGTTCCCGCCGGAGACGCACGAGCGGCGAATAGCGCCCGAAATTCGTGAACGCGGCCCGGCTCGAAAGCCGGGCCGTGCAAATCGTGTCAGTCCTTGAACCACCAGCGGCTGGCGGCGCGGTAGCCGTCCATATGCCAGCTCGGGGCGTATTCGCCCGTGGTGCCCACATTACTGCGGATGCCGTAGACGAAGTTGGGGAAGAACGGGATGATCGTGCCGCCGTCGTCCTTGGCGAGGATCGCCATCTCGCGATACATCTCGGCGCGCAGCTCGTCGTTCAGCTCGGCCTTTGCCTGGAGCAGAAGCTCGTTGAAGCGCTCGTTCTGCCAGCGCGACTCGTTCCACGCCGCATCGTCCTTGTAGGCCAGCGAATACATGACGTCCGGCGTGGGGCGTGCGCCCCAGACGACCATGCACCACGGCTTCTTGAGCCACACGTCGGAATAATAGCCATCGCTCGGCTCGCGCTGGACCTTGATGTCGACGCCCGCGGCCTTGGCCTGCTCGGAATAGAGGATGGCGAGATCGACCGCGCCCGCCGTGATCGAATCCGCGACGCTGAAGCTGACCGACAGATCCTCCATGCCCGCCTTTTTCAGGAGCGACTTGGCCTGATCGGGGTCATAGGGCGTCTGCTCGATGCCTTCGGGGTAGTAGGGCATCGCGGGCGAGTGGTGGAAGTCGTTGCCAACCGTCGCCGCGCCGAAGGCGATCTTCTCGACCAGCTCGTCGCGGTTCATCGACAGTTTCAGCGCCTTGCGCACATCGACATTGTCGAAGGGCGCGGTGTCGCAGAACATCGGCATCGTGATCGCCTGCGCGGAGGGCAGGTTGATGACCGTCACATCGGGCGAGCGCTCGAGCAGGCCCATCGTCTTGTTCTCGAGAAGGCTGGTCGCGTCGGCGTCCCCGGTCACGAGCGCGGTCTGGCGCGCGTTGGGATCGTTGATGAAGGTCACCTCGATCGCATCGAAATAGGCGCCCTCGCCATGCCAGTCCTCGAAGCGCGTCAGCGAGGCGTTCACGCCCGGCTCCCAGCTGTTGAGAACATAGGGGCCGCAGCCGTCGCCCGACTGCCAGTTGGCCGTGCCGTCATCGTTGCGGGGCAGAATGACGAGGTGGTAGTCGGTCATGAGCCAGGGCAGATCGGCGTTGCCGGCGTTCAGCTTGAAGACGACCGTTCCTTCGTCCTCGGCCACGATCTCCGTGACCGAGCCCAGCAGCGACTTCGCCGCCGATGTCGACTCCTCGCCGCGGTGAAAATTCATCGACGCGACGACATCTTCCGCCGTCACCTTGCCGCCCGAGTGGAACTTGGCATTGGGGTTGAGCTTGAACGTCCATTCCGAGGCGTCGGGCGTCGCCGACCATTCGGTCGCGACATCCGCGCCGAGCGTGCCGTCGGTGTTGATCTGGGTGAGGAAGGCGCGGAACGTGTGGGCCAGCAGGATCTCGGCGTTGGATTCGTAGATGCCCGGATCATGCGTGTCGCCCGAGTTGCCGTCATGCTGCGCGATGCGGAAGGTGCCGCCGCGCTTGGGTTGGGCATGGGCCTTGGTGGTCCAAAGGCCCGTCGCGGCGCTTGCCGTGACACCGGCCGCCATCGAGTAATGCATGAAGGACCGCCGCGAGATGCGACCCTCACGGGCAGCGTCGGCGAGACGGTCCAGCATCTGCTGGTTCACTGAATTCTTCATAACTTCTCCCTGATATATTTTGTTTTTTATCGTTTGGCCGGCCTTGTGTCCGACATCCTGGCAGTGTGGTCTCATCCCCTCCGGCTTCACAGGTCCGAAAGCGACCTTTCGCAAGCAAAACACGAATACCCGCCTGCATCCACACTTTTGTGCCAAGGCGGTGTTTTTCCGGCGAATTTCATGAACTAAGCAAACGCTTCCATCTGAATGATGCTTCGCGGACGCATTTCGTGTCGTTTTCGGAACATCCGCCGCGGAAATGCCGGCGCCCGCGAACGGGCGCCGACGGGATCGGCTCATGCCTCGCCGAACCACCAGCGGCTCGGGCCGCGCGCACCGTCGAGCTCCCAGCTGGGTGCCAGGTTCTCGCCGGTCTGAACGTTGTTGCGCACCGCATAGACAAAGTTGTTGAAGAACGGGATGATCGTCCCGCCATCGTTGCGCGCCAGAAGCGCCATCTCGCGATACATCTCCGAGCGACGCTCGTCGTCGAGCTCGGCCTTGGCCTGCTGGAGAAGCTTGTTGAACTCCTCGTTCTCCCAGCGCGACTCGTTCCATGCCGCACCCGACTGGTAGGCCAGCGAATACATCACGTCGGGCGTCGGGCGCGCGCCCCAGCTGACGGCGGTGAAGGGCTTTTTCAGCCAGACATCAGAATAGTAGCCGTCGTTCGGCTCGCGCACGACATTCACGGTGATGCCCGCCGCCTTGGCCTGCTCGGAATAGAGCACGCACATGTCGACCGCGCCCGAAAAGACCGAATCCGCAGTGCTGAGGCTGACCGTGAGGTTCTCGGCGCCCGCCTTCTTGAGCAACGATTTCGCCTGATCGGGATCGTAGCTGCGCTGCTCGATCCCTTCCGGGAAATAGGGCATCGCGGGCGAGTGGTGGAAGTCGTTGCCCATTGTGCCTTCGCCGAAGGCGATCTTGTCGATGATCTCCTCGCGGTTCATGGCCAGCTTCAGCGCATTGCGCACGTTCACATCGTCGAAGGGCGCCGTGTCGCAGAACATCGGCATGGTGATGGCCGCCGCCGAGGGCACCGAGAGGATCTCGATCGAGGGATCGCGCTCGAGAAGCGACTTGGTCTTGAGATCGACAAGCGAGACCGCGTCCACATCGCCGGTGACGAGCGCCGTCTGGCGCGCGTTCGGATCGTTGAGCACGAGCATCAGAAGCTCGTCGAAATAGGCGCCCTCGAGGTGCCAGCCGTCGTGGCGCGACAGGCGGAACTGCACGCCCCACTCGGCCTCGTCGATCTTGTAGGGGCCCGAGCCGTCGCCGGACTGCCAGTCGATCGTGCCGTCGCCGTTGCTGGGGCAGATGGCGAAGTGGTAGTCCGTCATCAGCCACGGCACATCGGCATTGCCGCCTTCCATCTCGACGATGACGGTATGCTCGCCATCCGCGCGGATGTCCTTGACGCCCGAGAAGAGCGACTTGGCCGCCGAGGTCGATGCCTCGCCGCGGTGGAAGTTGAGCGAGTCGACCACGTCCTCGGACGTCACCGGCTTGCCGGAATGGAAGCTGGCGTTCTGGTTGATCTCGAAGGTCCAGACCGACGCGTCCTCGTTCGGCTCCCACGCGGTGGCGAGGTCATTGCCCAGCGTGCCGTCGGGATTGATCATCGTCAGATACGAGCGGTACTGATGCGCCAGATAGATCTGCTGGCGGCTGACATAGGTGCCGGGATCGTGCGTGTCCGACGAGTTGCCGTCATGGATGCCGAAGCGGAACGTGCCGCCCTTCTGGGGCGCGGCATTGGCCTTGGTGGTCCAGAGGCCCGTCGCGGCGCTGGCGCTGACGCCGGCGGCCATCGAGTAGTTCATGAACGAGCGGCGCGAGATGCTGCCCGTTCGGGCCGCCTCGCCGAGGCGCGTCAACAATTCACTGTTCTTGGACTTGGTCATAATGGTTACCTCCAATTAAGTTGAACTTCGCTGTCTACGATCAGCTTGCGATGCGCACACGGCGCGTCGAACGCGCCGCCCCTCCCCAGGTGCGCGCAGGCCCGCGGCTCACCGCGATATGCGGTGTGTCGGCAGCGGATATGCGCGCTCGCAAATAGTAGTCTGATTGCGACATGCGCAAAGGAAAACATGGAATGGTCCGAGCCGCCAGCAGGAATCTGCCAAAAACCCTTGTTTTCTTGGCTTGACCTTGTGCCCGTCGCCGCTACTGCCCTTTAAAACAGGACCGAAACGGATCGCCGTGACGTTGCGTCACCCCGCTGCGATGCAGCATTCGATGTCGCAAACAGACAAGTTTCCTGAAAGCGACATGGCGCGAGGGCCTCAGCCGCGGCGCAGGCGCAGCTTGGTGAAATAATCGAGCCGTTTTTTCAATTCGCGCTCGAACCCCCGCTCGACCGGCTGATAAAGCACCGGGCGCTTCATGCTTTCGGGGAAATAGTTCTGCCCCGAGAAGCCGTCCTCGGCATCGTGGTCATAGGCATAGCCCGCGCCGAAGCCCTGCTCCTTCATGAGCTTGGTGGGCGCGTTCAGGATATGTTTGGGCGGCGGCTCGGAGCCGGTCTTCTTCGCCTCGCGCATCGCCGCCTTGAAGCCGGCGTAGCCCGCGTTCGATTTGGGCGCGAGCGCGAGATAGATCACCGCCTGCCCCAGCGCGAGCTCGCCCTCGGGCGAGCCGAGCCGCTCGTAGGTCTCCCACGCATCGAGGCAGACGCGATGCGCATGGGTGTCGGCCAACCCGATATCCTCGACCGCCATCCGCGTGATGCGCCGCGCGAGATAGCGTGGATCCTCGCCCCCGGTCAGCATCCGCGCCAGCCAATAGAGCGCGGCGTCCGGATCGGAGCCGCGCACGGATTTATGCAGCGCCGAGATGAGGTTGTAATGCTCGTCGCCCGACTTGTCGTATTTCGCGGCGCGGCGCATGAGGCGGCTGGCGAGGCCTTCGGTGGCCAGCTTGCCCTCGATCTTCCACGCCATGATCTGCTCGATCAGGTTGAGAAGCGCGCGCCCGTCGCCATCGGCCATTTCGAGAAGCGCCTCGCGCGCCGCGCCGTCGAGCGGCAGGCTGCGCCCCAACTCGCGCTCGGCCCGCTGCGCGAGCCGCTCCAGATCGGCGAGGTCGAGCCGCGTGAGTACGAGCACCTGGCTGCGGCTCAGAAGGGCGGCGTTCAGCTCGAAACTGGGGTTCTCGGTTGTGGCGCCCACAAGAAGGATCGTGCCGTCCTCCATATAGGGCAAAAAGCCGTCCTGCTGCGCCTTGTTGAAGCGGTGAATCTCGTCCACGAAGAGAAGCGTGCCCTGCCCGTTCGCGGCGCGGTGCCGGGCCTCCTGAAAGACCTTTTTGAGGTCGGCCACGCCCGAGAAGATCGCGCTGATCTGCACGAAATGCAGGTCCGTCACATCCGCCAGAAGCCGCGCGATGGTGGTCTTGCCCACGCCGGGTGGGCCCCAGAAGATGAGGCTGCCGAGACTGCCCGCCGCCAGCATCACGCCCAAGGGCGCCTCGGGGCCAAGCACCTGCTCCTGCCCGATCACCTCGCCAAGCGCCTTGGGCCGCAGCCGGTCCGCAAGCGGGCGATGCCCCTTCGGCTGTCCCTCTGGAGCGGGGGCGCCGGTATCGAAGAGATCCGCCACGCGCTAGAGCCTGAACCGCATGGTCAGGCGCCGTTGTCCGCGCCGCACGTCGAGCGCAAGGCGCCGCTCGGCGGCCTCGAGCGCGGCCTCGGCGCTCTGGCTGTCGGTCACGGCGGCGCCGTTGATGCCGAGGATGACGTCGCCCACGCGCAGCCCGGCGCGCGCGCCCACATCGCCCGGATCCTCGACGAGCACGCCCTGCGCCGTCAGCGGCAGATCGTATTCGGCCATCACGGCGGGGTTCACGGTGCTGAGCGTGACACCCGGCACGGCGGCGCGCGCGCCGGTCGTCAGCGTCGCGCGGGGCGGCGCATCGGGCGCACGCTCCATCGGCACGCTCAGCGAGCGCGTCTCGCCGCCCTGAACCACCTCGAGCGTCACATCCGCCCCCAGCCCCGCGACGCTCATGCGGTAGATCATCTCGGCGGGGCCGTTCACCTCCTGCCCGTCCACGCTGAGAATGACATCGCCCGCCTTCAGCCCGGCCGCGGCGAAGGGGCTGGCGGGGTGCATGTCCGACAGAATGATGCCGCTCGCACGCGGCAGGCCCAGCCCCTCGGCCATGTCATAGGTGAGCGGCTGGCCCGTGACGCCCGCCCAGGGGCGCTGGAACCGCGTCTCGCCCGCGCGGGCCTGATCGACGAACTGGCGCACGAGCGTGGCGGGAATGGCGAAGCCGATCCCGTTCGAGCCACCCGAGCGGCTGAGGATGGAGGTGTTGATCCCGATGAGCGCGCCGTTGATATCGACGAGCGCGCCGCCCGAATTGCCGGGATTGATCGGCGCATCCGTCTGAATGAAATAGCCGCGCGCATTGCCCGTCGCCGTGCCCGACCGCGCGAGGCCCGAGACGATGCCGCTGCTGACGGTCTGGCCCACGCCGAACGGATTGCCGACGGCGAGGACCAGCTCGCCCACCTCGACGCTGTCGCTGTCGCGCAGCTCGAGCGCGGGAAGGTCCGAACCGCCCTCGAGTTTAAGGATGGCCAGATCGCTCTCCTCGTCGGCCAGAAGGACCGAGGCGTCGTATTCCCGCCGGTCATTAAGCACGACACGGATATCGGTCGCCTGCCCCACGACGTGATAGTTGGAGACAACGATGCCGTCCGCGCCGAGGATCACGCCCGAGCCGAGCGAGTTTTCCACACGCGGGCGCGATCCGCCGAAATTCTGAAAGAGCTGGCCGAAGAACGGATCGTCCGCGAAAGGGCTGGCGCGGCCTTCGATCACGCGACGGGCATAGATGTTGACCACGGCGGGCGTCACGGATTTCACCACCGGCACGAAGCCCATCTGGATCTCGGCGCTGCTGCGCGGCACCTCCATCTGGGCCGCGGCAGGGGCGGCGAACGCGATCATCGCGACGGCGAGCGGTTTCAACATGGGCGCCTCCGGGGTCGGTCCTGCCCTCGCGATATGCGCCCCGGCGCGCGCGATTGCAAGTTTCGGCGCGATGTGCGCGAAAACGCGAAAGGCCCCCACCGATCCCGGCGGGGGCCTTCGTCACCGTCCCTTTCGGGGGATGCTCAGTCTTCGTCCATCGACGCCATTTCGGCGGCGACGCGCTCCTTGTCGGCCTTGCCCTTGGCCGAGACGTCGCGGTCGACGAATTCGATGATCGCCATCGGCGCCATGTCGCCATAGCGGAAGCCGGCCTTCAGGACGCGCACGTAGCCGCCCTGACGATCCTTGTAGCGCGGGCCGAGCACGTCGAAGAGCTTCGTGACATACTGGTCCTGCTTGAGCTGCGCGGCGGCCTGGCGGCGGGCGTGCAGATCGCCGCGCTTGCCGAGCGTGATCATCTTCTCGATGATGCGGCGCAGTTCCTTGGCCTTGGGCAGGGTCGTTTTGATCTGCTCATGTTCGATGAGCGAGCCGGCCATGTTCGCCCAGAGCGCCTTGCGGTGCTCGTGGGTGCGGTTCAGGCGGCGGTAACCTCTTGCGTGACGCATGTGTAATACTCCTAGATTTGCCCTCTACGGGCCGTTTTGCTTTGTCTGGCGGCGGGGTGCGTGCCGCGCCGCTCTCCTTGGGGCGGGTGCCCGGGTCGTGACGGGCCGGGATATCGCTCCCGGCCCGCTTAGTCTCAGAAGGCGTCTTCGAATTTCTTCGCCAGATCCTCGATATTGTCGGGCGGCCAGTCCTCGACATCCATGCCGAGATGCAGACCCATGCCCGACAGCACTTCCTTGATCTCGTTCAGAGACTTGCGGCCGAAGTTCGGCGTGCGCAGCATCTCCGCCTCGGTCTTCTGGATGAGATCGCCGATATAGACGATGTTGTCGTTCTTGAGGCAGTTGGCCGAGCGCACCGACAGCTCCAGCTCGTCCACCTTCTTGAGCAGAAGCGGGTTGAACTCGAGACCGTCGTCGTCGTCCTGACGGCCCGCGCTCTCGGGCTCGTCGAAGTTGACGAAGATGCTCAGCTGGTCCTGAAGGATGCGCGCGGCATAGGCCACGGCATCGTCGGGGCTGATCGAGCCGTCGGTTTCGATCTTCATGGTCAGCTTGTCATAGTCCAGCACCTGCCCCTCGCGGGTGGGCTGCACGTCATAGCTGACGCGGCGGACGGGGCTGTAGATCGCGTCCACGGGGATCATGCCGATCGGCGCGTCCTCGGGCTTGTTCTTGTCGGCGGCGACGTAGCCCTTGCCGGTGTTGACCGTCAGTTCCATGAAGAGATCCGCGCCCTCGTCGAGGTGGCAGATCACGTGATCGCGGTTCAGAACCTCGATGCCCGAGCTGTCCGAAATATCGCCGGCGGTGACGATGCCCGGACCCTTCGCGCTGATCGACAGGCGCTTGGGCCCTTCGACTTCCATGCGCAGCGCGACGCCCTTGAGGTTCAGGATGATGTCGGTGACGTCCTCGCGGACACCCGCGACGGACGAGAATTCATGCAGAACGTTGTCGATCTGGACGGCGGTGATGGCCGCGCCCTGAAGCGACGACATCAGCACGCGGCGCAGCGCGTTGCCGAGGGTCAGGCCGAAGCCCCGCTCCAGCGGTTCGGCGACGACCGTGGCGTGACGCGCGGGATCGTTGCCCGGCTTGACGTCCAGCTGGGTCGGCTTGATCAGTTCAGCCCAATTCTTGTGGATCATGTGTCCCTCCATACCTGTCCTGCCCGCATGTCCGACGGCCAGAACGCCCGAGGTTTCAAAATGACGTAAGTGGGGCTGCGCGGACATGCGCAACCCCACTTGAAACAATGGCCTCAGACGCGGCGGCGCTTCGGCGGACGGCAGCCGTTATGCGCCATCGGCGTCACGTCGCGGATGGACGTGATGTTGAAGCCGACGGCAGCGAGGGCGCGCAGCGCGCTCTCGCGGCCCGAACCGGGGCCCTGCACTTCGACTTCAAGGGTGCGCATGCCATGCTCCTGCGCCTTCTTGCCGGCGTCTTCGGCAGCGAGCTGGGCGGCATAGGGCGTCGACTTGCGCGAGCCCTTGAAGCCGCAGCTGCCGGCCGAGGACCATGCGATCGCGTTGCCCTGAACGTCCGAGATCAGGATCTTGGTGTTGTTGAACGAAGAGTTCACATGCGCAACGCCGGTGGCGATGTTCTTGGAAACCTTCTTCTTCGTGCGGCGGGTATCACGTGCCATAACTCAAGCCCTCCTTATTTCTTCTTGCCGGCAATGGCCTTCGCGGGGCCTTTGCGGGTGCGGGCGTTGGTATGGGTGCGCTGGCCGCGAACCGGCAGGTTGCGGCGGTGGCGCAGACCGCGATAGCAGCCGAGATCCATCAGGCGCTTGATGTTCATCTGCGTCTCACGGCGCAGATCGCCCTCGACGGTCAGGTTCGCGTCGATGTATTCGCGCAGGGCGACGGCTTCGGTGTCGCTCAGCTCGTTGACGCGGCGCGACAGGTCGATGCCGACCGCTTCGCAGATGGTCTTGGCCGTGGAATGGCCGATACCGGTGACATAGGTGAGGGCGATGGGGACCCGTTTATGCGTCGGGATGTTGACGCCGGCGATACGTGCCACGTGCATGTTCCTTTTCGTTGCGAGCCCGTAATTCCGGGCCCTTTTTTCACAACGCAGGCCCGAGGCGGTCGCCCTGGGCCGTAGCTGAATTCAGGTGATCGATTCGGTATGGGCAAATCCCATATGAATCAGCGCCCCTTGCGGGATGGTGCTGGTTAGGGGGATTTGCCCGGATCGTCAAGGGTGGCGCGCAAGCTTTGTGAGGACGTCACAAATAGTCACACTTCGCGGACTTCAAGTACATGTCGACACGCCGTTCTGAACCGCTTCTTCCCAGTTCTCACCCAAAGCCTTACGCGCATCTATTGCTCGCTCGTAGCCTGCTTCGCTGCGTTTATACATACGAACCGCAATACTCTGATCGTAACCACCGGTTATAATTGTTCCTCCTCCGGTAAACGTGGTGTTCGCCTGCCCCGATAAACCGTTACCCGACACATTGTATGAGGAGGTGGTTGATGCGCCGGTTGGGGCAGTTTGCACGACCTGGACGTTATTGTCAGAGTGCGCTCCACGGATTCTGTAACCATCGTAGCCAGCCTTGAGCGTCTCAATAGCCGCCATTTCACTCGCAACTTTTGCAGCCCCAGATGTGCCACACACGGGCGCGGCGCTAGTGTTTAGCAAAAACTCGTTTCGGGATACCGGTGTAACCGAAGTGGACGCACAAGCAGATACCGTTGCAATTGTAGCTGCTGAAATGATCAATCTCATACCTTTTTCTCCTGTTCCGCGTCTTGGAAACAGAAATCAAGCCACGAGTTCAACCGCAAAAATGCAATAATTTACATTGCATTTAGGTTAGACTGTACGTTGAGCCGGTCAGGCGTCGAGGACCGCCGCGATCTCGGCCTTAACCTCGTCCATGGTGCCGAGGCCGTCGACGGGGCTCAGCATGTCCTTGGCGTAGTAATAGCCGATCAGGGGCGATGTCTTCTTGTAGTATTCCATGAGGCGGTTGCGCAGCGCCTCCTCGTTGTCGTCGGCGCGGCGGACGAATTCCTTGGCCTCGCCGCAATTGATGCAGACGCCATCGGCGGGGATCGGCTTGGTCTTGTCGTTGTAGACCGCGCCGCAGCCCGAACAGGTGGAGCGCGCGGTGATGCGCTCGACCAGCGCGTCGTCATCGACCTGCATCTCGATCACCGCATCGAGGCGCTCGCCGCAATCGGCCAGAAGCTGCCCGAGCGCGTCGGCCTGCGGCAGGGTGCGCGGGAAGCCGTCGAAGATGAAGCCCCCGCCCTTCTCGCCCTCGAGTTTCTCGCGGATGAGGCCGATCACGATCTCGTCCGTCACCAGATCGCCGCGCGCCATCACCTCGGCGACCTTCTTGCCCATCTCGGTGCCCGACGCCTTGGCCTCGCGCAGCATGTCGCCCGTGCTGAGCTGGATCATGCCCCGCTCCTTGACGAGTTGCTGAGCCTGCGTGCCCTTGCCGGCGCCCGGCGGTCCGAGAAGAATGATGTTCATTTACTTGCGTCCTGTCCCTTTGCGCCGTGTGCGACGCTTACCTTTACCGCCGAGCTGCGATTTCTCGATGAGGCCCTCATATTGATGCGCCAGCAGATGGCTCTGCGCCTGCTGTATCGTATCCATGGTGACCGACACGACGATAAGAACCGAAGTCCCGCCGAAATAAAAGGGAATGGCGAATTGCGAACGCAGAATTTCCGGCAGCAGGCAGACCAGCGCGAGATAGCCCGATCCGAGCACGAGAATGCGGCTGAGAACGTATTCGAGATACTCGGCCGTGCGCTTGCCGGGACGGATGCCGGGAACGAAGCCGTTCTGGTTCTTTAGGTTCTCGGCCACCTCGTCGGGTTTGAACGCGACGTTGTAGGTGTAGAAATACGCGAAGAACACGATCATGCCGGTGAAGAACAGCAGATAGAGCGGCTGGCCCGGGCCGAAATACGCGAGGATCGTGGACATGATCGGGCTCGAGCCCTGCCCGCCCGAGAAGGTGCTGATCGTCGTCGGCAGAAGCAGCAGCGACGAGGCGAAGATCGCCGGGATGACGCCCGCCGGGTTCACCTTGATCGGCAGGTGCGAGGAGCCGCCGTCATAGACCTTCATGCCGACCTGGCGGCGCGGATACTGGATATGCACCTTGCGCAGGCTGCGCTCCATGAAGACCACGAAGGCGATCACGACGACCACCATCACGATCACGCCGATGATGACCGCGGGGCTGATCGCGCCCGAGCGGCCCGAGGCGAAGAACTGCGCCAGCGCTGCCGGAACCTCGGCGATGATGCCGACGAAGATGATGAGCGAGATACCGTTGCCGATGCCGCGCGCGGTGATCTGCTCGCCCAGCCACATCAGGAACATCGTGCCGCCGACCAGCGTGATCATGCACGAGACGATGAAGAACGTGCCGGGATTGGTGACGAGATCGCCCGATTGCAGGCTGACCGCGAGGCCGTAGGATTGCAGCGTCGCCAGGAACACTGTGCCGTAGCGCGTGTACTGGTTGATCTTCTTGCGCCCCGCCTCGCCCTCTTTCTTGAGCTGCTCGAGCGCGGGCACCATGGCCGTCATGAGCTGAACGATGATCGAGGCCGAGATATAGGGCATGATGCCGAGCGCGAAGATGCCCATCCGCCCCAGCGCGCCGCCGGTGAACATGCTGAGCATGCCGCCGATGCTGGCGCCCGCATCCGCCATGAAGGCCCGCAGCTCGACACCGTCGATGCCGGGCACGGGGATCCACGTGCCGAGGCGATAGACGATCAAGAGCATCAAGGTATAGAAGATGCGCTTGCGAAGATCGGTGGCCTTGCCGAGCGCCGCCCAGCTGGTGTTGGCCGCCATTTGTTCTGCTGCAGATACCATTCGGCTCTCTTTTGTAATGACAAACGCCGCCGGGGTGCTGTTTTCCAGCGGCCCGGCGGCGTCCGTTTTGAAAACTACGAAGTGTGTAAGCGGCAGGCGCGCCGCTCACAACCTCTTATTCAGCCGCCTGCGCGCTTGTGACTTTCAGTGAGCCACCCGCCTTCTCGACAGCCTCGACCGCCGATTTCGACGCGCCGGTGACTTCGAGCGTGATCTTGGAGGTCACGTCGCCCTTTGCCAACACGCGGATGCCATCGAGCTTGCGGCGCACGAGGCCCGACGCGATCAGCGCGTCCTCGGTGATGGCGCTGCCGGCATCGAGCTTCTTGTCGTCGATGAATTTCTGGATCAGGCCCAGATTGACCACGGCATAGGCCTTGCGGTTCGGCTTGTTGAAGCCGCGCTTGGGCAGGCGCTGATAGAGCGGCATCTGGCCGCCCTCGTAGCCGTTGATGGCCACGCCCGAACGGGATTTTTGACCCTTGACACCACGGCCGGCGGTCTTGCCCATGCCCGAGCCGGGACCACGGCCGACGCGCTTCTTGCGCTTGGTTGCGCCGTCGTTATCGCGCAGTTCATGCAATTTCATGTCGCTTCTCCTTGTGCCGGATGCGGCCCCCAGCGACGGGAGCGGCCGAACGCGGCTTGAGTTGGATTGTGAGTCGGCAATCAGGCCGACACCGGGCGCGTATAGCGGGCCGGACGGATGCACGCAAGGGCGGGCATCACCGCCTCTATCCGGGCAGGTTGTAGCTGCCATCCGCGTCATGGGTTTCGGCCCCGCTCAGCGCCGGGGTGAAGACGCAGATCAGCCGCATGTCTGTCCGCGCGCGGATGATATGGGCGTCATGCGCATCGAGCACATACATGCTGCCGGGCCGCAGGGTCCATCTGCGTCCCGTGGCCACCTCCTCTACCTCGCCCTCCCCCTCGATGCAGTAATTCGCCTCGACATGGTTCTTGTATTCGAGGCGCTGCGTACTTCCCGCCATGATGAGCGTGTCATGAAAGGAGTAGCCCAACCCGTCGCGCGCAAGCAGGATCCGGCGGCTCTCGAAGGCCTCGCCGGTCACATGATCGGCCGTTCCGAGTGTCTCGGCGAGGGTCTTGACAAACATTGGCGCTCTCCTTCTGGCGACTGGCGTGACGATGTTAACCGTGGTTAAGATTGTGGCGAAGATTTATCCGAGGGTCTCCACAATGATCAGATCATTCGTCATCGCCAGCGCGCTTGCAACGCTCACCGCCGCTCCGGTCTCTGCATCTGAGCGCGCAGGCCATCTCGCCGCGCAGCCTGCCGGCGCGCCGGTTGCCCATAGCGGTGGATGCCGCAAGGACTCGCCCCCCGGTAAATGCTGCCATGCGGGCTCCAAGCCGCTGCATTGCCACTGAACATGCATGGCCTGAAACGCGAAACGCCCCGGTCATTTCTGACCGGGGCGCTGCTGTTTCGGATCGAAGGCTGAAAGCTCAGCCCTTCTCTTCCAGGATTTCCACCATGTGCGGGATCTTGTTGATCATGCCGCGAACACTGGGTGTGTCCTCCAGCTCGCGCACGCGGTGCATCTTGTTGAGGCCGAGGCCGATCAGCGTCGCGCGCTGCTCGGCGGGGCGGCGGATGGGGCTGCCCACCTGCTTGATGACGATCGTCTTGGCCATGTCTTAACCCTCCTGAGCGACGGGCGCTTGCTCGCCCTTGATGGCGGGCGCGTCCGAGGTCGCCATGATGTCGGCGACTTTCTTGCCGCGGCGCTGTGCCACCTGACGCGGGCTCGACTCCTTGGTCAGGCCGTTCATGGTGGCACGGATCATGTTGTAGGGGTTCTGGCTGCCGTTGGATTTGGCAACGACGTCCTGAACGCCCAGCATCTCGAAGACGGCGCGCATCGGACCACCGGCGATGATGCCGGTACCCTGGGGCGCGGTGCGCATCACGATCTTGCCGGCGCCGTGGCGGCCTTCCATGTCATGATGCAGGGTGCGGCCCTCGCGCAGCGGCACGCGGATCATGCCGCGCTTGGCGGCCTCGGTCGCCTTGCGGATGGCCTCGGGGACCTCCTTGGCCTTGCCCTTGCCGAAGCCGACGCGGCCCTTCTGGTCGCCCACGACCACGAGCGCGGCGAAGCCGAAGCGCTTGCCGCCCTTGACGGTTTTCGAAACGCGGTTGATCGCGACCAGACGGTCGGCGAATTCGGGGGCCTCTTCGCGCTGGTTGCGGCGGCCGCCGCCCCGGTTGTCATCTCTTGCCATGTGGCATGTCCTTTATCTTGGCGGCGCGTCGCTTGGCGCCAGTCTTGTGTCAATCCAGGTGGGCGATAGCGCCCCCGGATCATCGAGGCGGCCCCGGAGCGGGGCCGCCTGCGCTGAAATCAGATCTTCAGACCACCTTCACGCGCGGCGTCGGCCAGAGCCTTCACCTTGCCGTGGAAGAGGAAGCCGCCACGGTCGAAGTAAGCTTCGCTCACGCCGGCCTTCTTGGCACGTTCCGCAATCGTGGAGCCGACCTTGACGGCCGCTTCCATGTTGCACTTGCCGACCATGCCCAGATCCTTCTCGAGGGTCGAGGCCGATGCGAGGGTCACCCCGTTCGCATCGTCGATCAGCTGAACGCTGATGTTCTTGTTGCTGCGGTGCACGCTGAGGCGCATGCGCCCAGCATTGACCTGACGAAGTTTGTTCCGAACGCGCAGGCGGCGTTTCTGAAACAGTTTTCTCTTGCTGTTTGCCATCTACCCGTTCCTTACTTCTTCTTGCCTTCTTTCTGGAAGATATACTCGTCCTTGTAGCGAATACCCTTGCCCTTGTAGGGCTCGGGACGACGCCAATCGCGGATATTGGCCGCGACCTGACCGACGAGCTGCTTGTCCGTGCCTTCGACCACCATTTCGGTGGGCTTGGGAACGGTGACAGTCACACCTTCCGGAATTTGAAAATCGACGTCGTGCGACAGGCCGAGGTTCAGTTTCAGGACATTGCCCTGAAGCTGCGCCCGGTAACCCACGCCGCGGATTTCCAACTCTTTCTTGAACGTATTCTTCGCGCCGTGGACCATGTTGGCCACAACGGTGCGGGTCATGCCCCACTGCTGGCGCGCGCGCTTGGACTTGCCGCGCGGGCTGACGCGGATCGTGCCATCTTCGATGGCGATCGTGACGTCATCCGTGAAGGTGAAGGACTTGGCGTCCTTCGGACCCTTGATTTCCAGCTTTTGGCCGCTGAGCGACGCGGTCACACCATCAGGAAGGGCGACGGGCAATTTGCCGATACGAGACATATTCAGGCCTCCTTAGAATATCGTGCAGAGCACTTCGCCACCGACATTGTGGCTGCGTGCATTTGCATCCGACATCACACCCTTGGGGGTGGAGACAATCGACACACCGAGGCCCTGACGGACCGAGGGGATGTCCTTGACGCCCAGATAGACGCGACGACCGGGCTTGGAGACCCGCTTCATTTCGCGAATGACGGGGGCGCCATCGAAGTATTTCAGGCTGATCTCGATGGCCGGGTGGCCATCCTTGCCCGTCACGCTCTCGAAGCCACGGATATACCCTTCGTCCGCCAGAACGCCGAGCACGCGCTCGCGCATCTTGGAGGCGGGGGTGATGACCGTGGACTTGCCGCGCATGGAGGCGTTGCGGATCCGCGTGAGCATATCGCCGATAGGATCATTCATATCAAATCTCCCTTACCAGCTGGATTTCACGAGGCCGGGGGCCTGGCCGTTCTGGCCCAGTTCCCGCAGCGCGATACGCGACACTTTGAGCTTGCGGTAATATGCATGCGGACGGCCCGTCAGCTGGCAGCGGTTGTGAAGCCGCGTCGCGCTGCTGTTGCGGGGCAGATCCGCCAGCTTCAGGGTCGCGCGGAAGCGCTCCTCCATCGGCTTGCTCTCATCGTTGATGATCTCCTTGAGCGCGGCGCGTTTCGCGGCGTACTTCTCGACCATCTTCTGGCGCTTCTTCTCGCGCTCGATCATTGCTTTCTTAGCCATAACTCTCTCTCCCGCCGATCAGCTGTTGAAAGGCATGTTGAAATGCTTCAACAGCGCCTTCGCTTCGGCATCGGTCTTCGCCGTGGTTGCGATGATGACATCCATGCCCCAGTTCTCGTCGATCTTGTCGAAGTTGATCTCGGGAAAGATGATGTGTTCCTTGATGCCGAAGGCATAGTTGCCACGGCCATCGAAGGATTTGCCCGAAATACCGCGGAAGTCGCGGATCCGGGGCATCGCGACCGTGATGAGACGGTCGAGGAAGTCGTACATGCGGTTGCCGCGCAGGGTGACCTTGGCACCGAGGGGCATGTCCTCGCGAACGCGGAAGCCCGCGATGGAGTTCTTCGCCTTGGTGACGACGGCGCGCTGGCCGGCGATCGCGGTCAGGTCGTCCTGAGCCGACTTGGCCTTCTTGCTGTCGCGCACGGCCTCGGACCCGCAGCCGATGTTCAGGACGATCTTGTCCAGACGCGGGATCTGCATGTCGTTAGTATAGCCGAACTCTTCTTTCAGCTTGGCCTTGATCTCGTCGCGGAACTGCGTGCGCAGGCGCGGGGTATAGGTTGCGGTATCAAGCATCGATCACGTCCCCCGTGGTCTTGGCGACGCGCACTTTCTTGCCGTCCTTGATCTCGAAGCCGACGCGGGTCGGCTTGCCCTTGGCATCCAGGAGCGCGATGTTGCTCAGGTCGATCGGCATCGCCTTGGGGATGCGGCCGCCCTGGCTCGTCTGGCTCTGGCGTGTGTGACGGATGGCCATGTTCACGCCATCGACCACGGCCTTGCCGGCCTTGGGATCGACGGAGGAAATCGTGCCTTCCTTGCCCTTGTCCTTGCCGGCAAGGACGACGACCTTGTCGCCTTTCTTCAGTTTGGCAGCCATGTCACAGCACCTCCGGGGCGAGCGAGATGATTTTCATGAATTTCTTGGCGCGCAGCTCGCGAACGACCGGTCCGAAGATACGCGTACCGACCGGCTCACCTGCGTTGTTCAGGATCACGGCGGCGTTGGTGTCGAAGCGGATCGCGGTGCCGTCTTCGCGGCGCACTTCCTTGGCGGTGCGGACGACGACGGCCTTGCGCACGTCACCCTTCTTCACACGGCCACGGGGGATGGCTTCCTTGACCGAAACGACGATGATGTCACCGACACTCGCGTAACGACGTTTGGAACCACCCAGAACCTTGATGCACTGCACGCGGCGCGCGCCGCTGTTGTCAGCAACATCCAGGTTTGTCTGCATCTGGATCATTTGGTTTCTCCCGACCTACCGGGGGGCGATGCGGCCCTTGCCCCGGGGTTTCGATTAAATAGGAAAGATCCCGCCGGCTTACGCCTGCAGAACCTCCCAGCGTTTCGTCTTGGACTTGGGCGCGCATTCGATGATGCGGACCTGGTCACCGACCTTGAAGGTCTCGTTCTCGTCATGAGCGCGATACTTCTTGGATTTCCGGATCGTCTTTTGCAGAACGGGATGCTTGAAGCGGCGCTCGACCGAAACGGTTACGGTCTGTGCGTTGGCGTCGCTCGTCACGGTGCCGGAGAGGATACGTTTGGGCATCTTGCAGGCTCCTTATTCTGCTGCCGCGGCAGCGGCTTTCTCGTTGAGAATGGTCAGCACGCGGGCGGCGTTGCGACGCGCGGTGCGCATCTGCGCCGCGTTCTCAAGCTGGCCGGTGGCCGCCTGGAAGCGCAGGTTGAACTGAGCCTTCTTCAGATTCGCCAGCTCTTCACGCAGCTGGTCGGGCGTCTTCTCGCGAAGTTCCTTGGCATTCATTGCCGTATCCTTTCAACATCACTGGAGGGCCGCAGAACGCGTCACCCTGATTCCGGTGGAGATCCTTGTGATTGGGCGCGTATAGAGGGGCGGGCCGGTGGGCGCAACCCCTTAGTTCGATTGCCCCTCGCCTTGCGCCCTGCCCTGCGCTAAGACGCCGCGCATGGCACATATATCCTCTCTCTTCGTCACCCGTCTCTACCGCGCCCGCCTGAGCGAGCTGGGCAAGCCGATCGACGCCGCCGAGCTCGAGGCGTCCTGCTGGTCCATCGCCGAGGATGACGAGGCCGGGCAGGCCTGGTGCGAGGAGAACGGCTATCCGGGCTATACCTCCTACGCGTCGCTCGACGATCTGCCCTACCGCTTCCCGATCTTCCGCGACCTCGAGAAGGCGCTCGACAAGCATGTCGCCGCTTTCGCCGAGGATCTGGAATTCGATCTTGGCGGAAGGAAGCTCAAGCTCGACAGCCTCTGGATCAACATCCTGCCCGAGGGCGGCACGCATTCGTCGCATATCCACCCGCATTCGGTCATCTCCGGCACGACCTACGTCACCATGCCCGAAGGCACCAGCGCGCTGAAGCTGGAAGACCCACGGCTCGCCCGCATGATGGCCGCCCCGCCCCGCCGCAAGGACGCGCGCGAGGAGCTGCGGGCGTTTAGGTATGAGGCGCCGGAGGCGGGCGAGGTGCTGCTGTGGGAGTCGTGGCTGCGGCATGAGGTGCCGGTGAACATGTCTGAGGGGGACCGGGTGAGTGTGAGTTTCAATTATGCTTGGGGGTGAGTGTGTTGCCAAACCACCGATAAGTCCAGATCTACTAAATATATCTTATAGGATTTCTCGCGTACCCCGCTGAGGGTAACGCGATAACAAAATATATCATTACAAAATCATAGATTTTCATACTCAAAGGCCGACCAACAGCCATAAGAAAATTAACGAAACTACGCCGAAAACTTTCACCCAAGTGGCAGAAAAATCCGCTGTGCGGGAAAAAATTCTCAGAAGAAAAGATATTATTGCCGCAATAAACGCTGGTACAGCGGCCGCGCCTAATCCTGTAAAAAACACCGCCCACGGATAACGTCCACCGTAGCTCGCGTCGTACCATCCATGCTGATAGAGAAATGCAACTGCAAATACGAACGTCACCACTAAAAAGGCGGTCAACATTTCTACGCAATTTCGCAATTCAATCTCCGCTGTAAACAAGAAATGCCCCCGCTGAACTTTAAGCAGGGGCATTCTCAACTTCTCTACCGTGGTGCGGCCGCAATTGGCTTCGCCAATCGCGTCCCCGCCCGCGTCATTCGCAAGCGAATGATGTTACCAGTCCTCGCGGACCACCACGCGGGTCTTGATCGGCAGCTTCATCGCGGCGAGGCGCAGGGCCTCGAAGGCGATCTCTTCGCTGACGCCGTCGATCTCGAACATCACGCGGCCCGGCTTGACGCGGGCGGCCCAGTAATCGACCGAGCCTTTACCCTTACCCATACGGACTTCGGTCGGCTTCGACGTCACCGGCAGGTCCGGGAAGATCCGGATCCAGACACGGCCCTGACGCTTCATGTGGCGCGTCATCGCGCGGCGTGCCGCTTCGATCTGACGTGCCGTGATGCGCTCGGGCTGCGTGGCCTTGAGGCCGAAGGAGCCAAAGTTCAGGTCCGAGCCGCCCTTGGCTTCGCCCTTGATGCGGCCCTTGAACTGCTTGCGGAATTTAGTGCGTTTCGGTTGTAGCATCTGTCATTCCCCCTTAGCGACGACCGCCTGCACCGCGAGGTGCCGGGCCATCCTGAAGTTCCTGAGCCTTGCGGTCACGCGCGCTGGGGTCGTGGTCCATGATCTCGCCTTTGAAGATCCAGGTCTTGATCCCGATGATGCCGTAGGCGGTGAGCGCCTCGACATGCGCGTAATCGATATCGGCCCGCAGCGTGTGCAGCGGAACGCGGCCTTCGCGATACCATTCGGTCCGGGCGATCTCGGCGCCGCCGAGGCGGCCGGCGAGGTTCACGCGGATGCCGAGGGCACCCATGCGCATCGCGTTCTGCACGGCGCGCTTCATCGCACGGCGGAAGCTGACCCGGCGCTCCAGCTGCTGGGCGATGCTCTCACCCACCAGCGCGGCATCCAGCTCGGGCTTGCGCACTTCGACGATGTTGAGGTGCAGCTCGCTGTCGGTCATCGCGGCCAGCTTCTTGCGCAGCGTCTCGATATCCGCGCCTTTCTTGCCGATGATGACGCCGGGGCGGGCCGTGTGCACCGTCACGCGGCACTTCTTGTGCGGACGCTCGATGATGACGCGGCTGACGCCGGCCTGCTTGCACTCGCGCTTGATGAACTCGCGCATGGCGATGTCCTCGAGCAGGAGGTTGCCGTAGTCCTTGGTGTCGGCGTACCAGCGGCTGTCCCAGGTGCGGTTCACCTGCAGGCGCATGCCGATCGGATTGACTTTGTTACCCATCAGGCTTGCTCCTCGACTTGACGCACGATGATCGTGATTTCCGAGAACGGCTTGCGCAGGGCGCCGAACCGGCCGCGGGCGCGCGGACGGCCGCGCTTCATCACGAGGTTCTTGCCGACATAGGCCTCGGCCACGACAAGCTCATCGACGTCCAGATTGTGGTTGTTCTCGGCATTGGCGATGGCCGACTGGAGGCACTTGCGCACATCCTCGGCGATCCGCTTCTGGCTGAAGGTGAGGTCCGTGAGGGCCTTGTCCACCTTCTTGCCGCGGATGAGCTGCGCGAGAAGATTGAGTTTCTGCGGGCTGGTGCGAAGCATCCGGAGCTTGGACCGGGCTTCGTTGTCTGCCACGCGGCGGGGGTTCTTTTCCTTGCCCATGACTTACTTCCGCTTCGCTTTTTTGTCCGCGGCATGACCGTAATAGGTCCGGGTCGGCGAGTACTCGCCGAACTTCTGACCGATCATGTCCTCGGTGACGTTGACAGGGATATGCTTCTTGCCGTTGTAGACGCCGAACGTCAGGCCCACGAACTGGGGCAGGATCGTCGAGCGGCGCGACCATATCTTGATGACTTCATTGCGCCCGGATTCGCGCGATGCTTCGGCCTTTTTCAGGACGTAAGCATCCACGAAGGGGCCTTTCCATACAGAACGTGCCATGTGTTAACGGCCCTTCTTCTTGGCGTGACGCGAGCGGATGATGAGCTTCTGCGACGCCTTGTTCTTGTTGCGGGTGCGCGCACCCTTGGTCGGCTTGCCCCAGGGCGTGACGGGGTGGCGACCACCCGACGTCCGGCCCTCGCCACCGCCATGCGGGTGGTCGATCGGGTTCATGACGACACCGCGAACGGACGGGCGCACGCCGTAATGGCGCATCCGGCCAGCCTTGCCGAAATTCTGGTTCGAGTTGTCGGGGTTCGAGACCGCGCCAACCGTCGCCTTGCACTCCTGCCGCACGAGACGAAGCTCGCCCGAGCTGAGGCGGATCTGGGCATAGCCACCGTCACGGCCGACGAACTGGGCATAGGTGCCCGCGGCGCGTGCGATCTGGCCGCCCTTGCCGGGCTTCAGCTCGATGTTGTGCACGATCGTGCCGATCGGCATGCCCGAGAACGGCATGCAGTTGCCGGGCTTGATGTCGACCTTGGCGCCGGAATAGATCTTGTCGCCGATCGCGAGGCGCTGGGGCGCCAGGATATAGGTCTGCTCGCCATCGTCGTACTTGATGAGGGCGATGAACGCGGTCCGGTTCGGATCGTATTCGATCCGCTCGACGGTCGCGCCCATGTCGAACTTGTTGCGCTTGAAATCAACGATCCGGTAGAGGCGCTTCGCCCCACCCCCGCGACGACGCGATGTGATACGTCCGGTGTTGTTCCGGCCGCCCGACTTGGTCAGACCCTCGGTGAGGGCCTTGACGGGGCGTCCTTTGTACAGCTCCGAACGGTCGATCAGCACCAGCCCGCGCTGGCCCGGCGTCGTTGGCTTATACGACTTGAGTGCCATGCTTTCTGTCTTCCGTTTAGCAGTGGCGAAACGTGTTTCGCCTATGTGGGGCGGGCCTGGCCCGCCATTGGTATAGGCCCCCGTAGGTGCCCGGCTAGATCGTTCGAGTGAACGAAAACGAAGCCCCGGACGAATCCGGGGCTGCCGTGATGGGTCCGTGTAGTAAAGACCGCGCGGAGGGTCAAGCGGATAAGGTGCGAAAGGCGATTGGCTGGGTGGGCCGCGTGCCCCCTGCCCCATGGCGCCAGCTCTCCGAGCCAGGAGTTGTTAAGCAACACTTCACCGATCGACACTGCGGACCCTACTGCCGCATCGATCTATTCTCGTTCGATACTTGCTAGCATTGGAAGCGCAGCACACAGCATCCTAGTTTCTTTTTCAGCTCGTTTTGGAAAGTCCCGGTAAACGTTCCGGGAGCTTTCAACAATATATCCGGCTTGATCCACTATTTCATGCACCCGCTCAGTCAGGTCGAGTAGATCTTTCAAAGTTGCTCTATCAAATTTAGTTTTTGGATCAATATTGTGAGCTAACGTATAGTCTCTCAAAGACTTCAGCTGAGATAACGTAGAGTTATTCCTAACACGCCGATTTAATTCGACGAATTGACGCTTGGCCGCAAAATAACGTTCAATTTCATAGGTAATACCTATTTTTGCCATCCTTTCCGAGTGATACTGCTCTATTTCCAAGTCCGACGGCAAATTTCTGCAAAGACTATGGATGGTGATTGCATCGCGCCCGGTATCAAACATCCGCGTGTTGAAGAGAACGAGTGCGTTAATGATCTCGCTGTTGCCGAGAGCTAATGCGCGCCCTGACATTGAGCCGTCAACGACCCTTATCCAATCGTCATTGCCGATCAGGCCTTTTAGATGGCCAAGATGCCGACAGTAATAGCTGCAGTGTTTGTGGATATTTTTATAGAGGCGAACAAACTCTTCCATTCAATTGCTCTTTTATTCCCTCAATTGAGGTAAGTAGTGCGAATTTCTGCAGCCGACGCACCGGTTGGTTTCAACAGGAAGTGTGACGCAATTGAATCCAATATGACCACAAAAAAACCCCGGCCACTACAGCCGGGGTTTTCCAATTCTTCAAACCAACAAGACGTCAGAGACCGGTGGTCACGTCGATCGTGTTGCCTTCTTCCAGCGTGACATACGCCTTCTTGACGTCCGCGCGGCGGCCCATCTGGCCGCGGAAGCGCTTGGACTTGCCCTTGGTGATGGTCGTGTTCACGGCCTTCACCTTCACACCGAAGAGCGCCTCGACGGCCTCCTTGATCTGGGGCTTGTTGCTGTCGATCGCCACTTCGAAGACGACGGCGCCGTTCTCGGACGCCATCGTGGCCTTCTCGGTCACGACGGGCTTGCGGATCACGTCGTAATGTTCGGGTTTCGCGCTCATTTCAGTCGTGCCTCCAGTGCTTCGACACCCGCCTTCGTGATCACCAGCGTGTCACGCTTGAGGATGTCATAGACGTTCGCACCGATGGTCGGCAGGACGTCCAGACCCTCGATGTTGCGCGCGGCCTTGGCGAAGTCTGCATTGACCTCGGCGCCGTCGATGACCAGCGCGCGCTTCCAGCCCAGATCCTTGATCTGCTTGGCCAGGGCGCCCGTCTTGGTCACGCCCGACACGTTCTCGATGATCACGAGCTCGCCTGCGCGCGCCTTGGCGCTCAGGGCATGCTTGAGACCGAGCGCGCGGACCTTCTTGGGCAGATCATGCGCATGGCTGCGCGGCGTCGGGCCCTTGTAGATACCACCCTTGCGGAAGATCGGAGCCGAACGCGCGCCGTGGCGTGCGCCGCCGGTGCCCTTCTGGCGATAGATCTTCTTGGTCGAGTAGCTGACTTCCGAGCGCGTCTTGACCTTGTGCGTGCCCTGCTGCGCCTTGTTGCGCTGCCAGCGGACGACACGGTGCAGGATATCGGCACGCGGATCGAGGTCGAAGATGTCTTCGCCCAGATCGACCGAGCCGGCCTTGCTGCCGTCCAGTTTGATCATGTCGAGTTTCATGCTTCGCTATCCTTCTCGTTGGACGGATCCACACCCGCGTCCTTCTCTGCCTCGATCTCGGCCTCGGCCTCCTTCTCGGCGGCTGCCTCCTCGGCGGCCTGCGCCTCGGCTGCGGCCTTGGCGGCTGCTTCTTCCTCGGCGGCTGCGGCTGCGGCTGCCTCGGCTGCGGCCTTCTCGGCCTCTTCGGCTGCCGATTTCAGCGCGGCGGGGATGATGGCGTTCTCGGGGAACGGCTTTTTCACCGCATCCTTGATCGTCACCCAGCCGCCCTTGGAGCCGGGAACGGCGCCCTTGACCATGATGAGGCCGCGGCCCGCATCGGTCTTGACCACTTGCAGGTTCTGCGTGGTGATCCGCGCGGCACCCATGTGGCCGGCCATCTTCTTGCCCTTGAACACCTTGCCGGGGTCCTGGCACTGGCCGGTCGAGCCGTGGGAGCGGTGGCTGATCGACACACCGTGGGTCATTTCAAGACCACGGAAGTTGTGACGCTTCATGGCACCGGCGAAACCCTTACCGATCGAGGTGCCGCAGACGTCCACGAACTGACCTTCGAAGTAATGGTTGGCGGTGATCTCCTCGCCGACCGCGATCATCGCCTCGGGCGCCACGCGGAATTCCGCGATCTTGCGCTTGGGCTCGACCTTGGCCGCGGCGAAGTGACCGCGCATGGCCTTGGAGGTCCGCTTGGCCTTGGCCGAGCCTGCGCCCAGCTGAACGGCCGAGTAACCGTGGGTTTCGGCCGTGCGCTGCGCGACGACCTGAAGCTTGTCCAGTTGAAGAACGGTGACAGGAACCTGCCGGCCGTCTTCCATGAAAAGACGGGTCATGCCCACCTTCTTTGCGATAACGCCAGAGCGCAACATAACGACTGCCCTCCTTAAACCGAAATCTGCACGTCGACGCCGGCGGCGAGGTCGAGCTTCATCAGCGCGTCCACGGTCTGGGGCGTCGGATCAACGATATCCAGCAGGCGCTTGTGCGTGCGGATCTCCCATTGATCGCGGGACTTCTTGTTCACGTGGGGGCCACGCAGAACGGTGAATTTTTCAATCTTGTTCGGCAGCGGGATGGGCCCACGGACGTCGGCGCCCGTGCGCTTCGCGGTGTTGACGATTTCCTGCGTGCTGGCATCCAGTACGCGGTAGTCGAACGCCTTGAGCCGAATGCGAATGTTCTGGCTTTGCATTGGTCTAGCCTTTCGCGGCATTGGAGTTGATAGGAGGGAGGCCGGACCACCCGGCCTCCCTCATCGAACCCTTGGGGCGGGCACGGCGCCCGCCCGGGATGATTATTCGACGATCTTCGAGACGACGCCGGCGCCGACGGTGCGGCCACCTTCGCGGATCGCGAAGCGCAGACCCTCTTCCATGGCGATCGGGGCGATCAGCTCGACGTTGAACTGAAGGTTGTCGCCCGGCATCACCATTTCGGTGCCTTCGGGAAGAACGACGGTGCCGGTCACGTCCGTGGTGCGGAAGTAGAACTGCGGACGGTAGTTGGCGAAGAACGGCGTGTGACGGCCACCCTCTTCCTTGTTCAGGATGTAGGCTTCCGCCTCGAACTTGGTGTGGGGCGTGACCGACTTCGGCTTGCACAGAACCTGGCCGCGCTCGACGCCTTCACGGTCGATGCCGCGCAGCAGGGCGCCGATGTTGTCGCCTGCTTCACCGCGATCCAGCAGCTTGCGGAACATTTCCACGCCGGTGCAGGTGGTCTTCTTGGTGTCCTTCAGGCCGACGATCTCGATTTCGTCGCCGACGTTGATGACACCGCGCTCGACGCGGCCGGTCACGACCGTACCACGACCGGAGATCGAGAAGACGTCCTCGACCGGCATCAGGAAGGGCTGGTCCACGGCGCGTGCGGGCGTCGGGATGTACTCGTCCACGGCGGCCATCAGTTTGCGGATCGACTCTTCGCCGATTTCGGGCTGCGTGCCGTTCATCGCGTGCAGCGCCGAGCCGGGGATGACGGGGATGTCGTCGCCGGGATACTCGTAGCTGGACAGCAGCTCGCGGATTTCCATTTCCACCAGCTCGAGCAGCTCCTCGTCATCCACCTGGTCGACCTTGTTCATGTAGACGACCATGTAGGGGATGCCCACCTGACGGCCGAGCAGGATGTGCTCGCGGGTCTGGGGCATGGGGCCATCGGCCGCGTTCACGACGAGGATCGCGCCGTCCATCTGGGCCGCACCGGTGATCATGTTCTTGACGTAGTCGGCGTGGCCGGGGCAGTCGACGTGGGCATAGTGACGGCTCTCGGTCTCGTACTCGACGTGAGCGGTCGAGATGGTGATGCCGCGGGCCTTCTCTTCGGGCGCGCCGTCGATCTGGTCATAGGCGCGGAAGTCGCCGAAATACTTGGTGATCGCAGCCGTCAGCGTGGTCTTGCCGTGGTCGACGTGACCGATCGTGCCGATGTTCACGTGCGGTTTGCTGCGGTCAAACTTTTCCTTTGCCATGGTGTGGCTCCTCTTTTGACAAGTCAGGTGGTGGGCGACATGCCCACCCTACGGTGGTGGGTAGGGCGGGGAGACCCCCGCCACCCGGTTAAGCGTATTTCGCCTGGATCTCTTCCGAGATGTTGCTCGGGACCGGCTCGTAATGCGAGAACTGCATCGTGAACTGGGCCCGGCCCGACGACATCGACCGCAGGGTGTTGATGTAGCCGAACATGTTCGCCAGCGGCACCTTGCAGTTCAGAGCGATGGCGTTGCCGCGCGGCTCCTGCCCCGAGATCTGGCCTCGGCGCGAGGTCAGATCGCCGATGATCCCGCCCGTGTATTCCTCGGGGGTGACGACCTCGACCTTCATGATCGGCTCGAGCAGCTTGGCGCCGGCCTTGCGCAGACCTTCACGCATGCCCATGCGGGCCGCGATCTCGAAGGCCATGACGCTGGAGTCCACGTCGTGGAACTTGCCGTCGATCAGGGCGACCTTGAAGTCGATCACCGGGAAGCCGGCGAGCGGGCCGCTGTCCATGACGGAACGGATGCCCTTCTCGACGCCGGGGATATATTCCTTCGGCACGGTGCCGCCGACGATGCGGCTCTCGAAGGAGAAGCCTTCGCCCGGCTCGGTCGGCGAGATGACCATCTTGACCTCGGCGAACTGACCCGAACCACCCGACTGTTTCTTGTGGGTGTAGGTGTGCTCGATCTCGTGGCTGATCGTCTCGCGGTAGGCCACCTGCGGCGCACCGATATTGGCGTCCACCTTGAACTCGCGGCGCAGACGGTCGACGAGAATGTCGAGGTGAAGCTCGCCCATCCCCTTCATGATCGTCTGGCCCGACTCGATATCGGTCTCGACGCGGAACGAGGGATCCTCGGCCGCAAGACGTGCGAGGCCCGCGGACATCTTCTCCTGGTCGCCCTTGGTCTTCGGCTCGACCGCGATCTCGATCACGGGCTCGGGGAAGGTCATCGTTTCCAGAACGACCTGCTCCTTGGGATCGCAAAGCGTGTCGCCCGTGGTCGTGTCCTTGAGACCGGCCAGCGCGATGATGTCGCCGGCGAAGGCTTCTTCGATCTCTTCGCGGTTGATCGAGTGCATCATCATCATGCGGCCGATGCGCTCCTTCTTGCCCTTGGTCGAGTTCTGGACGGTGTCGCCCTTCTTGAGCACGCCCGAATAGATGCGCGTGAAGGTCAGCGAGCCGACGAACGGGTCGTTCATGATTTTGAACGCGAGGCCCGAGAACGCCATGTTGTCATCCGCGCGGCGCGGGATGTTGCGGGTCTCGGTCTCGTCATCGGGGCTGAAGCCCATGTAGTCGACCACGTCCAGCGGGCTGGGCAGGTAATCGACGACAGCGTTCAGCAGCGGCTGCACGCCCTTGTTCTTGAAGGCCGAGCCGCAGAGGATCGGAACGAAGGACATCGACAGCGTACCCTTGCGGATCAGCTTGCGCAGGGTCGGAACGTCAGGCTCCTCGCCTTCGAGATAGGCTTCCATCGCGGCGTCGTCCATTTCGACGGCGTTCTCGATGAGGTTCGCGCGCCACTCCTCGGCGAGCTCTTTCAGCTCGTCGCGGATCGGCTGACGGGTCCAGGACGCGCCCAGATCCTCGCCCTTCCAGGTCCACTCTTCCATGGTGACGAGATCGACCATGCCCTCGAGCTCGTTCTCCGCGCCGATCGGGATCTGGATCGGGGCGGGGATCGCACCGGTGCGGTCCTTGATCATCTTGACGCAGTTGAAGAAGTCGGCGCCGATCTTGTCCATCTTGTTGACGAAAACGATGCGCGGAACCTTGTAGCGGTCGGCCTGGCGCCAGACGGTCTCGGTCTGGGGCTCGACACCCGCGTTGGCGTCGAGAACCGCGACGGCACCGTCGAGCACGGCGAGGCTACGCTCGACTTCGATCGTGAAGTCGACGTGGCCGGGCGTGTCGATGATGTTCATGCGGAACTTGGTGTCCGACGTACCGTCCTTGGTGGGGTCTTCCTGCCACTGCCAGAAGGTGGTGGTCGCAGCCGAGGTGATCGTGATGCCACGCTCCTGCTCCTGCTCCATCCAATCCATCGTGGCCGCACCGTCATGCACCTCACCGATGTTGTGAGACTTGCCTGTGTAGAACAGGATGCGCTCGCTGCAGGTGGTCTTGCCTGCATCGATATGGGCCATGATGCCGAAGTTGCGGTAGCGTTCGAGCGGATAATCGCGTGCCATGGGGCTGCTTCCTCAGAGTATCTGTTTTACCAACGGTAATGGCTGAACGCTTTGTTCGCGTCGGCCATCTTGTGAGTGTCTTCGCGCTTTTTGACGGCGCTGCCACGGCTGTTGACCGCGTCCAGAAGCTCACCCGCAAGGCGCTCTTCCATCGTGTTCTCGTTGCGTGCGCGGCTCGCGTTGATGAGCCAGCGGATCGCCAGGGCCTCGCGGCGCTCGGGGCGCACTTCGACGGGGACCTGGTAGGTCGCACCGCCGACGCGGCGCGAACGGACCTCGACGGACGGCTTGATCAGATCGAGCGCCTCGTGGAAGATCTCGACCGGCGCGCGCTTGGCCTTGTCCTCGACGCGGCTCAGCGCGTTGTAGACGATGCGCTCGGCGGCGGATTTCTTGCCATCGACCATCAGGTTGTTCATGAATTTGGTCAGAACCCGGTCACCATACTTGGCATCGGGCAGAACTTCGCGCTTCTCGGCGGCGTGACGACGGGACATCTGGTAATCCTCTTATTTCGGGCGCTTGGCGCCATATTTCGAACGGCGCTGCTTGCGGTCCTTGACGCCTTGCGTGTCGAGCACGCCGCGAAGGATGTGGTAGCGCACGCCGGGAAGGTCCTTGACGCGGCCCCCGCGGATCAGGACCACCGAGTGCTCCTGAAGGTTGTGGCTCTCGCCCGGGATGTAGCTGATGACCTCGAAGCCATTGGTCAGGCGCACCTTGGCGACCTTCCGCATGGCCGAGTTCGGCTTCTTGGGCGTGGTGGTGTAAACGCGTGTGCAGACGCCGCGCTTTTGCGGGCAACCCTGCAAATGCTGCGATTTCTGCGCTCTAACTTTCGGCTGCCGCGGTTTGCGGATCAACTGTTGGATCGTTGGCATTCCGGTTCTTTCCCCGTCTCTCAACACATGTGTCTGCACGGGGCTGGCCCATGCGGTTAATCAAATGCATATGGCGCGTCCGCAATACGCAAGGACCGCGATCGCAACCCTTGCTGGTGCGGACGCGGCGAGTTTCCAGAGGATCGGGACGGCGGGCGCCCGGATCTTGACCACTTCAGTTCTGATATCGGCATACGGGGCGACCCCCGCGACCGGATGAGGCGCGTATAGGGGGAGTCGCGGGGGTTGTCAACAGCCCCACCCGGCGTATCGGCGGCCTTCACCGCAAGGCGCGCCGCGTCACTCAAATGCCATGCCCGCGCCTTGTCTTGGGGCCGTTCCGCTGCCATCGTCTGGGCCGGAACAGCGCGCGCAGGCAGGGCCGAAATGGACGTAGCACGAATGCAGGTCATCGGCCTATGCCGATTTTCCTACCCCGCCCTCGGCGGCTTCCAGATCGAGCATGACAGCCCCGAGGCGCGGGCCGCGTTCCTCTACGATCCCGTCCGCATGGACGAGCGTTTCGCCACCTTCGCCACGATGACCCTGCCCGCGCTCCGCGCGCAGACGGATCCCGACTTCACCCTGGCCATAGTCGTCGGAGACGCCATGCCCGAGGCGCTGCTGACACGCCTGCTCGATCTGGTGCAGGACATGCCGCAGGCGGTGGTGATCCCCCGCGCGCCCGGACGGCACCGGCAGGTGATGCAGGAGGTCATCAACACGGTGCGGCAGGAAAGCCCCCTGCCCTCGCTCCAGTTCCGGATGGACGACGACGATGCCGTGGGCGTCACCTTCATGGAGCGGCTGCGCGCGGCGGCGGGCGGCATCGCGCCCCTGCTCGCGCAGCATCGCTATGTCGGGATCGACTTCAACCAGGGCCATATCGCGCGCATCAGCCCGAAAGGCATCCACGCCAAACCGACGACCGAGACGCTCTGGACCCCGGCGCTCGGCATGGCGGTCGCGCCCGGCGCATCGCGCGGCATCATGAATTTCAGCCATGCCAAGCTCGCGCGCGTCATGCCGGTGCTGACACTGCCGGGCGAGGACATCATGCTGCGCGGGCACAACCAGTTCAACGACTCGCGCCAGAAGGACGGCGTGAAGCCCGTGCGCCTGCCGCTTCTGGATGAGGCGGGCGAGGCCGCGTTCCGGCGCCTCTACAATATCGACGCGGATCATGTCCGCGCCCATTTCGCGAAAGGCGCCTGAGATGCGCGTGATCGGCGTCTGCCGCTTCTCCTACCCGGCCCTCGGCGGCTTCAAGCGGATGCATGACAGCGTGGCCGAGCGCGAGGCCTATCTCTACGCGCCCGCCCGCATGGCGCTGCGTTTCGCGCATTTCGAGGCGCTGACCCTGCCGTCGGTCGCGGCGCAAACCGATCCGGACTTCACCTTCCTCATCATCATCGGCCCCAACATGCCCGAGCCCTGGATGGGCAGGCTCAAGGCGCTCTGCGCGGATGTGCCGCAAATCCGCATCGTGCCCTGCGAGCCGCTCAAGCACCGGCTCGCGCTCCAGATCGCCATTCAGGACGAGTTGGGCGCGGCGCGGCCCGAGAGCCTGCAATTCAGGCTCGACGACGACGACGCGATGGGCGTCGATTTCGTCGAACAGGCGCGCTCGGTCGCGCGGCGGTCGGGGCGGCTACGGCGGCGACAGCCGCGCACAGCGATCGAATTCAATTCGGGCTATTCCGCGACGCTCTCGGCGGAGGGCATCATCGCCGAGGAGGTCATCAGCTCGTTCTGGGCCTGCGGGCTCGCGGTGCATTTCGCGGAAGGCGACGACAAGACGATCATGAATTTCGGCCATCACAAGCTGCATCACGTCATGCCGTCGATCATCCACCCGCATCCGCCGATGTATATCCGCGCCAAGCATGCCGACAACGACAGCGAGGCAAAGTTCCGCCCCCGCCGCCTCAAGCCGCTCACCGATGCGCAGCGTCAGCTCTTCCGCACGCGTTTCAACGTTGACGAAGCGCGGGTGCGGGAGATTTTTGGCGCCCAAGCCGGGCCTCGCGGTAAAGCGTGAAGATCCCGCTGGCCACGACGATGCCCGCCCCCAGCAGGACCAGAGGCTCGGGCCAGTCACCGAATACCAGCCAGCCGAGCAGCAGCGCCCAGAGGATCGCCGTGTATCGGAAGGGCGCGGTAAAGCTGATCTCGCCCACGCGGACCACCATGATCGAGGCCAGATAGCCGGCGATGATGAGCACCGCCGCCCCGGCCACGGTTGCCCAGGCCTCCGCGCTCATCGGCGCCCAATCGTCCGCCGCGCTGGCGATGCCGAAGACCGTCATGACCGTCACCGAGGTCGCGAAGGTGACGAGCATCGAGGAGGTCTCGCGGCTAAGCTGGCGCGTCGCGAGATCGCGCACCGTGACGCAGACCACGGCAGCGAGACCGTAGAGCGCATAAACGTTGAAGCCCTCGGCACCCGGCTGCACGATCATCAGGATACCGATGAACCCCGCCAGAACGGCCGTGATGCGTTTCCATCCGACCGGCTCGCGCAGGAACACGGCCGCCGCGAGCGTGAGGGCCAGAGGCAGCGATTGAAGGATCGCGGTCACGTTGGCCAGAGGCATGTGATAAAGCGCGGTCAGGAAGAAATAGGTGCCCGCGACCTCGCCCGCGACGCGCAGCGCGATGGCGCCCGAGTCGCGGCGCGAGACGCGGCGCGAGAAGGCGCCCATGCGCCAGGCGATCACGCCCACGGCCACGCTCGTCAGGCAGCCGCGCAGGAAGATGACCTGAAAGAGCGGAACAGTGCCCGCGAGCGTCTTCATCAACGTGTCGTTGATCGTATAGGCCGCCATGGCGCCCATCATCAGAAGCGCGCCGATCATGTTGTCCGTCAGTTTCATGCGCGCATTTGCGCAGCCAATCGAGAAGCGCACAAGCCCCGAAACGCGCAGGGCGCCGCCTTGCCTTCGGCGCCCTGCGCGCCAGCTTGAAAGCTGGACCACAGGACCGCCGAGACGAGAGGAGACCGCCGATGACGCAAGCGACCGAGCTTCGCAAGATCCAGACCCAAGGGGTGCATCACCTGACCTTCACGGGCGCCGACCGGCAGACCAGCATTGATTTCTGGGAGGGCGTTCTGGGCATGCCCTTCATCTTCGATCAGCCCAACCTGGACGATCCGAACGAGGGGCATCTCTATTTCGATCCGGGCGATGGGCGGCTCATCACGATCTTCACCAACGAGAACCGCAAGCCCGATCCCTCCCCCGTACCCGAGGCCGTCGGCTCGCTGCATCACCTCGCCCTGAACGTCAGCCAGGCGACCTTCTGGCAGGTGGCGGCCCGGCTCGAGGCGCGAGGCGTGCAGCATTCGGGGCCGGTCGATCGCGGCTTCATGGATTCGATCTATTTCCGCGATCCGCTCGGCCTTCGGATGGAGCTCGCCAGCTACCGGTTCGAGCCGCCCGAGGGGTGCCGGTATGCCGATGTGATGATCGAAGCGCACCGGATCCGGGTCGAGCAAGGCGCGCGGAGTATCGAGCGCGAGCATCTGGCCGACGCGATCGAGCTGCTAGTCGCGCGGCGCCAGCAATCGCTCTCGCAGGACCGGAGCCCGCGAAACCCCTACTGAGCGGGCGTCCCGATACGAAAAGAGGCCCCAACGCAAAAGGCCCCGCATCGCTGCGGGGCCTTTTCCATCTTCAATCCGCCTTGGATCACTCGGCGCCGGTATCCTCGGCGCTTGTGTCCGCATCGCTCTCCTCGACCACCGGAGCGGCCAGGGCGGCGGCCGCTTCGGCCTCCTCGCGGCGCGCCTCGATGACGATGTTGTCGCGGCCCGCGGCGATCTTGCGCATCTCCTGGGTCGCGCCGCCGGTGCCCGCCGGGATGAGGCGGCCCACGATGACGTTCTCCTTGAGGCCGACAAGCTTGTCCCGCTTGCCCTGAACCGAAGCCTCGGTCAGCACGCGCGTCGTCTCCTGGAAGGAGGCCGCCGAGATGAAGCTGCGGGTTTGCAGCGACGCCTTGGTGATCCCCAGAAGGATCGGCTCGCCCTGTGCGGGGCGCACGCCCTTCTTGAGCGCCTTCTCGTTGGCGGCGTCGAACTCGGCCTTGTCCACATGCTCGCCCTTGAGCAGCGTGGTCTGGCCAGAGTCGAGGATCTCCCACTTCTGCAGCATCTGGCGCACGATGACCTCGATGTGCTTGTCGTTGATCTTCACGCCTTGCAGACGATAGACGTCCTGGACTTCGTCGATCATGTAATCGGCCAGCGCCTCGACACCCAGAATGCTGAGGATGTCATGCGGCGCGGGATTGCCGTCCATGATGTAGTCGCCCTTCTGGACGTAGTCGCCTTCCTGCACGGGGATGTGCTTGCCCTTGGGGACCATGTATTCGACGGTCTCGAGCGTCTCGTCGGTCGGCTCGATCGCGATACGGCGCTTGTTCTTGTAGTCCTTGCCGTAGCGCACATAGCCGTCGATCTCCGCGATGATCGCGTGATCCTTGGGACGGCGCGCCTCGAAGAGCTCGGCCACACGCGGCAGACCGCCGGTGATGTCCTTGGTCTTGGCGCCCTCGCGCGGGATCCGCGCCACCACGTCGCCCGCCTTGACCGCATCGCCCTCTTCGACGCTGAGGATCGCATCCACGGACATCGGATAGGTGACGGGGTTGCCGGCCTCGTTGCGCACGGGCTCGCCATCGTCGCCGACGATGAAGATCTCGGGCTTGAGCTCGTTGCCCTTGGGGGCCGCGCGCCAGTCCATGACGATCTTCTGGGTCATGCCGGTGGCATCGTCCGTCTCGTCGCGCACGGCGACGCCGGTCACGAGGTCCACGAACTTGGCCATACCCGACTTCTCGGCGATGATCGGCAGGGTGTAGGGATCCCATTCGAAGAGCTTGTCGCCGCGCTTTACCGTGTCGCCCGCCTTCACATGCAGCTTCGTGCCGTAGCCGAGCTTGTGGCTCGCCAGTTCGACATCGCCCTCGCCCATGATGAGCAGCTTCATGTTGCGGCCCATCACCAGCGTCTCGCCCGCCGAATTCTCGAGCGTCTGCTCGCCGTCGAAGGCGATCTTGCCCGACTGGCTGGCTTCAAGGAAGGATTGCTGGCCGCCCTGCGCGACGCCGCCGATGTGGAAGGTCCGCATCGTCAGCTGCGTGCCGGGCTCGCCGATGGACTGCGCGGCGATGATGCCGACAGCCTCGCCCTGGTTCACCATCGTGCCGCGCGCGAGGTCACGCCCGTAGCACATGGCGCAGACGCCGTCCTCGGCCTCGCAGGTCAGCGGGCTGCGGATGCGCGCGGTCTGCACCGCCGCCTCCTCGACCGCGTCGGCGGTAAGCTCGTCGATGAGCTGACCGCGCTTGACCAGCACCTCGTCCGTACCGGGGCGCAGGATGTCCTCGGCCGCAACGCGGCCCAGGAGACGCTCGCCGATGGACGAGACGACCTCACCGTCGTTGACCGCGGCTTCGGTCGTGATCGCGCGCTCGGTGCCGCAGTCGTACTCCCGCACGATGCAGTCCTGAGCGACGTCCACGAGGCGGCGCGTCAGATAGCCGGAGTTGGCCGTCTTGAGGGCCGTGTCCGACAGACCCTTACGGGCGCCGTGGGTCGAGTTGAAGTACTCGAGAACGGTCAGACCTTCCTTGAAGTTCGAGATGATCGGCGTCTCGATGATGTCGCCGTTCGGCTTGGCCATCAGGCCGCGCATGCCGCCCAGCTGCTTCATCTGCGTGACCGAGCCACGCGCGCCCGAATGGGCCATCATGTAGACGCTGTTCGGCTCCGCTTCGGCGCCGTTCTCGTCGGTCTTGCCCGACGAGATGTTGTTCATCATCGCCTCGGTGACCTGATCGTTACATTTCGACCAGGCATCGACCACCTTGTTGTACTTCTCGCCCTGAGTGATCAGGCCGTCCATGTACTGCTGTTCGAAGCCTTTGACCTGCTCGCGCGTCTCGCCGACGATCTCCCACTTGTTGTCGGGAATGACCATGTCGTCCTTGCCGAAGGAGATACCGGCGCGGAACGCCTCGCGGAAGCCCATCGTCATGATCTGGTCGCAGAAAATGACAGACTCCTTCTGGCCGCAATAGCGGTAGACGGTGTCGATGACCTGCTGAACTTCCTTCTTGCGCAGAAGGCGGTTGACGAGGCTGAAAGGCGCCTTGGCGTTCTTGGGCAGGAGCGCGCCGAGCCGCACGCGGCCCGGTGTCGTCTCGACGCGTTCGAACACCTCGTTGCCCTCGGCGTCGATCTGCGGGATGCGCGCGGTGATGCGCGCATGCAGATGCACATGGCCGGCGTCGAGCGCGTGCTGCACCTCGTCCATGGACGCGAACATCATGCCCTCGCCCTTCATGCCCTTGCGCTCGAGCGTGGTGTAGTAGAGCCCGAGGATCATGTCCTGCGACGGAACGATGATCGGCGCGCCGTTGGCGGGGCTGAGGACGTTGTTCGTCGACATCATCAGAACGCGCGCTTCAAGCTGCGCCTCGAGGCTCAGCGGCACGTGCACGGCCATCTGGTCGCCGTCGAAGTCGGCGTTGAAGGCCGAGCAGACCAGCGGGTGAAGCTGGATCGCCTTGCCCTCGATCAGGATCGGCTCGAACGCCTGGATGCCGAGGCGGTGGAGCGTCGGCGCGCGGTTCAGCATCACCGGATGCTCGCGAATGACCTCGTCGAGGATGTCCCAGACCTCGGGACGCTCCTTCTCGACCAGCTTCTTCGCCTGCTTGACGGTGCTCGACAGACCCTTGGCCTCGAGCCGCGAGTAAATGAACGGCTTGAAGAGTTCGAGCGCCATCTTCTTGGGCAGGCCGCACTGATGCAGCTTGAGTTCGGGACCGGTCACGATGACCGAACGGCCCGAGAAGTCGACGCGCTTGCCCAGAAGGTTCTGGCGGAAGCGACCCTGCTTGCCTTTCAGCATGTCGCTGAGCGACTTCAGCGGACGCTTGTTGGCGCCGGTGATGACGCGGCCGCGGCGGCCGTTGTCGAAGAGCGCATCGACGGATTCCTGAAGCATCCGCTTCTCGTTGCGCACGATGATGTCGGGCGCGCGCAGCTCAATCAACCGCTTGAGGCGGTTGTTGCGGTTGATGACCCGGCGATAGAGATCGTTGAGGTCCGACGTCGCGAAACGGCCCCCGTCCAGCGGCACCAGCGGGCGCAGCTCGGGCGGAATGACCGGGATCACGGTCATGACCATCCACTCGGGACGGTTGCCCGACTCGAGGAAGCTCTCGACGACCTTGAGACGCTTGATGATCTTCTTGGGCTTCAGCTCGCCCGTGGCCTCGGCCAGATCGGCGCGCAGGTTCTCGGCCTCTGACTCGAGGTCGATCTGGGCCAGCATGTCGCGGATCGCCTCGGCGCCGATATTGGCGGTGAAGGCGTCGATGCCATAGGCATCCTGCGCGTCCATGAATTCCTCTTCGGTCAGCATCTGGCCATAGGTCAGATCCGTCAGGCCCGGCTCGATCACGACGTAGTTCTCGAAATAGAGCACACGCTCGAGATCGCGCAGCGTCATGTCCAGCATGAGACCGATGCGCGACGGCAGCGATTTCAGGAACCAGATATGGGCGCAGGGCGCGGCCAGCTCGATATGGCCCATCCGCTCGCGGCGGACCTTCTGAAGGGTGACTTCGACGCCGCATTTCTCGCAGACGACGCCGCGATACTTCATGCGCTTGTATTTGCCGCAAAGGCATTCGTAATCCTTGATCGGACCGAAGATGCGCGCGCAGAAGAGGCCGTCACGCTCGGGCTTGAACGTGCGGTAGTTGATCGTCTCGGGCTTCTTGATCTCGCCGTAGGACCAGCTGAGGATGCGCTCGGGCGATGCCAGCGAGACCTTGATCTCGTCGAAGACGGCGGCGGGCGCGACGGGGTTGAACGGATTGTTCGTCAGTTCCTGGTTCATTTACTTACCTCGTAATGTTGGGCGCGAAAGGGGGATGGCGAGGCGAGCTCCCCGCAAGGGAGCCCGCCAAAAATCTTGGCAGATTTTTGCGCTTACTCTTCCCCCTCCGAATCCAGGAGTTCCATGTTGAGGCCCAGACCCCGGACCTCCTTGACCAGCACGTTGAACGATTCCGGCACGCCGGCCTCGAAGCTGTCTTCACCTTTGACGATCGACTCGTAGACCTTGGTCCGGCCTGCCACGTCGTCGGACTTGACCGTCAGCATCTCCTGCAGGGTGTAGGCGGCGCCGTAGGCTTCGAGCGCCCAGACCTCCATCTCACCGAAGCGCTGACCGCCGAACTGCGCCTTGCCGCCCAGCGGCTGCTGCGTGACGAGGCTGTAGGGGCCGGTCGAGCGTGCGTGGATCTTGTCGTCGACAAGGTGATGCAGCTTGAGCAGGTACTTGACGCCCACGGTGACGGGACGCGCGAACTGCTCGCCCGTGCGGCCGTCGAAGAGGATCGACTGGCCCGACGTGTCGAAGCCTGCACGGCTCAGCGCGTCGTTGACGTCATGCTCCTTCGCGCCGTCGAAGACCGGAGTCGCGATCGGAACACCGTTCGTCACGTTGCCCGCCGCCTCGATCAGCTGGTGCTCGTCCATGCCTTCGATGCCTTCGGCAAAGACCTCGTCGCCATAGGCGAGATGCATCGCCTCCTTGACCGGCGTCAGATCGCCGTCGCGGCGGTAGCTTTGCAGCGCCTCGTCGATCTTGATGCCGAAGCCGCGCGAGGCCCAGCCCATATGCGTCTCGAGGATCTGGCCCACGTTCATCCGGCTGGGAACGCCCAGCGGGTTGAGGCAGAAATCGACCGGCGTGCCGTCCGCGAGGAACGGCATGTCCTCCATCGGGACCACCTTGGAGATGACACCCTTGTTGCCGTGACGGCCGGCCATCTTGTCACCCGGCTGAAGCTTGCGCTTCACGGCGATGAAGACCTTGACCATCTTCATCACGCCCGGGGGCAGATCGTCGCCGCGGCGGACCTTCTCGACCTTGTCCTCGAAGCGCGCATCGAGGGCGCGTTTCTGCGCCTCGTATTGCGCGTTGAGCGCCTCCATGATCTGCGCGTCGGCCTCTTCCTTGAGCGCAAGCTGCCACCACTGGCCCTTGGTCAGGGACGACAGCAACTCCTCGGTGATCTCCGAATTCGACTTGACGCCCTTGGGGCCTTTGACGGCGGTCTTGCCAAGGATCATGTCGTGCAGACGGGCGTAGATGTTGCGATCGAGGATCGCCAGCTCGTCGTCACGGTCGCGCGCCAGACGCTCGACCTCTTCGCGCTCGATCTGAAGCGCGCGCTCGTCCTTCTCCACGCCGTGGCGGTTGAAGACGCGCACCTCGACGACCGTGCCGAAATCGCCCGGCTTGACGCGCAGGGACGTATCGCGCACGTCGCTCGCCTTCTCGCCGAAGATCGCGCGCAGCAGTTTTTCCTCGGGCGTCATCGGGCTTTCGCCCTTGGGCGTGATCTTGCCCACGAGAATGTCGCCCGGCTCCACGTCGGCGCCGATATAGACGATGCCCGCCTCGTCGAGGTTGCGCAGCGCCTCTTCACCCACGTTGGGAATGTCGCGGGTGATCTCTTCTGGCCCCAGTTTCGTGTCGCGCGCGGCGACTTCGAATTCCTCGATGTGGATCGAGGTGAAGACGTCGTCACGGCTGATGCGCTCGGAGATGAGGATCGAGTCCTCGTAGTTGTAGCCGTTCCAGGGCATGAAGGCGACGATGACGTTCCGGCCCACGGCCAGCTCGCCCATGTCGGTCGCCGGGCCGTCGGCGATGACTTCGCCCTTGCCCACGGTATCGCCCACCTTCACCAGCGGACGCTGGTTGATGCAGCTGTTCTGGTTCGAGCGCTGGAACTTGCGCAGACGGTAGATGTCGACGCCCGGATCGCCCGGCTCCATATCCTCGGTGGCGCGCACGACGATACGCTGCGCATCGACCTGGTCGATGACGCCCGCGCGCTTCGCCATGATCGCGGCGCCCGAGTCGCGGGCCACGACGCCCTCGATCCCGGTGCCGACCAGCGGCGCCTCGGCCTTGATGAGCGGCAGGGCCTGCCGCATCATGTTCGAGCCCATCAGCGCGCGGTTGGCGTCGTCGTTCTCGAGGAAGGGAATGAGCGATGCCGCGACCGAAACCAGCTGCTTGGGCGAGACGTCGATCAGATCGACCTGCTCGTTCGGCGCGAGCATGTAGTCGCCGGCCTGACGCGTGCTGACCAGATCGTTCACGAAGCGGCCGTTCTCGTCGAGATTGGCGTTCGCCTGCGCGACGGTGTGGCGCATCTCCTCGGTCGCGGACATGTACTGCACTTCGTCCGTGACCTGGCCGTCCTTCACCTTGCGGTAGGGCGTTTCGATGAAGCCGTACTTGTTCACCCGCGCGAAGGTGGCGAGCGAGTTGATCAGGCCGATATTCGGGCCTTCCGGCGTCTCGATGGGGCACATGCGGCCGTAATGCGTCGGGTGCACGTCGCGCACCTCGAAGCCCGCGCGCTCGCGCGTCAGGCCGCCCGGCCCGAGCGCCGAAAGACGGCGCTTGTGCGTCACTTCCGAGAGCGGGTTGGTCTGGTCCATGAACTGCGACAGCTGCGACGAGCCGAAGAACTCGCGCACGGCGGCGGCTGCCGGCTTGGCGTTGATGAGATCCTGCGGCATGACCGTGTCGATCTCGACCGAGGACATGCGCTCCTTGATGGCGCGCTCCATGCGCAGCAGGCCGACGCGGTACTGGTTCTCCATCAGCTCGCCGACCGAGCGCACTCGGCGGTTGCCGAGATGGTCGATGTCGTCGATATCGCCCTTGCCGTCGCGCAGCTCGACCAGCGCGCGGATGCAGGCCACGATATCCTCGCGGTCCAGCGTGCGCTGGGTGTCCGGCTTCTCGAGATCGAGGCGCATGTTCATCTTCACGCGGCCCACGGCCGAAAGGTCATAGCGCTCGCTGTCGAAGAAGAGCGTGTCGAAAAGGGCCGACGCGGCCTCCTCGGTGGGCGGCTCGCCCGGGCGCATCACGCGGTAGATATCCATGAGCGCGGTCTCGCGGCTCATGTTCTTGTCGGCGGCCATCGTGTTGCGGATGTAGGGGCCGACATTGATGTTGTCGATGTCGAGAACGGGGATCTCGGTGATCCCGGCATTCAGCAGATCCTGAAGCGTGCCGCCCGTGATCTCGCCGTCCTTGTCGCGCTCGAGCGTCAGCTCGTCGCCCGCCTCGACATAGATCGCGCCGGTTTCCTCGTTGATGATGTCCTTGGCCGCGAACTTGCCCACGATATGCTCGAAAGGAACCAGCAGCTCCTTGACGTTGCCCTCGTCGATCAGCTTCTTGACCGCGCGCGGGGTGACCTTCTTGCCGGCCTCCGCGATCACTTCGCCGGTGGCCGCGTCGACCAGATCATAGGTCGGACGGGTGCCGCGCACGCGTTCGGGGAAGAACTTGGTGACCCAGCCGCCGTTCTCCTTGCCCTTTTTCTTCAGCTTGAACTGGAGCGTGTCGTAATAGGCATCCATGATGCCTTCCTGGTCGAGACCCAGCGCATAGAGCAGCGTCGTGACCGGCAGCTTGCGGCGACGGTCGATGCGCGCGAAGACGATGTCCTTGGCGTCGAACTCGAAATCGAGCCACGAGCCGCGATAGGGGATGATCCGGCAGGCGAAGAGCAGCTTGCCCGAGCTGTGCGTCTTGCCCTTGTCGTGATCGAAGAACACGCCGGGGCTGCGGTGCATCTGGCTGACGATGACCCGCTCGGTGCCGTTGACCACGAAGGTGCCGTTGGGCGTCATCAGGGGCATGTCGCCCATGAACACGTCCTGTTCCTTGATGTCCTTGACCGACTTGGCGCCCGTGTCTTCGTCGATATCGAACACGATGAGGCGCAGCGTCACCTTCAGCGGCGCGCTGTAGGTCATGTCGCGCTGCATGCATTCTTCGACGTCGTATTTCGGCTTTTCCAGATCGTAGCTGACGAACTCGATCACGCTCGTCTCGTTGAAATCCGAGATCGGGAAGACGGACTGGAACACGCCCTTGATGCCTTCGCCGTCCATCGGCTGGGGCTGATCGCCCGAGCGCAGGAAGAGGTCATACGAGGATTTCTGAACCTCGATGAGGTTCGGCATTTCGAGGACTTCGCGGATTTTACCGAAGTATTTACGCAAACGCTTCTGGCCAAGGTAGGATTGAGCCATGTGTCTGGTCACCTTTCATTTCTCAACGGGTCGCGCGGGCTGTCGGGCCCCAGCCGCGCGGCCATCAGAGAGAGCGGGGGTGCGATCCATTCATGGCCATCGTCCCGAGTGACGGCCTCCCGATCGCACGAACCTCGCCTGAGATAGGCCCCCCGCCTCGCGTCGCAACGCACGGTGCCGGTATCGTGAACCGGCGGCGCGCTTCCGCATGAGGGCCTGTCCAAGACAGGTTCGGCTGGACCCGGAATTTCCGGGTCCAGCCTCGATCAAAGGGGTCGGGCGGCGCGCCGAGGCACCGGCCCATGCCCCTGCGATTACTTCAGTTCGATTTCCGCACCAGCGGCTTCGAGCTTTGCCTTGATGTCGTTGGCTTCGTCCTTGGAGACCTGCTCCTTGACGGCCTTGCCACCGGCTTCGACCAGGTCCTTGGCTTCTTTCAGGCCAAGACCGGTGATCGCGCGGACTTCCTTGATCACGTTGATCTTGGAGGCGCCTGCCGACTTCAGGATGACGTCGAATTCGGTCTGCTCTTCAGCAGCGCCGCCGGCGTCGCCACCTGCGGGACCGGCCATCATCACTGCGCCGCCTGCTGCGGGCTCGATGCCGTACTCGTCCTTCAGGATGGTTTTCAGTTCTTGTGCTTCGAGCAGGGTCAGACCAACGATCTCTTCTGCCAGTTTCTTCAGATCAGCCATTTTATCATGCTTTCCGTTTTAAGATGTGTTCCAACGCCAGGGCCTCGGCCCCAGCCGGATGACAAGTTGCGTCAGGCCGCTTCGGCCTTTTCCTCGATAGTCGAAAGGATGCTCGCGATGTTCGAAGCAGGTGCGCCAATCGCGCCGGCGATGTTCGAAGCGGGTGCGCCGATGCAGCTTGCGATCTGAGCGATGAGCTCGTCGCGCGAGGGCATTTTCGACACGGCTTCGACGCCGGAACGGTCAAGGGCCGTCTCACCCATTGCACCGCCGAGGATCTGGAACTTGGGGTTCCCCTTGGCGAAGTCCTCGGACACCTTGGCGGCCGCCACGGGATCCTCGGAATAGGTCAGAACGGTCATGCCCGTCAGGTAGCCTGCGATGGATGCGCAGGGCTTGCCGTCCAGGGCGATCTTGGCGAGCCTGTTCTTGGCAACGCGAACGGATGCGTCGGCCGCGCGTGCGCGCGCCCTCAGATCCTGCATTTCCGCAACTGTAAGACCGGTGTAGTGGGATACCACCACGACGCCAGAGCTTTCGAAGATCTGGCCGAGCTCGTCGACCACTTTCTCTTTCTGGGCTCTATCCACAGTTTCACTCCAAATTTGGGGGAAGTCCCCCGGCTCAGTTCAGCCAGGCAGGACTGCCTGGCATTTGGTCCTGTAAACGGGGCATCGATACAGCATCCGAAGCAGATGTTCGGCTGAAAATCTCAATTCCCGCCTCGGGCAGGATATTAAGGGCAAAAGCCCACCCACCGTCTTGGACGAAACGCAAAACAGGCATGGGACGAATCCCGCGCCTGCCCTGCTGCGTGAGCCTTTAGAGGACTGCCGCGCGAATGCCAACCCCCGCGGCCAGAATTTCTGCAAATTTCAGCCGCGCCGGCTGCGCCCGGCGGCCATCTGCCGGGGCGCGGCACGCGCGGCGGTGCCCGCGCGTCCCCGCTCCAGCATGAGCTGCTTGATCTCGGTGGTCGAGATGTTCTCGGTTCGGGGCAGATAGACGACCTCGCACAGGTCCGACAGATCGTCGAACTTGCCCGTCCAGTCGCTGCCCATCGCGAAGATGTCCGCCCCGTGCTCGACGATATCGGTGCGCTTTTGCTCCCAGCATTCCTCGGGGATCACCAGATCGACATGGCGGCAGGCCTCGAGGATCTCGACACGCGCATCGAAGGACATGACGCAGAGCTTGCCCTTGCTCGAGTTGAACGCGTCGGTCGAGCATCCGACGACGAGCCGGTCGCCCAGCTCGGCCAACCGCGACAGGAGCCGGACGTGACCCGCATGGAAAAGATCGAACGTGCCGTAGGTCAGCACGGTGCGAGGGCCCTTGCCGGGCGCGGCTCGGCGGATCATTTCAACCCCAGCCCGCAGGCCCTCAGGAACCGGTTGAAGCGCTTCTTGCGCTGCTTCCACGGAAAAACGAATTAAGGATCGGGCTTTTGCCAGCCGTCCCCGTAATTCACGGCCAGCATCTTTTCGGGATGCGCGGGGATCTTGAGCCCGGTGATCCTGCAGGTGCCGAGCGGCAGAAGATCGGCCTCGTCGAGCGTGCCGTAGGTATGCGGGTAGACATAGACCCTGCCCCGGTCGATCCAACCCGGAAAGACGTCGATCGTGGTCTGCCCGCCCGTCTTGAGCTGAACCTGCGCCATGTCGCGCTCCTTCGAGCTGTCCAGCATCCCCTGCGCCGCCATCTCCTCGCACATGCGCCGCCAGACGCGCCCCGCCTCTTCCTCGTTCTGCGCGTCGATCAGGACAGCGAGATCGACATCGTCGTCATGATCGATCAGCTTGCCGTCCCGCACCGCGCCCAGAAGCGTCCCGGAATTCAGGAAAACATGCGGCGAGAAGGCTTCGAGCGACGCGATGGCGTCGCCGACCTGGCTCCACACGGCCTCATGATCCGCGGTCTTGAACGCATCGGGCAGATAGGAATGCCCCAGCAGCACCTAGGCGCCCAGGCTTTCGAGAAGCATCGCCTCGAATGCGTCGAACGCCGCCTCGTTACCTTCCGCGATGCGCTGCGCGCGCAGGGAGTTCATGAAGATGCGGGTGCGCGCGGGCCGGATGCGCCCGGCGACTTGAAGCATGATCATCGCCTCGAGCTCGGCCGCGCTCCGCTCGCCGACGATCAGGGTCTTGAGCGTTGAAAGATGGGAGGCCGCATCGAAACCCGGCGTCGGCTATTTCAGCTCCGCCGCGGCGAGCGCATGGATATCGTCAACGGAAGGCGGCCCTGCCGAAAGGCGGGTGACTGCTGCTTGCATGCTCTGCTCCAATAACTTGCATCTGACGTGCAATGTTCTCGGGGCAGCATACCGGGCGCGCCGCAGTAATCAACGTTTTTCGCCGGGCGGCGCGGCCCACCCCCGAAAACGCGCCAGGCCCCGCGAGGGGGCCTGGCAATGAACTTCGCTATCGGACAGAGGCCGAAATCACTCGGTCGCGGCGTCGGCCACGTCGATGGTGACGCCCGGACCCATGGTCGAGGTCAGCGAGATGCGCTTCATGTAGGAGCCCTTGGCACCGGCCGGTTTGGCCTTCTGCACGGCGCTGATGAAGGCGCGGACGTTCTCGACCAGTTTCGCCTGATCGAAGGACGCCTTGCCGACGCCGGCATGGATGACGCCGGCCTTCTCGGCCTTGAACTGCACCTGGCCGCCCTTGGCGTCCTTGACAGCTTGGGCGACGTCCATCGTCACGGTGCCGATCTTGGGGTTCGGCATCAGGTTGCGCGGACCCAGGACCTTGCCCAGACGGCCCACGATGGGCATCATGTCGGGCGTGGCGATGCAGCGATCGAAATCGATCTTGCCGCTCTGCACGGTCTCCATCAGGTCTTCGGCACCGACGATGTCGGCCCCGGCCTTCTCGGCCTCCTCGGCCTTGGCGCCGCGGGCGAAGACGGCAACGCGGACGTCCTTGCCGGTGCCGTTGGGCAGGCCGACGACGCCGCGGACCATCTGGTCGGCGTGGCGCGGATCGACGCCGAGGTTCATCGCGATCTCGATGGTCTCGTCGAATTTCGCGGTGGCATTGGCCTTGACCAGCTTGACGGCGTCCTCGACGGTCAGATCGGTCTTGCCGGCGAATGCCTCACGAGCGGCGCGGGTGCGTTTTCCAAGTTTCGCCATCTTACTTCACCTCGATGCCCATGGAGCGTGCGCTGCCCACGATGATCTTCATCGCGGCTTCGACGTCGTTTGCGTTCAGGTCTTTCCACTTGGCTTCCGCGATCTCGCGCACCTGCTTGACGGTGACCGAGCCTGCAGTTTCGCGGCCGGGGGTCTTGCCGCCCGACGACAGCTTGGCCGCCTTCTTGAGATAGTAGGACGCCGGCGGCGTCTTGATTTCCATCTCGAAGGACTTGTCCTGGTAGTAGGTGATCACGGTCGGGCACGGTGCGCCCGGCTCCATGTCCTGCGTCTTGGCGTTGAACGCCTTGCAGAATTCCATGATGTTGATGCCGCGCTGACCCAGTGCGGGGCCGACGGGCGGGCTGGGATTGGCTTGCCCGGCTTTCACCTGCAGCTTCATCTTCCCGGCGAGTTTCTTGGCCATGAGGCCTCTCCTTCCATTTCAACAGGTTCGGGGCGCGCCCGCGAACCACTCGGGTTGTGTGGTCCGGTCCGGGTGCCGCGGCCCCCTCGCCTCCCACATGAAGCCCGGATCGCTCCGGGCGGCGGCGCCTTGGCAGGCACCGCATCGCGCAAGCCCTATTGCTTGGTGACTTGCGTGAATTCCAGCTCGACCGGGGTTTCCCGGCCGAAGATCGAGACCGACACCTTCAGGCGCTGATGCTCTTCGTCGACATTCTCGACCGATCCGTCGAAGCCCTCGAACGGGCCGTCATTAACCTTGACCTTCTCGCCGATCTCGAAGTGGATCAGCGTGCGCGGGCTTTCCTCGCCTTCCTGGACGCGGCCGAGGATCGCCTGAACCTCGGCGTCGCGCATCGGCATCGGGCGGCCCTGCGGGCCCAGAAAGCCCGTGACGCGGTTGATCGAGTTGATCATGTGATAGCCCTTGTCGGACATCTCCATGTGGACCAGCACGTAACCAGGCATGAAGCGGCGCTCGGCCGTCACCTTCTTGCCGCGGCGCACCTCGATCACTTCTTCGGTCGGGACCAGCACCTCGTCGATATCGTCCTCGAGATTGTTCTCGACGATGGACGTTCTGATCTGCTCGGCGATCTTCTTCTCGAAATTCGACAGAACGCTCACCGAATACCACCGCTTTGCCATGCTGAGCCTGTCTCCGTCTCGTCCGGCGCGTGGGCCGGAATTACCTTGCTGTCCCCACCCGGCACGGAGCCGAGGCGTCGGACGTTTTCAAAACAAAATCGGCGCGGGGCTCGAATCGCCGCGCGCCACATTGCAGAATTGTGGTGGCAATTACCCGGCCTGCGGCGTGGATTCAAGGGGCCTTGGCCGAATTGCACCCACCCGCGCGGCGCAGCTGCGGCGCCGCCTTACCCGACGAGCGTGAAAATGCCCTCGAGCCCGCTGCGGATGCCCAGATCGACGAGCGCGAAGAAGACCGCGGTGAGCGCGGCCATGATGAAGACCATCACCGTGGTCAGCAGCACTTCGCGGCGCGTCGGCCAGACGACCTTGGCGACCTCTGCGCGAACCTGCTGAACAAACTGAAGCGGATTGGTGCGTGCCATGCGCTGCCTTCTTTTGCTGGGTCGGCCCGCGCAGGGATGCGCGGGTGTTGCGGCGGGGCATACTCGGCAGGGCCGCCGAATTCAAGTGCGCATAGCGGCGCATCCGGCAAAGACGCGCCGCCGTGATGCAGATCGGCCCCGCGGGAGGTCAGCCGCGCGCGGCCTCATCGCGCAGCCGGTCGAAAGGATCGGCGGCGTCCCGGTCGTGATCGACGCCCAGCGCCTCGCGGCTGAAATCGGCCATGTAGAGGCCCGTCGTCCAGCGCTCGGGCAACGCGTCGAGCACATTGTCGATGCGCATCGCCAGCGCGTCGAGCCGGCGGCGCATCCGCTCGGCCCGGGCGGGGCTGCGCGCATGGCGCCAGCGATAGACGCGCACGAGCGCGTTCGACACCGTGTCGCTGCTGAGCGCGAGAACGCCGGCAAGGCAGAGCGTCAGCGCGATGCAGAGGGCGAGAAACACCTCGAAGGGCCGGAACCAGATCACCGCGAGGACGCCGAGCGCGGCGAGCGCCTGGCGGGCGCGGCGGGGAATGGCGGGCACGGTCGGCAGCGCCGGCAGCCTGAAACGGGCGGCGGCGCGCAGATCCTCGACCGGCTGCGGCGCGGTCTGCGGCTCGGCGCCGTAGCGCGCCCGCGTCTCGCCCAGACGCGCCTCGGCGGCCTCGCGCTCGCGCGCAGCGCGGCGCGCCTGCCGCCCGGCATGGCCGCTCAACTCTTCCTGAGAGGCGATCGGCGGCAGCGAGTCGCGCGCCGCGTATTTGCGATCCTCGGCGAGCGTACGCGCGATCACATGGTCGATCTCTTCATCGGTCAGCTTCGTGCCGTGCGATTGCAGCGGCTTGAGGCGCAGACCCGGCCTTATCGCATGAATCGGTACATGCGGTGTCGTCAAATCATCGGAATATGCCATGGCAGCATGACCCTATACTTCGCGCCCCCACGCGAATCCGGACCCGCAAAGTAGCTGCGCGGAGACCCGAATTGGCCCTGTCTAGGGCGCAATTCTGGCAAAAATGTGGCAAGCGTGTTCAAATCATGTCGAAAAAGCACGAAGGGCATCTTCGGAGCGCGAAAACGCACTTTGGATAGCTTTTCGGCCCGCAGACACGAAAACACCGGCCCGCAAGACGCCCGGCGATTCTGTTCAGGTGATTTCAAGGATGGTGGCAGGGGCAGCAGGGTTCGAACCCGCGACCTACGGTTTTGGAGACCGTCGCTCTACCAGCTGAGCTATACCCCTATGTCCGAGCGACGGATTACGCGAGCGCCGCACGGGAATCAAGCCATCAATCGCGCTGACGGGGCGGAAATCCCATCGGCGCGGATGGCGCGCGGTGTCAGCCCTCCTCGGGTAGTTCCGCATCGGCCTCGGCGGCCTCGGATGCCGCCTTGGCGGCCTTGGCCTCCGCGCGGGCCTCGGCGCGCAGCCGCCGGTCCGCCTCGGTGCCGCCGAACCAGTCTTCCTGATATTTCTGGCGCACCATCCAGTTCTGGATCAGCTTGGCCGCATTGCGGCTCAGATTGCGCATCTGGTCTTCCTTGGACTGCGTCAGCCCGGAGCCGAGCATCGTCTCGCCCGAGAAGGATTCGATCACCGTGATCTGCTCGGGCTTTTCATTGAGCTTTTTGCCGGCAGCATCGTCCCACACCGTCGCATTGAGGATGAGCGCCGATTTCGGCGAGGCGACCAGCGGCACGCCGGGAACGGCGAGGACGTAGCCCTCGATCGAGATGCCGATATGATAGAGCTTGTCGCCCTCGTAGCGGCTGAACCGCTCGTCGATCGCGGATGTCATCGCCGCGATCCACTCCTCGTCCGAGGCATCGCGCGAGGCCGGACCCTTGGTGATGTTGGGCGTCACGACGACATTATGTCCCAGCGCGAAATCGCCCAGCGGCGCCGGAGCCTCGTCCAGATCGTTCGGATTGGTGCAGGCGGCGACCGAGATCACGAGACAGACAAGGGCGATGATGCGGTGCATGGGCGGCGGTCCTCGGCAGGCGAAAGAAAAACGTCTTCGCGCTGCGATACCGCAGACGCCCCCGCTGCGCAACGAAATGCGCCCCCGCGCGATTGCCGGGCGCGCGGGGACCGCTAGGTTGCAGATCATGACACACCCCGCCGCCCCGCTTCCCGCCCTGCCCGTCCGCGTGCCGCTCGTCACCGAGCCGATCGGCATTCTCGGCAGTCTCAAGGCCGCGCGGCGGAACGTGCTGAGCATCATCCCCGATATCGCGACGCGCCAGCCGATGGTGTCCGGGCGCACGGGCAAGCGCTGGCACATGGTGATGGACCCCGGCGCGCTGCGCCGCGTGCTGCTCGAGAACGAGGCGAATTATCCCAAGTCTCTCGTCACCAAGAACCTGCTGCGCCCCGCCATCGGCCAGAGCATGTTCATCGCCGAGGGCGCCGAATGGCGCTGGCAGCGCCGCGCGGCGGCGCCCGTCTTCTCGCATCGCAACGTGATGAACCTCGCGCCCATCATGACGGCGGCGGCGGAGCGCAGCGCCGGGCGTATCGCCGAGGCGGGCCCCCGCGCCGTGGACGTCGCCGCCGACATGGTGCGCACCACGTTCGACGTGATCGCCGATGTCACCTTCTCGGGCGATGGCAGCTTCGACAGCGCGGGCGTGCATCACGCGATCGACGCCTATATCGCTGAGGCAGGCAAAATCTCGCTTTTCGACATTCTCGGCCTGCCGGATTGGGTGCCGCGCCCCGCGCGGGTCATCTCGGGCAGTGCGATGCGCGACATGAAGCGAGTGGCCGACGATGCGGTCGAGGCGCGCCGTGCGCGCGGCCCCGAAGGCGTGCCGGACCTGCTCGATCTGCTGCTCGAGGGCGAGGATCCCGAAACGAAGCGCCGCATGAACACCGCCGAGCTACGCGACAACCTGCTGACGTTCATCGTCGCGGGGCACGAGACGACGGCGCTCACGCTCGCGTGGTCGCTCTATCTCTGCGCCTTCGATCCACGCGTGCAGGACAAGGCGCGCGAGGAGGTGCGGCGCGTCTGCGGCGAGGGTCCGGTGACGGGCGCGCATGTGGCCGATCTGACCTATATCCGCATGATCGCGGACGAGGCGCTGCGCCTCTATCCGCCCGCCGCGATGGTCTCGCGGAGCGCGCGCGCGGATGACACGCTCTGCGGGCGCAAGATCCATGCGGGCGATACGGTCATCATTCCGATCTACGCGCTCCACCGCCATCACCAGCTCTGGGACGATCCCGACGCGTTCCGCCCCGAGCGTTTCGAGACGCGCAAGGAGATCGAGCGCTACAGCTATTTGCCCTTCGGGGACGGGCCGCGCATCTGCATCGGCGCGAGCTTCGCGCTCCAAGAGGCGGTCATCATTCTCGCCACGCTGCTCGGCCGGTTCCGCTTCACGCCGGTCACCGGGCGCGATCCATCGCCGGTCATGATCCTGACGCTCCGCCCCGAGGGCGGCGTGTGGCTCACCGCCGAGCCGGCCTGACGGGCGGCGGTTTCACGCGCAGGCCCCCTCCGGCGCCGCTCAACTCCATTGCAACGAAGGCCGCCGCTCTATCTAGTCGGGTTTGGAGACACCCAAGGAGTGAGCCGAATGACCATCACGACGACGATCCGGGCGGCGCTGGCCGCGAGCGCACTGGCACTGACAAGCGGCGCCGCGTTCGCCGCATCGAGCCCCGAAGAGCTGCGCGAGGCGCTGGTCGGGAACACCTTCATGGGCGATATGGGTGGCGGCGGGTATGCCAGCTATTTCGCCGAGGACGGCACCTATCTCGACGCGACCGGCGGCGGCACATACGAGATCACCGACGAGGGCGTCTGCTATCCCGGCACCGATTTCGGCTGTTATGAGGCGCAAATCGACGGCGATCAGCTCGAGTGGTTCCAGAACGGCGAGAGCGCCGGGACCGGGATCATCAAGCAGGGCAACACGCTCGAGCAGTGACGCGCCCGCGTCACTCGCAAATGGCGCGAAGCGCGCGCCACTCCGCATCCGTCAGGATCGGGGTGGTCTCGCCCTGGCTTTGCGCGAAGCGCTCGGCCCGTTCGGCGCGCTCCGTGCTCACCGGGTGCGACGCGAGATACCCCGGCAGCGCATCGCGCACCGGGCTTTCCATCGCGGCGATCTGATCGAAGAATTCGGCCATGCCCCGGCTGCTGACGCCCGCATTGTCCAGAAGATCGAGCGCGAAGAGATCCGCCGCCGCTTCGGCCTCGCGCGTGTAGCTCGCCTGCAGGACCTGCTCGCCGAGAAACACCGCCGCGGCCCCGCCCGTCACATCGCCCATCACCATCGACAAGAGCCCTGCCGAGCCTGCCGCGCGCAGCGCGAGGCGCGTCGCGTCGCGCGCCTCGACATGCCCTATCTCGTGGGCCAGCACGGCCGCGACGGCATCGGGCCCGCTCGCCTCGTCGAGAAGGCCGCGCATCAGCACCACATGCCCGCCGGGCGCGGCGAAGGCGTTGACCATCTCGTGATCCAGCACCTTGACTTCAAGCTCATAGGCGAGGTCCGCACCCTCGCTCAGGCGCGCAGTCATGCGCTCGAGCGCCGCGCGCCCCTCGGGCGCCTCGCAATCGAGCGCGCCCATGTCGGCTGCGCCCAGCGCCATCTCGATCTGCCCGACCACCGCGCGCCCGAAGGCGATCTCGCGCTCGACGGGCAGAAGACCGGCCAGCGTGTCGGCCATGCGCGGCAGGATCACGAAGAGCATCACGGCCACAGCGGCGACCGCGAGCCCCACGCGCTTGACGAGCCGCGCGGTCGCGCGCGGCCTGCGCTCGCGCCGCATGAGCCGGGGGCAGCGGGCCTTGAGCGCTGCGATCATCTCGGCATCGCGGATCACGAGGCGCTTGGGCGAGAGCGGCATGGCGTCGCGCGTGTTCTCGGGCTGGTGCAGCGTCAGCACGATCTGCCCCGACACGCGCTGGCCCGGCAGCGCGCGTAGCCGGGCCAGCGGCCAGTCTTCATGCCCGCCGCCCGCCCCGCCCAGAAGCGTGAGCGCGCGCCCGTCTTCGGAGAGCATGACGCGCAGATCGCGCCGGGCGGCGGAGGTCCCGTCATAAAAGCGCGCGGGCACCGGTAGCATCAGAACGCCCCTCCGATATCGAGCGCGTCGGCGAACCCTTCGGCATCGGTGTCGCCATCCGCGCCGCGCTGGCGAATGCCGCCCAGCGCGCCCGCGCCGCTGAGGCTGCACCGCGTCGTGACATGACGCAGCACCGGCTGCGCCACGCAGATGAGGTAGAGCGCCGAGGAAATCGCCATCGCCAGAAGATAGGCCAGCACCGTCGGTACGATGAGCGCGCGCAGCGGCACCGTCTCGCTGAAGGCCAGCGCGGCGGGCACGAGGCCGAGCAGCGCGAAGGCGAGGCCCGTGCCCATGGAGACGAGCAGCGTGCCGCCCACGATCTGCCACAGGATGCTCCATGTCTCGGGCGCGGCGTCGAAGCCGATCTCGGCATCCTTGAGCGTGAGGTGGCGCGCGAGATAGGCGAAACTGTTCACGCGGTAGCTGAGCAGCCCCACGATCATCCAGACCGCGCCCAGCGCGGCCCAGAGACCGGCCATGACATAGATCTCGAGCGTCCCGAAGATCACGCCCAGCGCCACCAGCCCGCCTCCGATGAAGAGATGCTTCATCGCCGGGTAAAGCTCCTGCCAGCGGCCGCCCTGATGGAAGGCCGCATCGCCAAACCAGCTGCGGTCCGCCTTGTATTTCTCGAGATGGAAGGTCATGCGCGGCCACAGAAGGCCAAGGCTGAGCAGCGTCACCGTCCAATGGCCCATCGCGCGCCAGACATAGCCCCAGGCGCCCGGCAGCACCCCGAAGCGCACACCGCGCCACCGCGTGCGGGCCATCTGATAGCGCCGCGCGCGATATTGCGCGAAAAAGATGAGCGGCAGCACCGCCAGCGTCGTCGCGCCGAGCGCGCCGAACTGCGCGAAGGCCTGCGCCGGTGTCTCGGCGGCCCCGAAAAGCGTGAGACCGAAATAGAAGAGGATCATCTGCACGGCGCCCAGATAGATCGCGAGCACCACGAGGGCCGCCAGAAAGCCCAGAAATTTCTCGAGCCCGGTGCCGGTATACTCGAACGCATCCCCATCGGCGGCGACGCAGGACCAGATATGGCGCCGGATGCGCGTCTTGGCCCAGAAGCGGTAGATCCCCAGCGTCAGCGCGGTAAGCATCGCGGTGCGCACCGCGAGCCAGAAGAGCGGCGCCGCGGTGCCATGGTATTCCCCCGCCAGTCTGCCCGGCTCACCCGTCATCTCGCCGCCTTTTCGCCTTGGCCGATCCGCCCGCGCGGACGGGCGCAGTATCACAGGCCGCGCGCGGCTGTCCAGCCGCCGCTGCCGGCCGCCGGCAAAGCGCGATCAGTTGAACTTGTTGTCGCGCGGGAAGCCGCGCGGCGCCATGCGGCCCGATCCCGCGCGTTTCGCCATCCACTCGTCCAGCGCCGTCTCCGTGCGTGTGCGTCCAGCCGGATCGCGCCAGCTCAGACCGCTTTCGAGGCTGAAGGTGGTGGCATCGCTCAGCCCGCCATCCTTGTACTTTTGCAACCGAACGCCCTTGCCTTTCCCCATTTCCGGAAGTTCAGACAATGGAAAAATCAACACTTTACGGTTTTCGCCCACCACGGCGACATGATCGCCGACGACGGGCTTCGACAGCATCGCACGGGCCGGCGCGCGCACGTTCAGCACCTGCTTGCCGCTGCGCGTCTGCGCCACGACCTCCTCCTCCGGCACGACGAACCCGTCGCCCGCCGACGAGGCGAGCAGCAGCTTGCGCCCCGGCTGGTGGATCAGGATATCCACGATCTCCGCCTCGTTCGGCAGATCGACCATCAGGCGCAGGGGCTCGCCCATGCCGCGCCCGCCGGGCAGGCTCGCGGCGGGCACGGTGTAGAAGCGCCCGTTGCTACCGAAGACCAGCAGCCGGTCCGTCGTCTCGGCGTGGAAGAGGAAACGCGGCCCGTCGCCATCCTTGAACTTCAGCTCGCGCGTCAGGTCGATATGCCCGGTCATGGCGCGGATCCAGCCCATCTGGCTGCACACGACCGTGATCGGCTCGCGCTCGATCATCGCCTCGAGCGGCACGTCCTCGACCTCGCCCGCCTCGGCGAACTGGGTGCGGCGTGCTCCGCCCTCGTAGGTCTTGCCGAAGGTTTTCTTGACCTCGCGCAATTGGTCGGTGATCGCGTCCCATTGCAGCTCGGGCCGCTCGAGCAGGTCTTCGAGGCCCGCGCGCTCCTCCATGAGGGCGCTCTGCTCGTTCAGCAGCTCGATCTCTTCGAGACGGCGCAGGCTGCGCAGGCGCATGTTGAGGATCGATTCGGCCTGAAGATCGCTCAGCCCGTCTTCGCCCGTCTCGGGCGGCGAGACGTAATCGGCCTCGCTTGTCGCGCGGATGAACTCGCGGCCCCAATCCTCGCGCATCAGCGCCGCCTTGGGCGCGTCGTCATACCGGATGATGTCGATCACGCGGTCGAGATTGAGGAAGGCGACGATCAGGCCCTCCAGCACCTCGAGCCGGTGGTCGATCTTCTCCATCCGGTGCAGCGAGCGGCGCTGGAGCACCTCGCGCCGGAAATCGAGGAAGGCGCGCAGCACCTCCTTCATAGAGCACACCTTGGGTGTGACGCCGTCGATCAGCACGTTCATGTTGAGCGAAAACCGCACCTCGAGATCCGAGTTGCGATACATCATGCCCATCAACACCTCGGGCGCGACATTCTTGCTGCGCGGCTCGAGGATGATGCGCACGTCGTCGGCGCTCTCGTCGCGCACATCGGCGAGGATCGGGATCTTCTTGAGCTGAATGATCTCGGCGATCTTCTCGATCAGGCGCGATTTCGGCACCTGGTAGGGGATTTCGGTGATCACGATCTGCCATTGGCCGCGGCCCAGATCCTCGATCTCCCATTTGCAGCGCAGCCGAAAGCTGCCGCGCCCGGTGCGATAGGCCTGCGCGATGCTCTCGGGCGGCTCTACGATGACGCCACCGGTCGGAAAATCGGGGCCGGGCACGTAGTTCAGCAGCGTGTCGTCGCGCGCGTCCGGCACCTTGATGAGATGAAGGCAGGCGTCGATCAGCTCGGCGATGTTGTGGGGCGGGATATTCGTCGCCATGCCCACGGCGATCCCCGAGGAGCCGTTGGCCAGAAGGTTCGGAAAGCTCGCCGGCAGCACGACCGGCTCGGTCAGGGTGCCGTCGTAATTGTCGCGGAAGTCGACCGCATTCTCGCCCAGCCCCTCGAGGAGCGCCTCGGCGGCGGCGGTCATGCGCGCCTCGGTGTAACGCGCTGCGGCAGGGTTGTCCCCGTCGATATTGCCGAAATTGCCCTGCCCGTCGACCAGCGGATAGCGCACCGCGAAATCCTGCGCGAGGCGGGCCATCGCGTCATAGATCGCGGCATCGCCATGCGGGTGATAGTTGCCCATCACGTCGCCCGAAATCTTGGCGGACTTCCGGAAGCCCCCTGTGGAACTCAGACGCAGCTCGCGCATTGCATAGAGGATCCGGCGATGCACGGGCTTGAGCCCGTCACGCGCGTCCGGCAGCGCACGGTGCATGATCGTGCTGAGCGCATAGGTCAGATACCTATCGCCGATGGCGCGGCGCAGCGGCTCGGAGGGTTGCGGGTCCGCGGCCGGGGGCAGATCGCCGCCGGGTGCGCCAGGTTCTTTGATGTCATCGCTCATGAGCGCGGTGATAGCCGTGGCGCGTTTGCACGTAAAGCGCCTCTCGCGCGCCGATGAGGTCTTTTGACGTTCTGGCGCCGGGGCGAATCGTGTAAAGTGCCGAAATTCGCGTCGGCGGCTGCCTGCCGACCGTTTGGTGCAGAGCCCTTCGGCTTTCCGGGATCGGCGGTCCGCCGCCTCCGGGCATGCACCGTAAATTGCAATGGGGGTTGCAAGTCATGTGGCGTTTCATCTTGGTCAGCTTCGGCTTTCTCGGCCTTGCCTTCTACGAGGCCAGCGGCGGCTCCGACTACGCGCCCGCGTCCAATTCCTTGCAGGTCGCGATGGCCGGCAAGCCGCTCTTCGCACCCCCGCTGGATCTCGATGCACCTGTCGCTTTGGCCGCGGCGGACGACGCGCCAGCCCCGAAGCCGCGGATGGACGGCGTGGACGAGCCCGCCCCCAAGCGCACGGCGCGCACCGAAATGCGGGGCGCCGAGCGTCAGGAGCCGGTCGTTTTCGCGGGTCTTTCGGGCATCTCGCAGGACCAGCTCGGCGGCTTCGGGATCACACTCGCGTCGGTCACGCGGCCCCTGAGCGGCGGCGACGCCGCGCCGCAAGGCGGGATCGAGAGCATCGGCAGCTTCAACGCCGAGACGCTCGTCTCCGATGTGCAGGACGTGCCGATCGAGAATGCCGTGGTCTCCACGCGCGGCAGCGCCGATATCCGCGAAGTCGCCGGTGACGTCGCCAACATGCGCAGCGGTCCCGGCACCGAATACGGGCGCGTCGATCAGCTCACGCGCGGCACCAGTGTCGAGGTTCTGGGCCGCCAGGGCGCTTGGGTGGAGCTGCGCGACATCGAGACGGGCCAGACCGGTTGGATGGCCGATTGGCTCGTGACGGCGGCCAATTGATTTGACCCAAGACAGCAGTGGCGCCAAGCGCAGAATTCTCATCACCGGCTGCTCGTCCGGCATCGGATATGACGCGGCCCACGGGATGCGCGCACGCGGCTGGCACGTCTTCGCTTCCTGCCGGAAACAGGAGGATTGCGACCGGCTCCGCGCCGAGGGCTTCGACAGCCCGCGCATCGACTATGCCGACGAGGCCAGCATCGAGAGCGGTCTTGCCGAGGTGCTGGACGCCACGCAAGGTCGGCTCGACGCGCTTTTCAACAACGGCGCCTATGCCTGCCCCGGTCTTGTCGAGGATCTGCCCACCGGCGCGTTGCGCGAGATTTTCGAGACCAATCTTTTCGGCTGGCACGATCTGACGCGCCGCGTGATTCCTGTCATGCGCGCGCAGGGCGCGGGCCGGATCGTGCAGAATTCCTCGGTCCTCGGCCTCGTGACGCTGCCTTGGCGCGGCGCCTACAATTCGACCAAATTCGCGGTCGAGGGCCTGACCGACACGATGCGGATCGAGCTGCGCGGCACCGGCATCCACGTCTGCCTGATCGAGCCGGGGCCCGTCACCTCACGGATCCGTCAGAACTCCATTCCCCATTTCGAGCGCTGGATCGACTGGCAGAACGCGGCCCGCGTCGAGGATTACCGCGCCGGGCTTCAAAAGCGGCTCTATGCCGATACCGGCCCCGACACGTTCGAGCTGCCCGCCTCCGCCGTGACCAAGAAACTCGTTCACGCCGTCGAGGCCCGCCGCCCGCGCGCGCGCTATCCGGTGACGGTACCGACCCATGCGATGGGCCTCGCGCGGCGCCTGCTGCCCACGCGTGCGCTCGACTGGATCCTGTCGCGCGCCTGAGCCGATCGCCTGCACCGAATTCTTGGGCAAATTCCCTTTCGCCTTGTCGCGCATCCGGTCTACATGGCGGGCAAACCGCTCGAGGAGGCTTCCATGCTCAAAGACCCGCTCTTCCTGATCGCCGCCGCCGCCTGTATCGGCGTCGCCATCATCCTCGCCCTCGGCATCAGCACGTTCGGCAAGGAAGGCGCGGAGAACGGCAAGCGCGCGAACAAGTTCATGCGCTGGCGCATCTATGCCCAGTTCGGCGCGGTCGCCCTGATCCTGCTCTTCGTCACCCTTCACCAGCAATTCGGAGGCCAATGATCATGGTCGTTCTCAACAAGATCTACACCCGCACCGGCGACAAGGGCGACACCGCGCTCGGCGATGGCAGCCGCATGGCCAAGCATTCGGCCCGCGTGACCGCCTACGGCACCGTGGACGAGTTGAACGCGACCGTGGGCATGGCCCGCCTTCACGCCACCGCCGAGACCGACGAGGCGCTGGCCCGCATCCAGAACGATCTCTTCGATCTCGGTGCGGATCTCTGCACGCCGAACATGGAAAAGGACGCCGAGGCCGAATATCCGCCGCTGCGCATGGCCCCGGCCCAGGTCGAGCGGCTCGAGGCCGAAATCGATGCGATGACTGATATTCTGGAGCCGCTGCGCAGCTTCATCCTTCCGGGCGGCACCGCGCTCGCCGCGCATCTGCACCTGTGCCGCACCACCTGCCGCCGGGCCGAGCGTCTGACGACCGTTCTCGCCGAGGAGGAGGCGGTGAACCTCGCCGCGCTCCATTATCTCAACCGCCTCAGCGACTGGTTCTTCGTCGCCGGCCGGATGGCCAACAACGCCGGCAAGGACGATGTGCTCTGGGTGCCGGGGGCCAACCGCTAAAGCGTCTGGCGGCGTGCGCGCGGCTATGGCAGTCTGGCGCCGTCCGGGCTGCCGGACACCGCCGAAAAGGAGCGCGCGCCCATGAGTTTGCCCACCATCGCCATGTTCTGGGACGGCCCGCCTCCCGGCTTCATCGAGCGGCTTTGCATGACCTCGTTCATCGATGCGGGGCACAAGGTGGTGGTCTTTTCCTATGGCGGTCTCAGCGGCCTGCCGCAGGGAATCGAGCAGGCCTCCGCCAACGACATCCTGCCGCATCGCGACGGGATCGCCGTGCACGAGCGCACGGGCAGCCCCGCCGTTCACTCCGACAAGTTCCGCTATCATCTTCTGGCCGGGAACGACGGTATCGTGTGGTCCGACACCGACGCTTATTGCCTCAAGCCCTTCGAGCCGAAAGACGGCTACATGTTCGGGCGCGAGACGGACAAGATCGTGGCGAGCGGCGTGATGGCCCTGCCCTCCGGCTCTCCGACGCTGCGCGCGCTGATCGAGTTCTGCGAGGACGAATACGCGATCCCGCCCTGGATGATGCCCAAGCACAAGCGCGAGATGCGCGCGCGCGCCGAGGCGGGCGATCCCATGCATGTCTCGGAAATGCCATGGGGGGCGTGGGGGCCGAAGGCGCTGTCGCATTTCCTGCACGCGAACGGCGAGTTCGACCGCGCGCTTGAGCCGCACGTCCTCTACCCCGTCCCGTTCGAGCATCGGCGCGACTACTTCCGCGACGCGCAGAAGACATGGAAACGCGTGCGGGACGATACCGTCTCGATCCATTTCTACGGCCGCCGCGTGCGCGCGCGGCTCTTCAACCGCTTCGGCGGAACGCCGCCCGAAGGCTCCATTCTCGCCGAGCTGGCGCAAAAGCACGGCGTCGAACCCTGAGCTCCGGCGTATAAACGCAGCCTTGAGCGCCGGAAGGCGCGGCCAAGCGATGGTGTGACGGTTTTGCCCTGTTTTCGCCCGGATGAAACCTATATCACACCCGGGTAACAGCCTGTCACGGAGTCGCCGCGCGGCTCTCAAGTCAATCCGAAGGAGACCATGCAATGAAGGTGATCGTGCCTGTCAAGCGCGTGATCGACTATAACGTGAAAGTCCGCGTCAAGGCGGATGGGAGCGGCGTCGATCTTGCCAATGTGAAGATGTCGATGAACCCGTTCGACGAGATCGCCGTCGAACAGGCGATCCGTCTCAAGGAGGCCGGCAAGGCCGAGGAAGTCGTCGCCGTATCGATCGGCGTCAAGCAGGCGCAGGAAACGCTGCGCACCGCACTCGCGATGGGCGCCGACCGCGCGATCCTGGTCGTCGCCTCCGAAGACGTGAACACCGATATCGAGCCGCTGGCCGTCGCCAAGATCCTCAAGGCGATCATCGACGAAGAGAAGCCCGGCCTCGTCATCGCGGGCAAACAGGCGATCGACAACGACATGAACGCCACCGGCCAGATGCTCTCGGCCCTGCTGGGCTGGAGCCAGGGCACCTTCGCATCCGAGCTGGACATCGAGGGCGATCACGCGGTCGTCACGCGTGAGGTGGACGGCGGCCTTCAGACGATCAAGGTCACGATGCCGTCGATCATCACCGTCGATCTGCGCCTCAACGAGCCGCGCTATGCCTCGCTGCCCAACATCATGAAGGCGAAGAAAAAGCCGCTCGATGAAAAGACCGCCGCCGATTACGGCGTCGATGTCACGCCCCGCCTGCAAGTCACCGGCACGAAAGAGCCCGAGGCACGCAAGGCCGGCGAAATCGTGGGCTCGGTGGACGAGCTCGTGTCGAAACTCAAAGAAGCGGGGGCCGTGTAATGGCTGTTCTTCTCCTTGCCGAAGTGACCGATGGCGAACTGGCGATGGACGCCACCGCCAAGGCCGTGACCGCTGCCGCGCAGCTGGGTGATGTGACCGCGCTCTGCTGTGGCGCCTCCGCCGCCGCTGCGGGCGAGGCGGCGTCCAAGATCAAGGGCATCTCCAAGGTGCTCGTGGCCGAGGACGCATCCCTGGGCCATCGCCTGGCCGAGCCGACCGCCGCGCTGATCGTGAGCCTTGCGGGCGATTACGAGCATATCGTCGCCCCCGCCACGACCGATGCCAAGAACGTGCTGCCGCGCGTCGCGGCCCTTCTCGACGTGATGGTGCTGTCGGATGTGTCGGGCATCGTGTCCTCCGATACGTTCGAGCGCCCGATCTATGCCGGCAACGCGATCCAGACGGTGAAATCCACCGACGGCAAGAAGGTCATCAGCTTCCGCACCTCGACCTTCGACGCCGCCGAAGAGGGCGGCAACGCGCCGATCGAGACGATTTCGGCCACCGACAATCCCGGCCTCTCGGAATGGGTCGAGGACAAGGTCGCGGCTTCCGACCGCCCCGAGCTGACCTCGGCGGGCGTCGTCGTCTCGGGCGGCCGCGGTGTCGGCAGCAAGGACGATTTCGCGATGATCGAGAAGCTGGCCGATGCGCTCGGCGCCGCTGTCGGTGCGAGCCGCGCGGCGGTCGATTCGGGCTATGCGCCGAATGACTGGCAGGTCGGCCAGACCGGCAAGGTCGTGGCCCCCGATCTTTACGTCGCCGTCGGCATCTCGGGCGCGATCCAGCATCTCGCCGGCATGAAGGACTCGAAGATCATCGTCGCGATCAACAAGGACGAAGAGGCGCCGATCTTCCAGGTCGCCGATTACGGCCTTGTCGCCGATCTCTTCGAGGCCGTGCCTGATCTGACCAAGAAACTCGGCTGAGCCTTTCGGGCACTGCCGCAGAGGGCCCGCCCGCGCACCCCGCAGGCGGGCCTTATTCATGCGCCGAGAGCCTCCCGAAGCGCGGGCATCAGCGCGTCGGCAGCCAGCGCATGAACGCCCGGGCCGGGCAGTTCGGCGGCCGCCTGCGCCTCGAAGGGCGAGAAGGCCATGCCCCGCCCACCGAGCGCAGCCTCGCCGTACGCCAGCTCCACCAGCCGCACGCACGCGCCGCCCGGGGCCTCCAGCATCGCGCGCGTGACGAAGGCGGGCGCAGCCCCCGGCCCGGGCAGATCGGCCCGAAGCGGCGCGGCCTGCGGCGCAAGCCAAAGGAGCAGGACCGGCGCATCGATCCGCGTCAGTAGCAGCCGCATCCGAGCGCGCCATGCCTGCTGCAGCTCGCGCCGGACGGGCGCGAACCGCTCGGGCGAGAGATCGGCCAGATGGCCGAGCATGTGCCTCGTGAAATGAAACTCGGTGAAATCGACCTCGGGATAGATCGCCCGCAGCAGCACCGATGGCTTGACGAAGCGGTCGTTGCGGCGCGGATGCACCGTGAAATAGCGGTTCGAGAGATTCTGCGCGCCCGGCACCTGCACCACCGCCAGTGCCGCGCCGGAGGCCGCGGGCAGGATCGCGCTATCGTGCAAGAGCACGTCCAGCCCCGCATTGGGCCAGCCGAGATTGATGCAGGGCAGCCCGCAGCGCTCCTCCACCAGCGCCGGGAAGGGCCGCCTTATGAATTTGCCGTAGGTCTCGGTTCCGCCGAGAAACGCGACATACCGCCCGCGCGGATCGCGCGCCGGGCCGCGAAAGAGAAGTTTCGACGTGCCATAGCGGCACGGCATGTAGTCGAGGGGCGTCGCCCCAAGCTTTTCGAAAGCCATTTTTCCCACCAGTTCAATTCACCCGACCGGCAGATTCGGCCCAATGCCTTTAGGAATCGCTAAAGCGCGAATTCGACTAAATCTTTTCGCCGCGCCCCTGCGCCCCCCGGCCCTTGCGGCCCCCCTGCCCAAGGGCCTATTGTGCGCCGACATCGCAAGCGGAGCAGGGCCATGAACATCGAGACAATCGGCATCGTCGGCGCGGGGCAGATGGGCAACGGCATCGCGCATGTGATGGCGCTGGCGGGCTATGAAGTGCTCATGACCGATGTCAGCCAGGATGCGCTCGACAAGGCGATGGAGGTCATGCGCCGCAATCTCGAGCGGCAGGTCAGCCGCGAGAAGATCAGCCAGGCCGACATGACCGGGGCGTTGTCACGCATCGACACCACGCTCAGTCTCACCGATCTGGGCCGCAGCGATCTCATCATCGAGGCCGCGACCGAGCGCGAGACCGTCAAGCAGGCAATCTTCGAGGATCTCATCCCGCATCTGAAGCCTGAGACGATCCTGACCTCGAACACCTCCTCGATCTCGATCACGCGCCTCGCGAGCCGCACCGACCGGCCCGAGAAATTCATGGGCTTTCACTTCATGAACCCGGTGCCGGTGATGAGCCTCGTCGAACTCATTCGCGGCATCGCGACCGACAAGGAGACCTATGACGCCTGCCTTCAAGTGGTCGAGCGGCTGGGCAAGACCGCCGCGTCCGCCGAGGATTTCCCGGGCTTCATCGTCAACCGCATCCTGATGCCGATGATCAACGAGGCGGTCTACACGCTCTATGAAGGCGTCGGCAACGTGCGCTCGATCGACCAGTCGATGAAGCTCGGCGCGAACCATCCGATGGGCCCGCTCGAGCTGGCCGATTTCATCGGCCTCGACACCTGCCTCGCGATCATGAACGTGCTGCATGACGGGCTGGCAGACACGAAATACCGCCCTTGCCCGCTTCTGACGAAATATGTCGAAGCCGGCTGGCTGGGCCGCAAGGCCGGGCGCGGCTTCTACGACTACCGAGGTGAGACCCCCGAGCCCACACGCTGACGTCTCGCCCAGCCCCCGGCGCCGCGCCCGCGAGTATTTTTTGCCAAGATGAAGCAGGGCGCTTAACTGGCCTTTAAAGATTATGCGGGCAGACTGAGCGCGCGGTACAGGCTGGAGAGCCGATGACCGTCCAAGGTGAAGCCCCGCCGTCCTTTCCGCCAAGCGAGTGTCGGGCGGCGGGGTGACCTTGCGGCTTCATCTTGGTGAAAATACTCATTCAAGCGGCCGGCGAAGGGAGCGCGCATTGCTTTTCGCGCTCAGTCCTTCTCTTCCATGCCGAAGCCCAGATGCTTCGCCACAGTGAAGATGTCCTTGTCGCCCCGCCCGCACATGTTCATGATGACGAGGTGATCCTTCGGTAGCTCAGGCGCGATCTTCATCACATGGGCGAGCGCATGGCTCGGCTCGAGCGCGGGGATGATCCCCTCGAGCGCGCAGCTGAACTGGAACGCCTCCAGCGCCTCCTTGTCGGTGATCGAGACGTATTTGGCGCGGCCGATATCGTGCAGCCAGCTGTGCTCCGGCCCGATACCAGGATAGTCGAGCCCCGCCGAGATCGAATACCCTTCGAGGATCTGGCCGTCATCGTCCTGCAGAAGATACGTGCGGTTGCCATGCAGCACGCCGGGACGCCCGCCGGTGAGCGAGGCGCAATGCTCCATCTTCTCGTTGACGCCGCGCCCGCCGGCCTCGACGCCGATGATGTCCACGTCCTTGTCGTCGAGGAAGGGATAAAAGAGGCCCATCGCGTTCGAGCCGCCGCCGATCGAGGCGATGATCGTATCGGGAAGGCGCCCTTCGGCCTCTTGCATCTGCGCCTTGGCTTCCTTGCCGATGATGCTCTGGAAGTCGCGGACCATCGCGGGATAGGGGTGGGGGCCGGCGACCGTTCCGATGCAATAGAACGTGTCGCGCACATTCGTCACCCAGTCGCGCAGCGCGTCGTTCATTGCATCCTTCAATGTGCCGCGCCCCGATGTCACCGGCACCACCTCGGCGCCCAGAAGGCGCATCCGGAAAACGTTCGGCTTTTGGCGCTCGACATCATGCGCGCCCATGTAGACCACGCATTTCAGGCCGAACTTGGCGCAGACCGTCGCGGTGGCGACGCCATGCTGGCCCGCGCCCGTCTCGGCGATGATGCGCGTCTTGCCCATGCGGCGCGCGAGGATGATCTGGCCCAGCACGTTGTTGATCTTGTGCGCGCCCGTGTGGTTGAGCTCATCCCGCTTGAGATAGATCTTGGCGCCGCCCAGCTTCTCGGTCATCCGCTCGGCGTAGTAGAGCGGGCTGGGGCGGCCGACATAATGCGTCCAGAGATGGTGCATCTCCGCCCAGAAGCTGTCGTCGGTCTTGGCGTGCTCATATTGCTCTTCCAGCTCGAGAATGAGCGGCATCAGCGTCTCGCTGACGAAGCGCCCGCCGAAATCTCCGAAGCGGCCCTTCTCGTCGGGTCCGGTCATGAAGCTGTTGAAAAGATCGTTCATGTGCGGGTGGCCTTTCCTTGCGCGCGTTGGCGAATGGATAGGGGAGGCGCGCCGGGTTTTCCAGCGAAAACGGGTCAGCCCCGCGCCGCCGCGACGAAGGCCCGCATGAGCCCCGCATCCTTGACGCCGGGCGCGCTCTCGATGCCGGAACTCACGTCGAGCTGGCGCGCACCGGTGCGGCGCACCGCCTCGGCGGCATTCCCGGGAGTGAGGCCACCGGCCAGCATCCACGGCTTGCTCCAGCGCCGACCGGCGATGAGCGACCAGTCGAAGCTGAGCGCGTTGCCGCCGGGCAGATCGGCGCCCTTGGGTGGTTTCGCGTCGATCAGAAGTTGGTCGGCGACCGGGGCATAGCGCTCGATCTCGGCAAGGTCCGGAGCGTCGGCGATGCCGATGGCCTTCATTACCGGCAAGCCGTAGCGCGCCTTGATCTCGGCGACACGCCCCGGCGTCTCGTGCCCGTGCAGTTGCAGCATGTCGAGCGGCACGCGCGCCGTCAGCGCATCGAGCGCGGCGTCATCCGCATCGACCACCAGCGCGACCTTGGCGATCCCCACCGGCACCGCCAGCGCCAACTCGGCGGCCTCGGCGAGCGAGACGTTGCGCGGCGATTTCGGAAAGAAGACGAAGCCCACATAATGCGCGCCCGCCTCCGCCGCCGCCGCGATATCGGCAGGGCGGCGCAGGCCGCACATCTTCACTCGGACATCGGGTGGCATGGCGCGTCAACGGCCGTCGTCGAGAATGGCGAGGACTTCGTCCTTGCCCTCATGCTTCTCGGCCTTGAGGCGCTTGATCTCGGCGCGCATGCGCTGCATCTCCCGCGCTTGGCGCGCGGCGGCGGCCCGCTCGCCCGCCTCCCGGATCCATTCCCAGATGAAGCCGAGGATGAGACCCGCGAGGATCGCGCCGAAGATCACCACGAAGAGCGGGACCTGACCTGCGGGATTGAGCGCGGTGAAGCCCGCGAGATCCTCGGGCACGATGCGCACCGTCACCATCTCGCGATTGGCCAGGGCGACGAGGATCAGGGCCAGCGCGAAGATGGCGATCGAGGCATAGCGAATGTAGCGCATGTATTACTTTCCGTTCAGACGGTCCCGCAGGAGCTTGCCGGTCTTGAAGAAGGGCACGTGTTTCTCTTCGACGGGAACGGCTTCGCCGGTGCGGGGGTTCCGCCCCATCCGCGCATCGCGCTTCTTGACCGAGAAAGCGCCGAAGCCGCGCAGTTCCACCCGGTTTCCGGCGGCCATGGCGTCCGTGATTTCGTTGAAGACGGTGTTCACGATCCGCTCGACGTCTCTCTGGTAAAGATGCGGATTGTCGTCCGCGATCTTCTGAATCAATTCCGATCGGATCATCGGCGCAGTCCCCCGGTCGCTTGTTATATGCCCCATTCGGCTTGGAGGAGACTATAGGTCATCGTCCGGCAAACAAAAACAGAAACCGCCCCTTATCCCCTGAAATCCGCCAATTTTGCCGCCCTCGGCCGGTTTCCGGCGGCGCGCATCGCGGGGCCGGAGCGCGCGGCCGGGGCGGCGCCGGGGGCGCGCCCTGCCCCGCTTGTCCGCGATTCGGGCGCTCAGAGCCCCATGATGCCCCGCCGCAGAAGGTTCAGCCCGGCGATGAGCAGGATCCAGAGCGTCAGCCGCTTGAAGAGCGCCTGATCGATCCGGTCCTGGATCGCGAAGCCGGTCCAGATCCCCAGAAGCGCCGGCGGCACGAGCGCGACCGAAAGCGGCAGTGTCTGCGCATTCAGCACGCCCGAGCCGAGATGCGCGCCCGCCAGCGCCAGCGCGCCCAGCCCGTACATCACGCCCTGAATGCGCACCTGCTCGCGCTTTTCGGTCTCCATCGCCGTCAGCATCGCCACCGTGATCGGCCCCCAGACACCCGAGAGCCCCCCGATGAAACCCGCGGCGCCCCCCATGCCCGCTTCGATCCGGGGGCCGGGATGCGGCGGAAGCCGCAGCGGGCGCCCGGCCAGCGTGGCGGCGGCATAGGCCACGAGCGGCACCGCGATGATGAGCAAAAGCGCCGAGGCGGGCAGGACCGGCACGAGCTGTGCGCTCAGGATCAGCATGCTGCCCCCGGCGATGAGAAAGACACGGAACCGCTTGAGCGAGGCGAGTGCGGCCATCGGCCCCTGCCGCAGCGCCTGCCAGGCATTGGTCAGGAGCGTCGGCACGATGAGACAGGCGAGCGCGAGGTCGGGCGCCATGAAGCTGCTGAGCCCGGAGAGCAGGATCAGCGGCATCGCGAAGCCGACCACGCCCTTGACCACCCCCGCGGCGAGCGCGATGGCATAGGCGAGAAACCACAGATGAGGCGGTCCGAGCGCGGCGAAAATCTCCATGACGCTTCAATACCGGCTATTCATGGGGGGTGGAATGGCCCATATGCGCGTCGATGCGCTATTTTGCCGCGCAATATTAGAACAAGGAGGGGCTATTTTTTGTCTTATAGTTGCGCTGCACCTGCGAAAGGACTAGGAAGGGCGGGACACGGGAAAGGAATGCATGATGGCACATGATGGACAACTCGACATGGCGGCGCCCGCCGTGCTTCTGAACGGTCTGACCGACCTCACGCGCGCGGCGCTCGGGCCGGTGGATGCCATCCTGGGCGCGGCCCGCACCGCACTGCGGAACGCCGTGACCGAGGAGGGGCGCGTCTCGGGCGCGCTCGTCGATGCGCATCAGACCGCCGCGCACGGGCTGGCCTGGCTCGCCACCTATACCGAGGCGCTGCGCCAGATGCAGAACTGGGCCGACCGGCTGACCGAGGCCGGCACCTTCGGCGAGACCGAGGCGCTGATCCACCAGATCGCCTTCGGTGAGTATCTCTGGCAGATCTACGGCGGCATCCCCATGAGCCAGGGCGAGATCCTGCGACTTCAGGATATCGGCCTCAGCCAGGAGCAGATGCGCGGGCTGATGACGGACGAGGTGATGACGCTCACGCAGCAAGGCAACACCCAGGCCGCGCGCGCCCGCCTCGTGCGCCTCATGCAGGAGCAGAGCGCCGAAATCACCGTGGGCAAGACCGGTCTCGAGGACGAGCTAGAGATGATCCGCGAGCAGTTCCGCCGCTATGCGCTCGACCGGGTCGAGCCGCATGCCCATGACTGGCATCTCAAGGACGAGCTCATCCCGATGGAGATCATCGAGGAGCTGGCCGAGATGGGTGTGTTCGGCCTCACCATCCCCGAAGAGCATGGCGGCCTCGGCCTCAGCAAGGCGTCGATGGTCGTCGTCTCCGAAGAACTCAGCCGCGGCTATATCGGCGTAGGCTCGCTCGCCACGCGCAGCGAGATCGCGGCCGAGTTGATCATCTGCGGCGGCACCGATGCGCAGAAGGCGCATTGGCTTCCGAAACTCGCCAGCGCCGAGATCCTGCCCACGGCGGTCTTCACCGAGCCCAATACCGGCTCGGACCTCGGCAGCCTGCGCACCCGCGCGGTCAAGGACGGCGACGACTACCGCGTGACCGGCAACAAGACATGGATCACCCATGCCGCGCGCACCCATGTGATGACCCTCCTCGCGCGGACCGACCCCGAGAGCAAGGATCACAAGGGTCTCAGCATGTTCCTCGCCGAGAAGACCCCCGGCACGGACGAGGCGCCCTTCCCCACCGACGGAATGTCCGGCGGCGAGATCGAGGTGCTGGGCTACCGCGGCATGAAGGAATACGAGATCGCCTTCGACAATTTCCACGTCAAGGGCGAGAACCTTCTGGGCGGCGAGGAGGGCAAAGGCTTCAAACAGCTCATGGAGACCTTCGAGAGCGCCCGCATCCAGACCGCCGCCCGCGCGGTGGGCGTCGCGCAATCGGCGCTGGACGTGTCGATGCAATACGCCGAGACGCGCCAGCAATTCGGCGGCCCGCTCATCGACTTCCCGCGCGTTTCGGGCAAGCTCGCGATGATGGCAGTCGAGATCATGGTCGCGCGCCAGCTCACCTATTTCTCGGCCTGGGAAAAGGATCAGGGGCGCCGCTGCGATCTCGAGGCGGGCATGGCCAAGCTTCTGGGCGCCCGCGTCGCCTGGGCCGCCGCCGATAACGGCCTTCAGATCCACGGCGGAAACGGCTTCGCGCTCGAATACAAGATCAGCCGCATCCTCTGCGACGCGCGCATCCTCAACATCTTCGAGGGCGCCGCCGAGATCCAGGCGCAGGTCATCGCCCGCCGCCTGCTGAGCCAGAGCAACTGAGGAGAAACGGCGCTCCCTTGTGAAGGGGGCGCCATCCCGAAGCTTCATCTTGGCGAAAATACTCGGACCCGGCCCGCAATCGGGCTCCGGCCCCGCCTATGCCGCGATCGTCAGCGTGATCGGCTCGAGCCCGTCGATCGCACCGGCGAGGGAGCTGCCCGGCACTACCGGGCCCACGCCCGCGGGCGTTCCGGTATAGATCAGATCGCCCGGCGCAAGGCGGTAGTAGCGCGACAAATGCGCGATGATCTCGGGCACGGACCAGACCATGTCCGACAGCTTCGCCTCCTGCACGCGCCTGCCATCGAGATCGAGCGTGATCGCCTGATCGCCCGGCGCCCCGAACTCGGCGGCGGGCGTGATCGTGCCCATCAGCGCGGAATTCTCGAAATCCTTGCCCAGATCCCACGGCTTGCGGCCATCCTTGGCCTGCGCCTGAAGGTCGCGGCGCGTCAGGTCGATCCCGCAGGCATAGCCAAAGACCGCGCCCATCGCATCGGCCTCGCGCACCTCATGCGCCTCGGCGCCGATGGCGATGACGCATTCCATCTCGTAATGGCAATCACGCGTGCCGGCGGGATAGGCGATCTCGCTGCCCGAGGGAATCACCGCATGGGCCGATTTCGTGAAGTAGAAGGGCGCGGCGCGGTCCACCTCGTTGCCCATCTCGGCGGCATGGGCGGCATAGTTGCGCCCGACGCAGAAGACGCGGCGCACCGGAAAGATCCGGTCCGTGCCGGCAACGGCGACGCCGGGTGCGGGGGGGATGTCAAACAGGGGAGCGGCGGTCATTCGGGAAATCTCCGTTGAGAATGCCGCGCCTTTATGCGGAGCGCGGGGCCGGGTGTCAAAGCGCCGCGCGCGCCTTGAAGCGCTCGACGAAGCGCGCGCGCGCCTCGGGCAGAGGCTTGGACCCGAGCTCGGGCGCGAGCCAAGCATGCAGGAAATGCCCCGTCAGATCGAAGCCCTGCGCGATCTCGTGGTCGGGTGCGGTGCCGTGGCCCAGAAGGCAGGGCGGCAGCGGCAGAAGGCGGTCCGCCCATTCGCCCGCGCCCGCGCGCGACACCGCGCGCCCCGTGCGCGGCGAGACATAGCTCAGATCATTCGCGCGCCCGCCCAGCGCCGCGCAGGCCGACAGATCGAGGCCGAAGCCCATCTCCTCGAGCAGCGCCAGTTCCCAGCGCAGATAGGCCAGCGGCCAGGCGTCGCGCTCGCCCATCAGATCGAGGAGCGTCTCGGTCCGCGCATAGAGCGGCGGATGCGCCTCGCGCTCGGGCAGGCAGAAAAGAAGAAGCGCGGTGACCGCGTTCAGCCCCGACAGCGCGAGGCGGTCGGTCATCACATGGCTCGCGCGGCTGCGCATCGGCTCGACCGCGAAGGTGCCGATATGATCCTCGAGCCGCGCGCGCCACGCGAGATCGAGTTGCGCGCCCGGTTGCAGGATGGGCGCGAGCTTGCGCGAGGCCCCGCCCCGAACGACACCCGCATGGCGCCCGCGCGAGGGCGTCAGAACCTCGATGATCGCGGCGCTCTCGCCATGCCGGCGCACCGATAGAAGAATGCCCTGATCGCGCCATTCCATGCCGTCTCACCCCCTTGCCGCGCCATGAGGCACCGGGCGGGCCGCGATGGCAAGCGCCTCAATCGGCAAGACCGGGCTGGTCCAGAAGATGCCGGCCCGCACGATCCTCGACCTCGATCACCCAAAGATCGGGATCGAAGCCGCGCTGCCGCGCGATGGCCGCATCGACCTCCGCCTCCGGGCCTTGCGTGAGCGTCTGCCACTGGCGCGCGCCCGACATGAGATCGAAACTGCGCTGAAAGGCCGCCGCCTGCCCGTCGAGCGTGTTCAGCTTGACCAGAACGGCGCCTGCGGTGTCGTCGCCATGCGCCGTCACGAAGGCCGGAATTTCAAGGCCACGAAGCCGCGCGAGATAGGCATGCACCCAGAATTCGGCGGTGAGGCGCGTCATGGCAACCGCCGCATCTGAGTATTTTTGCCAAGATGAAGCATGGACGCGCGCCCTAGTTCCCGTCCTTGAAGTCAAGGCCCATCTCGGAATAGCGCTCGGCCTCTTCCAGCCAATTCGGGCGCACCTTCACCTGAAGGAAGAGATGCACGCGGCGGCCGAGGAATGCCTCGATCTCGGCGCGCGAGGCGGCGCCGACCTGCTTGATCGTCTCGCCCTTGCGGCCGAGCACGATGCCCTTGTGCCCGTCGCGCATGACGTAGATGAGCTGGTCGATCCGGGCCGAGCCGTCCTCGCGCTCCTCCCAGTTCTCGGTCTCGACGGTGAGCTGGTAGGGCAGCTCCTGATGGAGGCGCAGCGTCAGCTTCTCGCGGGTCATTTCGGCGGCGATCATGCGCATCGGCAGATCCGCGATCTGGTCCTCGGGATAGAGCCAGGGGCCTTCGGGCATCTCGCCCGCCAGCCAGCCGCGCAGATCCTCGACGCCATGCCCCTTCTCGGCGGAGATGAGATAGGTCTCGTCGAAGGCGAACCGCTCGTTCATCTCTTTCGTGAGCGCCAGAAGCCGGGGCGATTCCACGCGGTCGATCTTGTTGATGGCCAGCGCGACCTTCCGGCCCTTCGTGACATTGGGCAGGTTCTCGAGAATGCGCTCGACGCCCTCGGTGATGCCGCGATGCGCCTCGATCAGAAGGACCACCACATCGGCATCCGAAGCACCGCCCCAGGCCGCCGCGACCATCGCGCGGTCGAGACGGCGGCGCGGCTGAAAGAGGCCGGGCGTGTCGACGAAGACGATCTGGGACTGGCCCTCTATGGCCACGCCGCGGATGCGCGCGCGGGTCGTCTGCACCTTGTGGGTGACGATCGAGACCTTGGCGCCCACCATGCGGTTCAGCAAGGTGGACTTGCCTGCGTTCGGCTCGCCGATCAGGGCTACGAATCCGGCGCGTGTGCTCATGGGATGCCTATCCAGTGATTGCAGAGCGCACCCCTACCCGATCGCGCCGCGATTGCCCAGAGGGCGCGGGCCTGCGGCGGAGGGTCGCATGGGGAACGCGGCGTTGATGCCTATTTCAACAAGTACATGGCAATCGGGAGGAAAGCATCATGTTCAAGGGCTTGGGACTGTCCATCGCACTCATCACGGCCGGAATGCTCGGCCTGCCCGCCGTGATGGTCGCGGCACTCTGACACTGCAAGGGCGCCTCCGGGGGGATCACTTCGGAGGCGTTTTCGCGACTTGCGCCTCGACGCGCGCGAGCAACGCCTGCGCCGCCGCCTGCTCGGCCTGACGTTTGGAGCCCGCGGTCGCTTCTTCCTGCGCTCCGTTCGGCAACTGCGCCGCGATGGTGAATTGCGGCGCGTGATCCGGCCCGCTGCGGGCCGTTTCCGTGTATTTGGGCGGGGCCATGCCACGCGCCTGCGCCCATTCCTGCAAGGCCGTCTTGGGATCGCGCGCATCCTCGGCCACGGCGCCGATGCGACCGGCCCAGAGCCGCAGGATCATGGCGCGCGCCGCTTCGAACCCGGCATCGAGATAGACCGCCGCGATCACCGCCTCCATCGCATCGCCCAAGAGAGCCTCCTTGCGGCGCCCGCCCGAGAGCATTTCCGAGCGTCCGAGCTTGAGCACCTGGCCGAGCTCGATTTGCCGCGCGACATCGGCGCAGGCCTCCTTGCGCACGAGCGCGTTGAAGCGCGGAGCGAGCTGGCCCTCGCTCGCCTCGGGGTCATGGGCGAGAAGCGCCTCGGCCATCACGAGACCAAGCACCCGGTCGCCCAGAAACTCCAGCCGCTGATTGTCGGACCGTCCGGGCGAGGACATCGAGGGGTGCGTGACCGCCTCGATCAGCAGGGCCGTCCGGGAGAATTCATGCCCGAGCCGCTCGGCGAACGCCTTGAGATCGCTTGAGAGTTTCAATCGAGCCTCTTGAAGAAGCGATCCCCCCGCCACGTCCAGAAATAGAGCATGGACGAACCTGCCGAGGAAAAGATGACGCGCCCGGCCCGGCCGATCAGGTTCTCGTAAGGCACGAAGCCGACACCGCCCACACTCTGCGGATAGCGGCTGTCGGTCGAGTTGTCGCGGTTGTCGCCGAGAAAGAAGTAATGGCCTTCGGGCACGGTGAAGATGCCGGTATCGTCCGAGCGTTGGTCGTCGATATTCAGGATATTGTGCGAATGCCCGCCCGGCAGCGTCTCGATCTGGCGCGATTTCGAGCAGGTGCCCCCCTCGCCCACGACGCCATTCTCGCAGCGCGGCCGGCTGCGCATCGAGCCTTGCGGCGCATAGACCTCATCGAAGCTGCCCGCATCCTCGAGCGCGACGGCCTCGCCGTTGAGGTGGAGCACGCCGTCCTTCATCTGCACGGTGTCACCGGGCAGGCCGATCAGGCGCTTGATGAAATCCTTGTGATTGACCGGATGGCGGAAGACGATGATGTCGCCGCGCTCGGGCTCCTCGCCCCAAAGGCGCGTGTTGTCGCCGTCGAGAAAGCCGCAGATGTCGCGCGCGTCGATGTCGATCGGACCGAAGGCGACGGAGGGGCAGGAGGCATAGGAATAGCCGTAGGCCATCTTGTTGACGAAAAGGAAATCGCCGATCAGCAGCGTGTCCTTCATCGAGCCCGAGGGAATCCAGAAGGGCTGGAAGAAGAGCGTGCGGAAGATGCCCGCGATCAGGAGGGCGAAGACCACCGTCTTGATCGTTTCGATGATGGGATTGCCAGTCTTGGCGCCTTTGGCCATTGCGCGGTCTCCGCCTATGCGATCAGGGCTGTGCGAGCCGGGCCGCTGCCCCGCCGCGTCGAGTTGCTTCATGGGCGCGGGGGCGGGCCAAGTCAACCCGCAGAGGCGCCCTGCCCTTCGGCCAGAGGCCGCGCCTCGATCACCACGAAGGCCTGCGCCCAAGGGTGATCGTCGGTGAGGGTGACATGGATCAGCGCCGAATGCCCCGGCGGCGTCATCTCGGCGAGCCGCTCCGCCGCCCAGCCGGTGACCTCCATCACGGGCTGGCCGGTGACGAGGTTGCTCACGGCCATGTCCTTCCACGCGATGCCCATGCGCAGGCCGGTGCCGAGCGCCTTCGAGCAGGCCTCCTTGGCGGCCCATCGCTTGGCATAGGTGCCGGGCGTGTCGGCGCGCGCCTCGGCCTTGCGCTGTTCGGTCTCGGTGAAGACGCGATTGCGAAAGCGATCGCCGAACCGCTCGAGCGTGCCGGCGATCCGTTCGATATTCGCCAGATCCGTGCCGATGCCGAGGATCATGCGCGCGCCCGCCTCAGGAGGCTCCCGGCCGATTGCGGCGCGCCTCCTCGTTCCGCGCGCCGAGGCCGAGGAAGAACCGGTTGGAGAGCAGATAGATGATGGCATGCACCGCGAGCATCAGCCAGAAGGCGCGCGTGCCGATTGGCGCGACGCTCTGCGCCGAGCCTTCGGGGATGACCCAGACGGCCCCGAAGCTGAGCGCGGCATTGAGAAGAACCGCAAGCCCCGTCGCCAGAAGCGCGAAATTCCACGCCTCCGAAGGGTTGGGCACGCGCCCCTCGTCCCGCACGAACGCGCGTCCCTCGAGCAGCGCCGCGATCATCGCCGGCGCCAGAAGCTGCCCGGACGCGCCTAGCCCCGCATCCGCCCAGGTGTTCAGCGCCAGCACGATCAATGCCGAGGCGACGGCCACGCCGAGGAAGATCGCGGTATAGCGCAGGTAATTCATCGCGCCGCCTCCATCAGCTCGCGCATATGGCCGATGGCGCCTTCAAGGCCCATGAAGACCGCCTCGCCGATCAGGAAATGACCGATATTGAGTTCCCTCACTTCGGGCATGGCCGCGATGGGGCCGACCGTGTCGAAGGTCAGGCCGTGGCCGGCATGCACCTCGAGGCCGAGACCGTGGGCGAATGCGGCCATTTCGCGCAGGGATTCCAATTCGCGGTCGCGCGTCTCGAGATCCCCTTCGGCATGCGCGTCGCAATAGGCGCCGGTATGCAGCTCGATGATGTCCGCGCCGGTGCGCGCCGCCGCCTCGATCTGTGCACGATCGGCGGCGATGAAGATCGACACGCGGCAGCCCGCGTCCCGCAAGGGGGCGATGAAATGGGCAAGGTGGTTTTCGTCGCGGGCGACGTTCAGGCCGCCTTCGGTCGTGCGCTCCTCGCGCTTTTCGGGCACGAGGCAGACGGCATGGGGTTTGTGGCGCAGGGCGATGGCCTGCATCTCTTCCGTGGCCGCCATTTCGAAATTGAGCGGCACGCTCAGCGCGTCCATCAGCGCCTCGATATCGGCGTCGCGGATATGGCGGCGATCCTCGCGCAGATGCGCGGTGATGCCGTCTGCGCCCGCCTGCTCGGCGAGCTTCGCCGCGCGCACCGGATCGGGGACGGCCCCGCCGCGCGCATTGCGCAGGGTCGCGACGTGGTCGATATTGACGCCGAGGCGCAGCTTTGACGTATCCGGCATGACTTCCCCCGAGAACGGCAGCTTACGGGCGGGTTGGAGCGGGCCCGCACCGCCCTACAGAAAGCGCGCGGGCGCGCGCCGTCAAGCCACCTAGCGCGGCGGCGTCTCGCGGTGTGACGCTTTCGCATCTTCCACCGCCGCCTTCTGCTTGAGCGCGATCCACTTGGCCTTCAGCTTGGCCTGGCGGCGCTTTTGATAGACCATGATGATCGGCAGCGAGAAGTAATAGGCCACGAGGCCAGCGATCAGACCCATGATGATCCCGCCGATCATGTAGGGCTGGAACACGTCGTGATAGAAGAGCGCGAGCTGATCCCAATGCGCCTTCTCATGTGTGAAGATCGCCAGGAAATTGTGCTTGAGATCGCCCGCCGCGCCCGAAAACTTCTCGGCGAGGCTGAGATCCGATTCCTCGAGCACGTTGCGCCCGGTGCCCAGGAGGAAATGCCCGGTCTGGAGCGAGCTTGCCGCGATGGCGAGAAAGGTCAGCGGATTGCCCACGAAGGTCGCCAGAAGCGACGCGATGATGTTGCCGCGCAGGATCTTGGCGATGAGGGCGGCCAACACGAAATGCAGCCCGAAGAAGGGCGAGAACGTCACCAGCACGCCCGCGAAGATGCCGCGCGCGATGCGGTGCGGCGGATCGGGCAGGCGCGTGACGCGGTGCTGGACGTATTTCGCCGCGCGCGTCCAGCCGCCCTCGGGCCAGAAGAATCCTGCCGTGGCTCTCCAGACGGATCTTCTGTCTCGTCGCTTGAAGACCAAGGGGAGCCCTCTTTCGGTTTCAGGTTGCGCCCTTGCCGGAGGCACGGGCGATATCTCGGTGACGCTCGATCCGGGCGATATCGCTGTCGGCGTCCAGAACACTGATGACGCTGTGCAGTTGTTCGGCGTCGCGAAGCTCGACCTCGGCCAGGATGCGGTAGAAATCCGGCTTGCGGTCCACGAATGTCAGGTCGGAGATATTGGCGTTGCACTCCCCGATCAAGGTGCAAATTCGGCCCAGCACGCCGGCATCGTTGCTCATCGTGATATCGAGCGAAACCGTGTAGACCGCCGCATGCGTGCCCGAGTGCCAGGCGAGGTCGATCCAGCGGTCGGGCTGGTCCTCGTAATTCTGGAGATTGTCGCAATCGATGGAGTGGACGGTGACGCCCTGCCCGCGAAACGTGATCCCGACGATGCGCTCGCCCGGCAGGGGCTCGCAGCATTTCGCCCGCTCGAAGCGCTGGCCCGGATCGAGGCCGATCACCGCGCGGTCGCGGCCCACCTCCTCGCCGCCCTGCGGGGCGAGGTCGGGATAGACGGCGCTCACCACCTCGCGCGCAGTCAGCTCGGCGCTGCCGAGCCGGGCCAGAAGCGCGCCGGTGTCCTGAAGGCGCAGGTTGCGGGCCGCCGTGGTCAGCGCCTTGTCGGTCGCGCGCTTGCCCACATGTTCGAACGCCGCGCGCGCAAGCTCGCGGCCGAGCTTGATGTAGCGGCCCCGGTCCTGCTCGCGCAGGGCGCGGCGGATCGCGGCCTTGGCCTTGCCGGTCGTCGCGATGTCGAGCCAGCTCGATTGCGGCATCTGCCCGTCCGCGATGATGACCTCGACGGACTGCCCGTTCTTGATCCGCGTCCAGAGCGGCACGCGCATCCCGTCGATCTTGGCACCGACGACCGCGTGGCCGATCCGCGTGTGGATCGCATAGGCGAAATCGATCGGCGTCGCACCGCGCGGCAGCTTGATGACATCGCCCTTCGGCGTGAAGCAGAACACCTGATCGGAATACATCTCGAGCTTGACCGCCTCGAGAAAATCCTCGTGATCGTCGCCCGAGTCGAGCTGATCGGTCAGAGTGCTGATCCATTTGGCCGGATCGACGGCGAAGGGGTTCTCGCTGCGCACGCCGTCGCGGTAGGACCAATGCGCGGCCACGCCCGACTCGGCCACGTCATGCATCTGCCGCGTGCGGATCTGCACCTCGACGCGCTTGCCGTCCCGGCCCGAGACCGTCGTATGGATCGAGCGGTAGCCGTTCGACTTGGGCTGGCTGATATAGTCCTTGAACCGGCCCGGAACCGCGCGCCAGCGCTGGTGGATCGCGCCGAGGATCGCATAGCAATCGCTCTCGGAGGCGCAGATGATGCGGAACCCGTAGATATCCGACAGGCGCGAGAAGGCGAGATCCTTCTCCTGCATCTTGCGCCAGATCGAATAGGGCTTCTTGGCGCGGCCGAGCACCTCGGCCTCGATGCCGACCTTCGCCAGTTCCTTGCGGATATCGCCGGTGATGCGCGTGATGACGTCGCCCGATTCGCGCTGGAGCGTGATGAAGCGGCGCATGATCGACGCGCGCGCCTCGGGATTGATGACGCGGAAGGCCATATCCTCCAGCTCCTCGCGCATCCATTGCATGCCCATGCGCCCGGCGAGGGGCGCGTAGATATCCATCGTCTCGCGCGCCTTCTGCACCTGCTTTTCGGGCCGCATCGCCTTGATGGTGCGCATGTTGTGCAGACGGTCCGCCAGCTTGACGAGGATGACGCGCAGATCCTTCGACATGGCGATGAGAAGCTTGCGGAAATTCTCGGCCTGCTTGGTCTCGGACGAGCTGAGCTGGAGATTGGTCAGCTTGGTCACGCCATCCACGAGATCGGCGATTTCGCCGCCGAACATCTCGCTCACGGCGGCATAGGAGGCGCGCGTGTCCTCGATCGTGTCATGCAGAAGCGCGGTCACGAGCGTCGCATCGCCCAGACGCTGCTGGGCGAGGATGGCGGCGACGGCGATGGGATGGGTGAAATAGGGCTCGCCCGAATGGCGGGTCTGCCCCTCATGCATGCGGCGCCCGTAATCGTAGGCGCGCCGCAGAAGACCCTCGTCGCAGCGTGGATTGTAGGTGCGGACCAGCGCGATCAGGTCATCGGCGGTAATCATCAAGTTCACCCGCCGCGCGAGGGCGGCCACACTCGTTAAGGGGAGTTGCGCGCCCGCCCGGCAAGGCCGGTGCGCGGACGCGCGGGGTCTCAGCCCTGCCCTTGTGCCCGCATCAGTTCGCGCAGCAGCCGCTCTTCGGACATGTCGTCCTCGGCGGGCTTGTCGGCTTCGCCGCCCATAAGAAGGGCCATCTGGTCCTCTTCGGGCTCGTCGACCTCGATCTCGGTCTGGTTCGATTCGATCATCCGCTCGCGCAGATCGGCGGCGCTCTGCGTCTCGTCGGCGATCTCGCGCAGGGCGACGACCGGGTTCTTGTCGTTGTCGCGGTCGACGGTCAGCGGCGCCCCGGACGAGATTTCGCGGGCGCGGTGCGCGGCGAGCAGCACCAGGTCGAAACGGTTGGGAACCTTGTCGACGCAATCTTCGGTCGTAACGCGGGCCATGAGACCTCCGGAATGAGTAGGATCGGGGTGTAAACCTGCTCTCTACGCGGCAGCGCGGCGAGGTGCAAGCGGGTTATGGCAGGCGGAGCACCTCGGCGCGGCTTTTCGCCGGCAGCGCGTCCAGCATCTCCGAGACCGTGCGCCCCAGCACCGGATGGCGCCACTCGGGTGCGACGTCGTTCAGCGGCACCAGCACGAAGGCGCGGTCCTGAAGGCGCGGATGGGGCAGAACGAGCGTCTCTGGCGCGCGCTCCATCTGCGCCGCGGGATCGAGGTCGCGCCACGCGGCGAAGGTATCCGCGTCGGGCAGCACCGCATCCCCGCAGGCGACGAGATCGAGATCGAGCGTGCGCTGCCCCCAGCGCCGCACCCGCTCGCGCCCAAAGCGCGCCTCGATCCGGTGGAGAAGCGCGAGGAAAGCCTCCGGCGTCATCGCCGCGCCGATCCGCGCGGCGGCGTTGACGTAATCGGGCCCCGCCCCGGCCGGAAAGCAGGGCGTCGCATAGAAGGCGCTCACGGCGCGGATATCCGCCCCCGCCTCCGCCAGCGCGGCAAGCGCCGCCTGCAGCGTGTCGCCCGGCGCTCCGGCCTCGGACGGCATGTTCCCGCCGAGCGCGACGAGAAAGTCCTGCGGTTCCGTCACGTCAGTATGGATCATGGACCTTTCCCCGCTTATTGCGCGTTGTTCGCTCAGAACGCGTCCGGCTGTGCCCGGCCCGCAACGATCTGGCGGAGCAGCCCAGCGGCATATAAAATTCAACCTTCACTGTCCGTGTCTTCTAACCGAGGGTGCGCGGCACCGAAAGGATCAAGCAATGTTCTATAAAGATGAGCGTCTCGCCCTGTTCATCGACGGATCCAACCTCTACGCCGCCGGAAAGGCGCTGGGGTTCGATATCGACTACAAGCTCCTGCGCACCGAGTTCATGCGCCGGGGCAAGCTTCTGAGGGCTTTCTACTACACCGCCCTGCTGGAGAACGACGAGTATTCGCCCATTCGCCCCCTCGTCGACTGGCTGAACTACAACGGCTTCACCATGGTCACCAAACCGGCCAAGGAATACACCGACAGCCAGGGCCGCCGTAAGGTGAAGGGCAACATGGATATCGAACTCACGGTGGATGCGATGGAACTCGCGCCGCGCGTCGATCATATCGTGCTCTTTTCGGGCGACGGTGATTTCCGGCCCCTCGTCGAGTCGCTCCAGCGCCAGGGCGTGCGCGTCTCGGTCGTCTCCACGATACGGAGCCAGCCGCCCATGATCTCGGACGATCTGCGTCGGCAGGCTGACAATTTCATCGAACTCGAAGAGCTCCGCGACGTGATCGGGCGCCCCCCGCGCGAGCATCAGAACGAGCGCAGCGACGCCTACGAGACGCAGGACTGACGTTAAGGCGCGCCCTGACAAGGGGGGCGCGCCATCCCATCAATACGGCCATCGCCTCTGGACGCATGGCGCCGCGTGGCTTACCTCTCCGCCCAAGGAGCCCCGCCATGACCAAACCGCCCCTCACCCTCTTTCTCGCCGCGCCGCGCGGTTTTTGCGCGGGCGTCGACCGCGCGATCAAGATCGTCGAGATGGCGCTCGCGAAATGGGGCGCGCCCGTCTACGTGCGCCACGAGATCGTGCACAACAAATACGTGGTGGACGATCTGCGCGCCAAGGGCGCGGTTTTCGTCGAGGAACTGGACGAATGCCCCGATGACCGCCCGGTGATCTTCTCGGCCCATGGCGTGCCCAAATCCGTGCCCGCCGAAGCGGACAAGCGGCAGATGATCTATGTCGATGCCACCTGCCCGTTGGTGTCGAAGGTCCATATCGAGGCCGAGCGCCATCACGAGGCGGGGCTTCAGATCATCATGATCGGCCATGAGGGCCACCCTGAAACCATCGGAACGATGGGCCAGCTTCCCGAGGGCGCCGTGCTTCTGGTCGAGACCGAGGCCGACGTGGCCCAGCTTGAGGTGCGCGACGAAACCGCGCTGGCCTATGTGACGCAGACGACGCTCAGCGTCGACGACACGATCGGCATCGTCGGGGCGCTGACCGCGCGATTCCCGTCCATTCGCGGCCCGCACAAGGAAGACATCTGCTATGCCACCACCAACCGGCAGGCGGCGGTCAAGGCGATGGCGGCCCGGTGCGAGGCGATGCTGGTGGTGGGCGCGCCCAATTCCAGCAATTCGCGCCGCCTCGTCGAGGTGGGCGCGCGCGCGGGCTGCGGCTATGCGCAGCTCGTCCAGCGCGCCGCCGATATCGACTGGCGGAGCCTCGAAGGCATCAGCACGATCGGCGTCACCGCCGGCGCCTCGGCGCCCGAAGTGCTGGTGAACGAGGTGATCGAAGCGCTTCAGGCGCGCTTTGACGTGACCATCGAACAGGTCGAGACGGCGACCGAGAATGTCGAATTCAAGGTGCCGCGCGTTCTGAGGGCCAGCGCATGACGGGCATTCCCCGCGCGCCCCTGATGCTCGGCCTCGCGGGTCTGCTGCCCTTCGTCTGGGGCGCGCTGACCGTGCTGAACCCCGCCTTGGCCGAGTGGACCATCCGCGCCATCGGGCCGCGCTTCGCCGGGCCCTATGTGATGCTTTTCTACGGCGCGATCATTCTTTCCTTCATGTCGGGCGTGCTCTGGGGCTTCTCGACGCGGCTCGAGGGCGCGCAGGCAAGCACGGGCTATGCGCTTTCGGTCATTCCTGCGCTCTGGGCCTTCTTCACCACCGGGGGCGGGCCGGTCAGTGCGGGGATCTCGCTCATGGCGGGCTTCGCGGGCCTACTCGCGCTCGATGGGCTCTTCTGGCGCTATGGCGCGGCGCCCGCATGGTGGATGCAACTGCGCGTCCTTCTGACCGCGATCGTGCTGGCCTGCCTCGCCGTGGGTGTCTTCGCATGAGCGCGGATGCCGAAACCCTCGTCGTCTATGCCGCCAAGGCGCGGGATTACGCCGAGATGACCGCCGATCTTTCGGGCGACAGGCATCTGGCCGCGTTCATCGCCGCGATGCCCGAGAGCGCGCGCGTGCTCGATCTGGGCTGCGGGCCGGGCCGCGCGGCAGGGCAGATGGCCGACCGCGCCATGATCGTCGACGCGGTGGATGCCGTGCCCGAGATGGTCGACATGGCTGCCGCGCATCCGGGCGTCACCGCATGGCAGGCCGATTTCGACGAGATCGGCGGCGTCGACATCTATGACGGGATCTGGGCCAATTTCAGCCTCGTGCACGCGCCCCGCGCCGATCTGCCGCGCCACCTCGCGGCGCTGAAGGCCGCGCTCAAAGCTGGCGGCCTTTTGCATGTCGGCATGAAGACCGGCACCGGCGAGACGCGCGACGCTCTCGGGCGGCTCTACACCTATGTCACCGAGGCCGAGCTGCGCGCCCTGCTCGCCGAGGCTGGTTTCCGCCCCGCGCAAAGCTGGACGGGCCGCGATATCGGCCTCGACGGCACCCCCGCCGACTGGGTGGTGATCCACTCCCATGGCTGAGCTTTTCGCCTATACCGACGGGGCCTGTTCGGGCAATCCCGGCCCGGGCGGCTGGGGCGCGCTCCTGCGCGCGATGGACGGCGAGACTGTGGTCAAGGAGCGCTGCCTCAAGGGCGGGGAGGCCAATACGACGAACAACCGGATGGAGCTTCTGGCGGCCATCAACGCATTGGAGACGCTGGCGAAACCGTCGCGGCTGACCATCGTGACCGACAGCCAGTACGTCAAGAACGGCGTCACGGGCTGGATCCACGGCTGGAAGCGCAACGGCTGGAAGACCTCCGCGAAAAAGCCCGTCAAGAATGTCGAGCTCTGGCAGCGCCTCGATGCGGCGCAGGCGCGCCATGACGTGACCTGGCAATGGGTCAAGGGCCATGCCGGCCACCCCGAGAACGAGCGCGCCGACGAGCTGGCCCGCGAAGGGATGGCCCCGTTCAAGAAATCCGGCGCATGAGCGCGCCCGTCCTTCTGGACTACGCGTCGGTCCTGATATTCGCGCTCACCGGCGCGCTGGTGGCCAGCCGCGCGCAGCTCGATATCGTGGGCTTCGCCTTCATTGCCTGCCTCACCGCCGTGGGCGGCGGCACGCTGCGCGACGTCATGCTCGACCGAAATCCGATCTTCTGGATGGGCGATCCGACTTACATCCTCATCGCCGCCAGCGCCGCCGCGCTCATCTTCTTCACCGCGCATCTGGTCGAGAGCCGCTATCGCTGGCTCTTGTGGCTCGATGCCTTCGCACTCGCGGTCGCGGTTCCGGCGGGCGTCTCGGTGGCGATGAGCCTCTCGCAGCCCGCGCCGATCATCGTGCTGATGGGCATGGTCACGGGCTGCATGGGCGGCCTCATGCGCGACGTGGTGATCGGCGAGGTGCCGCTGGTTCTCAAACAGGGCGAGCTCTACGTCAGCGCCGCCTTCGCGGGCGCGCTCGCCGCCGTGCTTCTGCGCGGCGTCACTCCCGATCCGCTCATCGTGCTGGGTGGCTGCGGCGCGGTCACATGGGCGCTGCGCGCAGGCTCGCTCGCCTTCGGCTGGTCGCTGCCCGTCTATAAGGCGCGCCCGCCCCGGCACTAGCGCGGCCCCCTCTTCATCTTGGCAGAAATACTCAAATCCCGCGCCTGCGGATCTAGCGGCGTCCGCGCCAATGGGTCGGCACGATGACGAGCGCGCCGATGGACGACGCGATGGCGTTCAGCCCGGGCGAGCCGAAACCGATCCCGAACATCAGCCGCAGGAAATAGGCGAGAAACGCGCCGCCGATGCAGATGATGATGGATTGCAGGATGCCGTTGCGGGTGAAGCCGGATTTCTCCGACAGATACCCGACGATCCCCGCGATCACGACCGTGCCCATGATGGTTGGAAACATTTGCCTGCCCTACAGAACCGTGCCCACCGGCACGGCCATGCCGCGCAAGAACTCGCCCGCATCCTGCGCCCCGCGCCCGGCCCGCTGCAAGCGCAAAAGCCGCACCGCGCCCTGGCCGCAGGCCACGGTCAGCCCGCCCGGCCCGGCCGCCAGCACCTCGCCCAGCGCGCCCGCGCCCTCCCCGAGGCGCGATGCGAGGAGCTTGATCCGCTGGCCATCCATCTCGCACCAGGCGCCCGGAAAAGGCGAAAGGCCCCGGATCTGCCGGTCGATCCGGGCCGCATCCTCGCTCCAATCGATGCGCGCCTCGGCCTTGTCGATCTTGGCGGCATAGCTCACGCCCTCATCCGGCTGAGGCTCGGGAACAAGCGTATCGAGCGTGCCAAGCGCTTCGACGATGAGCGCGGCGCCCATCGCGCTCAGCCGGTCATGCAGCGCGCCCGTGGTCTCTGCGGCGCCGATGGGCGTGGCCTGCCGCAGGAGAACCGGGCCGGTGTCGAGCCCCGCCTCCATCCGCATGATGCAGATGCCCGTCTCTGCATCGCCCGCCATGATCGCGCGGTGGATGGGCGCGGCCCCGCGCCAATGCGGCAAGAGCGAGGCGTGGATGTTGAGGCAGCCGCGCGTCGGTGCGTCCAGCACCGCCTGCGGCAGGATGAGACCATAGGCCACGACGACAGCCACGTCCGCGCCGAGCGCGGCGAAGTCCGCCTGCTCCTCCGCGCCTTTCAGCGACACCGGATGGCGCACCTCTAGGCCCAGCTCCTCGGCCCGCGCGTGAACCGGCGTCGGGCGGTCCTTCTTGCCCCGGCCGGCGGGGCGCGGCGGCTGGCAATAGACCGCCGCGATCTCGTGACCAGCATCGACCAGCGCCTCGAGCACCGGAACCGAGAAATCGGGCGTTCCCATGAAGACGATGCGCATAACCTACCCCATCACCTTGCGCGCGCGGCGCAGGAACATGTCGCGGCGCAGCTTGGTCAGGCGGTCGTAATACATGCGCCCGTTCAGATGATCGATCTGGTGCTGCACCGAGGTGGCCCAGAGGTGCACGAAATCGCGCTCTTCCACCTCGCCCGCTGCGTTCAGGAAGCGCACCGTCACCGCGCGGGGCCGCGCGACCAGCGCCGACAGGCCCGGCAGGTTCGGGCTCGCCTCCTCGTGCGGGCGCATCTGGACGCTGGCATAAAGGATTTCGGGATTGGCCATGCGGATCGCCTGCCCGCGCGTCTCGCTCGCGTCGACGACCGCGAGGCGCAGCATCACGCCGATCTGAGGCGCGGCGAGGCCGACCCCCGGCATCGCCTCCATCGTGTCGATCATGTCGTTCCAATGCGCGCGGATCTCGTCCGTGATCGCCTCGACCGGGTCGGCGGGCGTGCGCAGGCGCTTGTCCGGCCAAGGAATGCAGCGGCGCGCCGGCATGTCAGCCCCGCGCCTGCTCGCGCTTGAGCTTCTGCATGCGGCGCGTGATGAGCTGGCGTTTCATCGGGCCGATATGGTCGATGAAGAGCTTGCCGTTGAGATGGTCGATCTCGTGCTGCACGCAGGTGGCCCAGAGGCCGTCCATGCCCGCGCGCCGCTCGCGCCCGTCCATGTCGATCCAGCGCACCTCCACCTCGGCGGGGCGCGTCACTTCGGCGAATTGATCGGGGATCGAAAGGCAGCCTTCCTCATAGACGTTCTGCTCGTCCGAGCGCGCCACGATCTCGGGGTTGAACATCACCAGAGGCTCCTGCTCCGCACCCTCTTCCTTCACGCAATCCATCACGATGAGGCGGCTCAGAATACCCACCTGCGGCGCCGCGAGGCCGATGCCCGGCGCGTGATACATCGTCTCGAGCATGTCCTCGGCCAGCTTGCGCATCTCGTCCGTCACGTCATCGACGGGCGCGCAGACCTTCTTGAGGCGGGGATCGGGGTGGATCAGGATCGGCATTTTCATGCAGGCCATGTAGGGCAAGCCCGCCGCATGCGCAACGCCCCTTGCGCCCGCCGCCGCCTCGGTTAGCCTGCCGCGCAGCCCATCGCGGGGTGACCAGAAGGAGAGACTGCATGAATTTCGACGAGATCATCGACCGTGTCGGCACGCATTCCAGCAAATGGGACATGATGGAGCCGATCTATGGGGTCAGCCCCAAGGACGGGATCTCGATGTGGGTGGCCGACATGGATTTCCGCCCGCCGAAATGCGTGTCGGACGCCGTGGCGGCGATGCACGATCACGGGATCTACGGCTATTACGGCGACGACGCCACCTATCGCGCGGCGATCCAGTGGTGGATGAAGGAGCGGCACGGCTGGGCGCTCGACAAGGACGCCATCTTCACCACGCATGGCCTCGTCAACGGCACGGCCATGTGCGTCGATGCCTTCACCGCGCCTGGCGACGGCGTGGTCCTCTTCACGCCGGTCTATCACGCCTTCGCCCGCGTCATCAAAGCCGCGGGCCGCGAGGTGACGGAATGCGAGCTGCGCCATGACGGCGCAAAATACGTCATGGATTTCGACGCCTACGACGCGCAGCTCACCGGGCGCGAGCGGATGGTGATCCTCTGCTCGCCGCACAATCCCGGCGGGCGCGTCTGGACCCGCGAGGAGCTCGAGGGGGTCGCGGCGTTCGCGCGGCGGCATGACCTCATCCTCGTCTCGGACGAGATCCACCACGATCTGGTGATGCCGGGCCATCGCCATGTGCCGATGTCGCTGATCGAAGGTGCGGCGGAGAGGCTGGTGATGATGACGGCGACGACCAAGACCTTCAACATCGCGGGCGCGCATGCCGGGAACGTCATCATCGCGGACCCGGGTCTGCGCGCGCGCTTCGCCGCGCGCATGGCGGCGATGGGAATATCGGCCAATTCCTTCGGCCTGTTCATGACCGAGGCCGCCTATTCGCCCGAGGGCGCGGCATGGGTCGATGCGCTTTGCGACTATCTGCACGGCAATGCGCGCCTCTTCGACGAGGGGGTGAACACCATTCCGGGCGTGCGGTCCATGCCGCTCGAGGCCACGTATCTCGCCTGGGTCGATTTCTCGGGCACAGGCATGCCGGCGGCGGAGGTCGTCTCGCGCGTGCAGGAAAGCGCGCGCATCGCGGCCAATCACGGCCCCACCTTCGGCGCGGGCGGCGCGGACCATTTGCGCTTCAACCTCGCCACGCCGCGCGCCCGCGTCGCCGAGGCGGTGAGCCGTCTTCAGGACGCCTTCGCGGACCTTCAATAACGCCCGCGCCGCAGGATCATTCGCCCCGCGGCGCCTCGAGCAGGCCCGCGGGCGCATCGGCGGCACGCACGAAATCGGCGGGCTGGCTGCCCGTCGCCTCCGTCATGCGCTTGTAGTCGAAAACCCGCTCGCCGCCCTCCTCGGCGGCGGCCACGATCAGCCCGCGCGAGAGATGGCGCGGCCCGTCGAAGATATCCACGAGACCGCGCAGATGCGCGCCCTCCGCCGCGTCCACGGCAAAACCGCCCGGCCAGGCGCGCAACACGCGCAGCGAGACGCCATCCGCCTCGACGCGGAGCCGGCTGCTCCTCAGATGCGCGGCCCGGCGCGCGGCATCGAGCCCGTCCTGCACGTCGCGCGGCAAATGCATGTCCATGATCCGGCCTCCTTCGTGCCTGCCCTTTCCATCAGAATGCGCCGCCAAGCCTTTCAATCAAGTTAAGAATTTACGAAATTTCCTCGCAGTCACCGATTTGCCAGACCGCGCGGGCAAGCCGCCTCTTGCGCGGACCCCGCCGATGGCGTTCAAGAAGCGCGGGCAGCACCGCCCGCCGCCGTGCAAGGACATCTCGATGAACATCGCCGCCATCCTCGCGCTCGCCATGCTGCTCGACGCCGCACTGGGCGAGCCGCGCTGGCTCTGGTCGCGCCTGCCGCACCCCGCCGTGCTGATGGGCCGCGCCATCGACGCGCTCGAGGCGCGGCTGAACAACGGCGGGTCGCGGCGCATCAAGGGCGTGCTCGCCCTCCTTCTTCTTTGCGCGGGCGCGGGCCTCGCCGGCTGGCTGATCTCGCAGCTCGGCAGCATCGCCACCATCCTCGCGGCGGCGATCCTCATCGCGCAGCGCTCGCTCGTCGATCATGTCGCGGCGGTCGCCACCGCGCTCCGGCGATCGACCGAGGCGGGACGCGCCGCCGTCGCCATGATCGTCGGGCGCGATACCGAGAGCATGACGCAAGCCGACGTGACGCGCGCGGCGATCGAATCGGCGTCGGAGAATTTCAGCGACGGTGTGATCGCGCCCCTCTTCTGGCTGGCGGTCGGCGGGCTGCCGGGCCTCGCGATCTACAAGGCGGTCAACACCGCCGACAGCATGATCGGCCACCGCACCCCGCGTCACGAGGCTTTCGGCTGGGCCTCCGCGCGGCTCGACGACGCGCTGAACCTCATCCCCGCCCGCGCAAGCGCCGCGCTTATCTGGATGCTCGACCGCCCGCGCGCGCCCTGGCGCGACATCCGCGCCGATGCGATCCGCCACCGCTCGCCCAATGGCGGCTGGCCCGAGGCGGCCATGGCGCGCAGCATCGACACCGCCCTCGCGGGACCGCGCGCCTATAATGGCCGGATGCAGGACTATCCCTTCGTTCATCCGGACGGCATGCGCATGCCCGGGCCCGTTCAGATCGACGCGGCGGTGAGAGTGCTCTGGCGGGCATGGGGCGCGGTGCTTGCCGCGGCGTCGGTGCTGGCGATCCTGCTCTGACGGACGCCCCTCAGGCGACCATCGCCTCGGCCTTCTTGAGATCGACCGACACGAGCTGCGAGACGCCCTGCTCGGCCATGGTGACACCGAAGAGCCGGTCCATCCGGCTCATCGTCACGGCGTTATGCGTGATGATGAGAAACCGCGTCTCGGTCCGGCGGCACATCTCGTCCAGCAAATCGCAGAAGCGTGCCACGTTGGCATCATCGAGCGGAGCGTCCACCTCGTCGAGCACGCAGATCGGCGCAGGGTTTGCGAGAAAGACGCCGAAGATGAGGGCGAGCGCGGTCAGCGTCTGCTCGCCGCCCGACAGAAGGCTGAGAACGCTCAGTTTCTTGCCCGGCGGCTGGCACATGATCTCGAGCCCCGCCTCGAGCGGATCGTCGCTCTCGACCAGCACGAGATTGGCCTCGCCGCCACCGAAGAGATGCTTGAACAGCATGGCGAAATTCGAATTCACCTGCTCGAAGGCGGTCAGCAGGCGCTCGCGCCCCTCGCGGTTGAGGCTGGCGATGCCGCTGCGCAGCGCCTTGATGGCCTCCTCGAGATCGGTCTTCTCGGCGACGAGCGTACCGTGCTCTTCCTCGATCTCCTTGGCATCCTCCTCGGCGCGCAGGTTCACCGCACCGAGCGCGTCACGCTGGCGCTTGAGCCGGTTCACCTCGGCCTCGATCTCCTCGGAGGCGGGCATGGTGCCGACATCCATCTGGAGACCTTCGAGAAGCGCTTCGGGCGATGTCTCGAGCTCATCCTCGATCCGCTGATGCGCCGCGCGGCGGGCCTCTGAGGCGGCATCGGTGCGCGCCTCGCTGCGCGCGCGGGCCTCGCGCGCTTCGCCTGCGGCCCGCTCGGCGGCGCGCTCGGCCTCGGTCGCCTGCCGCAGGGCGCCTTCGCCGCCGCTCAGCGCATCGCGCGCGGCGGCGACGCGCGCCTCGGCCTCGGTGATCTTGCCCGCCAGAGCCGCGCGCTCGGCCTCGAGCGCGCCTGGTATGGGACGCGCCTCGGCCAGATCAGCCTCGGAGCTTTCCTTGCGCTCGCGAAGTTCCGCGCCGCGCTTCTCCGCCGTCTCGAGCCGGTGGCGCCAGCCGCTGATTTCCTTGGTGACTTCCTGCCGGCGCCGCACCCGCGCGTCGCCCTCGCGGCGTAGCTCGTCATGCGAGGACCGGCGCGTCATCATCGTGATGCGCGCGGCCTCGACCGTCATCTTGATATCCTCGGCGCGGGCGCGCTCGGCCTCGAGATCGCCCAGCTCCGACAGGCCCTTCTCGGCCTCCGCAAGGCTCGCGCGGGCGGCCATCGCCTCCTCGGCATGACGGGTCACGGCGAGGCCGAGCGATTCGAGCTTCGACGCCGCCAGATTGCGGTCCGCCTCGGCGCGGCTGAGCGCGCGGGAGGCGTCGTTCACCGCGGCATCGGCGGCGCGGCGCGCGGCGCGGGCGGCCTTGTCGGCCTCGGTGCGCTCGGCCAACTGGCGGCCCAGCGCCTCATGCGCATCGCGCGCGCCATCGGCGCGGGCGGTCGCATGGGCGAGCTGTTGCTTGAGCGATTCGAGGCGGTTGAGCTGCTCGAGCCGGAGCGCCGCCGCCGAAGGCGCATCCTCGGCCCAGGCGCGATAGCCGTCCCAGCGCCAGAGATCGCCTTCGAGGCTGACGAGCCGCTGGCCGGGCTTGAGAAGCGGCTGGAGGCGCAGGCCGTCATCCGCATCGACGATCCCGATCTGGCCCATGCGGCGCGCCAGCACATCGGGCACCGACACGTTCTGCGTGAGCGGCGCCACCCCTTCGGGCAGCGATTGCGGCACCTCGTAGGGCGGAAGCTCGGCCCAGCCGGAGGGCCCGTCGGGGCCCACCTGCGGCGCGCGCAGATCGTCGGCGAGCGCCGCGCCCAGCGCCTTCTCGTAGCCGAGCTGCACCTGCAGGCGATCGAGGATCTGCCCGCCCTCGGCCGTGTCGCGTTCCAGCAGGCGAGCGAGGGCCGAAACTTCGGCGCTGATCGCGCTCAGCTCGCCTTCGGCCTCGCTGCGCTCGGCGCGGGCGGCGGCCTCGCGCGTCTGTGTGTCGGCGCGGGCGGCATCGGCGGCGCTCAGCGCGGCCTCGGCGTGCTCCGCGGCGGCGAGCGCCTCGGCCTCGGCGCGGCCCGCGGCCTCGAACTCGGCCCCGGCCTTCCCCATCGCCGCACGGCTGCCCTCGACAGCGGCCCGCGCGCGCGCCTCTTCGGCCTCGCTGCGTTCGAGCGTCTTGCGGCTGTCCGCCAGAAGGCGCTGCGCCGACTGGTGCCGCGCGGAGAGGCGCGCGACATCCTCGGTCAGCGTCGACAGATCCGCCTCGCGGGCCTGCAAGGTCTGGCTCGCCTCGCGCGCGGCTTCGGCGGCGGCCTCGAGCCGGGCCTCGTGCCCCTCGCTCGCCTTGACCAGCTCGGCCTGCTCCCATTCGAGGCGCTTGATCGTCTCCTCGGCATCGGCGTTGAGCCCCGCCTCGCGCTCCATGTCGCGCTCGAGCTGCGCGATGCGCCCCTCCAGCGTTTCGATCCGCGTGCGCGCGGCGTCCTCCTGATCGGCGAGGCTGCCGTGCTGGAGGTTCAGCCGTTGCAGGACGGCGGCGGCGATCGCCTCTTCCTCGCGCAGTTTCGGAAGGATGTCTTCTGCGGCGGCGCGGGCCTTGGCGGCCTCGCGGGCGGCGGTCTCGGCACGGGCGGTGGCGGCGGTGCGCTCGCGAAGCTCGCCCCGCGCGGCGGCCAGCGCCTCGTCGGCCTCGCGCCAGCGGCGATAGAGCAAAAGCCCCTCCGCGGTGCGCAGCTCGTCCCCGATGGCGCGGTAGCGCGCCGCCTGCCGTGCCTGCCGGGCGAGCGAGGCAAGCTGGCTCGCCAGTTGCTCGACCGTGTCATCGACGCGCGCGAGATTTGTCTCGGCGCCCTTCAGCTTCAATTCCGCCTCGTGCCGCCGCTGGTAGAGACCGGAGATGCCCGCCGCCTCCTCGAGAATGCGGCGGCGCGACTTGGGCTTGGCGTTGATCAGCTCGGAAATCTGCCCTTGGCGCACGAGCGCGGGAGAGTGCGAGCCGGTCGAGGCATCGGCGAAGAGCATCTGAACGTCGCGCGCGCGCACGTCCTTGCCGTTGACCTGATAGGCGCTGCCCACGTCACGGGTGATGCGGCGCACGATCTCGATGTGATCGCTATCGTTGAAACCCGCAGGGGCGAGCCGGTCGGCATTGTCGATATGGATCGTGACCTCGGCGAAGTTGCGCGCGCCGCGCGATGCGGCGCCGGCGAAGATCACGTCCTCCATGCCGCCGCCGCGCATCGCGGTCGGGCGGTTCTCGCCCATGACCCAGCGCAGCGCCTCCAGAAGGTTCGACTTGCCGCAGCCATTGGGGCCGACCACGCCGGTGCGCCCGCTGCCGATGATGAGATCGGTCGGATCGACGAAGCTCTTGAAGCCGTTCAGTCTGAGCTTGGAAAAGCGCAAGGGGCGTGGGGTCTCCGGGCGACGAGGTGCGGGTCTGGCGGGTAATGTGCGGGGCCGCGCGGGCCTCTGTCAACGCATTTGCCCCGCATATGGCCGATTTAGCGGGGTTATCCACAAGATATTGACACGGGCGTCGGCATCGCGCGCTTGACAGCCGCGCCGCGCTCGGCTCCTGATCGGCGCATGTTGATCGTCGAGCCCGCCAATCCTCTCGCCCCCGGACCGCATGCCCTGCTTGAGCAGAGCCATGCGATGATGCAGGAGCTGTTCGAGCCGGAGGAGAACTATTTCCTCGGCTTCGAAGCGCTGCGCGCGCCCGAGGTGCATTTCATCGCCGCGCGCGAGGGCGGCACGACACTCGGCACGGGTGCGTTGGTGCGGATGGAGGGCTATGGCGAGGTCAAGTCGATGTTCACCGCCCCCGATGCGCGGGGGCGCGGCGTCGGCGCCGCCATCCTACGCGCACTCGAGGATCATGCGCGCGAGACGGACCTCGCGCTGCTCAGGCTCGAGACGGCCGATATTCTGGACGGTGCCGTGCGCCTTTACGAGCGTGCGGGCTTCACCCGGTGCGGCAGGTTCGGCGCCTATGTCGAGAACGACGTGAGCGTCTACATGGAAAAGACGCTCTAGCGCGCCTTAGTCCTTGCCGGCGGCCTTGTCCTGCGCCGCCTTCATGCGGGCCAGAAGCTCGGCCTTGCCGGGGCGTTCCTTGCCGCGCTTGCCGAACGGGTCTTTCTGCGATCCGGGCGCATTATGCTCGGTATGGCGCGGTGCGTTGCGGCCCAGTTTGGGCGCGCCTTGTGCCTTGTAATTCATGGAAAGGTCATCCTTGCGGGGCGACGCTGCCCCAGGCCCCGCTCTTGCCGCAAAGCCGCCCCGAAATCAAGCGGGCGCATCAGCCGGGCGCGGGCCGGCATTCGAGCTCGGCGATGCCGTCGAAGATCTTGTAGGCATCGCACCGGTAGGATTGCGCGCGCGGCAACGGCTCGAGCCGCTGGCCGCAATCGAGCCGCGCGGTCATCAGCGCCGCGTCGCCGTCGAGCGCGCGCACCTTGCAGCCCGACACCTTCTCGATGGCGAGCGCGCCGTTCGGCGCGGCGCTGGACAGGCGCGGCGCCCAGCGCGCGTTGAGGCGCATCGCCTCGGCCCGCAGCCCGTCCACCCGCACGTCGAACACATCCCCGCCGAGCGAGATGCGCTGAGCCTCCACCCCGCGGAACCCCGGTCCGGGCGTGTTGCAGGCCATGAGCATGACGGCTGCGGCAAGAAGGATCATCAGGGCTTTCATGCCCGTAGATTGCCACACGAATCGTTAACGGATGGTTAGCCGCGCACCGCCGATCCGAAATGTCGCGAGCAGCCCCCGAGCCGCAACATTCTGTCGCGGCCTTTAATTTTACCAGTTGATAAAATTTCAATCCGTGTTTTACTCGAGGTCAGCCACCCCTTGCCCGAGGAGGACGCCATGACCGAAAGATCCCATCCCGGCAGCCTGACGCCCGGTATCGTGCCGGGGCGTCTGCCCGCCGAAGACTACGCCGAGAATTTCAGCGACCTGCACCCGAGGCTCGACCGGCACGAGGCGCTCGTCGCGGCCGACCGGTGCTATTTCTGCCATGACGCGCCCTGCATCACGGCCTGCCCAACGGATATCGACATCCCCCTCTTCATCCGCCAGATCGCCACCGGCACGCCCGAGGCGGCGGCCAAGACGATCCTCACCCAGAACATCATGGGAGGCATGTGCGCGCGCGTCTGCCCGACCGAGACCCTCTGCGAAGAGGTCTGCGTGCGCGAGGTGGCCGAGGGCAAGCCGGTGCTGATCGGCCAGCTTCAGCGCTATGCCACGGACATTCTGATGGAGCAGGGCATCCATCCTTTCACCCGCGCGCCGGATACCGGCAAGCGCATCGCGGTGGTCGGCGCCGGGCCCGCGGGCCTCGCCTGCGCGCATCGCCTCGCCATGCTGGGCCACGGCGTGACGGTCTACGACGCGCGCCCCAAGCCGGGCGGGCTCAACGAATACGGGATCGCGAGCTACAAGACGACGGACGATTTCGCCGCGCGTGAGGTGGACTGGCTGCTCAAGATAGGCGGCATCGCCGTCGAGACGGGCAAGGCGCTCGGGCGCGAGGTCACGCTGGACGAGCTGAAATCGGATTTCGACGCGGTCTTCCTCGGCATCGGCCTCGGCGGCGTCAATGCGCTGAACCTCGAGGGCGAGGACAAGGACGGGCTGCGCGATGCGGTCGATTTCATCGCCGATCTGCGGCAGGCGGGCGATCTCTCGCGTTTGCCCATCGGGCGCGACGTGGTGGTGATCGGCGGCGGCATGACCGCCGTGGACGCCGCCGTGCAGGCCAAGCGTCTGGGCGCGCTCAATGTCACGCTGGTCTATCGGCGCGGGCGCGAGCGGATGAACGCGAGCGTCTACGAGCAGGACCTCGCCGCCTCCTCGGGCGTGCGGATCGTGACGAACGCAAGCCCCGTCGCGGTGATCGGCAACGGCGCGGTGCGTGAAATCGAATTCGAATACACCGACGACGCGCTGAAGCCCACGGGCCAGACCTTCCGCCTTGCCGCCGATCAGGTCTTTCGCGCCATCGGCCAGACACTGGAGGGCGCGGGCCTTCCCGATCTCGACGGGCGCAAGATCGCCGTCACCGGCGCAGGCCGCACCTCGATCCAAGGCATCTGGGCGGGGGGCGATTGCGCATCGGGCGGCGACGATCTGACCGTGACAGCGGTGGCCGAAGGGCGCGACGCCGCGATGGACATTCACGCAACACTGACGGCGGAGGGCTGAGCGATGGCCGACCTCACGAGCGACTTCATCGGAATCAAATCCCCCAATCCCTTCTGGCTGGCCTCGGCGCCGCCGACGGACAAGGAATATAACGTCCGCCGCGCCTTCGATGCGGGTTGGGGCGGCGTCGTCTGGAAGACCCTGGGCGAGGCCGGGCCGCCCGTCGTCAATGTCAACGGGCCGCGCTATGGCGCGATCTGGGGTGCGGACCGGCGCCTTCTGGGCCTCAACAATATCGAGCTGATCACAGACCGCCCGCTCGAGGTGAATCTGGAGGAGATGCGCCGCGTCAAGCGGGATTACCCGGACCGCGCGCTGATCGCCTCGCTCATGGTGCCGGTCAACGAGGATGCGTGGAAGGAAATCCTGCGCCGCGTCGAGGATACCGGCTGCGACGGGGTCGAGCTGAACTTCGGCTGCCCGCACGGGATGAGCGAGCGCGGCATGGGCAGCGCCGTGGGCCAGGTGCCCGAATATGTCGGCCAGGTCGCGCATTGGTGCAAGAAGCATTCGGACCTGCCGGTGATCGTGAAGCTGACGCCCAACATCACCGATATCCGCAAGCCCGCGCAGGCGGCGATGGAGGGCGGCGCGGATGCCGTCAGCCTCATCAACACGATCAACTCGATCACCTCGGTCGATCTCGATCTCTTCGCGCCCCAGCCCACGATCGACGGGCAAGGCGCGCATGGCGGCTATTGCGGCCCGGCGGTCAAGCCCATCGCGCTCAACATGGTGGCCGAGATCGCCCGCGATCCGGCGACGCGTGGCCTTCCCATCAGCGGCATCGGCGGCATCACCACATGGCGCGACGCGGCCGAGTTCATGGCGCTTGGGGCCGGCAACGTGCAGGTCTGCACGGCGGCGATGACCTATGGCTTCAAAATCGTCGAGGAGATGATTTCGGGGCTGTCGCAATGGATGGACGAGAAGGGCTATGTGAGCACCCACGAAATAGTCGGGCGCGCGGTGCCCAATACCGTCAACTGGCAGGACCTCAATCTCAACTACGTCGCCAAGGCGGTCATCGACCAGGATCTCTGCATCAAATGCGGACGCTGCTATGCGGCCTGCGAGGACACCTCGCATCAGGCGATCTCGATGTCCCCGGACCGTGTCTTCGAGGTGATCGACGCCGAATGCGTGGCCTGCAACCTCTGCGTAAATGTCTGCCCGGTCGAGGGATGCATCACGATGGAGGCGATGGCGCCCGGCAGCGTCGATCCGCGCACCGGCAAGGTGGTCGAGGCGGACTATGCCAACTGGACGACGCATCCCAACAACCCGGGCGCCTGCGCCGCCGAGTGATGCGCGTGGGTCAGGGGTGGCGCGGGGTCCGGGGCCCCGCGCCATCGGGCGCGATCAGGCGGGCGCCATCGCCGCCCGGATCGTCCTTCTCGAGCACCTCGCCCGAAAGCGCCTGCGGCGCGGGCCGCGCGGCGGCATGCACCCCGCGCGCAGCGAGGCCCGCCGCCTCGCCCAGCGCCCGCTCCATCTGCGCGCGGCGCAGCTTTTGTTGAACCAAGGCGTCCTGCCCCGCATCGGCATTGCCGAAATCGCGATAATGATATCCCGTCATGAGGCCACTCCCGAGGCCGCCACCCGGGGCCGAGACTAGCCATGCGGGCCGTGCCGGAGCCAGCCGATTTCGCGGTGATGTTTAACGAAAGCTTACCGCGCGCCGGGCGCCAGCGCGCGGCGATAGAGGCCCGTGAGAAAGAGGCCCGCGCCCTCCGTCGCGTCGTCACCGCCCATCAGAACGCCGATCTGCGCGTCGAAATCCGCGTAATGCTGCGTCGTGGCCCAGATGGAGAAGATGAGGTGCCGCGCATCGACGGAGGCGATGGCGCCCGCGCGGCTCCAGCCGTCGATCACGGCGGCGGAGGCATCGAAGAGCGGCTTCAGCTCGCCGTCGAGGAGCGGCCCGATGCGCGGTGCGCCTTGCAGGATCTCGTTGGCGAAAAGGCGGCTCTCGCGCGGGAAATGCTGGCTCATCTCCAGCTTGCGCTGCATGTAGGTCAGGATCTCGTCCAGCGGCTCGCCCTCGGGGTCGATCTGGCGCAGCGGCTCGAGCCATGTGTCCATGAGCTGATGCAGAAGCGTGGCGTGGATCTCTTCCTTGCCCGCGAAATAGTAGAGAATATTGGGCTTGCTCAGCCCCGCGCTCTCGGCGATCTGGTCGAGCGTGGCGCCGCGATAGCCGTGCTGCGAGAAGACGTCGAGCGCCGCGTCGAGGATGCGCTTGCGATTGCGCCGCTGGATGCGGCTGGGTGCGGGGGCGCGCGATTTCGCGGGCTCGGTCATAGGGCGTCTCTGGCCTCCAGCCACATTTGCCCGAAAATCGGGCAAGTTACCGGCGACAGCGAGATCGCCGAACACTATTCTTGACAGGTAAGGCGCGCTCCGCAATCGTTTCGTTGACCAAACGGTAAAAAGACCGCGCCCCGTTCGCGAGAAAGGACACCCCATGCCAGCCCCCACAACCGCCCAGGGACAGAACCTCCGGATCAACGGCGAGCGCCTCTGGGACAGCCTGATGGAGATGGCCAAGATCGGGCCCGGCATCGCGGGCGGCAACAATCGCCAGACGCTGACCGACGCGGATGCCGAAGGGCGCGCGCTCTTCCAGAAGTGGTGCGAGGATGCGGGCTGCGCGATGGGCCTCGATACGATGGGCAACATGTTCGCCACCCGCGCGGGCAGCGATCCGGACGCCCTGCCCGTCTATGTCGGCTCGCATCTCGACACCCAGCCGACGGGCGGCAAATACGACGGGGTTCTTGGTGTGCTGGCGGGGCTGGAGCTTGTCCGCACCCTAAACGATCTCGACATCAAGACGAAGCATCCCATCGTCGTCACCAACTGGACCAACGAGGAAGGCACGCGCTTCGCGCCCGCCATGCTGGCCTCCGGCGTCTTCGCCGGGCTGCATGACGAGGCATGGGCGATGGACCGCACGGACCGCGACGGCAAACGTTTCGGCGACGAGTTGAAGCGCATCGGCTGGCAGGGCGACGAGCCGGTGGGCGCGCGCAAGATGAAGGCGTTTTTCGAGCTCCATATCGAGCAGGGTCCGATCCTGGAGGCCGAGGGCAAGGATATCGGTGTCGTCACGCACGGACAGGGCCTCGAATGGACCGAAGTGACCATCACCGGCAAGGACGCGCATACCGGCTCCACCCCGATGCCGATGCGCCGCAACGCGGGCCTCGGCATGGCGCGCGTGCTGGAGAAGGTGGACGAGATCGCCCTCGCCCACGGGCCGAGCGCCGTCGGCGCGGTCGGCGCGCTCGAGGTCTTTCCCAATTCGCGCAACGTGATCCCCGGCAAGGCGGTCTTCACCGTCGATTTCCGCTCGCCCGATATCGATGTGCTGGCCAAGATGGTGGCGCAGATGAAGGAGGCCGCCAAAGCGATCTGCGACGAGATGGAGCTGGACGTGAGCTTCGAGAAGGTCGGCGGCTTCGATCCCGTTGAGTTCGATGCCGGCTGCGTGAGCGCGATCCGCTCTGCCGCCGAGCGTCTGGGGTATTCGCATCAGGACGTCATCTCCGGCGCGGGGCACGATGCCTGCTGGATCAACCGCGTGGCGCCCACCGCGATGGTCATGTGCCCCTGCGTCGATGGCCTGTCGCATAACGAGGCCGAGGAGATCACGATGGACTGGGCGCGCGCCGGGGCCGACGTGCTGCTGCACGCCGTTGTGGAGACAGCGGGTGTGGAGGGCTAGAAGGGGGCCAGCCCCCAACCCTGAATTTTCGATGAAAATTCAGGGCATCCCCCGGGATATTTGAAGCAAGAAGAAAACGCCGAAACGCGATCAAGGGAGACACATCATGACCACCAAAGTCATCAAGGGCGGCACCGTCTGCACCGCAGACCGCACGTGGAAGGCCGATGTCCTGATCGAGGGCGAGACGATCAAGCAGATCGGCGAGGACCTGAAGGGCGACGAGTATATCGACGCCGAGGGCGCCTATGTCATCCCCGGCGGGATCGACCCGCACACGCATCTCGAAATGCCCTTCATGGGCACGACGGCGGCCGAAACCTTCGAGACCGGCACATGGGCCGCGGCCTGCGGCGGCACGACGATGCTGGTCGATTTCTGCCTTCCGGGCGCGGACGGCTCGATCAAGAACGCCATCAACGAATGGCACCGCAAATCCGCGCCGCAGATCTGCTCGGATATCGGGTATCACATGGCGATCACCGGCTGGAACGAGACCGTCTTCGACGAGATGAAGGACGCCGTCGACATGGGCGTCAATTCCTTCAAGCATTTCATGGCCTACAAGGGCGCGCTGATGATCGAGGACGACGAGATGTTCGCCTCCTTCAAGCGCTGCGCCGAGCTGGGCGCGCTGCCGATGGTCCATGCCGAGAACGGCGATCTGGTGGCCGAGATGCAGCAGAAATACTTCGATCAGGGCATCACCGGCCCCGAGGGCCACGCCTATTCCCGCCCGCCCGAATTCGAGGGCGAGGCCGCGAACCGCGCCATCTGCATCGCCGACGCGGCGGGCGTGCCGCTCTATATCGTGCATGTCTCCTGCGAGCAGGCCCATGAGGCGATCCGGCGCGCGCGCCAGAAGGGCATGCGCGTCTATGGCGAGCCCTTGGTGCAGTTCCTGACGCTCGACGAGAGCGAGTATTTCAACAAGGATTGGGACCATGCCGCGCGCCGCGTGATGTCGCCCCCCTTCCGCAACAAGGAGCATCAGGACTCGCTCTGGGCCGGGCTTCAGGCGGGCAGCCTGCAGGTGGTCGCCACCGATCACGCCGCCTTCTCGACCGAACAGAAGCGCGCGGGCCGCGACGATTTCCGCATCATCCCCAACGGCTCGAACGGGCTGGAAGAGCGCCTTCCGGTCCTTTGGACCACGGGTGTCGAGACGGGCCGGCTGACGCCGAACGAGTTCGTCGCAGTGACCTCGACCAACGTCGCCAAGATCCTGAACATCTATCCCCGAAAGGGAGCGATTGTTGAGGGCGCGGACGCAGATATCGTCGTGTGGGACCCCAAGATCACCAAGACGATCAGCCCCGCCAACCACCATTCGATCCTCGACTACAACGTTTTCGAGGGCTTCGAGGTGACGGCCAACGCGCGCTTCACGCTGAGCCGCGGCGAGGTGATCTGGGCCTGGGGCCAGAACTCGCAGCCCCAGCCCGGCCGTGGCCGCTTCGTGCCGCGCCCCGCCTTCCCATCGGCGCATACCGCGCTCAGCAAATGGAAGGCGCTCAATTCGCCCAAGATGATCCAGCGCGATCCTCTGAACATTCCGGCGGGGATCTGAACCGTATATGCCGATGCCCAAGCCCCCCGGAGCCGTCCTCGAGACCGCGCTCTATGCCCCCAACCTCGAGGAGACGGCTGAGTTCTACAAATCCGTCATCGGCCTCGAGGAAGAGCAGCGCGTGAAGGGCCGCCATGTCTTCCTGCGCTGCGAGACATCCATGATCCTCCTTTTCGATCCCGTAGCGACGCAGGACACCGGTGGCGCCTTCCCCGTGCCGCCGCATGGCGCGACAGGCGAGGGGCATGTCTGCTTTCGCGCGCGCTCCGGCGAGCTGGACGGCTGGGCCGCGCATTTCCAGGCCTCTCGGATCGAGATCGAGGCGGATTTCGAGTGGCCGGGCGGCGCGCGCTCGATCTATGTGCGAGACCCCGCGCGCAACTCCGTCGAATTCGCCGAGGCCAAACTCTGGGGGTTCGACGCGTGACCGGGACCGATACAAGGGACACGATCATCAGCGCCAGGAACCTCTCGCTGATCTTCGAGACGAATGACGGCCCGGTCCATGCGCTCAAGGATGTCAGCCTCGACGTGAAGCAGGGCGATTTCGTCAGCTTCATCGGCCCCTCGGGCTGTGGCAAGACCACCTTCCTGCGCGTCATGGCCGATCTCGAGCATCAGACAGCGGGCACCATTACCGTCAACGGCGTGACGCCCGAGGAGGCGCGTCGCGCGCGGGCCTATGGCTATGTCTTCCAGGCCGCCGGCCTCTACCCGTGGCGCACCATCGGCGGTAATATCCGCCTGCCGCTCGAGATCATGGGCTATTCGAAGGACGAGCAGGCCCGCCGCACCGCCGAGGTGCTGGAGCTGGTCGAGCTTGCAGGCTTCGAGAAGAAATTTCCGTGGCAACTCTCGGGTGGCATGCAGCAGCGCGCCTCCATCGCGCGGGCACTGGCCTTCGATGCCGATATCCTGCTGATGGACGAGCCGTTCGGCGCGCTCGACGAGATCGTGCGCGACCATCTCAACGAGCAGCTTCTGAACCTTTGGGACCGTACCGGCAAGACCATCTGCTTCGTCACCCATTCGATCCCCGAGGCGGTCTATCTGAGCACCAAGATCGTCGTCATGTCCCCCCGGCCCGGGCGCATCGCGGATGTGATCGACAGCCCCCTGCCCCGGCATCGCCCGCTCGACATCCGCGACAGCCAGGAGTTCATCGACATCGCCCACCGCGTCCGCGAGGGGCTGCGCGCGGGGCACGGCGATGAGTGAAAACCTACAAACAAACGGTAACAACCAAACAGGGAAGATTGGGTAATGGCCGATCGAAACGATCTGAAAATCTGGGTTGTCGATGCTCTGAAAGACAAGGGAGGCAAATCTACAATAATTGAAGTCGCTCGACACATCTGGGAGAATCATGAGCACGAGCTTCGTGCGTCGGGCGATCTATTCTTCAAATGGCAGTACGATATGCGGTGGGCAGCGACTGCTTTGAGAAAAGAAGGGGTCATGAGCGATAGCTGGGCCCTCAAACCTAAATGAGAAACGTCCTGCCCGTTCTCACCGTCGTCGCCGCGATCATCGCGATCTGGTATGCCGCCGCCGTGCCGCTCAACGCGCCATGGGCCTACGACAAGGCGCAGCGCGCGGGGATCGAGCTGAGCGCGGCCGATCTGGTGGCCGACACCTGGGCGCAGGACAAGCCCAAGCTGCCGGTGCCGCATCAGGTCGCGGCCGAGATATGGGACACGACCGGCGCGCTCGTGCTGAAGGGGCGCGGCTTTTCCAAGCGCTCGCTTCTCTATCATAGCTGGGTGACGTTCAGCGCGACGATGCTCGGCTTTCTTCTGGGCACGGGGCTCGGCATCCTTCTGGCGGTGGGGATCGTGCACAACCGCACGATGGACCGCAGCGTCATGCCCTGGGTGATCGCGAGCCAGACCGTGCCGATCATCGCCATCGCCCCGATGATCATCGTCGTGCTCAACGCGGTCGGCATCTCGGGGCTGCTGCCCAAGGCCATGATCTCGATGTATCTGTCCTTCTTTCCGGTGGTGGTCGGCATGGTCAAAGGGCTGCGCAGCCCCGACGCGATGCAGCTCGACCAGATGCGCACATGGAACGCGAGCCGCACGCAGACCTTCCGCTACCTGCGCCTGCCCTCCTCGATGCCCTATTTCTTCACCTCGCTGAAGATCGCCATGGCGGCGAGCCTCGTCGGCGCGATCATCGGCGAATTGCCGACCGGCGCCGTCGCGGGCCTTGGCGCGCGGCTTCTGGCGGGAAGCTATTACGGCCAGACCGTGCAGATCTGGAGCGCGCTTCTGATGGCCGCGCTCCTCGCGGCGATCCTCGTCGGGATCATCGGCGCGGTGCAACGGGTGGCGCTCGCACGGATGGGGATGGGGCGATGACGGCGCGGGACGCGGCACACGGCGGCTGGACCGCCGGGCTCGTGCAGCTCGGCCTCCTCGCGCTCCTTGTCGGCGCCGCCGCGCTGCTCAGCCCGGTCCTCGCGCTTCTTCTGGTCGTCTGGCTCGGGGCGTGGCGTCTCAATGCGTGGCTCGCGCGGTCCGACACGCGGGCGGCGCGGATCCTCGTGCCGATCATCTTCGGCCTGACGCTGCTGGCGCTCTGGGAGATCGCGGTGCGCGGCTTCGACATCAGCGCGGTTCTACTGCCCGCGCCGAGCGATATCGCCGCCACCTTCGCGGCCTCCACGGGGCTTTTGTGGCAGGATTTCGTGCAGACCGTCATCAAGGGCGCGATGAGCGGCTACGTGATCGGCTGCGGCGCGGCCTTTCTGATGGCCATCGCGGTGGACCGCTTTCCTTTCCTGCAACGCGGGCTTTTGCCCATCGGCAACTTCATGGCCGCCCTGCCGATCATCGGCCTCGCACCCATTCTGGTGATGTGGTTCGGCTTCGACTGGGAATCGAAGGCCGCGGTCGTGGTCGTCATGGTCTTCTTCCCCATGCTTGTGAACACGGTTCAGGGCCTCGCCGACACGGGTGCGATGCAACGCGATCTGATGCGCACCTATGCGGCGAGCTATTGGCAGACCCTTCTGAAACTGCGCTTGCCCGCGGCGATGCCCTTCATCTTCAACGGCCTCAAGATCGCAACGACGCTGGCGCTGATCGGGGCGATCGTGGCAGAGTTCTTCGGCTCGCCCACCAAGGGTATGGGATTTCGAATCTCGATCTCGGTCGGGCAGCTCGCGATGGATCTGGTCTGGGCCGAGATCGTGGTGGCCGCGCTGGCCGGATCGGCCTTCTACGGCGCCATCGCGCTGGCGGAAAAGGCGCTGACCTTCTGGCACCCGTCACAGCGGGGCCGCTGATTGCAAGAAAGATAAACAACAGGGAGACGACAGAATGAAAAATCTCAAAGCGACACTCGGCATCGCCGGCGCGGCCCTCATGGGCGCGGGCGCGGCGCAGGCGGCGGATGATGTCACGCTTCAGCTCAAATGGGTCACGCAGGCGCAATTCGCCGGCTATTACGTGGCGCAGGATCAGGGCTTCTACGACGAGGAGGACCTCAATGTCACCATCAAGCCGGGCGGGCCGGACATCGCGCCCGCGCAGGTGATCGCGGGCGGCGGCGCGGATGTCGTCGTCGACTGGATGCCCTCGGCCATGGCCAGCCGCGAGAAGGGGCTCGACCTCGTCAATATCGCGCAGCCCTTCAAGTCTTCGGGCATGATGCTGACCTGCCGCAAGGATAGCGGCGTGGAGTCCCCCGAAGACTTCCCGGGCAAGACGCTGGGCGTGTGGTTCAGCGGCAACGAATACCCGTTCCTCAGCTGGATGAGCAAGCTGGGCATCCCGACCGATGGCTCCGAGGGCGGCGTGACCGTGCTCAAACAGGGCTTCAACGTCGATCCGCTCCTTCAGGGTCAGGCGGCCTGCATCTCGACCATGACCTATAACGAATACGGTCAGGTGCTCGACGCGGGCCTCACCCCGGAGGAGCTGGTCGTCTTCAAATACGAGGATCAGGGCGTCTCGACGCTCGAGGACGGGCTCTATGTGCTGGGCGAGAACCTCGAGGATCCGGCCTTCGTCGACAAGATGGCCCGCTTCGTGCGCGCCTCGATGAAGGGCTGGAAATGGGCCGAGGAGAACCCCGAGGAAGCCGCGATGATCGTGCTCGACAACGACGCGAGCGGCGCGCAGACCGAGGAGCATCAGATCCGCATGATGCAGGAGATCGCCAAGCTGACCGCCGGCAGCAACGGCGCGCTCGATCCCGCGGATTTCCAGCGCACGATCGACTCGCTCCTTTCGGGCGGCTCGGACCCGGTCATCACCGCCGATCCCGGCGAGGCGGCCTGGACGCATGAGGTGACGGACAAGGCGCTGAACTGACGCCAAGTTCCCTCGAACATCAAGGGGCGCGTCCGGCGATGGGCGCGCCCCCTTTTCATCGGCCATGACCTGTGGCGCGGGCAGAGCCTTCGGCGAGGATATTTACGGCAAGAAGAAAAGGGCGCGGCGCGCCCTGCTTCATCTTGGCCCAAATACTCGGATCCCGTCAGGCACCTCTGCTCAGGCGGGCGCCGAGACGCGCCATCAGCGGCTCGAAGATGGGGAAGGACGTGGCGATGGGGCCGCCGTCATCGACGCTGACCGGCGCGTTCGCCGCCATGCCGAGGATCAGGAAGGACATCGCGATGCGGTGATCGAGATGGCTGGCGCAGGTGGCGCCGCCCGGCACGTCGCCGTGCCCGCGCCCGTGCACGATCCACCAATCGGGGCCGTCCTCCACCTCGATGCCGTTGGCGCGCAGGCCCGTCGCCATCGCGTCGATCCGGTCGGATTCCTTGACCCGAAGCTCGGCGACGCCGCGCATCACCGTCGCGCCCTCGGCGAAGGCCGCGACGACCGACAGGACAGGGTATTCGTCGATCATCGACGCCGCGCGGGCCGGGTCCACCTCGATGCCCTTCAGATCGGGCGAGAAGCGCGCGCGCAGGTCCGCCACTGGCTCTCCCCCCTCCTCACGCTCGTTCTCGTAGAGAAGATCGGCGCCCATCTCGCGCAAAATGGTGAAAAGGCCCGCGCGCGTCGGATTGAGGCCGATATTGGGGATGAGCACATCAGAGTCGGGCACGATCAGCGCGGCGCAGACGGGAAAGGCGGCCGAGCTGGGATCGCGCGGCACCTCGATGCTCTGCGCGCGCAGCTCGGGCTGGCCCTTGAGGGTAATGACGCGGCCCTCCGCGCTCTCTTCGCTCACGATATCCGCGCCGAAGCCCGCCAGCATCCGCTCGGAATGATCGCGCGTCGCCTCGCGCTCGATCACGACCGTCTCGCCGGGCGCGCCGAGACCGGCCAGGAGCACCGCCGACTTCACCTGCGCCGAGGGCATGGGCGTTGAGTAGCGCACGGGAACGGGATCGGCGGCGCCGATGATGGTCATGGGCAGGCGCCCGCCGCTGCGGCCATGCGACTGCGCGCCGAAAAGCGCGAGAGGATCGGTCACCCGCGCCATCGGCCGCTTGTTGAGCGAGGCATCGCCCGTGAACGTCGCCGTGATCGGCGTCGTCGCCATCGCGCCCATGATGAGGCGCACGCCGGTGCCCGAATTGCCGCAATCGATCACCTGATCGGGCTCGGCGAAACCGCCCACCCCCACGCCATGCACCGACCACGCGCCGCCGCCGTGATCCGTGACCTCGGCCCCGAAAGCGCGCATCGCGCGCGCCGTGTCGAGCACGTCCTGCCCCTCGAGAAGGCCCGTGATGCGCGTCTCGCCCACCGCCAGCGCGCCGAGGATCAGCGCGCGGTGCGAGATCGACTTGTCGCCGGGCACGTCCGCCCTGCCGGTCAGGGGGCCGCATCTGGCCGAACTCATGGGAATGGGATGGCCGTGGCCTGACATATGCGCGCCCTCTGGAAACCTGCTTCGCCCACCTGATAGCGCACCCGTGCGGGGCGGTCCATCGCGCGCTCAGCCTTCGGAGCCGCCCTCGCCCAGCGACAACGTGTGCGCGCGCAGCCATGTCATGAAGCCGCGCGGATCCTTCTCGAGCATTTCCATGCGCGCATCGCTCACCGGCGCGCCGACCACGGGTTTCTGCGGCCGGTTGCAGCTATGGACGACCTCGTGCAGCAAGAGGCCCTGCCGCAGCGTCGGGGAGATCCGGTTGGCGATCTGATACCAGCGGCTGTTGGAGCCGGGGAAATAGATCGGCACCACCTTCGCGCCCGAGCGGCGGATCATCTGCGCGGTGAAGACGTTCCACTCGCGCTCGATCGCGGGGCCGAACATCGTGTCGGACGAGGCGACGACGCCCGAGGGAAAGACGCTGATGAGGCCGCCATCCTTGAGATGCGCCATCGCGCCCGCCCGCATCTCGACCGATTTTCGCTGCGCGTCGGGCTCGTGCGGGAAGGGCACCGGGATCATGTAACTGGCCGCGACCTCGTCGATCCCGGTCAGCAGCGCGCGCGTCAGGATCTTGTAGTCGGTGCGCCGCCGCCCGATCAGATCGGCGAGGATCATGCCATCGACCAGCCCGTGCGGGTGATTGGCCACCGCGACGACCGGCCCGGTCTGGGGGATGTTCTCCAGCTCCTCGTCCGGCGTCAGAAGGTCGATCCCCATCGTGTCGAGCGACGCGCGCCAGAAGGGCTGGCCCGAAGGCGCGCCGCGCCGCTCGAAATCGCGGATCATGCGGATGATCGACAGCTTGCCCGTCATCCACTCGATCGCGCGGATGGTGGCGGCGGTCATGGGCGAGTCGAAGGAATTGGCATAGGTCAGGCTGCGCCGGTCGTATTTGGGGAAGGTCACCGTGCCCTCGCCCGCGCCCGAGGCACCGCCCATTTCCGTGCCCTGGAGGGGTGACTGGCCTGACCGGCCGGAATAGCGGGGCTTCGGGAGCCCTTCCTCGCGTCGCTCGCTTGCCAAAATGGACCGTTCCAATCCGCCCTTCGCGCGCCGGGGCGCGCTACATGTCTTCGCCGAACTTCGCCGCCACGAGGGCGGCCACCGCATCGGCCAGCGCCTCGGCGTCCGGTCCGCGGGTTTCGACGTCAATAGTGGTTCCCATCGCGGCTGCCAACATCAAAAGCCCCATGATGCTGTCGCCACTCGCCGATTGCCCGTCATGCGAGATTTCCGCCGTCGCGTCGAACCCCTCGACCACCTCGACGAGCTTGGCCGAGGCGCGCGCGTGCAGTCCCTTGACGTTGACGATCTCGAGTTTTCGCGTGACGGGTGCGGACATGGCTCACTCTTCCACTGATATGTTCTGGCTGTCGATGTACTTGCGTGCCGCATATAACGCATCCCGCACCGCATCGGGCAGCGGCTTGTCGCGGGATTTCGCCAGTTTGATGAGCATCGGCAGGTTCGCGCCGTAGAGCATGCGCCGGTCTCCGCTGCGGCAGGCGGGCAGCGAGAGGTTCGAGGGCGAGCCGCCGAACATGTCGGTCACCACCGCGACACCCGCGCCGCGATCCACCTCGCAGGCGGCGGCGCTGATTTCCGACGCTTTCGCCTCGCGGTCGTCGCCGTTCTCGACCGAGATGGCGCGGATGCCCTGCTGCGGGCCCACGACATGTTCGATCGCGGCGAGGTATTCCCGCGCGAGCCCGCCGTGTGCAACGATGACGATACCGATCAACGCCTTGTAATCCTTATTCTTCCTACACCGCTTGCTGCGGTGCGGCGCCGCCCGTCCGGCGCTCGAGTTCACGGTGTCTAATTGACACCTGCCACCCCTCTTCCGCAAGGGTCCGCGCCAAGTTTTCCGCCACCGCGACCGAGCGATGCTGCCCGCCGGTGCAGCCGAGCGCGATGGAGAGATAGGATTTCCCCTCGGCCTCGAACGCGGGCAACAGCAGGCGCATCATGTCCGAAAGCTGCGCGTGGAACGCCTCGAAGCGCGGGTCGGCGGCCACATGCGCCGCGACCTCGGGCGCGCGCCCATCGAGGCTGCGCAGGCTCGGCTCCCAATAGGGGTTTCGCAGGAATCGGCAGTCGAAGACCATGTCGACGCCGCGCGGCAGGCCGCGCTTGTAGGAAAAGGAATGCACCGAAACGGCAAGGCGCGCGGCGCCGCCGGGGCGCACCCATTGCTCGAGCTCGGCGCGCAGCTCGTGCGGGCTCAGCTCGGTCGTGTCGATCAGGATGTCGGCACGCGTGCGCACCGCGCGCAGAAGGTCCATCTCGCGCGCGATGCCGATCTGCGCGCTCTCCGCCGGGGCGAGAGGATGCCGGCGCCGCGTCTCCGAAAAGCGGCGCAGGAGCACATCCGGGTCGCAATCGACGAAGAGAAGCTGCACATGCCGATCGCCGCGCGCGCAAAGGCTCTCGAGCGCGTCGATCACCGCCTCGGCGGAAAAATCGCGGTTGCGCGGATCGACGCCGAGCGCCATGGGCCGCCCCTGCTGACCGCCGCTTCCTTCGGGAGCGGTCAGAAGACGCGGCAGAAGGCTCAGCGGCAGATTGTCGATCGCCTCATAGCCCATGTCCTCGAGCGCGCGGATCGCCGTGCTGCGACCTGCCCCCGAGGGGCCGGTGACGAGGATCACCGGCGGCTCGGCTGTGCTGCCGTCCGGCGCATCGTCGCTCTGATGGTGCTGGGTCATGACGCCCGGTCCTTCATGCACGCGGCTTCATGCCGCGCGCCCACCACGTAGATAGAGATGAACGGCGGCGGCGAAATGCCCTGCGACCATCCCGCGCACCAGTGGAAGACGCAAGCCGAGGATTTCGGCTTCGTCCTCGGGCGGCAAGCGCGGCTGCATGTCTTCGGTCAGATCGACGACGAGCGCGGCCGGGGTCGGCCCGGCGCTCGGCGCGGTGAGGATGCCGACGCCGCGCGCCTCGATCCGGCCCCGGATCGTCTCGGGTGCATCGAGGATGAGCTGCGCGCCCTCGCGGCGTATCAGCGTGCGATCATCGGAGACGAGCTGCGCGCCCAGCGCGATGAGATGCAGCGCGAGCGCGGATTTCCCGGCCCCCGAGGCACCGCGGATCAGCGCCGCGCGCCCGTCCACGGCGACGCTCGTCGCGTGGAGCGTAGCGTCATGCGGCGGCAGCATGGCTCAGACCGGCAGGCCGACGACGAACCGCGCGCCAAGAGGATCGGAGGTGATGTCCGCATCCGTTGGCCGGATGTTCTCGGCCCAGATCACGCCGCCATGCGCTTCGACGATCTGCTTGGAAATGGCGAGGCCGAGGCCGGAATTGTTGCCGAAATCATTGGCGTCGCGCTGCGAGTAGAAGCGCTGGAAGATCTTGGTGAGCGCCTGGTCGGGGATGCCGGGGCCGGTATCCTCGACCACGATCAGCACGCGGTTCTCGCGGCGGCGCGCCCAGAGGCGGATCGCGTCGCCCTCCTCGCAGAAGCTCGTGGCGTTCGAGATGAGATTGACGAAGACCTGCGCGAGCCGCGCCTCGAGCCCGTTGATGATGATCGGCTGGCTCGGGAAATCGGTGATGAATTCGATGCCCTTCTCGTTCGCCTGCTGGCCGAGATACTGGCCCAGATTGCGCATCATCGTCAGCAGATCGAAGGGCTCTTCCTCTTCCTTGACAAGCTCGCTGTCGAGGCGCGAGGCGTTCGAGATGTCGCTCACCAGCCGGTCGAGCCGGCGCACGTCATGGTCAATCACATCGAGCAGCTTCTCGCGCTGGTCCTCGCGCTTGGCCACGCGCATCGTGCCGACCGCGCTGCGCAGGCTGGCGAGCGGGTTCTTGATCTCATGCGCGACGTCCGCCGCGAATTGCTCGTTCCCGTCGATGCGGTTGTAGAGCGCGGCCACCATGCCGCGCAGCGCGCCAGACAGGCGCCCGATCTCGTCCGGGCGCGCGGTGAGGTCCGGAATGCGGATGCGGCCCGCGCCCTGCTTGCCGCGATTGCGCGCCCCGCCGATCTCGGCGGCGGCGGCCAGATCGGCGAGCGGATGCGCGATGGTGGAGGCGAGAATGAGGCTGAGGCCGATCGACACGAGCGTGGCGATGATGAACATCTGAAGGACGCGCTCATGCTCGGACATCACGAGATTGTCGATCTCACCCGTCGCGCTCACCATCGAGACGACGGCGATGGGCGCGTCGCCCTGCATGATCGGAGAGGAAACGACGAAGACGGCGCCGCCCGCGACCTCGCCCGTGGTCACTTGCGTGCCCTGGCTCAGCGCCGCATCGACCTGCGCGCGGGCCAGGTCCTCGACCGTGGCGAGGGGCGCGGCGTCGCCCGACATGAACGGCGTCGAGATCCATGTCCAGAATCGCGCCATCGCGTCGGTGATGATCGTCGGCTGACCGCCCTCGGTCATGGCGGGGCGGCCCGCGGCGCCCGTGACGCGCCCGGCAAGCGCACCGCCCGCATCGAACACGAAGACCTCGGCGCCGCTCTGCACGTCGATCGTCTCGAGCGTGCCGGCGACGTCGATCCCGTCGCCCGTCATCAGATCGACCGGCGAGCGCCCGGGCAGCTGCACCTCGAAGACATTCGCCACGAGCTCCGCCTCGCCGACGAGGCCGCTCATCCGCTGCACGGCGAGTCCGTCGCGCGACGAGTTGAGATAGAGAATGCCGGCGACGAGGATATTGAGCGCGATCAGGTTGAAGATGATGATCTTGCGCGTCAGCGGCGACTCGCGCAGCGAGAAGAAGCCGCGCCGTGCCCTGCGCGCGCGCACCTCCTCCTCGACCATGGTATCGGGCGCGACAAAATCGTCGCCCAGAACCACGTCGCCATCCCGTCCCGGTGCCGTGTCGCGCACGTCAGCCCCCTCGGCCTTGGCCAGTATTATTCTTCGTTATATCTGTAGCCGATCCCATAAAGCGTCTCAATCGCCGAGAACTCGGGATCGACCTGGCGCAGTTTCTTGCGCAGCCGCTTGATATGGCTGTCGATGGTGCGATCATCGACATAGACCTGATCGTCATAGGCCACGTCCATGAGCTGATCGCGGCTCTTGACAAAGCCGGGTCGCTGCGCGAGCGCCTGGAGAAGCAGGAATTCGGTCACCGTGAGCGAGACGTCCGCGCCCTTCCAGCTTACCGCGTGGCGCAGCGGATCCATCCGCAGATCGCCGCGCTCGATCACCTTGCCGTCTTCGGCATCGGTCGCGGCCACCTTGCCGTCCATCGCGTCCTGCCGGCGCAGCAGCGCGCGGATCCGCTCGACCAGAAGGCGCTGCGAGAAGGGCTTCTTGACGTAATCGTCTGCGCCCATGCGCAGGCCCAGAACCTCGTCGATCTCGTCGTCCTTGGAGGTCAGGAAGATCACCGGCATCTGAGATTTCTGGCGCAGGCGCTGCAAGAGGTCCATCCCGTCCATGCGCGGCATCTTGATATCGAGCACCGCCATATCGGGCAATTTCTTGGAAAATGCGTCGAAGGCCTGCTGGCCGTCATTGTAGGTTTCGACCTCGAAGCCCTCGGCCTCGAGCGTCATGGAAACGGATGTCAGAATATTCCTGTCATCGTCCACAAGGGCGATTTTGGACATGTAGCTATTCCTTGTACTGCTCAGATTACCTGAATTTTTTCATCATTATGCCTATGTTCGCGCAGTCCGATCAATAAGAATTGTCGAATCGCCCCACTTTCGAGAGCCATTAGGCGCCGATTTTCATAACCAATGGCTAATATGACTCACTTTTGCCGCCTTTTCATGCAGAGGCGGGCGCAGGGTGGCGGCGGGGCGCCGACGGTTGCGCTAACGGCGATTTGGTTGCGCTAACGCCTGCAAACCTGCCTGTTCAATCCCGAAGAGCGCATGCTAAGAGGCCCGCGTGCCCCGGGTTCGGAGGCGGCGGCGGCGCATCCGAGGCGCCCCCGCGCAAGCCCCCGCGCCCCCTTGGCCGCGATCAGATACCGGAGAGACATTGTCATGACATTTGGACGGGTGAACCCGAATTTCCGCCTCGAGGACCAGGGCATCGATGGGCTGGAGAACGTCCACTACAATCTGATCGAGCCGGCGCTGATCGAAGCCGCCCTGAAAAACGGCGAAGGCACGTTGGGCCGCGGCGGCGCCTTTCTGGTCTCGACCGGCAAATTCACCGGCCGCTCGCCCAAGGACAAGCATGTCGTCGCCACGCCGAGCGTGAAAGACAGCATCTGGTGGGAGAACAACGCGGCGATGTCGCCCGAAGGCTTCGACGCGCTCTATGAGGACATGCTCGAGCACATGAAAGGCGGCACGTACTATGTGCAGGACCTGACCGGCGGCGCCGATCCCGCGCACGCGATCAAGGTGCGCATGGTGACCGAGCTCGCCTGGCACGGCCTCTTCATCCGCCACCTGCTGCGGCGCCCGGACCGCGACGCGCTCGACGGCTTCGTCGCGGATTTCACGGTCATCAACTGCCCCAGTTTCCAGGCCGACCCCAAGAAGCACGATTGCCGCAGCGAGACGGTGATCGCGATGAATTTCGACCGCAAGATCATCCTGATCGGCGGCACGGAATACGCGGGCGAGAACAAGAAATCGGTCTTCTCGCTCCTGAACTACCTGCTGCCCGAGAAGGACGTGATGCCGATGCATTGCTCGGCCAATCACGCCAAGGGCAATCCGGTGGACACGGCGATCTTCTTCGGCCTTTCGGGCACCGGCAAGACGACGCTCTCGGCCGATCCGGGCCGGACGCTGATCGGCGATGACGAGCATGGCTGGTCGAGCCGCGGCACCTTCAACTTCGAAGGCGGCTGCTATGCCAAGACGATCAATCTCGACCCCGAGGCCGAGCCCGAGATCTACGCCACGACGTCGAAATTCGGGACCGTGATCGAGAACATGGTCTATGACGAAGAGACCCGCGAGCTCGATTTCGATGACGATTCGCTCACCGCGAACATGCGCTGCGCCTACCCGCTCGAGTATATCTCGAACGCGTCCGACACGGCGCTCGGGGGGCATCCCAAGAACATCATCATGCTGACCTGCGACGCCTTCGGCGTTCTGCCGCCCATCGCGCGGCTGACGCCCGCGCAGGCGATGTATCACTTCCTGTCGGGTTTCACCTCCAAGGTCGCCGGAACCGAGCGCGGCATCACCGAGCCCGAGCCCACCTTCTCGACCTGCTTCGGCGCGCCTTTCATGCCGCGCCGCCCCGAGGTTTACGGCAACCTCCTGCGCTCCAAGATCGCCAAGCACGGCGCGACCTGCTGGCTGGTCAATACCGGCTGGACCGGCGGCGCCTACGGCACCGGCAGCCGCATGCCCATCAAGGCGACGCGCGCGCTGTTGACGGCTGCGCTCGACGGCTCGCTGGGCGATGTGAAATTCCGCACGGACGCCAATTTCGGCTTCGAGGTGCCCGTGGACGCGCCCGGCGTGCCCACCGTCCTGCTCGATCCGCGCCGCACCTGGGACAACCCCGAGAGCTACGACCGCCAGGCCGCCAAGCTCGTCAAGATGTTCGCCGAGAATTTCGAGCAATATCTGCCGCATATCGACGAGGACGTGAAAGCCGCCGCCATCGGCTGAGATCGGCGCGCGACATGCAAGAGGGGCGCATCCCGCGGGGTGCGCCCTTTTTCTTTGCCTCGGCTCCTTTGAAACCGGCGCGATCGCGGGGCGCTGCTCCGCACCCCGGGATATTTCCGGCAAGAAGAAAAGAAAGGCCCGGGCTTTTCTTCTTGCTTCAAATATCCCCGCCGGAGGCGGACGGGCATCCCGCGCAGGTCAGCCGATCAGGTAGAGCATCGCATAGAGCGTCACCGCCCCGCCGAGGATCGCCGCCACGACGTTGCGCGTCCAGAGTCCGATGAGGATCGTGGCGCAGGCCGCGCTCATGCGCGCGGGGTCGAGCGTGCCGCCCGTCGCGGCGGGCCAGACCACCATCGGCGCGACCAGCCCCGGAAGAACGGCCACGGCCGTGTAGCGCAGATGGCGCAGGATCCATGCGGGCAGCGGGCGATCCCCGATGAGGCCGAGAAAGACGAAGCGCAGCCCGAAGCTGCCGAGGCCGAGGCAGGCGATGGTGATCCAGATGTCGAGCGTCGCGATCTCCCTCATGCGCCCGCATCCTTTCGGGTCATCATGAGTTCGGCCTGCGCGCCCGCCATCATCCCCGCCAAACCGGCCACCAGCAGCCCGAGGCTGTAGGGCAGGAAAGCGAGCAGAAGCGAGACCGCGATCGCGGTCATTGCCGCCACCACATGCGGCACGGTGCGCAGCATCGGCGCGATCATCGCAAGGAACGTGATGGGCACTGCGAAATCGAGCGCGAATTCGGGCGGGATGCGCCCGCCCACCAGCGCGCCGATCACCGTGAAGAGAAGCCAGAGCGGCATGAGCGGCGTGACCGCGCCGAAATAGAAGGCCACCTTCTGGCGCGTGGTCCAGCCGGGATGCTTTTCATAGGCGAGGATCGCGCTCGCATAGGCCTGATCGACCATGCAATAGGCCACGAGCGCGCGCGTGCCGAGCGGCGCGTTGCCCAGATGCGGCGTGAGCGACGCCGAATACATCGCCATGCGCAGGTTGACCGCGAGCGCCGTCACGACCACGATGATCGTCGGCGCATGTTCGGACAGAAGCTGGATCGCCGTGAATTGCGCCGCGCCCGCGACGACGAGGATCGAGAAGGAGAAGGTCTCGATCAGGGTCAGCCCCGCCTCGGTCGCCACCACGCCGAAGAGCAGCGCGAAAGGCACCAGCACGAGGATGAAGGGCGCACCGGCGCCCACGCCTTGCCAGTAGGTGGATTTGGTGGTTTCTGGTGTCACGAGCCGCCCGCCTGCCGAATTTTGCGCCGTTCACTCGCGCTTAGCCGCCCGACCAAGGAGATGCAATTGTCCGCCTCAGGTGACAGCCCCTACATCATCGCGCCCGCGCCCGCCGCACCCGGCCTGACGCGCAGTGTGACCGGCACCGATCACGAGGGGCGCGCGCAGACGATCAACGTGGTCGAGGAGCGCCCGCTGACGATCTTTCTCAACGCGCAGGAGATCGTGACCGCGATGACGATCGGCGATTATCCCGAATATCTCGCGCTGGGCTTTTTGCGCAATCAGGGCATGCTGAAGGATGGCGAGACCGTGCTGCGCGTCGACTACGACGAGGAGCTCGAGACGGTCGTGGTGCGCACCGACGGGCGCACCACCTACGAGGACAAGCTCAAGAAGAAGACCCGCACGAGCGGCTGCGCCGTCGGCACGGTCTTCGGCGACATGATGGAGGGGCTGGAGGGTGTGACGCTGCCCGAGACGGCCGTGCGCACCTCGGATCTCTATGCGCTCGCGCATGTCATCAACACCACGCCGAGCCTTTATCTCGAGGCCGGGGCGATCCATGGCACGGTGCTCTGCGAAGGGGGCCGCCCGCTCGTCTACATGGAGGATGTCGGGCGCCATAACGCGGTCGACAAGATCGCGGGCTGGATGCTTTCGGAAGGTGTCGGGCCGGAGGGCAAGATGCTCTACACGACCGGGCGGCTCACGTCCGAGATGGTCATCAAGACCGCGCTCATGGGCATTCCCGTGCTCGCCTCGCGCTCGGGCTTTACCGCCTGGGGGGTCGAGATCGCCCGGCAGGTGGGGTTGACGCTGATCGGGCGGATGCGCGGGCGGCGCTTCGTGTGTCTTTCGGGCGAGGAGCGCCTTCTGCGCGACGCTGATCCGGGCGCGGTCGCCGAAGAGGACGGCAGGCACCGCCGCAAATCCGCCCGCGCGGAGGACGGCGCATGACCGAGCCGCATGCCATCATCCTCGCCGGGGGGCGCGCGACGCGCATGGGCGGCGGCGACAAGGGGCTGCTGCCGCTCGGGGAGGCCACGCTTCTCGATCATGTGATCGAGCGGATCGCGCCGCAGGCGGCGGCGGTCGCACTCAACGCCAATGGCGATCCGGCGCGGCTCGCGCGCTTCGGCCTGCCGGTTCTGGCCGATCCGGTCGAAGGCTTCGTCGGGCCGCTCGCCGGGGTTCTGGCGGGCATGGACTGGGCCGCGAGGGAGGGCGCCGAGACGGTCGTCTCGGTCGCCGCCGACACGCCCTTCTTTCCCTGCGATCTGGTGCCGCGCCTCCTTCTCGCCGCCGAGGGGATGGAGGCGCCACTCGCGCTGGCCGCGACGCCCGATGGGCGTCATCCGACCTTCGGTCTCTGGCCGGTGAGCCTTCGGGACGATCTGCGCGCGGCGCTGAGGGGCGGGCTGCGCAAGGTGGTGCAATGGACCGACGCGCATGGCGCCGCCACGGCGACCTTTCCCGCCGAGGGCGATCCCTTCTTCAACGTGAACACGCCCGAGGATCTCGCCCGCGCGCAGGAGCGCTTGCGATGAAGGTCTACGGCGTCACCGGCTGGAAGAACGCGGGAAAGACCGGGCTGATGGAGCGGCTCGTGACCGAGATCACCGCGCGCGGGCTGAGCGTGTCCACTATCAAGCACGCGCATCACAGTTTCGATGTGGACCATCCCGGGCGCGACAGCCATCGCCACCGCGTAGCGGGCGCGCACGAGGTGCTGCTGGCCTCGGGCACGCGCGTTGCCATCATGCAGGAATTGCGGGGCGCGCCCGAGCCCGAGCTCGAGACGCTCCTTGCGCGCCTCTCGCCCGTCGATCTGGTGCTGATCGAAGGCTACAAGCGCGCGCTCCATCCCAAGATCGAGGCATGGCGCGCGGCGGCGGGCCATCCGCTCATCGCGCCGAACGATCCCAGCATCCGCGCCGTCGCGGCGGACAGCCCCCTTGAGGCGCCATGCCCCGTCATGGATCTCGACGACACGCGCGCCATCGCCGATTTCATCCTGCGCGAGCTGGGGCTGTGAGGGGCTTCGACAGCGTCCTCGTCGTGGACTGGTCCGCCGCGAGCACCCGCGCCCCCGCGCGTCCGTCGAAGGATGCGATCTGGCTCGGCTTCGTGCAGGGCGGCGCGCCGCAGGAGCCGGTCTATTGCCGCACCCGGATCGAGGCGGAGGCGCGCATCGCCGCCATCATCGAGGCCGAGCGCCGCGCCGGGCGCCGCCTTCTCGCGGGGTTCGATTTTCCCTTCGGCTATCCGCGCGGCGTCGCGCGGCGCGCGACCGGCCGGGACGACGCGCTCGTCCTCTGGGATTGGCTGGCCGGGCGCATCAAAGACAGCGAGACGGGCGCGAACAACCGCTTCGATGTCGCCGAGGCGATGAATGCGCTCTTCGAGGGGCCGGGGCCGTTCTGGGGCAAGACGCACCGCGATCGCTGGCCGGGCATTCCCTACCGCAAGGATGGCATCGCCTTCGACGGCATCCCCGAGATGCGCGCCTGCGATCTGGCCGCCAGGGCCGCGAGCAGCTGCTTTCAGCTTTGCTACAATCCGACCGTGGGCAGCCAGATGCTCATGGGCCTTCCCATGCTCTCGCGCCTGCGCCGCCTGCCCGGCGTCGCCGTCTGGCCCTTCGAGGCGTGGCAGGAGGCCGATGTCGTGCTGGCCGAGATCTGGCCCGGCCTGATCGAGCCTGCGGTGCGGGCGGCGATGGCAGAGGCGCCGGGGCGCATCCGCGACGCGGTGCAGGTCGATCTGCTCTCGCGCGCGCTGGCGAGGATGCCAGAGGCACGGCTCGGTGCGCTCATGTCGGACCTGCCGCCCGAGGCTGCCGAGGAGGCCTGGATCCTCGGCGCGGGCGCGGGGGAGGCACTGGCCGCGCTTGCAGGGGGCGAAGCGCCGCCCGCGCCGCCGCCGCTGCGCGACGATTGCTTCGCCATGCCCGCAGGCACCGACTGGACGCCGGTGGACGACGCGCTCGCCGCGCTCGAGCGCGGGCTTCACCCGGTCGTGCAGAGCGGACGCTGCCCCGTGGCGGCGGCGGCGGGCCGCGTCCTTGCCCTGCCCGTCACGGCACGCCGCGCCAGCCCGCCGCACGCGAATTCTGCGGTGGACGGCTACGGCTTCGCACATGCGTCGCTGCCGCCCGGCGATCCGGTCATGCCCCTCGCCGAGGGCCGCGCGGCGGCCGGCGCGCCCTACCCTGGCGCGCTTCCCGCGGGGCAGGCCGTGCGCATCCTGACGGGCGCGATCCTGCCCGAAGGCGTCGATACGGTGATCCTCGAAGAGGACACCCGGCAGGGCGCGGGGCACATCGCCTTCCGCGCGGGGATCAAGCCCGGTGCCAACACGCGCCGCGCGGGCGAGGACATGCAGGAGGGCGCCGAGGTGCTGCCCGCAGGCCGCGTGCTGACGCCCGCCGATCTCGCGCTCCTCGCGTCCGTCGGCATCGGCGAGGTGACGGTGTTCGATTGCCTGCGCGTCGCGGTGATCTCGACCGGGGACGAGCTGATCGAGGCCGGGGGCGAGGCGCGGCCCGGCCAGATCTTCGATGCGAACCGCCCGATGCTCCTCGCGCAGATCGCGCGTTGGGGGATGGAGGCGATCGACATGGGGCGCATCCCCGACGACCGCGCGGCGCTGCGCGCGGCACTCGATGACGCGGCGGGGCGCGCGGATGTGATCCTGACCTCTGGCGGCGCCTCGGCGGGGGACGAGGATCACGTCTCGGCCCTTCTGCGGGAGGCCGGAGCGATGCGCGAGTGGCGTATCGCGCTCAAGCCCGGCCGCCCCCTCGCGCTCGGGCTGTGGCGGGGCGCGCCGGTCTTCGGTCTGCCGGGCAACCCGGTGGCGGCGCTGGTTTGCACGCTCGTCTTCGCGCGCCCGGCGCTCGGTCTGCTTGCCGGAGCGGGATGGAGCGCGCCGCAGGGCTTCGACATGCCCGCCGGGTTCACCAAGTCGAAAAAGCCGGGCCGGCGCGAATATCTGCGCGCGCGCATCCGGGACGGGCGCGCCGAGGTTTTCCCGTCCGAGGGATCGGGGCGGGTCAGCAGTCTCAGCTGGGCCGAGGGGCTGGTCGAATTGCCCGACGGCGCGGCACAAATCGCGCCGGGCGATCCGGTGCGCTACATCCCCTTCGGCAGCTTCGCGCTCTGACCCGCCGCACCCCGCGCCAGCCAGTGCGGAAGCCGCTCGGGCGCGCGGCCCGTGATCGCGGCGTCCGCGCAATCGGCAAGGCTGCCGAAGCGCACGGCGCGGCCCGAAAGGCCCGGCGCATAATGGGCGTATTTGCCCGAATTGGTCATGAGGGTGCGCGCCGAGGGCGGAAAGACCGGCTCGGAGATCGAGCACCAGCAGATATCGGGCACGACCTGCACGCCCGACGCCGCGAGCGCCGCGAGCGTGCCGTCCGCGCGGATAGTCTCGAGCACGTCCCGTCCCACGGTGGCGATCACCGCCGTGTCCTCGGCACATCTGCGCCCCGCCAGCGCCGCCGCCAGCGCGCGGCATTCGGGGGCCGAGAAATGCGGGCTGCCGAACGCGATCAGGTCCACCTCGGCGGGCGCTGCGTTGAACTGCCGCCATGCCGACGCCAGATCCTCGGCGCCGATGCGCGCCGCATCCGCATCGGCTGCAAGCGCGCCCTCCGCCTCGGGCGTGATCCCGGCGAGATGCAGCATCGGCGCGGCCGATGTGGTGCCGAAGGCGGCGCAGAGCGCCTTCAGATCGGCCTCGGACGGCGCGGTTTCTTCCAAGCCGGTCACGAGCGGGATGCGGTCCGGCGCGGCGCGCCCGATCAGCCAGCCCAGAAGCGGCCAGAGCGCATCGTCATGCCCCGCGGGCACATCCGCATGCACGGCCCTGCGCGCGGCGCGGCCCGCATCGAGATAGACGCCCGACAGGGGCGCGCGGCCCGTGAGCGCGATGAAGAGGTCCATGAAATCGGGATGCTTGACCGACCGCGCACCCAGCACCGAATTGGCGAAGATCACCGCGTTCGACTCGGACCAGCCGATCATCTCGCCGAAGGCCGGCGGCTCCTGCAGGAGGTAGGGCGCGCAGGTGAAGCTGGGCCGCGCACCCATCTCGACATAGGCGTCGGCAAGGGCTTGCGCGGGATTGCCGAAGACGGGCGGCACGCCCTGGGTGCGCCACTCGGCATGATCGACCGAAATCGCGTTCATCGTGGTCGGCACCCGCACCCGTGCGCCCATGTCGGCCATGCGGCGCGCGAATGTGAGGGTCGCGGGGCTGGCATAGATGCAGCCGTCGATATGCGCGCGCGTCACGTCCGTCAGCCGCGCCGCCCCGTGCCCGGCGGCCACCTTGCAGATCACCTCGAGCGCGAGCTGCGCCGCCGCGCCGTCGGCGCCGTCCAGCATGGCGCGGTCGGCCGCGCTCAATTCCAGCGCTTCCTCTTGCGGCGGGGCGAGATCGAGCGCCCAGTCCCCGGCGAGGAGCCTTCCCCCGGCGATCTCGGCGCGCCCCTCCCGCGCGAGCCTCTCCCAGTCTTCGGCCCCGAGCCGCAGGACGCCGAGCGGTTTGCCGAACATGCGCCCCGCGATCAGCGCACCCAGCGTCAGGATGTCCTCCTCCTCGCGGAAAACCAGCGCGGCGGGGGCATTTCCGCCCAGCGCAAGCTCCAGCAGGACGGCGCTTCCGGTGCAGGAGCCTCGGCTTGTCGGCAGCAAAAGGATCTTGCCGGCGAGCGAGCAGCCATGCAGCGGATGATGCGCGTCGATCACGCACCCCGTCGCTGCATCGACCCCGCCCCAGAAGCTCAGCCCCTCGGCGCTGGCGAGGATCGGGCCCCGCGCCTTCGCCTCGGCGATGATCCGACCCACGGCGCGTCCTTTCAGATGACGACGAACCCATGCGCGAAGGGATCGCGCTCGTCGATGAAGATCGTGTTGAAGCCGGTGACCCGCGCCCAACCCGCGATGGACGGGACGATGGCGGGCCTGCCCGCGACCTCGGCGCGCGCCTCGATGCGGCCCGTGAAGAGCGAGCCGATGATGCTCTCGTGAACGAAGGTGTCGCCGGGCCCGAGCAGGCCCTTGGCGGCGCGCTGCGCCATGCGCGCTGAGGTGCCGGTCCCGCAGGGCGAGCGGTCGATCGCCTTGTCGCCGTAGAAGACCGCGTTGCGCGCATCGGCGCCCGGATCGCGCGGCGCGCCGGTCCAGAGGACATGGCTCAGCCCGTTGATGCTCGGATGCTCGGGATGGATGAATTCGTATTTCGCGTTGAGCGCGGCGCGCAGGCGCGGGCTGAGGCCGATGAGCTGCGAGGCCGTGAAATCGGCGATATCCGCGAAGGTCTTCTGCGGCTCGACGATGGCGTAGAAATTGCCGCCATAGGCGACATCGACCACCACCTCGCCCATCCCCTCGACATGGACGCTCAGACCTTCGGAATGCAGGAACGACGCCACGTTGGTCAGCCGCACCTCCTCGACGAAGCGCCCCTCCTGCCGGTAGCTCACATCGACGCGCCCCGCGGGCGTCTCGAGCGCGAGGCGCCCCGGCACGCGCGGCCGCACGAGACCGTTCTCGAGCGCGATGGTGACGGTGCCGATGGTGCCGTGGCCGCACATGGGCAGGCAGCCCGAGGTCTCGATGAAGAGCACCGCGACATCGCAATCGGAGCGCGTCGGCGGATAGAGGATCGCGCCCGACATCTGGGCGTGGCCACGCGGCTCGAACATGAGGCCGGTGCGGATCCAGTCGTATTCGGCCAGGAAATGCGCCCGTTTCTCGAGCATGTCCGCACCATGCAGGATCGGCGCACCCCCGGTGACGAGGCGTACGGGGTTCCCGCAGGTATGACCGTCGATGCAGGGAAAGGTATGTTGCGTCATATGGGCCTCTGGAACCGCGCGGGCGAGAATGGGGCCATGTCGATGCCCGGCGCCTTGCCTGTCAAGAGATCGGCGACGATATCGGCGGTCGCCGTCGATTGCGTGAGGCCGAGATGGCCGTGACCGAAGGCGCAGATAACGTTCGGATGACCGGGCAGCGGGCCGATGGCGGGAAGGCTGTCGGGCAGCGAGGGGCGAAAGCCCATCCACTGCGTGCCGCCCGTGATATCAAGGCCGGGCAGGAACGCCTTGGCCTTCCGCAGCATCGCATCCGCGCGCTTGTAGTTGGGCGGCGCGGTCAGCCCGCCCAGCTCGACCGCGCCGCCGACGCGCAGGCGCCCGTTCAGCTTCGAGATGACGAAGCCATGCGCCGGAAAGGTGATGTGCTGGCGCAGCTCGATCCCGCCATGGGGCAGCGTCGTGTTGTAGCCGCGCTCCGTCTCGAGCGGGATCCTGACACCGGCACTGCGCGCGAGGTGATGCGAATGCGCGCCTGCCGCGATGACGACGCGGCCCGACATCTCGCCCGCGCTGCTGCGCAGGCCCTCTTCGGTCAGCGCCTCGGCATCCGCGATGATGATCTCGCCGCCATCGGCGACGAACTTCCCGGCCAGCGTTTCGACATAGAGCTTCGGCTCGTCGATCGTGGCCCAGCCGGGGGTGAAGGTGGCATGGGTGAAGCGCGGCGACAGGCCGGGCTGCATCTGTCGTATCTCGTCGCCTTCGAGATGGCGGAAGGCGACCCCGCCCTCCTCGCGCGCGCGCCAGCCCTCGAGCGAGGCGTCGAACTGCGCGCCGCCCTCGTAGACCTGCAATTGTCCCTCGCGGCGCAGCATGTTGGAGGCGCCCGCGCGGGCCAGAAAGCCGTCGAGCGTCGCTTGCGCATGGCGCATCATCGCGGTCTGCGCCACCGTCGACGCGGCCACCTGCGCCGGGCGGCTCGCGCGCCAGAACCGCCACATCCACGGCAGAAGCCGCGGCGCGTAGGCCACCGGCACGCTGAGCGGCCCGAGCGGATCGAGGAGCCATTTCGGCGCCTGCCGCATGATGCGCGGCGAGGCGAGCGGCAGGATATCGGCGAAGGCGAAGGCGCCCGCATTCCCGGCGGAGGCGCCCGCGGCGGGACCGGTGCGGTCGATCACGCGAACCGCAAGGCCGCGCGATTGCGCCTCGAGCGCGATGGAGAGACCGATGACGCCCGCGCCGACGACGATCACATTGCGCGTCACGGCGCGGCTCCGACCCGTTTCATGCCATCCTCCTCGCCGACCCAATTCCGAGCGGCCATGCCGTTCATACCGCTACCACGCCGCCCCGCGCGCTGGCCAGCCCGGCGGCGGATGTGCGGGCCGCGCCACGATGCCCCAGATCGGGTGTTTTCCATGCGCTCCGAAACGCTTAACTTGCATTGGTGACCACCGCCCGGCGCGCGATACGAACACGCGCGCGCCGCGCGGGATCAAGCATACAGCATGTATGCAAAGAGACAAGCAAACCGACGAGGCCGTGATGAGCGACACCATTCTGACCTTCGACGCCCTGACCGAGCGCGTCTCCCGCATCTTCCAGCGCGCCGGCCTTTCCGCGCTGCAATCCGACGCGGTGGCGCGGACGATCGCCGCGGGCGAGCGGGACGCGTGCAAGTCCCACGGCATCTACCGCATCGACGGCTGCCTGCGCACGGTCAAGGCGGGCATGGTCACGCGCGACGCCGTGCCCGAGCTTGCGCCCGAGGATGGCGCGATCCTGCGCGTCGCGGCGCATGGCGGCTTCGCCAACGCCGCTTTCGAGCTTGGCGCGCCCGAACTCGCGCGCCGCGCCAAGGAGCTTGGTCTCGCGGCGCTCGTCATCAACGATTGCACCCATTTCGCCGCCCTCTGGCCCGAGATCGAGGCGCTGACCTCCCATGGCCTCGCCGCGATGGCGATGTGCCCCAGCTATTCCACCGTCGCGCCCACGGGCGGCAACGAGGCGCTGATGGGTACCAACCCCTTCGCCTTCGGCTGGCCGCGCGAGAGCGCCGATCCCTATGTCTTCGACTTCGCCACCAGCGTCGCCGCGCGCGGCGAGATCGAGCTGCATCGCCGCGCGGGCACTCCCCTGCCCGAGGGTTGGGCGGTCGATTCGGACGGCAATCCCACGACCGATCCCGAGGCGGCGCTGAACGGCGCGATGCTGCCCTTCGGCGGGCACAAGGGATCGGCCATCGCCACGATGATCGAGCTTCTGGCGGGCGCCATGATCGGCGATCTGACCAGCCGCGAGGCGCTGGACCGGCTGGGCGATTTCACGATGCTCCCGGCGCATGGCGAGCTCATCCTCGCCTTCGATCCCGCGCGTTTTTCCGCCGGGCGCGAAGGAAGTGCGATGGCGCGGGCCGAGACGCTCTTCGACGCGATCACCGGCCAGGGCGCCCGGCTGCCGTCGCAGCGCCGCTTCGCCGCGCGCCGAAAGGCGATGGAGAAGGGCATCGCGCTGAGCGCGGAGGAAATCGCGCATCTCGGCCGGCTCGAGGAGCTTGGACTGGACGCGGTCGACTGAGACGCAAGGCGGCCCCGCCATTTCCGGCGGGGCCGCCTCGTACCCATTGGCCGATATCAGGCCGCGTATTTCGCCACCGCGCCGGGCTGCTTGCTCCAATCGGCATACCAATTGCGGAAGAGTTTCAGCTGCGCCTCGGCATAGCCGCGCTGGCTCTCCGACAGAACATCGTCCTCGTTGAAATTCAGCGCGTATTCCCGCTCGCCGTTCAGCACCATCATATGCTTGAAATAAAGGACGAGATCCGGCCCCGCATCAAAGGTCGAGAGCGCCTGCATGGCGGCGTCGAGCTCCTGCGCGCGGACCCGCGCCTCGGCATCGCCCGCGGCGGCGGCCTTGCTGAGCGCGACGAGATGCAGAACCTCGCGCGGCAGCACATTGCCGATCCCGGTGATCGCGCCCGCCGCGCCGCAATTGACGAAGCCATGATAGACAGTGGTATCAACGCCGATCATCAGCACGACCTCGTCGTCGGCACTGGTGATGTGCTCGGCCGCATAGCTGAGATCCTCGGGGCCGCCGAACTCCTTGAAGCCCACGAGGTTCTTGTGCTCGGCCCGCAGCGCGAAGAAAAGATCGGCGCGGGTCGCGAAGCCGTAATAGGGGCTATTGTAGATCACGGCGGGAAGATCGGGCGCCGCCGAAAGAACGGCCTTGAAATGGCTGCGCTGCGCTGCGGGCGAGATGCCGCGCGACAGAACGCGCGGGATCACCATCAAACCCTGCGCACCCACTTTCTGCGCATGAGCGGCATGCTCCGCCGCGATCCTGGTATTGACCGCGCCGGTGCCGACGATGACGGGCACGCCCGCCTCGGCGAGGCGGGCGACGCCTTCCATCCGCTCTTCATCCGTCAGAAGCGGCCAATCCCCCATCGACCCGCAATAGACGACCGCGCGCATGCCCATGTCGATCAACTCGCGCCCCTTGCGCACCAGCGTGTCGTAATCGGGGCTGCGGTCGGCTTTGCAGGGGGTCATCAAGGCGGGAACCGTGCCCGAGAATATGCTGGCGGTCATGAAACTTCCTCCGAATAAGGCGCCGAGGGTCCGAAAACGGCGCGAGGGCAAGGGCTGCACGCAGGCGAGGCGCAGGCGATGTATTGCCTGATCCTACATCTTGCATTTTATTTGTCGACAAAAAATGGACGGGCGCCCGGCGCCTATAATGCGATGTCGTGGCGCCGGTCCGCCGCGATCATCGCGCGGATCTGCGCCGTGATCTGGTCCGCATGCGCGCGTGCCAGACTGTCCGAGGTGTCGATGTCGCGGGCCTCGATCGCCGCGATCATCCGGTCGTGCTCGGCTGCGTAGCGCGCCGGAAGGCGGTCGTCGAAGGACGAATAGTAGAGCCGCAGAAGGCGCCGCCCCTCGTCGAGCAGGCGCAGGAAGAGGCCCTCGTAATAGGGGTTGCGCCCAGCGGCGGCGATGGCGGCATGAAATTCGCGGTTCGTCGCGATCATGGCGAGCGCGTCCTGCGCGGCGACGGCCTGCGCGAATTCCGCCTGACGCGCGCGGATGATCGTGAGATCGGCATCGGTGCGGTTCTCCGCCGCGAAGCGCGTCGTCACGCGATACATCAGAGTGATAGCATCGAAGAAGGTGTGAAGGTTCAGGAAATCGATGTTGGCGACGACCGTCGAGCGGTTCGGCAAGGTCGTGACAAGCCCCTCGGCGGCCAGGCGGACCAGCGCCTCGCGGATCGGGGTCCGCGACATCTGGAGACGCTCGGAAAGCCGGACCTCGTCGATGGGGCTGCCGGGCGCGAGGGTCAGGTTCAGGATTTCGTCGCGCAGGACGCCGTAGATATACTGCACGCCCGACCCGCGCTTGCGCTCGGCCGGTTTGCGGAAGGGGGGCACGGCCATGTCGTCTCCTTCATGAATGCCGGAATCGTAGAAGCCCGCCCCGCTCGCTTCAAGCGCAAAGGGGATGAACCACGCTCCCTCTTGAACCCCTCCGCGCGCGGCGCGATAGTGCGGGCGGCGCCCGGCGCGGCCGGGCAGGAATTGCCGAAGGAGCCGGTCATGCCCCCCATCTCGCCAACGGAATTCACCCCCTACGCCTCGCTCGCGGGCGGCATCCTCATCGGCCTCTCGGCGGTGATGGTGATGGCGCTTTTCGGGCGCATCACCGGCATCGCCGGGATCACGACAGGCGCCGCGACGGGCAGCGACAAGGGCTGGAGGATCGCGTTTCTGGCGGGGCTCGTCGCGGCGCCTCTCATCTGGTGGACCGCCACGGGCGGCATGCCCGCGCAGACGCTGCCGCCCAGTCTCGTCGGCATGGCCATGGCGGGGCTTCTGGTGGGGCTCGGCACATCGCTCGGCTCGGGCTGCACCTCGGGGCACGGGGTTTGCGGCCTCGCGCGGCTCTCGCCGCGCTCGCTCGCGGCGGTGGCGGTCTTCATGATCGCGGCGGCGGCGACGGTCTTCGTGCTGCGCCACGTCATCGCGGGGGGCGCATGATGCGGATCCTCTTCGGTTTCATCGCGGGCCTCGTCTTCGGCATCGGCCTCATCCTCTCGGGCATGGCGAACCCCGCCAAGGTCCTGAACTTTCTCGATATCTTCGGCGCCTGGGATCCCAGCCTCGCCTTCGTGATGGGCGGCGCGTCCCTGACGGCCTTCATCGGCTTCCGCATCGCATGGCGCCGCGCCCGGCCCGTGCTGATGGAAAGGTTCGATCTGCCCGGACCGGGGCGCATCGACGCGCCGCTCCTCACGGGCGCCGCGATCTTCGGGATCGGCTGGGGCATCGGCGGCTACTGCCCAGGCCCGGCCTGGACCGCGCTCCTGATCGGCGCGCCGGGCACCCTGGCATTCCTGCCCGCGATGCTGGCAGGACTGGCCGCGGGCACATATCTCAAGAAAAGAGCATGACGACAGAAAGGAGCAGACCCATGAGCGACAGCATCGACTCAATCGTCCGACACTCCCCCTCCAGCGGCCCGGGCAGTGCCGATGTCTGGGGCATCTACGAGGCCGATACCGGATCGATCCAGTATATCTGCGCCTGCCCCGAGACGCGTAAGGCCGCGCTCATCGACGTGGTCTGGAATTTCGACCCCAAGAGCTTCGCGACCTCCACGCGCAGCATGGACGAGGTGCTGGCCCTCGCCGCGCGGCACGATCTGAAGATCGAGAAGATCCTCGACACGCATCCGCATGCCGACCATCTGATGGCGTCGCGCCAGCTCAAGGAGCGGCTGGGCGTGCCGAACGGGATCGGGGCCAAGGTGCGCGAGATCGCGGAGCTGTGGCGCGACTATTACAACACGCCCGACGCCTTCGACGTGGACCGCGATTTCGACCACCTCTTCGAGGACGGCGACAGGTTCGGCATCGGCGCGCTCGATCTGCGGGTGATGCTGTCGCCGGGGCACACGCTCGGCTCGATCACCTATGTCTGCGGGGACGCGGCCTTCGTGCACGACACGCTGATGATGCCAGATACGGGCACCAGCCGCGCCGACTTTCCCGGCGGATCGACCGCCGAGCTTTGGGACTCGATCCAGGCGATCCTGTCGCTCCCGCGCGAGACGCGCCTCTTCATCGGGCACGACTACGGCTCGGAGAGCCGCGATGCGCCCGCATGGGAGGCGACCGTGGCCGAGCACAGGGCCGAGAACAAGCATGTGAGGGACGGCACCAAGAAGGCCGATTACATCGCCGTCCGCGACGCGCGCGATGCGACGCTGCCCCTGCCCGACCGCATGCTGGCGGCGCTCCAGATCAACCTGCGCGCGGGCGCCCTGCCCGAGGCCGAGAGCGACGGGCGTCATTACCTCAAGCTGCCGGTGAACCGCTTCTGACGCGCGGCGCGCCGTCCCCCGCGCTCTCGACGCCGCAGGCGCCATGTGCAAGACATGCGGAGCCCCGCCGTATGATCGCCTCTGCCTGGGCGCCGGCAGACCCGAAGGAGACCGCCCCATGATGACCGCGCTCAAGGTCCTGCTCGGCATCGTCGGCGTCGCGCTGCTCGCCATTATCGCGACGCGCGTCATCTTCGCGCTGCCGCCGCAGGACGGGCGGATCGACACCGCCTCGCTCCCGCCGCCCGAGCAAAGCGCGCTCTCGCGCGCGCTCGACCGGCAGGAGGCGGCGCATCCGGGCAAGACGGGCGCGCTGCCCCTCACCAGCGGTGCGGATGCCTTCGCCGCGCGGATGATCCTCGCCGAGGCCGCGCAATCCTCGATCGATGCGCAATACTACATCTGGCAGAACGATCTGACCGGCGCGCTTCTGCTCGACGCGCTGGCGCGGGCGGCGGAGCGCGGCGTTCGCGTGCGGCTCCTGCTCGACGACAACGGCATATCGGGCATGGACGCGGAACTCGCCGCGCTCGATGCGCATGAGAATGCGGAGGTGCGTCTCTACAACCCCTTCAACCTGCGCCGCCCCAAGATGCTGTCCTTCGCCATCGATTTCTTCCGGCTGAACCGGCGCATGCACAACAAGTCCTTCACCGTCGACGGGACCGCCACCATCCTCGGCGGGCGCAATGTCGGGGACCAGTATTTCGATACCGGAGAGTCGGCGATCTATGTCGATCTCGACGTGCTGGCCGTGGGCCGGATCGTGCCCGAAGTCGCCACGGATTTCGATCGCTACTGGTCGGCCGAGGCGGTTTATCGCGCGGGCCGCATCCTCGGCGAGCCGCCGCAGGGCGATCCCATCGCGGCGCGCGTCGCGGCCTTCGAGGGCGACGGGCAGATGGCCGAGTATCGCGCGCTTCTGGCGCAATCCGATCTCATCCCGCAGCTCAAGGCCGGGCATGCCGATCTCGAATGGACCGACGCGGTTCTGGTCAGCGACGATCCGGCCAAGGGCATGGGCCGCGCGCCGCGCGAGGATCTCCTGGCGTCGCGGCTCATGCGCGCGGTGGGCGAGGTCGAGACGCGCTTCGACGGGGTCTCGCCCTATTTCGTGCCGGGCCGCGCGGGCACCGAGGCTTTCGCGGCGCTCGAGCGGGTCGGCACGCAGACGCGGATGCTGACCAATTCGCTCGAGGCGACGGACGTGCTGCCGGTCCATGCGGGCTATGCCAAGCGGCGGCGCGCGCTTCTGGAGGCGGGCACGGAAATCTACGAGCTCAAGCGCGAGGCGGGCGCCGCGATGCCGCGCGAGGCGCATGGCCCCTTCGGCTCCTCGGGCGCGAGCCTTCATGCCAAGACCTTCGCGGTGGATGGCGCGCGCATCTTCATCGGCTCGTTCAATTTCGATCCGCGCTCGGCCCTTCTCAACACGGAAATGGGCCTTTTGATCGACAGCCCCCGCATGGCCGGTCGCATGCATGACGCCTTCGACGCCGATCTCGCCGGACGCGCCTGGCGCGTGACGCTCGATGAGGGCGCGCTGACCTGGACCGACCCTGCGACGGGCGCGAGCACACGGACCGAGCCGGGCACGAGCGCCGCAAAGCGCGCGGCGCTCAAACTGATCGGCTGGCTGCCGGTCGAATGGCTGCTCTGAGGGTCCGATGCGGGTTGCGAGCTACAATATCCGCAAGGCCGTCGGCCTCGACTGGCGCCGCGATGCGGACCGCATCGTGGACGTGCTGCGCGAGATCGACGCCGATATCGTGATCCTGCAAGAGGCCGACAAACGGATCGGTGCACGCGCGGGCGTGCTGCCCGCCGATACCCTGCGCGAGGCGTTGGGGCTTCGGGCCGTCGATCTGTCGGTGCGCGAGGCGAGCCATGGCTGGCATGGCAATCTCATCCTCTACCGCGACCATTCGCTGGTTCTTACCGATGCCGCCCGCATCGAGCTGCCCTCGCTCGAGCCGCGCGGCGCCGTGTCGGCGCGGTTCGGCGATCCGGGCCTCGAGGTGATCGGCGTGCATCTGGCCTTGGCGCGCAGGGTGCGCGCGCGCCAACTCGCCGCGCTGGGAGAGCGGATCGCGGGCGCCGATCATCCCGTCCTCATCGCGGGCGATTTCAACGCCTGGCGTGAGGATGCCGCGATCCCGCGCCTGCTCGGCCCAGGGTGCCGCATGATCCTGCCCGGTAACAGCTTTCACGCCGCGCGGCCCAGCGCGCCGCTCGACCGTTTCGTGCTGCGGGGCGAGCTGGAACATCTGGCGGCGCGCGTGCATGCCTCGGATCTCGCCGCCCGCGCATCCGATCACCTGCCCGTCGTGCTCGATCTCGACTGGCCGGACGCGCTGAAAACCCCAAAACCGAAAGAAGCCAAGCAATGAACTACGCACTGCTGCTGCATATCGCGGTGGTCGCCGGGATGACCGTGCGCCTCATGCTTCGCGATGATCTCTCGCCGCCCGCGCGGCTCGCCTGGATCATCGTTCTGGTACTGCTGCCGGTGATCGGCACCATCATCTACATGCTCTTCGGCGAGATCGAGCTGGGCCGCCACGCGCGCGCGCGCCACCGCAGCATGCACGAGGAGATGCACCGCCTCGCCGGGGCGGCGATGGGCGAGGCTGCGACCATCCGCGCCGAGATCGCCTCGCGCTTTCGTCCCCTGTTCGCCTACGGCGCCTCGATCAACGGCTTTCATCCGGTGCCGGGCAATACCGCCGAGCTCATGGAGGATGCCGAGGAAACGCGGCGGCGCATGCTCGAGGATATCGATGCGGCGACGCATCATGTGCACGCGCTCTATTACATCTGGCTGACCGACACCACCGGCACCGAACTCGCCGAGGCGCTGATCCGCGCGGCAGGGCGCGGCATCGCCTGCCGCGCGATGGCAGATGCGCTCGGCTCGCGCGGTCTCATCCGCTCGGATCTGTGGCGGCGTATGGGCGAGGCGGGCGTCGAGCTTGCCGTCGCCATGCCGATCGACAATCCGATCCGCACGATCCTGACCAGCCGCATCGACATGCGCAATCATCGCAAGATTACCGTGATCGACGGCAGGGTCACCTATTGCGGCAGCCGCAATTCGGCCGATCCCGAGTTTCTGCCCAAGGCGAAGTTCGCGCCTTGGGTCGATATCATGCTGCGCCTGACCGGGCCGGTCGTCGCGCAGAACCAGCTTCTGTTCGCCAGCGACTGGATGCGCGCGACGGGCACGCCCACCGCCGCGCTGGCCGAGACCTTGCGCGCGCCCTGCCCCACGCCCGGCGCCGGTCTGCCCGCCTCCGCGTTGGGCCACGGCCCGACCGAACGGCGCGGCTCGACGCCGCATCTCTTCGCGACCGCGCTGGCCTGCGCGCGGCGGCGCGTGACGATCTCGACTCCCTATTTCGTGCCCGACGCAACCGTGCTCGAGGCGCTTTGCGCCGCGGCTTACCGGGGCGTCGAGGTCACGCTGATCCTGCCGCATCGCAACGACAGCTGGATCGTCGCCTCCGCGAGCCGCAGCTTTTATCGCAGGCTCCTTCAGGCGGGCTGCCATCTGCGCGAATTCAAGGGCGGGCTTCTTCATGCCAAGACCATGACGATCGACGGCAAGGTGAGCCTGATCGGCTCGTCCAATATCGATCTGCGCAGCTTCGATCTGAATTTCGAGAACAACATCCTGATGCAGGACGAGGCGCTCACGCAGGCCATCGAGGGCCGGCAGGCGAGCTATCTCGCGGCGTCGATACCGGTCACGCTCGCCGATGTGGACGCATGGCCCTATCATCGGCGCATCTGGTACAACGCGGTCGCGACAGCCGGCCCGATCCTCTGAGCCTCAGCCGGTATAGGGCGAGTTGAAGGCCTGCCGGAAATACGCATGCATCAATTCCATCTGCGGCGTGAAAACGGCCCCCCGCCGCCACGCGAGACCCACATCCATCGTCGGCACCGGCGCGGCGGGCATGACCGTGGCGATGCGCTTGCCCTCGAGCGACCAGGGCCGATAGACCATGTCGCTCAGGATCGTGATGCCCTGCCCGTTCGCCACCATGGAGCGGACCGCTTCGATCGACATGGTGCGCAGGCGCACGCGCGGCGCGCAGGTCTGCGCGCTCCAGTATTTCATGGCCGTGTTCGCCGCCTCGTCCACGGTCAGCAGGATATAGTCTTCCTGCGCGATCTCGTCGAAACTGATGTTGCGGCGCTGCGCGAAGGGATGCCCGCTTGCGCACCAGACCCGCCGGGCCGAGCGCAGAAGCGTTTCGCTCTCCAGCCCCGGATTGGTGATGTTCGAGGTCAGCAGGACGGCCACGTCGAAGCGGTTCGACAAAAGCCCCTCCTCGATACTATCGCGGTTGAGCTCGTGCAATTCGATGTCGAGATTGGGATGCAGGCGGCGCAGCCGGTCGAGGTGATAGGGCAGGAAATAGCCGATCACGGTATAGCTCGCCGCGACGCGGATCGTGCCGGATGCGTCGGTGTCGCGGTGGCGCAGGTTCTGCGCCTCCTCGATCTTGCCGAGGATCGCATAGGCCGAGGCCAGAAGCTCGCGCCCCGCATCGGTCAGGTCCATCCCGTGCCGCGTGCGCAGGAAGAGCGTCGCGCCGAGCGAGGTTTCCAGATCGCGGATCGCCGTCGTGACCGAGCTTTGCGATATCGACAGCGCGGAGGCGGCACGGCTGACCTGCGCCGTCTCGGCCGTCGCCACGAAATATTTGAGCTGGCGGAGATTCATGCGGCGTCCTGCGGATTTTAATTATCGGAAAATCCGATAATCGAGTTGCAATATTCCACAATTTACAAACACCGGCGACGGGCGCAACCTTGCAGGTAATAAAACATCCGGGGGGATGCGATATGCGCAAGATTGTGGACCTCAATTGCGACATGGGCGAAGGGTTCGGCCATTGGAGCTATGGGGACGCGCCCGACGAGCAGCTGATGGAGATCATCAGCTCGGCCAATGTCGCCACGGGCTTTCATGCCGGGGATCCCAATTCGATGAACCGCGTCGCCGCGCTCGCCAAGGCGCATGCCGTCGCGCTGGGCGCGCATCCGGCCTACAACGATCTGCAAGGCTTCGGCCGGCGCAAGATCGAGGCGTCGGATGACGAGCTGGTCAACGACATTCTCTATCAGGTCGGCGCGCTGCGCGAATTCGGGCGGCGCCACGATGTCCCGCTCCAGCACGTCAAGCCGCATGGCGCGCTCTATATGGAGGCCGCCCGCAACGAGGATCTGTCGCGCCACCTCGTCGAGACGCTCCAGGCCACCGCGCCCGACCTCATCCTCTTCTGCATGGGCGCCGCCGTCACGCACGAGGTCGCGCGCCGCCATTCGCACCCCGTGGTGCGCGAATTCTATTCCGACCGCGAATACGGCGCCGACGGGATGATCGTCTTCACCCGCAAGGGCGCGCTGATGGACCCCGAGCAAATCGCGCAGAAATGCCTGCGCGCCTGCCGGGAGGGCGTGGTCGAGACGGTGGACGGCAAGGATATCGAGGTCGAGTTCGAATCGATCTGCTTTCACTCCGACACGCCCGGCGCGCTCGAGATCGGCCGCACCATCCGCCGGACCCTGACGGAGAACGGCATCGCCATCGCGCCCGCCGCCGACGTGCTGGCCCGAAGCAACACCTGAAACAGGAGACGACACATGGCTGATATTCAATCCCCCGTTCCGGGCACCTTCTACCATCGCCCCTCGCCCGAGGACGCACCCTTCAAATCGACGGGCGACGCGGTCAAGGCGGGCGATACGATCGGCCTCGTTGAGGTGATGAAATCCTTCATCGAGGTGCAGGCCGAAGCGGACGGCACCTTCGGCGGCTACACCGCCGAGAACGAGGCGGCCGTCTCGGCGGGCGACGTTCTGGCGACGTTGAAGTGACATGAGCATCGCGCGCCTCTTCATCGCGAACCGGGGCGAGATTGCCGTGCGCATCATCCGCGCGGCCAAATCGCTCGGCATTCACACGATACAGGCCCATTCCGAGGCCGATGCCGACATGCTGGCCGTGCGCATGGCGGATGAGGCGGTGTGCATCGGTCCCGCGCAGGCGTCGAAATCCTATCTCGACGTGGACGCCGTGGTGAAGGCGGCCAAGGACGCGGGCGCGGACGCGGTGCATCCGGGCTACGGCTTCCTCGCCGAAAGCCCGCGGTTTGCGCGCGCCGTCGTCGAGGCCGGCATGATCTTTGTCGGGCCGTCTGCCGACACGATCCAGAGCATGGGCGACAAGGTCTCGGCCAGGCAGGCCGCCGAGGCGGCGGGCGTTCCGGTCGTGCCCGGATCGGACGGGCGCGTCGATGACATGGACGCCGCCGCCGAGATCGCCCAGCGCATCGGCTATCCGGTGATGATCAAGGCGAGCGCAGGCGGCGGCGGGCGCGGCATCCGCATCGCTGAAACGCCCGAGGAGCTGGCCAAGCTGGCCCCGCAGGCCCGGCAGGAGGCAGAGGCGGCCTTTGGGGATGGCGGCATCTATATCGAGAAAGTCATTCGTGAGCCGCGTCATATCGAGGTGCAGGTTCTGGCGGATGGCAAACGCGCGGTGCATTGCTATGAGCGCGAATGCTCGCTCCAGCGCCGCCGCCAGAAAGTCTGGGAGGAGGCGCCCGCCTTCGCCCTGCCCGAGGCGACGCGCCAAGCCATGTGCGACAGCGCCGTCGATCTGGCGGAGGCGGTGGAATACATGGGCGCGGGCACGGTCGAGTATCTCTACGACGCGCTGGCCGACAAATACTATTTCATCGAGATGAACACGCGCATCCAGGTGGAGCACCCCGTGACCGAGATGGTGACCGGGCTCGACCTCGTGGCGCTGATGATCCGCGTCTGCGGCGGCGAGGCGCTGCCCGTCAGCCAGGACGAGATCGCGCTGAACGGCCACGCCATCGAGGTGCGGCTCAACGCCGAAGATCCGCATAAGAAATTCATGCCGTTCCCCGGCGCGGTGGGCGCTCTCGACCTGCCGGAATCGGATGGTATCCGCGTCGATCATTTCCTCTACGAGGGCTACCAGATCCCGCCCTTCTACGACTCGCTCATCGGCAAGCTGATCGTGCATGCGCAGACCCGCGAGGCGGCCATCGACAAGATGGCCGGCGCGCTCGGCGCGGTGAAGATCGACGGGCTCAAGACCACCATCCCGCTGCACAAGGCGCTGGCCGCCTCGGATGACGTGCGCGCGGGCCGCATCCACACCCAATGGCTCGAGCCGTGGCTGGATGCGGGCAACCTCACCCAAGAGACAGGAGGAGCATCGTGAAGACACGGTATTCATACGGCGGCGACGAGCACATCTTCGTCGAGATGGACGAGGAGATGTCGCTCGACGCGTTCTTCAAGTCGCTCGCCATGAGCAACGCGGCGCGCGACGCCAAGATCGACGGCGTGCGCGAGATCTGCCCGGCCAACGCCTCCTTTCAGGTGCGCTATGATCCCGAGGTGATCGCGCCCGAAGACATGATGGCCAAGCTGAAAGAGCTGGAGGCCAAGGCCGAGAACGCGGAAAAGCGCCTCGAGACGCGCATCATCGAGGTGCCCGTCTTCTATCAGGACCCCTGGACGCATGAATGCGTGATGCGCTTTCGCGAGCGGCATCAGGACCCGAGCGGCACCGATCTGGAATATGCCGCGCGCATCAATGGCTATGACAGTGTCGAGGCCTTCATCGAGGCCCATCACTCGCAGCCCTGGTTCGTGTCGATGGTCGGGTTCGTGTCGGGCCTTCCCTTCCTTTATCAGCTGGTCGAGCGCGACAAGCAGATCGAGGTGCCGAAATACCTCAAGCCGCGCACCGACACGCCGAAGCAGACGGTGGGCTATGGCGGGTGTTTCTCCTGCGTCTATTCGGTGCGCGGCGCGGGCGGCTATCAGATGTTCGGCATCACGCCGATGACGATCTTCGATGCGGACCAGAAGGTTAGCTATCTCAAGGATTTCATGGTCTTTTTCAAGCCGGGCGACATCGTCAAGTGGAAGCCGATCGACCGCGCGGAATACGACCGCATCCTCAAGGCGGTCGAGGATGGGACCTACACGCCGCGCATCGCGACCGTGACCTTCGACCTGGAAGAGTTCAACGGCGACATGGAAGGCACCAACGCCAAGCTGATGGAGGCTCTCAATGACGTTTGAAGTCATCAAACCCGGCCTTTTGACCACCATTCAGGATCTGGGGCGTCCGGGCTATTTCCACCTCGGCATTCCCGAGGGCGGTGCGATGGACCGCGCCGCGATGCGCATCGCCAACATGCTGGTCGGCAATCCCGAGGATGCCGCCGGTCTCGAGGCGGTCTTCATGGGACCCGAGCTGAAATTCAACCACGACGCGCTGGTCGCCGTGGCCGGGGCGGAGATGCCCGTCTTCGTCGATGGCGAGGAGCGCAAATGCTGGGAATCCTTCCCGGTCAAGGCAGGCCAGACGCTGAAATTCGGATATCTCAAGACCGGCGCGCGCATCTATATCGCCATCGCGGGCGGCATCGACACGCCCCCGGCGCTCGGCAGCCGCTCGACCTATCCCATCGGCGCGCTCGGCGGCTTCGAGGGCCGCGCGCTCGCGGCGGGCGATACCGTGCCCGTGGGCACGGCCAATGCGCAGGCGAAGGAGCGCAGGCTCGACCGGAACCTTCTGGCCGAGCTGCCGAAGCCAGTGGAGCTGCGCGTTTTGCCCGGCCTATACTGGCACCGCCTCACCGAAGGCTCGCAAAAGCAGTTCTTCGCGGATGAGTGGAAGGTCGCGCCCGAGGCGGACCGCATGGGATACCGCTTCCGCGGCGGCAAGCCGATGAAGTTCGTGGAGCGCGAGCAGCCCTTCGGCGCGGGCTCGGATCCATCGAACATCGTCGATGGCTGCTACAGCTACGGCTCGATCCAGATCCCCGGCGGCACCGAGCCCATCGTGCTGCACCGCGACGCGGTGTCGGGGGGCGGGTATTTCACCATCGGCGCGATCATCTCGGCCGATATGGACCTGATCGGCCAGCTTCAGCCCAACACCGCCGTGCGTTTCGTGCAGGTGGACATGGCCGAGGCGCTCGACGCTCGCCGCGCGCGCACCGCGCGGCTCGAGAAGATCCGCAGCGCGCTGACCTAGGCGCGTGCGGCACCAACGAGGCGGGCATGACGCCCGCCCGCATACCAAACGGGAGTAACGATCAATGACCAAGACCCTCACGAAACTTACCCTCGGCACCGCGCTGGCCGCGCTGATGCCGGTCGCGGGCGCCGCGCAGGACGCGTGGTTCCCCTATGACGCCGAAGAGACGACGCCCGCCTTCGCCGCCGATGGCGAGCGCGCGCCCGTCACCTACGAGGCGCTCGAGAAGGCCGAGAAGGCGTGGAATATCTGCGCGGCCCTGCCCCACATGAAGGACGCCTATTGGCTGGGCGTCGATTACGGCCTCGTCGAGGAGGCCAAGCGCCTCGGCGTCAAGCTGAACGTGACCGAGGCGGGCGGCTATACCGAGCTTGCCAACCAGATCAGCCAGATCGAGGATTGCGTTGCGGGCGGCGCCGATGCCGTGATCGTCGGCGCGATCTCCTTCGATGGCCTCAACTCGGTCATCTCCGAAGTCGCGGGCCAGGGCATTCCGGTCATCGACGTGGTCAACGGCGTCTCGTCGCAGGATATCGCGGCCAAGGCGCTCGTCTCGTTCCAGACCATGGGCAGCGAGATCGGCAACTACCTGGCCGAGAAGCATCCCGCCGGCAGCGATGAAGTCACCGTCGGCTGGTTCCCAGGCCCGGCGGGCGCGGGCTGGGTCGAGGCGGCGAACACCGGCTTCATGCAGGCGGTCGAAGGCTCCGCCGTCACCGTGCTCGAGCCGCGCTACGGCGATACCGGCAAGGAGGCGCAGCTCAAGCTCGTCGAGGACGTGCTGCAAGCCAATCCCGAGGTCGATTACATCGCGGGCACGGCCGTGACCGCTGAGGCGGCGCAGGGCCTCATCCGCGAGCGCGGGCTGATGGACCAGACCGGCATTCTCGCCTTCTACCTGACCCCCGGTGTCTGGACCGGGATCGAGCGCGGCTTCATCACCGCGGCGCCTGCCGACTCGATGGTGATCCAGGCGCGCATGGCGGTCGATCAGGCCGTGCGCATTCTCGAAGGCAAGGACGTCATCAAGCATGTCGGCCCGAAGATCTTCGTCATCAATCAGGACAACATCGCCGACACGGACCGTAGCACCGTGCTGCCCCCCGAGGATTTCTCGCCCGTCTTCTCGGTCGAGTGACCCCTCCATGCCGGGCGGCCACCCTCGCCGCCCGGCGCACCTTTCGAAGGCACCCATCTGACATGAGCGATACCCCCCTCATCCGGACACGCGGACTGACGCGCGCCTATCCCGGCGTCATCGCGCTCGATCACGTCGATTTCGACGTGGCGCGCGGCGAGGTCCATGTGCTCTTCGGTGAGAACGGCGCGGGCAAATCGACGCTTATTTCCCTGCTGGCCGGGGCCAACACGCCCTCGGGCGGTACGATCGAGGTCGAGGGGCGCGCCGTGCGCTTCGGCTCCGTCGCGGATGCGCAGGCCGCAGGCATATATACCGTTTTCCAAGAATTCTCGCTCATTCCGACGATGACCGTCGCGCAGAACATGTTTCTCGGGCGCGAGCCGGGCTTCGGCCCGTTCACGGATCACCGCGCGATGCGGCGCGGCGCCGCCGCGCTTCTCGAACGCCTCGGCTTCGATGTGCCGGTGGGCGAGACCGTCGCCCATCTCAGCCGCGCGCAACAACAGATGGTCGAGATCGCCAAGGCCTTTCACGGCCAGCCCAAATGCCTCATCCTCGACGAGCCGACGGCCTCGCTCACCGACCGCGAGGTGGACCACCTTTTCGAGACGATCCTCAAGCTGCGCGCCGAGGGCGTGGCGATCATCTACATCTCGCATCGCATCCACGAGTTCGAACGCATCGCCGACCGCGTCACCGTGCTGCGCGACGGCGCCTATATCGGCACGGTGCCAATGGCCGATACGGACGAGGCGACGCTGGTCGAGATGATGGCGGGCCGCGCGATCCGCGACATCTATCCCGATATCCCTCATGCGCCCGCCGAGGTGCTGCTGGAAGTCGAGGGCCTGCGCGCATGGGGTGTGAACGGCGCCTCGCTCGCCGCGCGGCGCGGCGAGGTTCTGGGCATGGCGGGGCTCGTCGGCTCGGGCAAGTCGCGGCTCTTTCGCGCGCTCATGGGCATCCAGCCCATCCGCGGCGGCAGCGTGCGCTGGAAGGGCGAGGACATCACCGGCGCCGCCACACGCCACGTCATCGGCGCGGGCATCCATTACCTTTCCTCCGACCGCAAGGCCGAGGGGCTGGATCTGGCCAAGACCGCCTGGCAGAACCTCGGCATCGACCTGATGATGGGCCGCGAGGCGAGCGCGATGATCCGTCCCCGCGCGCTCCGCGCCGCCTCCGCCGAGATATTCGAGACGGTCGAGCTCAAGGACAGCTATCGGCCCAAGGCGGTCGCGCAGCTCTCGGGCGGAAACCAGCAAAAGGTGCTCTTCGCCAAGAGCTTCGGGCACGACGCCGACCTCTTCATCTTCGACGAGCCGACGGTGGGCGTCGATATGGGCACGCGCGCCGCGCTCTACCGGCTGATCGGCGACATCGCCGCATCGGGCAAGGCGGTGGTCGTCATTTCCTCCGATCTGCCCGAAGTTCTGAACCTCGCGCACCGCGTTCTGGTGATGGCCGAAGGCCGCATCACCGCCGAGCTGACCGGCGCGGATCGCACCGAAGACAATGTGCTGCGCCACTTTTTCGACGACACGGGAGAGATTGCATGACCACCAGCGCCGACGGCGAGACCCGGGACAACTTTCTCAAGCGGATCTTCATCCGCGTGGGCGTGCTGCCCTTCTTTCTCGGGATCGCGCTGATCGTCTTCACCTTGCTCTCGGACAAGTTCCTCACCATCCAGAACCTCGTCAATGTGGGGCGCCAGTCGGTCTATCTGATCCTCGTGTCGCTGGGCCAGATGCTGGTGCTCATCTCGGGGGGCTTCGATCTTTCGGTGGGGACGGTCATCGCGCTCAGCTCGGTCGTCTCGGCGATGACGATGGTCGCGGCGGCGCCGATGTTTCCCGATGCGGTCTGGATCGCCATCGCGCTCGGTGCGTTGGCGGGCTTCGGCGCGGCGCTGCTCGTCGGCGGCATCAACGGCATCGGGGTCGCGGTCTTCGAGGTCTCGCCCTTCATCATGACGCTGGGCGTGAGCTCGGTCGGCGCGGGGCTGGCCCTTTTTCTGACGGGCGGCATCCCGGTCTCGGGCCTGCCCTTCGCCTTCGGCAATGTCTTCGGCTTCGGCAGGCTCTGGGGTGTGCCGGTGCCGGTGATCGTCGCGGCACTCTGCGTTGCGGGGATGTGGATATTCATGGCGCGCACCCGCGCGGGCGCGCAGGTCTATGCGGTGGGCGGCAACATCAAGGCCGCGCATCTGTCGGCGATCAACACGCGGCGCACGCTGATGACCGCGTATATCCTCTGCGCCCTGATCGCGGCGCTGACGGGGCTTTTGCTGACCGCGCGGGTTGAATCGGGCGAGGCCAATCTGGGCGGAACGATCGCGCTTGAATCCATCGCCGCCTGCGTCATCGCGGGCGTGTCGCTGCGCGGCGGACTCGGGCGCGTGGAGAACGTGGTGCTGGGCGGCTTCTTCATCATCCTCGTGCAGAACGGGATGAACCTCGCGCAGGTCAGCTCCTACATGCAGATGGTGCTTCTGGGCGCGCTTCTGATCCTCGCGGTGATCTTCGATCAGCTGCGCTTCCGGATGATCATGAGCGGGCGCTGACGCGCCCGGCTCAGAAGACGTGGCTGCCCGCGAAGGCCAGCAGGAAGCCGAGCGCCGCGACCGGACCCGAGAGCGCGTGGATCTTCTCGAAGGCTTCGGGAATCATCGTGTCGATCAGCATCACGAAAACCGCCCCCGCCGCGCAGGCCGTGGCCGCCGCGATCCAGAACAGCCCGAGCTGGCCGACCACGACATAACCCAGCATCCCCGACAGCGCGCAGGCGAAGGCGATGCTGCCCCAGATGGTGAAGATGTAGCGCGCGGACTTGCCCGCCGCCTTCATCCCGATGGTGCTCGACAGGCCCTCGGCCACGTTCGACACGAAGATCGCGGCCAGCGCGACGATGGCCACCCCCTCGCCGTCCAGAAGCGAGATGCCGATGGCGGCGCTTTCGGGAATGCCGTCGAGAAGCGAGCCGACCGCGATGGCGAGCGATGCCGAGGCCGCCGTCGCCCCGCCCCGGTCCGAGCGCTTGCGCTTGCGCGCCCCCGCCGAGGCGAGCCACGCATTCGCCCCGGCATAGAGCGCGCCGCCCAGCGCGAAGCCCGCCGTCGCGGCCCAGATCCCGCCTTCGGCGAAGGCCTCGTCCATCAGATCGAAGGCGAGCGCCGAAATCAGCACCCCGATCCCGAAGGCCATGATGGATGAGCAGAGCACCTTCGGCAGCCGCAGGAAATAGCCGGCCCACGCCCCGACGACGAGCGCGCTGCCCGCGACGAGGCCGAAAAGCGCGGCCTGCCAGACGAGAGGGATCACGCGCCGCGTCCTTCGGGAGCGTCAGACGCGCGGAGTGTGCTGCTCCGAGACGAATTCCTGCATCTTGAATCGAACATGAATACCAAACCAGCCAGCTTCCTCGTCGCTACTGGTCATACGGCAATCGAGCTGCGCGCAGAAGGCCTGAATGAGCTTCATCCCGAGCCCTTGCTCCGCCTCGGCGCGGATCTTAACCTCGACGGTGTTGCCGATCTCGAATTCGACCATATCGGCACGCTCCGGATCGGGGCGCAGTTTCACATGGATGCGGCGCATCCCGTCGGTGCCGGGCGCCGCGTATTTCAGCGCGTTGGTGAAGCCCTCGGCCGCCATCATGGCCAGCGGTCCGGCCTGGTCGGGCACGAGCGTCACCGGCTCGAGGTCGAGCACCACGTCGAGCGGCGCCGCCTCGCTGTCGCCCAGCTTGGAGAGCTGGCGCAGAAGATCGTCGAGCAGCATATCGACACGCACCTGACTGACCAGCGGCGTCTCGTAAAGGCCCCGGTGGACGGCGGCGAGGCTCGTCAGGCGGTCCTGCACCTTGCGCAATGCGCCGCGCGTGTCGGCGCCGGGTGCGCTGCGCGATTGCATGTTCAGGATCGAGGACATGAGCTGAAGGTTGTTCTTGACCCGGTGATGCACCTCCTTGATGAGCACGTCGCGCTCGTGGACGGTGTTCTCGAGATCCGCCTCGTCGCGGATCACCTTCTGCGCCATCGTGGAGAAGGTCTCGCCGATCTCGCGCAGCTCGCTCGGCGCGCTGTCGAGCGCTTCGCTGCGGAAGACGCGGCGACCTTCCGCGAAGTCGCGCATCTGCCGCCCGAGGATGCGGATGGGCCGGATCACCTGTAACCGGATCGCCAGAAGCGCCACGACAAGGCTGATGAGCCACATCAGGATCGGGAAGAGCAGCGTGAAGACCGAAAACGCCCGCTCGCGCATCAGCGGGCGCTGCGACTGCCAGCTTCCGAGGCCGTAGACCTGATCCTCGAGAATGGGAACGACCGCGAATTCGCGTATCTGCCCGCCAATCGTCTCCTCGGAAAAAAGTTGCGAGCCCTTGCCGACGAGATCCGTCAGCGCGGTCTCGGCAGGCAAATAGTCCTCATATCCTCGGGGCGCGTCGTCGGCCGTCAAGATGACGCCGTCGGCATTGAACGTGACCACGACCGCATCCGCGCCGAGCGGATCGGCCGCGCGGCTGGCGCTGATCCGCTCGCTCAGCATCGACAGCGAGATGAACCCGCGAAATACGCCCTGCTCGCTGTAGACGGGCTGCTGGACGACGACGACGGGCATTCCGCTGGCGCCGCCCTTGGGGCTGTAGGTGACCGAGAGCTGTTCGCGCTCCATCGCCTCGGAAAGCCGGGTGATGTCCGAAAAATCGTAGCTTTCGCCGAAATTGTTGCACGAAGACCGGCGGTCCGTGTCGATGTAGCCGAGAAACACCACCGCCTCGTTGCGCTGCGCGGAGTACTTCATCAGGTCGGTGCAGATCTCATCGTCCGGCCCCATCACGGCCAGTGCGTCCGCGAGGCCTTGCGTGATGCCGCGCGCGCCCTGGATGGCCTCCGTCTCGGACGCGACGAGCCTAGTCGTCTGCGCGCTGAGGCCGGCGCGATAGGTCTCGCGCGCGGCCTCGATGGCGCTTTGGGTCTGGGCGACGGCGATGATCCCGAGGGGCAGAAGCGCCAGCGTGAGCAACAGCGCCGTTCGCGGCATCAACGCGTTGCGCCGCCGCGCCGCCTGCCACCCCTCAGCCGGAGTTATCGCCTTATCCGGCCGGTCGTCCTGCACGCGTCACATACCCGAATTTCGACTGATGACCGCGACCGTGGCCTGATCTGTCAGCTCCATGGCCTCATCCTCATGCATGTCCAGCATTTCGGCAAGGCGCTTGCGGCCGCGATTGGCACGGCTCTTGACCGTTCCGACCGCGCAGCCGCACATCTGCGCGGCCTCCTCATAGGCAAAGCCTTGCGCGCCGACGAGGATGAGCGCCTCGCGCTGCTCCGCCGGAAGCTGATCGAAGGCGCGACGGAAATCCGTGAGCGCGAGCCGCCCGTCATGCGCGGGCTTTTCGGACATCCGTTCGGTCATCGCGCCATCGACATCGGCAACCTCGCGCTTGGCCTTGCGGCGCTCGGAATAGAACGTGTTGCGCAGAATGGTGAAGAGCCATGCGCGCATGTTCGTACCGACGGTGAACTTGTCGATATTGGTCCAAGCCTTGACCACCGTATCCTGCACCAGATCGTCCGCCCGCGCCACGTCGCGCGTCAGCGACAATGCGAAGGCACGCATCGGTTTGAGATGCGTGACGATCTCGTCACGCGGGTCCATTTGCGCGGAGCTGTCCGCGTTCTTGCCGGGGGTCATGACTTGTCCTGCTCGCGCAATTGTCGGAGCAATTCCTCGAACCGGTCGGGCACGTCCTGTTCGAGCATCTCGTTATAGACACGCTTGAGATTTTCGTCGATCTGGTCGCGCTTGGGCGCCTTCCTGCTCGGCGCGCCGTCGGCATTGCCGCCATCTTCGTCACGCTTCATAATGTTGCCCGCGCTTCATACTTGTTACCTTCGGTTGAAAAATATTGTCCCTGTATCGGAACCGAACGCGCCCGGCACGAGTTGGTTCCAAGAACTTTCAGAAATATACAGAAGAAAAATGGAGAAATGATGGGTACTTCTGACGCGAGCGCGGATTTTTCGCAGCAGATCGCACACCACCTTCCCTACCTGAGGCGTTACGCGCGCGCACTCACCGGCAGCCAGAGCAGCGGAGACGCTTTCGCGACGGCCACACTCGAAGCGATCCTGATGGACCGGGACGCCTATGCAAGCGATCCGTCCCCACGGGTCGCTCTTTTTCGTGCCTTCCGTCTGGTCTGGCAAAGCGCCGGCGCGCCCGAGGAAGTCGCCGAAGGGCCGGTGCCCCGCAGTCTCGAGACGGCGGCCCAAGATCACATGAGCCAGCTCACGCCCGACACGCGGCAGGCGCTGCTGCTCAACTCCATCGAGGAATTCACGCCCGAGGAGATCGGCAAGATCATGGACATCTCGGCCGCCGACGCCGAAGATCTGATCGCCGCCGCGCGCCGTGAGATCGAGGAAAGCATGGCGGGCGACGTGCTCGTCATCGAGGACGAGGCGATCATCGCGATGGACCTGCACAGTATCGTCACCTCCATCGGTCACAACGTCACCGGGATCGGCCGCACGCGGGACGCCGCGATCGATCTGGGGCTCAAGAAGACGCCGGATTTGATCCTCGCGGATATCCAGCTTGCCGATAACTCCTCCGGCATCGACGCGGTCAATGCCCTGCTCAAGCAGATCGGCGACATTCCCGTCATCTTCATCACCGCCTTCCCCGAGCGTCTGCTGACGGGCGACAAGCCCGAGCCGGCCTTCGTGATCGCCAAGCCCTATACCGAGGACCAGGTCCGCTCGGCCGTCGGTCAGGCGATGTTCTTTTCATCGACCGAAACGCTTAACATGGCGTGAAGGCCGAACAACTTCGTGCAAAGAAAACGCCGCGCGGAGTGCATTCCGCGCGGCGTTTTTCATTCGGCGAGTTGCCTTGTTATTTTCTGACCATGCGCAGGATGAGCGCGACGACAAAGAGCACGGCGAAGATCACGAACAGAATCTGCGCGATGCTGGCCGAGGCGGAAGCGATACCGCCGAAGCCGAACACGGCGGCGACGATGGCGATGACGAAGAAAACGGCGGCCCAATAGAGCATGATCGATCCTTTCCAATTGCCTCCTGCGGTCTGACACGGACAAGAGTTGAAGCTGGCAGGCGAACGCGCGATGCGCAGGGCGGTTCCACCCGGTGCAAGCCGCCTCACCCGATCGTGAAAACAGCCATTTTTCATGGAACCGATCCGCCCCGCGCGCGTTGCGATGCCGTCAAGTTGAATTCAAGGAGGCCTAGATGGCACAGACCAAAAATCCCGATACCGAAGACCTGCAAAAACAGATCGCGACGTTGCGGCAGGATCTCGCGGGCATCACGGAGACGCTCGGCGCCATGGCCAAGGCCCAGAAGGACGGCATGACGGAAGCCGCTCAGCGCAAGTACGAGAAGGCCCGCGCGCAGGGTGCGGACGCGCTCCACAGCGCTCAGGCGCAGGCCAATGCGTTGAATGCCCAGGCGCAGGAATTCGTTCAGGAAAAACCGGCCCTGTCGCTCGGCATGGCCGCCGCGCTCGGCTTCGTCGTGGGGATCCTCTCCACCAGCCGTCGCTGATCGGCGTGATCGGTCTGATCACAGCGGTCAAGTATCGCTCGGCACGCGCCATCCGGCGCGTGCTGCTCAATTCGGTGGGCGGTGTGCTCATCGCGATCGGGGTCGGGTTCCTGACGTCCGCCGCGTGGATCCTGCTCGAGGAGGCCTATTCCGCCCTCTTCGCCGCAGCGGTCCTCGGCGGCATTTTTGTCGGGTTCGGCCTGATTTTCATCGGCATCGCCGCACGCGCCAAGAAACGCGCCAAGATGATCGCCGCCGAAGCCGCCGCGCTGCACGGCCCGGCGACACCGCCGCCACTCGGTGGCCTTTCGCCCTTGGCCGAAGCCTTCATCATCGGATTGAACGCCGCGCAGGCCGCGCGCGGCCGCAAGTAGATCATTCGTCGCGGCTCATGTTGTCCGCGACGAATGCCCCCCGCTCCCCCATCGGTTTCTCGGGACCGCGTGTCGTGTCCTTCTTCTGTTGCAGCTCGAGCTCGGCATTGAGCGCCGCGCCCAGAAGGCAGACGAAGGCGCTGAGGTAGAGCCACAGAAGCAACACGATCACCGCCCCGAGCGAGCCGTAGATCTCGTTGTAATTCGCGAAATTCTGCAGGTAGAGGGTGAATCCCCAGGTCGCCAGCGCCCATAGGATCGTGGCGGAAATCGCGCCCGGCGTGATCCATCCCGCTCGCGCGAGACTGCGCCGATTGGGCGCATAGCGATAGAGCAGCCCCAGCGCCAGAAGCACGGTCGAGACCGCCACGCACCAGCGCAGCACCTCGGCGATGAAGGTGCCGAACGGGCCGAGCGGCAGGAAGGTGAGCACCAAAGGCACGCCCACCAGCGCCGCGAAACAGGCCAGAGCCAGCACGATGAGCGACCCCGTCAGGCTGAAGGCCACAAGGATATGCTTGAGCCCGCCCCGGTTCTTCTCGCCGTAAACGGCGTTCAGCCCGACGACCAGCGCCGCGATGCCTGCCCGCGCCGACCAGAGCGCAAGCGCGATGGACAAGAGCCCCGCCCAGCCGAGCGTCGTCGAATCCGCCGCCACCAGTTCGGCAACGCGCGCGGTCAGCAGCGTCGCCACCTCTTCGGGCAGCAGCGTCGTGAATTGCGAGACCTGCGCCTGAACGAGGGCCGGATCGGCGACGAAACCCCAGAGAGCGATGGTCGCCGCGATCGCCGGAAACGTCGCTAGAAGCCCGTAAAACCCGATGCCCGAGGCGATCAGATTGAGGTTCTTCTCGCCGATCAACGTCCAGACACCCTTCAGCGCGGGCCAGATACCCACTGGCCAGCTCGGTTTGCCATAGGCGGTGGGGCTATGCTCGCTCATGCCGGATTCCGCGCCGCGCGCGGGCCGAAGAGCAGCCAGAGAATGAAGCCGAGAATGGGCAGAAGGAGGACCGCGATGATCCATAGCGCCTTGCGCCAAGTCGATGCGCGCGATCCGAAGATCGACACGATCGCCCACACGTCGCACACAAGGACGATGAACCCGCCCACACTCGTTATCTCGACCATACCAGTCCCTCGCACTTCGGTTACGCAGCTTTACGTAAAACGAACGCGATGAGGGCCAAGCCGGTTCCCGCCGCCGTCACTCGTCCTTGGCCAGCGATCCCGAGACGCCCGTGCCGTTCAGATGATACCAGGGCTTCGGATCGCTCGGATGCGCGCCGGGGCCGCCGGGGCGGAACCAGATCAGAATACCGCCCGAGACGCCGAAATCGCCGTCGAGGCCGTTATAGACCACTTGCCGCGGGATATGGATTCGAAGCTCGCGCGCCTCGTCGCCCGCGCGCCACGGGCGCTCGGAGACGACGCAATTCGCCTCCATGCCGGCATAGCTCTCCGCCGGCTCGACCTTGCGCAGGAAGGACAGACCGCGCGCGACACCCTCGCCGCCGAGCGTGACGCCGCCGCTGGCGAGGATCTTGGGGCCGGAATTGCGCGTCATGACCGACTGGTTGATGCTCTCGGCCCAGACGCCGCAGATGCCGGTCCGCCCGCCGATATCGCGCGCATCGACCGCGATCGAAAGTCCGCCCGGCGAGGTGAAGGTGCCGCCGCCGACCGTGGGCGACGCCCCGAGCGTGGCGGTTCCCGCGGGCATGTTGGGCGAGGCGCAGGCGCCGAGCGCCGCCGCGGCGAGCGCGGCCATGAGGATCTTGAACGACTTCTGCATGTCTTGTTTCCTCGGATTGGAATGAGGGATCAGGCCGTGCCGCGCGCGAAGGCTTCGGTTTCGGCCAGCATTTCGGGATAATGCATCTTCAGCGCGGGAAGGAAAGCCTCGCGCAGGCGAGCCACCTGTTTCGGCGTCAGATCGTCCTTCCAGACGCCCGCCTGCCCCTTGGCGAAAAAATCGCTCATGCCGGCGGGCTTTTCCGTAAAGCCTTGTTCCCGCTCCTGTTTCTTCATCTTGTCGAAGGCCGTCGCCTTGATCGCGCGGGCCAGCTTGGCCGCGTCGACCTTTTGCCCGAGAAACACTTCGAGAAGGCCCCGCATCTCCTTGGCGGGCTTGGTGAGAAGGTCCTCATAGCGGATCACGCGCCGCTTGAGGCCGGGCGCGTTCGTCCAGGAATGGACGTGATCGTCCCAGCGGCCCAGAAGGTCGAAAATGCCGGTCGGCGTGCCCATGACCGTCTCGGGATTGCACATCCGGTCGATCGCCGTGTCGATATCCGCCGACTGATGCCGCGCGAAGCTGGGTGCGAGATCGAACGGATTGCGGATGAGATAGATGCCGCCCGCCGTCACCTCGGGTGGGATCACGTCCTGCGTTCCGAGCCGCACCGTCTGGCAATGCGTCTTGACGAAATGATGGTTCGGCCGCGACTGCGCGATGAGGCGCAGCGCCTGCGGGCGCACCCGCATCCAGTCCTCCAGCCCCGCGCCCTTGTAGGGGCCGCCATTGGCCGCGTCGTAGAAGTCCTGCCGCACATCGGCTGTGGTGAAATTGCGCAGGTTGTTGATGTCGGGCGCCTGCCCCGGCGGCATGAAGTAATGCGCGAGGAGGCTGCGCATCCATGTATTGCCAGATTTCGGATAGGACGCGATCCAGATGATACGGTTGAGCGGCGCCATTTCAGAGATACCCGAACCGCTTCATGACCGCCTTGTGATCGGTCTCAATTTTCTTCACCAGATCGGGGCCGAGCGTCGCCTTGCCGGTGCCCGACTTGCCCGAGGTGAAGAACGTCTCGCTCTTGCCGGGATTTTCGGCAAAGCCGCCGGCCTTTTCCTGACTCGACACTTCGTCGAAACTGGCGAACCGGATCGCCTTTTCCAGCCGCTCGGGCTGCGGCGGCAGGCCCAAGTGACGCACCAGCGCGCCGAAGGCCTCTTCGGGCTTCTCGAGCATGTCCTCGTAGCGCAGCACCAGGGATGGATAGGGCGAATTGGTGGTCCAACTCGTCACATGCTCGGACCAGGAGCCGAGGAATTGCCAGACCGCCGCGCCATCGGTCGCGTTCGCGTTGTCGCTGCGCCCGATCGCCTCGACCGCGGCCTCGGGCGCGATCCCGTAATGGCGCGCATAGGAGAGCACCATGTCGAGCGGGTTGCGCACGATATAGACCGAAGAGCGCGTATATTGCGGCGGGATGAGCTCGGTTCCGTAGGCCTTCGAGCGGATGTTGTGCGTCTTGACGAGGTTCACATCGGCGCCGTTGCCGATGATCCCGCGCAAGACCTTGTCGCGCAGGCCGAGCGTGACGAGGTGATCGTTCAGATCGGGCTCATGGGGCGCGGCGACCATGTCGTAGGTCTTGGCGATCGAGTCGCCCATGCCGAAGCGGTGGACCTGATTGATCGAGACCGGCTTCTCGGCATTGGTCAGGTAATTGGCGAGGAAGATCCGCGTCCAAGTGTTGCCCGATTTCGGATAGGAGGCCAGCCAGACGATGCTCGCCTTCGGCTTGCCCGAGGGTTGGACCTTGGGCCGAGGCTTCGGCGCGCCCGGAGCCGGCTTGGGGGCGGTTTTCCTGTCGGGTTTCTTGCTCATCGGTCCGGCCTGCCTGCACAACGCTTATTCCTTACGGGAATAAACGAACGGGAGGGGCGTTGCCACCCCTCCCGCTGCATCTTGGACGGCTCTGTCGCCTCAGAAGGACAGGTTGATGCCCGTGCCCAGAACCGTGCCCTCGACATCGAGACCGGCGGCACCGGGGACGCCGTCATCGGCATCGAGCTGCACGACATAGATGTCCCAATCCACGCCCGGACCCAGATCGCGGCTCGCGCCGATGCGGTAGGCGTTGTATTCGGCATTCGTGGCGCCGATATCGGTCTCGCCCAGATAGGCCACGACTTCGAAGGACCAGGCGCCGGGTGCATCATAGGTCGCGCCGAAATTCCAGCCCGAGCTGTCGCCGGCGCCCAGGGCGCCGCCATTATCGTTCTCGGCATAGCTGCCGCCGACCATGAAATCACCGAAGCCGATCTGCGCGCCGATGCCCCATGTTTCGGGGTCGCCGTCAGGATTTAGGGCAGCGGCAGTGGCTGCGATGTCGTCAGCGGTGCCATCAAGACCATCTGGCCCTGCACTTGCTGCAACGGCGGGAATGATACTAGCTACGGAGCCGACTCCATAGCGCGCGGCCAGCGACACCGAGGTGCTGCCGAAGGTCTGCGTGTAGTTGGCGCCGATGTCGAAAATGTCCGACAGAACGGTGTTCTTGTCCACGCCGAAGCTGTTCGCGACGTTGTTCATGCCGGTGGGCGCATAGGAGATACCGAGGGTCAAGCCATTGAAACTGGGCGTGTAATAGCTCAGGCGCTGGACGTCATCGTTGCCGGCCACCTCGGTGAAGGACGTCAGGCCCGCCTGAAGAAAGCCGCCCGGATAGGCCGCCGAAAAGGGGATGAAGGTCGAGATCGAGGGCGAGTTGATATACATCGCCGTGACGATCGGCGCCGAGACCATCATCGTGTAGCCGGCGGGATTCTCCGAGCCGATGACGACCTTGCCGAGCGTGTCGCCGCTGATCGAGAAATAGGACTCGTCGATTTCCTGTCCGGTGTTCTCGCCCTCGAGCGAGGCGTTCACACCGAAGGTCAGGCCGTTGTCGAGGGTGATCGACGGGGTGAAGATGATCTCGGTCGAAGAGTGAATATCGACGCCGTCGAAATCGCCGCCCGCGGCGAGCGCCGAGCCGCTCAAATCGGCATAGCCGACATGCTGGCTCATGAAGCCGGTAAAGGGCACGTTCCATTCCTGGGCCGAAACGGGCGCAGAAATGACCGCACCGAGCGCGAGTGCACTGGTGCCGAGCAGATAGTTTTTATGGGATGTTCCACAAAGGAGGACGTTATGCAGAATCCATTCTGCATTTCTCGTCATCCGTCCATCTGGCTCATCCGGCGCGGTCACTATCCCGCGCCGAGTGGCTTTCGCGCCACAAAGAAAACGGGAGGGGCGTTGCCACCCCTCCCGCTCGATCTTGGTCAGATCAACCGGTCTTAGAAGGACAGGTTGATGCCGGTGCCGATCACGGTGCCGCTTACGTCGGTCGGCGTTGCGCCGCCGCTGTCTGCATCCAGCTGGACGACATAGATATCCCAGTCGACGCCCGGGCCCAGGTCACGGCTTGCGCCGATGCGGTAGGCTTCATACTCGGCATCGTTTGCGCCCTGCTCGACTTCACCGAAGTAAGCCAGTGCTTCAACAGCCCACGGACCAGCAATGTCGTAGGTCATGCCAATGCTGTAGCCGCTGCTGTCGGAACCGTAGTCCACAGTGGTACCCGCGACACCGACGTTACCGGGTGTGGGCTGGACAGCGGCAACGTTTCCGCTGACACCACCAGGTGCGCCGTTGTCGTTCTCGGTGTAGCTACCGCCGAAAGTGAAGTCAGCGAACCCAATCTGGAAGCCGACACCCCAGGTCTCGGGATCGGAACCCGCGGCAAACTGCGAGTCACCGGTTCCGTAACGGGCTGCCAGGGTAACACTGGTGGTGCCGAAGGTCTGGCTGTAGTTCACGCCGATGTCGAAGATATCCGACAGAACCGCGTTCTTATCGACGCCGAAGCTGTTGCCGACGTTGACACTGCCGGTGGGTGCGTACGAAACACCGACGGTCAGGCCGTTGAAGGACGGCGTGAAGTAGGTCAGACGCTGAACGTCGTTGTTACCCGCGACTTCGGTGAAGCTCGACAGGCCTGCCTGACGGAAGCCGCCCGGATATGCCAGCGAGAAGGGGATGAAGGTCGAGATCGAGGGCGAGTTGATGAACATGGAGGTCACGCCGGGCGCGCCAACCATGGACTTGTAACCAGCCGAGTTCTCGGAACCGATCAGGATCTGACCGAGGGTGTCCGAGCTGATCGACATGTACGACTCGTCGATTTCGCCAGTTGCGTTCTGCTCGGTCTCGAGCTGAACGTTCACACCGAAGGTCAGGCCGTTGTCCAGCGTGATCGAGGGGGTGAAGATGATTTCGGACGACGAGTGCAGATCGACGCCGTCATAGTCGCCGCCGGCTGCCAGAGCGGAACCGCTCAGGTCTGCGTATGCGACGTGCTGGCTCATGAAGCCGCCGAACGAAACGTCCCATTCTTGGGCCGCGGCAGGTGCCGCTGCGGCGACGCCCAGGGCGATCGCGCTGGTGCTAAGCAGATGCTTTTTCAAGGTATGTCCCTCCTCAGAGTAGCAGGAATGATGTGTGTCATGATCCGCCGCCTCCGAAGGTGGACGCGACTTGAGGTTCAAATGCTGCATTTCTCACGCTCCTGTCAACGAACCCCGCCCGAGCCGAGCCGATGTTGCCGACTTTGTGACGATTTTGGCACACAGTGTTGCCGCAAATACGGGCCGGCAAATGAATTGCGCATGGTTTCAAGGGGCTATGCGCTCGAACGCATGGCCGGAACGCTCCGCGCTGTCATCGCGCCTGTGTGACCTGCATGTGAGCCATAAGGCCGAAAGACGCGGGCCAGAGCCGCCACGATTCGACCCACGGGGCGCGCCGCGCGCCCTTTGCGCCTCTGGACAAGCCATGCGCGGCGTGGCCCGATGGGCATTCATCGTTTCTGCGAACAGTCCTGCCGGAGGCTCCCCCATGACCATGACCTGCACCGCCACGCAACTCATCGACGATGCGCGCGTCCGCGTCACCCGCTTCGATTTCGCGCCGGGCCAGCAAACGGGCTGGCACCGGCACGAGATGGATTACGTCATCACCGCGCTGACGGACTGCCACATGCGCCTCGAGCTTCCCGGCGGCGAGACCGCCGAGAACAAGGTGAGCGCGGGCAGTGTCTATCGCCGGCAGGAAGACGTGGAGCATAACGTCATCAACGGCGGCGACGCGCCCATGTCCTTCATCGAGGTCGAGCTGAAATAGGCCCGCTCAGAGAATGAAGCGCAGCGAGAGGCAGGACATGCCTCCGTCCAGAAGCGCGCAATCGGTATTGTCGATGGGGCGGATGTCGTAGCCCTCGCGCGTCAGCATTTCGGCGGTCCTCGGAAAGCCGTCGGGCAGCAGCACCACATCGTTGAAGCGGATGGCATTGGCCGCCGCTTCCTCGCCGTCGGGCAGGTGCAGCACGCGGTACCCCTCGAAGCAGCCCCCCGAATCGAGCAGGCGCGTCGAAAGGATCGTCTCGGGATCGAGCAGCGAGCAATCGGTCTTGAAATGCAGCACCCCCTCTGGCGTCTGCAACTCGCGCAGGGGATGGCCCCAATCATCGAGAATCGCGCGCAACTCGGCCACGCCCGCCGCGTCGGTGCGGGCCGACTTGCCCACCAGAACCTCGCGCCCGGTATAGAGAATGTCGCCACCCTCGATATGGCCCGGCCCCGTGATTTCGCGCAAATCGTCGAACATGCCCGCGAGCACCGGGCGCATGTGATCCACCTCGCCCATGCGGCTCGGGGCGCCGGGTCGCATCATGATCGCGCCTTCGGGCAGGCAAAGCGCCGTATCCTCGACGAAGAGCGCGTCGGGATACTCCTCGAGCGGGTCGAGCACCGTCACCTCGGCGCCGGTGGCGCGAAGGGTGGCGATGTAGGCGTCATGCGCGGCCAGCATCCGGACGAGATCGGGCGCGCCGCGATCCTCCGCGCGCAGACCGCCGGTGACGGACTGTCCGGGGCGGCGCGAGACGGCGTGGCTGAAATGGGTGGCGGGACTGGTCATGTCTGGGGCTCCGAAGGGTCAGGCGGTTTCATGCACGCGCGCGGCGGCATGGGCGATCATCCGGTCGCATGCCGCCTCGATCGCATCGTCGGATGCGGTCAGCGCGACGCGCACCCACGTATCGAGGCTCAGCCCGAAGGATGTGCCGGGCATCACGGCGACGCCGGCGGTCTCGAGCAGATCGAACGCGTAGCTTTCGGCGTCCATCCCGGTGCTCGAGATGTCGATCAATGCGAACATGCCCGCTTGCGGGCGGCTGACGCTCAAAGCGCTTTCGGCCTCGAGACGGGTCGCGATGTAGCCCGCCCGCGCCGCGAATCGCTGGCGCATGCCGGGTGCCACGCTCGACGGGGCGGAGACGGCGGCGGCGGTCGCGTCCGCCAGAAAGGGCTGGCTGCCGAAGAGCATGGTCTCGGAGAGGGGAAGCAGCGCCTCGATGAACTCGAGGCTTCCGATGGCCCAGCCGCTGCGGAAGCCGGGGGCGGCATGGCTTTTCGAAATCGACGAGACGATGACGACCCGTTCGGCCAGGTCCGGCTCGGCCAGGGGCGAGGCGAAGGGCACACCGTCGAAAATGAGCTCCTCGTAGACTTCGTCCGAGAGGATCCACAGATCATGCTTGCGCGCGACCGCGCCGATCTCCTGCACATCCTGCCGCGTGAGCACCGCGCCCGTCGGGTTGTGCGGGGTGTTGAGCATGATGACGCGGCTTCTCGGCGTGATGCGTGCCTCGATATCGGCGGCTTTCATGCGGAACCCGTTCTCGGGATCGAGCGGGACCGGCACCATCGCCGCGCCGCTCGCGCGGATGCAGCCCTCGTAGGTGGCGTACATGGGATCGCCCACGAGCACCTCGTCGCCCTCCTGCGTGATGCCCATGAGCGCGGTGAAGAGCGATGTCTGCGTGCCCGGAAGGCACATCACCTGGTCGGGATGAATGTCGCGCCCCGTCGATTCGGTATAGCGCCGCGCGAGTGCCGCGCGCAGGCCGGGCTCGCCCCGCCCGTCGGAATAGCCCATGCGGCCCGCGCGCATCGCGGTCGCGGCATCCTCCATCAGCGCATCGACGGGCGGCACGTCCGGCTCGCCAATCGTCAGCTCGACGATGTCGCGCCCTTCGCGGGCAAGCGCGCGGCCGCGCGAGTGAACGGCCCATTTGGCGCTTCCGAGCCCGGTCAGGCGCTGCGTGATGTCTGCGAATTTCATGTCTCGAGTCCTTCCAGTCTGTCTTCGGTCGCCGCGGCGCGCGTTAGCGGCAGATCAAGCATCGCGCCGATCGTGTCCAGCCCGATCGACGCCAATTCGCCGGGGGCGAAGGCGCCCGGCAGCATGCCCCCTTCGAGCCAGAGCCCGTCCAGCACCGCGTTGCAGGCGATGGCGTGGCGGCGCAGCGTCTCGGGCGCGGCGGGTCGGCCCGCCTCCGCCAATGCCGCCGCGACGAGGCCCTCGAGGTGATCGCGGAACTCGGCGTAGGTGCGCGCATGCACGTCCATCATCGCCGCGCTGCGCTGCACATGGGTCAGGAACCCCGCCCAGAGCGATACGGCCTCGGCGCTCACCACGGGCGCGCGCAGCCCCGCCGCGATGAAGGCGGCGAGCCGCGCGGCGGCGCGGCCGCCCTGCCGTGCATCGCCCGGCGCCCGCTCGCCCTGCCCCGGCGCGCCCCGACCGGTGCCGCGCGTCGCGGCGGTAAGCTCGGTCATGTGCCGCTCATAGGCTGCGCCCAGAAGCGCGTCCTTGCTTTCGAAGTAATGCCGGATGAGGCCGGGCGTCACGCCGGCGCGCGCCGCCACGGTGCGCGTCGTGGCGGCGGCGATGCCTTCCTCGGCGATGATGGCGAGCATCGCGTCGATCATCGCCTCGCGGCGACCATCGGGGCCGATTCGGCGAAAGGGTTTGCGGTCGGGCGACATTTGCGGGCCTTGGCTGTCGAAAGATGCGGCGGGGCGACCCCACGGCAATTAATTATACAGTTGCACAATTAGCTAGAATCGGAATTACTGCAAGCGACAAGGGAGACTGCCGCATGAGTTCCGCACAATCCGCGCCAAAAGCGGAGGCGAACGCCACATTCGATGCCGCCAGCGCGAGCGAAGCCGTGCGTGTCGAGGATCTGCACAAATCCTTCGGAACGCTCGAGGTTCTCAAGGGCGTGTCGCTCAACGCCGCGCAGGGTGATGTGGTGGCGATCATCGGCGGCTCGGGCTCGGGCAAGTCGACCATGCTGCGCTGCATCAACTTTCTCGAAACGCCCACGAGCGGGCGCATCATCGTCGGCGGCGAAGAGGTGCTGACCCGCCCCGATGGCTCCCCTGCCAAGGCCCGCCAGATCGAGCGGATCCGCCTCAGCCTTGCCATGGTCTTTCAGTCCTTCAATCTCTGGACGCATCGCACGCTTCTGGAAAACGTGATCGAAGTGCCGGTCCATGTTCTGAAAGTGCCCAAGGCCGAAGCGACGCGCCGCGCGATGGAATTGCTCGAACGCGTGGGCCTCGCCGAGAAGCATGCAAGCTACCCCGCGTTCCTGTCGGGCGGCCAGCAGCAGCGCGCCGCGATCGCGCGCGCGCTTGCGGTCGATCCGAAGGTCATGCTCTTCGACGAGCCGACGAGCGCGCTCGACCCCGAGCTGGTGGGCGAGGTGCTGACCGTGATCCGCGATCTGGCCGCCGAGGGGCGCACAATGATCCTCGTCACGCACGAGATGAAATTCGCGCGCGAAGTGGCGAGCCATGTCATCTACCTATCCGAGGGTCGCATCGAAGAGGAGGGTCCGCCCGAAGAGGTGTTCGGCAATCCGAAATCCGAGCGCCTCAAACAGTTTCTCCGCACCGTCGGCTAGACCGGGCGGCGAAAATCAAGAGACGACAATCAAAACAGGGAGACTACCGATGAAACTCAAGACAACGCTCACCGCAGGGGCCGCCGCGCTCGCGATGATGACCGGGGCCGCGCTCGCCGATCCGGTCAAGGTCGGCATCGCCGCCGAGCCCTACCCGCCCTTCGCCGCGCCCGACAGCGCCGGCAACTGGACCGGCTGGGAAGTCGAGATGATCGACGCCGTCTGCGGCGCCGCCGAGCTGGAATGCGTGCTCACGCCCGTCGCATGGGACGGCATCATCCCCTCGCTGATGGGCGAGCAGATCGACGTCATCATGGCGTCCATGTCGATCACCGAGGAGCGCGCCAAGCAGATCGACTTCTCGGATCACTACTACAAGACGCCCGCCGTCGTCGTCGCGGCCAAGGACTCGGGCATCGAGCCCACCGCCGAAGGCCTCTCGGGCAAGATCCTCGGCGTTCAGGCCTCGACCACGCACCAGGCCTACGCACAGAAGCATTTCGAGGAGGCCGTGGCCGAGATCCGCGTCTATCAGACGCAGGACGAAGCCAATCAGGACCTCGTTTCGGGCCGCATCGACGCCATTCAGGCCGACAGCATCGCGATGGCCGATTTCGTCGAGAGCGATATCGGGGATTGCTGCGAGATCGTCGGCGCGGTCGAGGATGACGTGGCCGTTCTCGGTCAAGGCGTCGGCGCCGGTGTGCGCAAGGGCGATGACGAGCTGCGCGAGAAGATCAACATGGGCATCGCCAAGGTTCTCGAGGACGGCACCCACGAGGAGATCACCGCCAAGTATTTCTCGGCCCCGATCTACAGCAAGTAAGGCCGGAACTTGGAGCAAACGCTCGAACTGCTCTCGCTTTCGCCCCCCGGCTGGGGGGCGAATCTTCTGCGCGGTCTGGTCAACTCGATCCAGATCGCGCTCGGCGCTTTTGGCTTCGGCCTCGTCATCGGCTTTTTCGGCGCGATGGGAAAGCTCTACGGCAGCGCCTGGCTGCGCGATCTGCTCGAGGTCTATACGACCGTCGTGCGCGCGGTGCCCGAACTCGTGCTGATCCTGATCCTCTACTATGTGGGCACGGACCTGCTGAACCAGGCGGCCGACGCGCTGGGGCGCGGGCCGGTCGAAATCAGCGGCGTCGCCGCCGGTATCTGGGTGCTCGGCATCGTGCAGGGCGCCTATGCCACCGAAATCCTGCGCGGCGCGATCACCGCCATTCCGCCCGGCCAGATCGAGGCGGCGCGCGCCTACGGCATGCCGCGCATCCTCATGGCCCGGCGCGTCACGATCCCCGCGATGACCGCCTTCGCCATTCCGGGCCTCGCCAACCTGTGGCTGATCGCCACCAAGGACACCGCCCTCCTTGCCGTCGTCGGTTTCAGCGAGCTGACGCTCGAGACGCGGCAGGCCGCGCAATCGACGCGCGCCTATTTCACCTTCTTCCTCGCCGCCGGTTTCCTCTACCTGATGGTCACGCTCTTCTCGGGCGTGATCTTCGGGCGGATCGAGAAATGGGCGCGGCGCGGCCAGCCCTCGCACCGGAGTTGAGCCGATGGACATGATCCGCGCCATGCTCATCCCCCGCCGCCTCGTCATGCTGGGCCTCTTCGCGGCTTTTGTCGCGTGGTGCGCCGTGTCGATGGATTGGAGCTGGCTGCCGCGCTACACGCCCCTCATCCTCGACGGGCTTTGGGCCACGATCTGGATACTCGCCGTGTCGATCATCCTCGGCTTCATGCTCGCCGTGCCGCTGGGATTGGCGCAGGCGATCGGGCCTTGGTACCTGTCGGCGCCCGCCCGCGCCTTCTGCACGATCATCCGCGGAACGCCGCTGCTCTTGCAGATCTGGCTTTTGTATTACGGGCTGGGCTCGCTCTTCCCGCAATTCCCGGCCATCCGCAATTCCGAGCTGTGGCCCTATCTGCGCCAGGCCTGGCCCTATGCGGTCCTGTCGCTGACCCTCTCCTACGCGGGCTACGAGGGCGAGGTAATGCGCGGCGCCTTCGCCTCTGTTCAGAAGGGACAGATCGAGGCGGCGCGCGCCTTCGGGATGCCGCGCCACAAGATCTTCTTCCGCATCTGGCTTCCGCAGGCGTTCCGCAGCGCGATGCCGACGCTGGGCGGCGAGACGATTTTGCAACTCAAGGCGACGCCGCTCGTCGCGACCATCACCATCGTCGAGCTTTACGCCGTCGCCTCGCGCGTCCGGCAGGACACGTTCATCGTCTACGAGCCGCTGCTGCTGCTGGCCGCCGGATACCTGCTGATCGCGGGCGTCATCACGCTGGCCTTCCGCTGGATCGAGGGGCGCGGGCCGCGCATGAGCCGCTAGCGCGGCCTGAGCGGTTTCAGCGCCGCGCGCTCGTCCGCATCGAGCTGCGCCAGAAGCCCCATCTCCCACTCGAGATAGCGCCGCGCGGCGTCGAGATTCCCGTCATGCCGGTCATGGACGAACCACAGATGATCGATGCACTCCGCATCGCTCGGGCAGTCGGGCGAGGCAACCACATTCAGCCCTGCGGCGCGCCAGTCCTCGGGGCCGCTCGGCAGCGCCGCGACATCGCCATGGCCCTGATGTTTCAGCTCGGCCACCACGCCCGCGACCAGCGCCGCATCCCGCCCGACCACGGTGATCGGCGACTTGGAGGCGGGCCGCTCGCGCCAAAGCTGCGCGCGGTTCACCCAGAGCGCGCCCTCGATATGCGCCGCGCGATAGTCGAGCCCGCGCGATGCGTCGAGCCAGGTGCCGGGCCGCAGCCGGCGCATGTCGGGCGCCTCGGTCTCGCGGGTGGGCGCGGGCTCGTCCATTGGCGCGCCTTCAAGGATGCGCGCATCATGCCCCATCCCGCGCAGCCAGATGGCGGTCGTCACCGCGCGAAGCCCGGTGTCGCAGCTCAGTACGATGCGCGCGCCGCGCACGGCCAGCTTCTCGTCCGTCGCCTGCACCAATTGCCCGCCCGGCGCATGAACGAACCCCGGCGCATGACCCGCGCGATACTCGGCCTCGCTGCGCACATCGAAGCGAAAGATGGTGTGCGCGGCATCGTCCCAGAGGCGCAGCTCGGTCATGTCCACCACCGGCAGGCCATAGTCCGAGATCAGCGTCGCCGCCCGACGGCGCGCGGCCCGGATCCCGTCGGGCGGCACGGGCGGCAGGCTGCCCGCGTCCTGCCCATACGCCAGACCGTACCCCGCCAGCCGCCAGCCTTGCGTTCCGTTGCGCAGCGCATGCACGGGGCCGTCCCAACCCGCCAGCCGGAGCGTTTCGGCCCCGATGATTGAGCGCGTGCGCCCGGCGCAATTGACCACGATGGGCGCACCCGGAGGGGCCATCTGGCCCGCGCGGTATCCCAGCTCGGCATTGGGGCAGGAGCGCGCGCCGGGAATGGACATCTTGGTGAATTCGCCCGCGCTGCGCCCGTCGAGCACCAACGGCGCGCGCCCGCCCTCCTGCATCGCGTGCAGCTCCTCCGCCGAGAGCGAGGGCGTGCCCAAATCATGCTCGACGATCTCGCCGAAGGCCTTGGACGGCAGGTTCACGCCCTTGAAAAGTGTATGCCCTGCCGCCGCCCAAGCCGGCGCGCCGCCTTCCATGATGTGCAGATCGCTGTAGCCGAGCGCGCCCAGCACCTCGGCGCCGCGCTCCGCAATGCCTTCCCCGTCGCCGAAGAGCACGCAGCGCACGGAGCGGCGCGGCATCAGGCGCGGCGCGTCATGCTCGAGCCGGCTGAACGGGATGTTGACGGCGAAAAAGGGATGCCCTTCGCCGTATCGCCCGAACTCGCGCAGATCGATCAGGGCGATTTCTCCCCCGTCCTTCAGGGCGGCGCGCACCTCTCGGACGCTGATGCGCGCGGCGTTCATTTGCGGGTCTTGGCGCCGATATCCATCACCTTGCAGGTGCCCGCGTCCAGATCGTAGCTGATCCGCCGGTCGAGCGATTCGAGCGGCTGGCCGTAGAAATGCAGGTGCCGGATGATTTCGGTCCCTTCAATCACGACGCTATGGATATCGTCGGGCATCATCGCAAGCGCGGTGCCGGGGCGCAGATCGACCTGCTCGCGCAGTTTCAACTCGGCCTTTCCGGGCACCGATCCGTCATCGACCCGCTCATAGACCTTGTTTTGCTCGGCCCCCTCGACGGCGGCGATGCAGGCGAAGACGGTGTGATTATGCGGCGGGATCACCTTCCCGGGCTGCATGACGTTGAGATAGAGCGTCAGACCGCTCGGATCGCCCGCGATGAAATAGCGGTTCTGCTTTTCCTCGCGGCTGGGCGCGGGAAACTCCGCCTCGCCCCAGAGCTCGGTGCGGGCGGCGATCTCCATCAGCCGCTCCTTGATCCGGTCCAGCCGGGTGCGGTCCATCTCGCCCTCGGCGGCGATGGCGCGGGCCTCTGCGATGAAGTCGCGCACCGCATCCTTGCGTGCTGTCGCGTGGCTCATGTCCCTCTCCCTACCCGCTGCCGAACTCGGCGCGCAGCGCCTCGCTGTGCTGGCCGAGCGCCGGCACGTCGCCGGGGCGCGTCACCTGGCCATCCGCCAGCGCGCCGGGGGCCAGCATCCTGACCGGCCCCGTGGGACTGCCCACCTCGATGAAGCGGTTCTGCGGATGATGCGCCAGATCCTCCATCGTGCTTACCCGCCCATAGGCGATACGCGCGGCCTCGAGCCGGTCCGCCATGTCGTCGCGCGGGACCTTGGCGAAGACGGGGCGGATGATCTCGTCCAGCGCGGCACGGTTCGCGACCCGGTGCGAATTCGTGTCGAAGCGCGGATCGCTCGGCAGGTCCGGCATCCCCAGGATATCGGCGCAGAAGACGCGCCATTCCCGCTCGTTCTGGATGGAGAAAAGCACGTCCTTGCCGTCCGCGCCGGTATAGGCGCCGTAAGGCGCGATGGTGGGATGGTTGAGCCCGCTGCGCACCGGCTCCTTCCCGCCATAGACATATTGCAGGTAGGGCACGTTCATCCAGTCGGTCAGCGCATGAAAGAGCGAGATCGACAGGTGCCGCCCCTGCCCCGTCACGCCGCGCCCGATGAGAGCCTGAAGCACCGCCTGAAACGCGGTCATCCCGGCGGCGATATCGCAGACCGAGACCCCCACCCGCGCCTGCGCGGTCTCGGTGCCGGTGATCTGCGACAGCCCGCTTTCGGCCTGCACGAGAAGGTCATAGGCCTTCAGATCCTTGAGCGGCCCCTCCTCGCCATAGCCCGAAATGGCCACGGTGATGAGGCGCGGATACTTGCGGCGCAACTCGGCCTGATCGAAGCCCAGCCGTGCGATGGCACCGGGTGCGAGATTCTGGATGAAGACGTCCGCGCGGGCCAGCATCCGCTCGAGCAGCGCCTTGTCGCCGGCCTCGCGCAGATCGAGACAGAGCGATTCCTTGCCCCGGTTCAGCCAGACGAAATAAGCGCTTTCGCCGTGGACGAGATGATCGTAGCCGCGCGCGAAATCGCCCTCGGGCCGCTCGACCTTGATGACGCGGGCGCCGGCTTCGGCGAGCCGGCCCGATACATAGGGCGCCGCCACGGCCTGCTCGACCGATATCACCAACAAACCGTCCAGATCGCCCGCCATGCATTCGTCCCTGATTGTGTCGGCCTATCGGCCGGAGTTTGCCCGATCCTGCAAATCGCGGGAAATAGCCGCAAGGGTCCAAGGGCCATAGGCACGGGCTATGCCCGGATGCGCGCCTCTCTGGCCCGAGCGGGCCCGCCGCGCTAGCATGGCGCAGACTTGCCCGGAGTTACCGCCCATGCCCCCATCGACCGACGCCATGACCCTCGTGCTCTTCGTGCCCGCGGACCGGCCCGAGCGCATCGCCAAGGCCGCGGCGGCGGGCGCGGACGCGGTGATCGTGGATCTCGAGGATGCGGTCGCGCCGGACGCGCGGGGCGCGGCCCGCGAGGGGCTGGACGCCGCGATGAGCGGGATCGCCGCGCCGCTCGTTCTGCGCATCAACGCGGCGGGCACGCCTTGGCACGCGAGCGATCTCATGGCGGCGGCGCGCCTGCCCCTCGCCGCCGTGATGCTGGCCAAGGCTGAGACGGGCGAGAGCTGCGCCCAAGTCGCGCGCGCCACCGGCAAGCCCGTGATCGCGCTGGTCGAGACGGCGCGCGGCATCGCCGATCTGGCCGGGATCGCCGCAGCCTCGTCGCGCATGGCCTTCGGCTCGATCGACTATGCCGCCGATCTCGGGATGGGCCACACGCGCCAATCGCTCCTCGCTGCGCGCGCCGCGCTGGTTCTGGCCGCGCGGCTGGCGGACCAGCCCGCGCCGCTCGACGGGGTGACGACCGCGACACGCGATGCGGCTTTGGTCGAGGAGGAGTGCCGCCACGCGACCGAAATGGGCATGGGCGGCAAGCTTCTGATCCACCCGGCGCAGATCGCGCCGGCGCGGCGCGGCTTCGCGCCCACCGAAGACGAGGCGCGTTGGGCGCGCCGCGTTCTGGAGGCCGCCGGGGACGGCGCGGCGGTGCAGATGGACGGCGCCATGATCGACGCGCCCGTGATCGCCCGTGCGCGGCGCATCCTCGCGCGCAGCGAGGCGGCGGCATGAGCCCGCGCATGCCGAGCGATATCGTGGGCGAGGCCCCTCGCCACCTGGGATCGCCCATCACCGAGGCCGATCTGATCGCGAGCATCGCGGATGCGCTGCAATACATCTCCTATTATCATCCACCCGATTTCATCGCCGCGATGGCGGATGCCTATGCGCGCGAACAAAGCCCCTCGGCCAAGGCCGCCATCGGGCAGATCCTGACTAATTCCTACATGTGCGCCATGGGCCATCGCCCGATCTGCCAAGATACCGGCACCGTCAATGTCTTCGTCGAGGTCGGAGTCGAGGCGTGGACCGATTGGACCCGCCCCTTGCAGGACATGGTGGACGATGCGGTCCGGCAGGCCTGGACGCGGGAGACGAACCCTTTGCGCGCCTCGGTCGTCGTCGATCCGCTCGACAGCCGCCGCAACAGCGGCGACAACACCCCCGCCATGATCCAGACGGCGCTGGTCGCGGGGCGCGAGGTGCATGTGACCGTCTCGGCCAAGGGCGGCGGGTCCGAAAACAAGGCGCAATTCGCGGTGCTGAACCCTTCGGCGGATGTCGCGGACTGGGTTGTCGAGCGGGTCGCGCGGATGGGCGCGGGCTGGTGCCCGCCGGGCATTCTCGGGATCGGGGTGGGCGGCAGCGTCGACAAGGCGATGGCGATGGCCAAGGCCGCGCTCAATCAGCCGATCGACATCACCGATCTGCGCGCGCGCGCCCCGCGAAACCGGATCGAGGAGATGCGGCTCGACATTCTCGAGAGGGTCAACGCGCTCGGGATCGGAGCGCAGGGGCTGGGCGGGATCACCACCGCGCTCGACGTCAAGATCGAGACCTTCCCCACCCATGCCGCCTCGCTCCCCGTGGCGCTCGTGCCCAATTGCGCAGCGACGCGGCATGTGGATTTCACTCTGACGGGCGACGGCCCCGTCGAATTCGCCCCGCCCGACAGCGCGCTTTGGCCCGAGATCGAAGGTCAAGCGCCCATCGGGCGGCGGCTCTCGCTCGACGAGCTGACCGACCAGGTGCTGGCCACGCTCGAGCCGGGCGAGACGCTGCTTCTGTCGGGCACGCTCTATACGGGCCGGGACGCCGCGCATAAACGCATGGTCGAGACGCTGCGCGCGGGCGGCCCCTTGCCCGTCGATCTGAGGGGCCGCGCGCTCTATTATGTCGGCCCCGTCGATGCCGTGCCGGGCGAGATCATCGGCCCCGCGGGGCCGACCACCGCGACGCGGATGGACAAGTTCACCGAGGAGATACTCGCCAAAACCGGCCTCAAGGTGATGATCGGCAAGGCCGAGCGCGGCGCCGAGGCGATCGAGGCGATCCGGCGGCACGGCGCGGTCTACATGATCGCCGTGGGCGGCGCGGCCTATCTGGTGAGCCAGGCGATCAAGGCCGCGCGCGTCGTCGCCTATGACGATCTGGGGATGGAGGCGATCCGCGAATTCACCGTGGAGGATATGCCGGTGACCGTCGCCGTGGACACGCGCGGTACCTCCATTCACGAAACCGGCCCGCGCCAATGGAGAAAACCAGCGGCGCAGGCCTGATTTCAACACATCTTCGATGGCTCAGATGGTGCGCCCGCCATCCACCTCCATCACCACCCCGGTGATGAAATCGGCCTCGTCCGACGCGAGATAGAGCGCCGCGTTCGCGATGTCGCGCGCCTCGCTCAGGCGGCCCATCGGGACGGTCGCGATGAATTTCTTGCGGTTCTCGGGCGTGTCCTCCATGCCCATGAACTGCTCGAGAAGGCCGGTTGCCCCCATCACCGGCGCCACGCAGTTGACGCGGATCTTGTCCGGCGCGAGCTCCACGGCGAGCGATTTGGTCATGAGGTTCACCGCGCCCTTGGATGAGTTGTACCATGTCAGGCCCGGGCGCGGACGGATGCCGGCGACCGAGCCGATATTGATCATCACGCCGCCGCCCTGCTCGCGCCATATCGGCACGCAGGCCTTGGTCATGTGGAAGATCGACAGCACGTTGATGTCGTAGATCTTGCGGAACGTCGCCTCGTCCGTCTCCATCAGGGGGCTGTTCTTGTTGGTCCAGCCCGCGTTGTTGACCACGATGTCGAGCCCGCCGAACGCCTCGCGCGCCTTCTCGACCGCCTGTGCCACCTGCGCGCCGTCCGAGACGTCGCATGTGATGGCGATGGCCTTGTCCCCGAGGCTCGCGGCCACGTCGCTCGCGCCGTCTCCGTTCAGATCGACGATGGCCACGCGCGCGCCCTCGGCCACGAAAAGCTCGGCGATGCCCTTGCCGAAGCCCGAGGCCGCGCCCGTCACCAATGCCGTTTTTCCCTGCAATCTCATGGTTCTGCCCTCAGTCGTGCTTGTGAATGATCGTCTTGATCTGCGAAAACTCGAGAAGCGCGGCAAAGCCCTTCTCGCGCCCGTGGCCGGATTTGCGCACCCCGCCGAAGGGCAGCTCGATACCGCCGCCCGCGCCGAAGCCGTTGATATAGACCTGCCCCCCGCGCAGCCTCTTGGCGAGGCGCTGCTGGCGGTTGCCGTCGCGGGTCCAGATCGAGGCCATCAGGCCGTACTCGGTGTCGTTGGCGATGCGCAGCGCGTCCGCCTCGTCCTTGAACGTCATCGCGCAGAGGACGGGGCCGAAGACCTCCTCCTGCCCGATCCTCGACTTGGGATCGACCGGCCCGAAAAGCGCGGGCGCCACGTAATAGCCGCCCTCGGGCGCGCCCTTGCGCACCGTTCCGCGCGCGATCAGCGGCGCGTCGGCGCCTTCGATATAGGCCTCCACGCGTTTCTTCTGCTTGGCCGAGATGACCGGGCCCAGCACCGCCTTTTCGGAGAGGTCGGACGCCTCGATACCCTCGAACCGCTCTTTCAGGCCCGCGATCACCTTGTCATAGACGCCTTCCTGAATGAGGATCCGGCTCCCCGCCGAGCAGGTCTGCCCCGCATTGGCGATGATCCCGCCCACCAGAAAAGGCAGCGCCGCCTCGATATCGGCGTCGTCGAAGACGATCTGCGGGGATTTGCCGCCCAGCTCCAGCGTGCAGGCGATGTAATTCTTGGCCGCCGCGATCTGGATCATCTGGCCTACCTCGGGCGAGCCGGTGAAGGCGATGAAATCGACGCCGGGATGCTCGCTCAGCGCCTTGCCCGCCACATCGCCGCGGCCCGTGACCACGTTGATCGCGCCCTCCGGAAAGCCGACTTCGCCCGCGATCTCGGCGAGGCGCAGGCATGTGAGGCAGGCGTCCTCGGCGGGCTTCAGCACGGTCGCATTGCCCATCGCGAGCGCGGGCGCGAGGGCGCGGCCGAACATCTGCGAGGGGTAATTCCACGGAATGATGCAGGCGATCACGCCGAAGGGCTCGCGGTGCACCTGCACATTGTAGCCCGCCATGAAGGGAATGACCTCGCCATGCACCTTGTCGGCGGCGCCGCCGTAGAATTCGAAATAGCGCGCACAGGCGACCATATCGGCGCGCGATTGCTTGAGCGGCTTGCCGTTGTCGCGCGTCTCGAGCTGGGCCAGCGCCTCGGCCTCATCGAGGATCGCAAGGCTTATCTTCTGCATCAGGCGGCCGCGCTCGGCGGCGGGCATCTCGCCCCATGCGCCGCTGTCGAAGGCCGCGCGCGCCGCACGCACGGCGGCGTCCACATCCTCGGGCTGCGAGGCCGCGATGCTGGTGAAGACCTCTCCGTCGAGCGGCGAGCGCACGTCCATTTCCTCGCCCGAGGCCGCGGGCACCCATTTTCCGCCGATGAGGTTCAGCGGCTTCGGCAGGATCGTCTCGTTTGGCATCAGGCCTCCTGTTTCTTCTCGTCGAGCGAGCCCTCGCTCACGGCGCCGCGCTCGATCACGAAGGTGTGGCTCGCGAAGCCGCGCAGGAGCGCGGGGTTCGATTCGGTGATGATGAGCGTCACGTTCCGGTCCGTGTCGCGCAGATCGCGCAGCGCATCGGCATAGCGTTTGGCCAATGCCGGCGCGAGGCCCTGGAAAGGCTCGTCCAGCATGATGAGCTTGGTGCCGAGCATCAGCGCGCGGCCCAGCGCCACCATCTTGCCCTGCCCGCCCGAGACGTTGCCCGCGGGCCGGCCCGCCATCTCCTTGAGCTCGGGCAGGATGTGGTAGACCCGGTCGAGCCGCTGCCGCGTCGCCGCCGCATCGAGCTTGGCCACCTGCGCGGGCAGAAGGATGTTCTCCTCGACCGTGAAAGCCGAAAAAAGCCGCCGGTCCTCGGGCGCGTATCCGATGCCGAGCGCGGGACGCTTGGCCGGGGTCATGTCGGTGATCTCCTGCCCGTCGAAGCGGATCTCGCCGGTGACGTTGGTGAAGCCCATGACCGAGCGCAGGAGCGTCGTCTTGCCTGCGCCGTTCCGCCCGATCAGCGCGGCGGTACTGGATGCCGGGATCGTGAAATCGAGACCGCGCAGAATGGGGATATTTCCGATGGATGCATCGGATTTGTGAAAGCTCAGCATCAGGCGACCTCCCCGATCACGTCGCGGATCACGTCGGGATGCGCCAGCACCTCCTCGGGCGTTCCGCGCATCTCGATCTTGCCCATGTTCCAGACGGCGACCTCGTCGGCGTATTTCTCGACGATGCCCATGTCATGCTCGACGAAAACGGCGGTCACCTCGGCCTCGGCCAGCGCCTTGACGAGGATTTCCATCACCCCGAACTTCTCAGAGCTGGCGACGCCCGATGTCGGCTCGTCCATCAGCAGGAGCTTGGGCTTGAGCGCCAGCGCGACCGCGATGTCGATCAGCTTGCGCTGACCCTCGGACAGCTCGTCCACCTGCCGATGCGCGACATCGGTGCAGTTCACGAGGTCCAGAAGATGCATCATCTCGGCCTTCTGACTGCGGTCCTTGAGCGCGCGGATCGGGTTGCGCAGCCGGTCGCGCGCGGCGACGGCGATCAGCAGGTTCTCGAGCGCCGTGTGCTCGGTGAAAAGCTGCGGGATCTGGAAGGCGCGCGCGACGCCCTGACGCGTGATCTCGCGCGGGCTGAGGGGCGTCACGTCGCGGCCTTCGAAATAGACATGGCCCTTGGCGGGCTTGAGCCAGCCGGTGCAGATGTTGAGGAAGGTCGTCTTGCCCGCGCCGTTCGGCCCGATGATGGCGAGGTTCTTGCCCGCGTCGATCTGAAGCGTCACGTCATCCGCCGCAACGACCCCGCCGAAGCGGATCTCGAGCCCCTTGGTTTCGAGCAGATGGGTCATTCACCCTCCTCCTTCTTGCCGGCGATGCGGTCCATCAGGCTGTTGTAGATGCCGGCGATCCCGCCCGGCGCGAAAAGAATGATGACCAGAAGGAAGATCCCCAGCACCATCTGCCAGATATCGGCCGCGAAGGCCGACGCGTAGGTGCGCACGATCTCGTAGATCGCGGCGCCCACCAGCGCGCCCGGCACCGATCCCGCGCCGCCCAGCACGGCGATGAACACCATCTCGCCCGAGCGCACCCAGAAGGCATATTCCGGCGTCACCACGCCCTGCACCAGCCCCATGATGATGCCGCCCACGCCGCAGAGCAGCGCCGAGAGCACGTAGCCCACCAGCATCACGCGCTGCGGTGACATGCCCAGATATTGCAGGCGCGTCTCGTTCGTCTTGATCGTGCGGAACAGCTGCCCCGTGGGCGACTCGAGCCAGCGCATCGAGAACCAGCCGAGGCCGAGGGCGAGGATCAGCGCGAGGTAGAACATGAAGAGCTCATAGGCCCCGCGCTCCATCTCGATCCAGAAGACGGTCGGGCGCGGCAGGCGCATGCCGTCGGCGCCGCCGGTGTAGTGATAGGATTTCTCGAGAATGGACCAGAAGATCATCGAGAAGGCGAGGTTCAGCATCGCGAAGAAGATGAAACGGTAGCGTGCCACGAAGAGGCCCACGAGCACGCCCGAGACCACCGCCGCCACGACCGCGATGGCGAAAACGACGATGAGGTCCGCCCCTGGCATCAGCATCAGGGTGAAGGCGCCCGCATAGGCCGCGATGGCGAAATAAAGCGCATGACCGAAAGAGACCTGCCCACTGCGCAAAAGCACGGTGATGCCCATGACGGCGATCCCCTTGGCCAGCGCCAGCGTCAGCAGCACCTTGAGGCCGCCCGCGATGAAGGGCACGAGCGCGACGAGAACCAGCAGGATGGCCGGAATGATGGTGCGAATGTTCATGGCTCCGCCCCCTCAGATCTTGCGCGCCGACGGGCTGCCGAAAAGCCCTTCGGGGCGCACCAGCAGAACCGCGACCATGATGAGATAGGGCACGAGCACCTGCGCTTCGGGCCAGACATAGACGGCGAAGGAGCGCCCGAGACCGATCAGAAGCGCGGTGAGCGCCGCCCCCTCGATCTGGCCGAGCCCGGCGGTCGCGACGACGGCGAAGCTCAGCACGATCATGTCCGCGCCGATGCCCGGCAGGACCGAGGTCGAGGGCGAAGCGAGCGCGCCGCCGAGGCCGGCGAGGCCCGCGCCCACGATGAAGGTCAGCAAGAAGACCTTATCGGCGTCGATGCCGATGCCCTGCGCCATCTCGCGGTCTTCCGTGGTGGCGAGGATCAGCTTGCCCGCGACGGTGAAGCGCAGGAAGAACCGCAGCCCGACCAGCAGGCCGATGGCGACGAGCGGCAGAAGGATGAGCTGATAGACCGTGTAATTGACCGAGAACACCTTGACGTTGCCCAGAAGTTGCAGCGCCGTCGCCTGAAAGATCGGCTGCGTGCCCCAGATCAGACGCTGGACGTCCTCGAGGATCATGAAGATCGCGAAGGTGACCAGAAGCTGAAGCACCTCGGGCTTGTGGTAGATGCGCCGGAGCAGAAGCCATTCGAGCGGCCCGCCCAGCACGACACCGATCAGCACCGCCGAGACCAGCATCATCGGGAAGGCGAAGACAGGCGGCAGACCGGCCGACAGGATGAAGGTGGTCAGCGAGGCGGTCAGATACGCGCCCACCGCGTAGAGCGATCCATGCGCGACGTTGAGGATGCGCATCACCCCGAAGATCAGGGTCAGGCCGACGGCGACGATGAAGACGAGCGCCGCATAGGCGATACCGTCGAACAAGGCGAGCAGGAACAGGGTCAGGTTCATGGGATCCACTCTGTTATGTGGCGGTGGTCATGGCTGCGGGCCGGGACGCGTCCCGCGCGGGGCGCGATCAGGGCGCGAACGGGGCCTCCGACTGGCGAAGGCCCCGCACGTCACTCCCGCAGGATCAGTTCTCGTAATTGTCAACCGTCAGCGTATCGAGCCAGCCCGGCTCGAGCGAGCCGACCCACGAGACCGATTCCTCGCCGACCGGCGTGGTCAGCTCGGCACCGTCGAAGATCATGATGTTCTCGAGCGTGGCGAAGGGAAGCTCGCCGCCCTGCACCGACATGCCCAGAAGCTGCGCTTCGATGCCCTGATGATCCTCGCGCAGCGTGACCGGACGGCCGAGGCCCTGGAATTCCAGCCCGTCCATCGCCGCGATCACCTGATCCTCGTTCGGCCAGTTGCCGCCATTGGCTTCGGCCGCCTTGTCATAGGCCGCCTCGAGCGCGGCGAGGCCCTGGCTCATGTGGAAGACGGGATAGATCGCCTTGGAGCCGGTCTTTTCCTCGAACTTGGCCATGAACGACTTGAAATCCTCGTCATCGCGGCGCTCGGGGTGGTTCCAGTAGTGATCGCCGCGCGCGCCGACGATATGGCCCGAGGGCAGCGCCGAGCCGAGACGCTCGAGCGAGCTTTCGGCCAGCGGCAGAACGAAGGTCGAGGTATTGGTCAGCCCGCGCTGCGAGGCCTGTTGCACGAAGGTGTCGAGATCGCCGCCCCAGGAGGTGCTGAGGATGATGTCCGGCTGAAGCGCCTGAAGGCGCGAGATCTCGGTCGAGAAGTCGGGCGAGCCGAATTTCGGGAAGAACTCGCCGACCACTTCGACTTCGGGCTTCAGGGCCTTGAGCGCGGCGCTGAAGATATCCCAGCTGTCACGGCCCCAGGCGTAGTCCTGGTTGACGACCGCGATGGTCTGGAAATCGGGCTTGGTCTTCAGCAGATAGGCGACGGTGGCCAGCATCTCGGTCCCGGCATGGGCCTGGCTGCGGAAGACATAGTTGTATTCGCCCTGCTCGAAGATGGTCTGCGTACCGCAATCCCACATGATGTTGATGACCTTGAGGTCTTCGGCCAGCGGGGCGATCGTCTTGCAGTTGCCCGACGAGATCGAGGCCAGCATCGCGTCCGCGCCGTTCTCGACGAGGCGGCGGTATTCGGTTGTGAGCACTTCCGCGCCCGCGCCTTCGTCGATGAAGGAAAGCTCGATCGGAACCCCCTGGATGCCGCCGGCCGCGTTGATCTCCTCGGCCATGATTTCGGCCGCATCCTTGGCGGGCACGCCGAAGACCGATGCGGGGCCGGTCAGGAAGGCGGTGACGCCCACCTGCAGTTTCTCGGGCTTGTCCTGCGCGAGCGCCGCGAGCGGCGTCAGGGCGCAGGCAGCGGTTGCCATCAGCAGTTTCTTCATTGGTTTCTCTCCCCTTTTTCGTTGAACCTTGCCGCCGCTTGTCGCGCGGCGGCGCTTTCGCGCTTCTCAGAAGAACGCGGTAGACATCCCGGCACGCCGGCCCGAACGCGGCGCCCCAGCAACGTCGGGCGCGTGCCTTGCGTGCGACATGGCGGAAATGGCGACGGCACGAGCGGCAGACATCAGCATTCCTCCTCCCAAAGGCGTGACGTTCGGGAAGCTTACGCATGATCGCCGGGTCGCGACTAATAGTTTGTCCCTTCCGCTGTCATAGCCTTCACCTATCGCTCTTGGCGCCGAGCGGCCTTTCGCATTAAGCTCGGCCCGGGCAAGACTTGTCGGCGCGACGCTCCGGCCGGGGCGCCGCAAGCCGACAGATGGGAGGGACATCATGAAGATCACCGCAGCCGTGCTGATGCGCGATGGCGTCACCGAGAATTTCGCCGAGGCCGCGCCGCTCGAGGTGCGCGAGGTCGATCTGGCGCCTCCGGGGCGCGGCGAGGTTCTGATCCGCATGGGCGCCGCGGGCGTCTGTCATTCGGACCTGTCGGTCATCAACGGCACGAGGCCCCGTCCGCTGCCCATGGCGCTCGGGCACGAGGCGTCGGGCTATGTCGAGGAGGTGGGCGACGGCGTCGACGATCTGAAGCCCGGCGATCACGTCGCCTGCATCTTCGCGCCCGGCTGCCGCATCTGCACGCCCTGCGCCGAGGGCCGCCCAGCGCTCTGCGAGCGCGCGGCCAAGCATCACGGCGTGGGCGAGCTCATGACCGGCGCGCGGCGCCTGTCGATGGATGGCAAGCCCATCAACCACCACGTGGGCGTCTCGGCCTTCGCCACGCATGCCGTGATGGATCGCCGCTCGCTCGTAAAGGTCGAGCATGATTTGCCCGCGCATATTTCCGCCCTGTTTTCCTGCGCGATGCTGACCGGCGCCGGCGCCGTCTTCAACACCGCGCGCATCCTTCCGGGCCAGACCGTGGCTGTGATCGGCCTCGGCGGCGTCGGCCTTTCGGCGGTGCTCGGCGCGGCGGCGGCGGGCGCGGGCCGCGTCATCGCGATCGACCCGTTCGAGTCCAAGATGGAGGCCGCGCGCGGCATGGGCGCGACCGATTGCATCAAGGCCGATGGCGATACGATCACCGCGGTGCGCGATCTGACGGGTGGCGGCGTCGATTGCGCCATCGAGCTGGCCGGATCGGTCAAGGCGCTCGAGACCGCCTACGAGATCACCCGGCGCGGCGGCCTGACCGTTACGGCGGGCCTGCCGCATCCCGATCAGCGCATGGCCCTGCCCGCGCTCAAGCTCGTGGCCGAGGAGCGCACGCTCAAGGGCAGCTATATCGGCTCCTGCGTGCCGCAGCGCGATCTGCCGCGCATGTTCTCGCTCTACGAGCAGGGCAAGCTGCCGGTCGAGAAGATGCTGAGCCACCGCGTGCGGCTCGAGGACATCAACATCGCGATGGACCGGCTGAACGACGGGACCGCGATCCGCCAGATCGTCGATTTCGGCTGACGCGGCGCGGCCGCGCGACTTGACAAGCCCATAGGCAAACCCTCTAGCTTGACTGCCGCCACCCGAAGGGCATGCCTATGGATATCCGACAGCTGCGCTATTTCATCGCCATCGCCGAGGCCCCGTCGCTCTCGGTCGCGGCCAGCACGCTGGGCGTCGCGCAGCCCTCCCTGTCGCAGAATGTGGTGCGCATGGAGGAGGAATTGGGCGTCCGCCTTGTCGAGCGCAGCCCGCGCGGCACGGTCCTCACCGATGACGGGGTGCTCTTTCTCAAACACGCGCGCACCGTCTGCGCCGCCTTCGAGGATTGCCTTGACGAGATGCGCGAAGCGGGCGGCGCGCTGCGCGGCAAGGTGGGCTTCGGCATGCCGCCCTCGGTCTCGATGGTGATGGCCGTGCCGCTGGCCGAAACCGTGCGCGTCGAATTTCCCGATCTGCGCCTTCAGGCCATCGAGGCGATGAGCGGCTACATCAAGACGTGGATCGACGACGGCACGGTCGATATCGGCTTCATCTACGATCTCGCGAAGGCCGATCATTTCCGCGTCATTCATGTTCTGAACGAGCGGCTTTTCTTTTTCTCGGCGCCCGACAACTGGCCGCTCGACACGCCGCCCGGCACGCCGGTGCGCCTGCGCGATCTCCAAAAGCTGGAATTGATCCTGCCCAGCCCCTCGCATGGTCTGCGCAAGACGATCGAGGATTACGCCCTGCCGCGCGGCATTCAGCTCAACGTGACGATCGAGATGGACGCGATGACGCAGATCAAGGAGCTGGTCGCGCGCGGCTCGGGCCACACGATCTTCGCCCCCGCCGCCGCGCATGATTTCGTCGCGCGCGGCGATCTGGTCAAGGCGCCGATCTGCGAGCCCGACATGGTGCGCCCGGTCTATCTGGCCAGCAATCCCGCCCGCAAGAGCAGCCGCGCCTGCCACGCCATCGCGCAGGTCACGCTCGACGTCGCTCGCGATCTGGTGCAACGCGGCATCTGGGAGGGCGAGCTCGAGGCCGCGCATACCACATAGGCACGCCCGATAGCCGCCAGACCCAGCGCCTATTGGCCGATGCAGGTCGCTTGCGGCACATATGTCCCAAAGACTTCGCGAGGTGCGCCGATGACATCCTTTCACCCCACGGCCGACTATCAGGACATCCGCGACGGCGTCGCCGCCGTCTGCGCGCAGTTTCCCGGCAGCTATTGGCGCGATCTCGATGCGCGGCGCGCCTATCCCAAGGAGTTCGTGCAGGCGCTTATCCGCGAGGGCTACCTCGGCGCGATGATTCCCGAGGAATACGGCGGCCTCGGCCTCAGCCTGACGGCGGGCGCCGTCATTCTCGAGGAGATCCACCGCAGCGGCGCTAACGCGGCCGCCTGTCACGCGCAGATGTACACGATGGGCACCGTCCTGCGCCACGGCAGCGATGCGCAGAAGCGCCAATACCTGCCGGGCATCGCCGACGGCTCGATCCGCCTTCAGGCCTTCGGCGTGACCGAGCCGACCAGCGGCACCGACACGCTCGCACTCAAGACGACGGCGCGGCGCGATGGCGACGATTACATCGTCAACGGCCAGAAGATCTGGATCTCCCGTGCCGAGCATTCGGATCTGATGGTGCTTCTGGCCCGCACGACGCCGCGCGATCAGGTCGAAAAGAAGACGGACGGCCTCTCGGTCTTTCTGATCGACCTGCGCGAGCTGCGCGGCAACGGGGTGGAGATACGGCCCATCCGCACGATGATCAACCACGCCACGACCGAGATTTTCTTCGAAAACGCCCGGATTCCGGCCTCGTCGCTGGTCGGCGAAGAGGGTCAGGGTTTCCGCTATATCCTGTCGGGCATGAATTCCGAGCGCATCCTCATCGCCGCCGAATGCATCGGCGATGCCAAATGGTTTCTTGAAAAAGGCTCGGATTACGCCCGCGAGCGCGTGGTCTTCGGCAAGCCGATCGGCGCCAATCAAGGCGTGCAGTTCCCCTTGGCCCGCGCCCATGCGCATATGATGGCCGCCGAGGCGATCGTCTACCGCGCCGCCGCCATGTATGACGCGGGCGAGACTCCCGGCGTCGAGGCGAACACGGCCAAGATGCTGGCCGCCGATGCAAGCTGGGAGGCCGCCGAAGCGTGTCTGCAAACCCACGGCGGCTTCGGCTTCGCCGAGGAGTATGACGTGGAGCGCAAGTTCCGCGAGGCGCGCCTCTATCAGGTGGCGCCCATCTCGACCAATCTCATCTTGTGCTTCATCGCCGAGCGCGTGCTGGGCCTGCCCAAGTCCTACGGCGCATGAGCGGGCTCGACGCGCTTCTCGATCTCGCGGCCCTGCCCGAGGAAAATATCCCCGAGCCGAGCCGGGCCATTGCGCATCTGTCGCTGATGGATTGGATGGCCTGCGGGCGCGCGGGCCTCGCCGAGCCGGTGGCGGATATCCTGCGGGAGTTGGCCCGGGCCGAAGGCGGCACGGGCGAGGCGGCGCTTTTCGGCGGGGGTCGTGCGCCCGCGCGCATGGCCGCTCTGGTCAACGGCACCATCTCCCACGCGCTCGATTATGACGACACGCATTTCGCTCATGTCGGGCATTTGTCGGTCGGCATCTACCCCGCTGCGCTGGCAGCCGGCGAAGCGGTGGGCGCAAAGGCGGGCGCGGTCCGCGCGGCCTTCGCCGTCGGTGCCGAGGCGGCGATCCGCGTGGGCCTTGCCCTCGGACGCGCGCATTACGAGCGGGGATTTCACCAGACCGCCACCGCCGGCGCCTTCGGCGCCACCATCGCCGCCGGGCGCCTCATGGGGCTGGACCGGGGCCGGATGCGCGCCGCCATCGGCCTCTGCGCCACCCGCGCCACCGGCCTGCGCTGCCAGTTCGGCACGATGGGCAAGCCCTACAATGCCGGCGTCGCGGCCTCGGCGGGCGTCGAATGCGCGCAGCTCGCCCGCGCGGGCATGACCGCGCCCGATGACGGGCTTTTCGGGCAGAACGGCTATCTCGCCACCCATAGCGATGCGCCGGGAGAGATCGAGGCGCCGCGCGGTGCATGGCTGCTGGACGAGGTGAAATACAAGCTGCACGCCTGCTGCCATGGCACCCATGCGATGATCGAGGCGCTTCAAGGCGCCGCAGACATGAACGAGGTGCGCGCGCTGCATCTGCGCACCAATCCCCGCTGGCTGACGGTCTGCGACATCAAGGCGCCGCGCACCGGGCTCGAGGTGAAGTTCAGCTATGCCTGGCTCGCCGGGATGGCGCTGCGCGCAGATGCGACGGGCAGCGACCGGCATTACACCGATGCGCTGGCCGCCGATCCCGCGCTGGCCGATTTCGCCCGCCGCGTGCGCGTCGAGGGCGATGCGCGCCTGACGGACATGCAGGCCGAGGGGGAAATCACGTTCGCGGACGGGAGCACCCGCACCTTCGCGCATGATCTGGCGGCGCCGATCCCGGCGCAGATGCTGGCGCGCAGCCTGCGCGCCAAGGCCGCCGCTTTGCTCGGCCCGCCGGGCGAGGCGCTCTGCGATGCGCTGGAGCGGCTCGAGGGCAAGGACGCGCGCGCCCTGGGCGACGTGCTGGGGGGCGCGTCATGAGCGATTTTTCGGACTGGATCGGGCGCGAGATCACGCGCCGCGATACGCTGACGCCCCGTCTCATGGCCGGGTTCCGCGCGGCGCTGGGCGGCACGCTCGCCCCGCTCGACATGCCGCCCGGGGCCGAGTTCCTGCTCTGCCCCGACATCTGCCCGCCCGCGCAGCTCGGCCGCGACGGGCATCCGCGCACGGGCCTTTACCTGCCGGATCTGCCGCTGCCCCGCCGCATGTGGGCCGGAGGGAGGATCACGCGCCATGCGCCCCTGGTCGAGGGCGCCGAAATCACGCGCCATTCCACCATCGAGAATGTCGCCTTCAAGACGGGCCGCAGCGGGCGGCTCGGCTTCGTCACATTGCGTCATCTCTACGCCATCGACGGCGAGACCTGCGTGACCGAGCGGCAGGACATCGTCTATCGCGAGGATCCCGCGCTGGACGCGCCCGCGCCGGTCCTGCCGCAGGCCGAGGATTGGCCCGATGCCGAGGGGCAGGACATCGCCACCACGCCGACGCTCCTCTTTCGCTATTCGGCGCTTACCTTCAACGGGCACCGGATCCATTACGATGCGGATTATGCGCGCGAGACGGAAGGCTATGCGGGCCTCGTGGTGCACGGGCCGTTGCAGGCGATCTGGATGCAGAACCTCGCCGCGCGGCTGATCGGCCGCGCGCCACAAGACTTCGAGTATCGCGGCACGGCCCCGCTGATCTGCGGCGAGCCGGCCCGCGTCGAAGCGCGGCCCGACGGCGAGGGATATGCGCTGCGCGTGCGGCGCCTTGCGGACAATGCCATCACCATGCAGGGCCATGCCGGAGCCTGAAGTGGCGCCGGTCTCTAATTGCGAATGACTATCATTTTACTTGCATCTTGCGAGCGCCTCGCAATTACACTACCTCATCGCATATTCAGATGAGGATAGAATGCCCAACCGCTTTCGCACCCCGCTCCGCCTCGCCCTGACACTCGGCGCCGCCCTCGGCGCCTCCGCGGCGCTCGCCGAGGAGGATCGGCTCAAGGTCGTGACGACCTTCACCATCCTTCAGGACATGGCCCAGAACGTCGCCGGCGACGCCGCGGACGTCGTCTCGATCACCAAGCCCGGCGCCGAGATCCACGGCTATCAGCCGACGCCGCAGGATATCGTGCGCGCCTCGGACGCCGATCTGATTCTCTGGAACGGCCTCAATCTCGAGCTCTGGTTCGAGCAGTTCCTCGCCAATCTGGGCGATATCCCCTCGGCCACGCTGACCGAAGGCATCGCGCCGATCCCCATTTCCTCGGGCAGCTACGAGGGCCAGTCCAACCCGCATGCGTGGATGGGCCTCGATAACGCGATGGTCTATATCGACAACATCGCCGCCGCCCTCTCGAAGCAGGACCCGGAGAATGCCGCGACCTACGCGGCCAATGCCGAGGACTACAAGTCCCGCGTGCGCGAGGCCGTGGCCCCCCTGCGCGAGCGCATCCAGCAGATCCCCGAAGAGGACCGCTGGCTCGTGACCTGCGAGGGCGCGTTCAGCTATCTCGCCCGCGATTTCGGCCTGAAAGAGCTCTATCTCTGGCCGATGAACGCCGATCAGACCGGCACGCCCCAGCAGGTGCGCCGCGTCATCGACGGTGTGCGCGAGAACGGCATCGACGTGGTCTTCTGCGAGAGCACCGTCAACACCGATCCCGCCGAGCAGATCGCCCGAGAGACCGGCGCGCGCTATGGCGGCGTCCTTTACGTCGACAGCCTCAGCGCCGAGGATGGGCCGGTGCCGACCTATCTCGACCTTTTGCGCGTCGATGCCGAAACCATCGCGGACGCGCTTCTCTCGCCCGCGAACTAGCAAGAGCCAGCACCAAGGACGTTCCATGACCGCGACAAGGCCCGAGGCCACCGACCGCGCCCCGATGGACGGCATCACCGCCCGCGGTGTGAGCGTGACTTACCGCAACGGTCACACCGCGCTCCACGATGCCAGCTTCGAGATCCCGCGCGGCACGATCACCGCGCTCGTAGGGGTGAACGGGGCCGGAAAATCGACGCTCTTCAAGGCGATCATGGGCTTCGTGCCCGCCGCGAGCGGCCAGATCCGCCTGCTCGGCAAGTCGGTGAAGGAGGCGCTGCGCGAGAATCTCGTGGCCTATGTTCCACAATCCGAAGAGGTCGATTGGGCCTTCCCCGTGCTGGTCGAGGACGTGGTCATGATGGGCCGCTACGGGCATATGGGCTTCCTGCGCCGCCCGCGCGCCGCGGACCGCGCGGCGGTGGACAAGGCGCTGGCGCGCGTCGGCATGCAGGACTATCGCCACCGCCAGATCGGCGAGCTGTCGGGCGGCCAGCGCAAACGCGTCTTCCTTGCGCGGAGCCTCGCGCAGGACGGCCAGGTGATCCTGCTCGACGAGCCCTTCACCGGCGTCGATGTCAAGACCGAGGACCAGATCATCGCGCTCCTGCGCGAATTGCGCGACGAGGGGCGCGTGATGCTGGTCTCGACGCATAACCTCGGCTCGGTCCCCGAATTCTGCGACCGCACGATCTTGGTCAAGGGCACCGTGCTGGCCTACGGGCCGACCGACGAAGTCTTCACCCGCGACATGCTGGAGAAGGCCTTCGGGGGCGTGTTGCGGCACTTCACCCTCGGCGGCGACGAGCTCCACGACGATGACGATCCGCGCGAGCTGCGCATCATCACCGATGACGAGCGTCCCTTCGTGCATTACGGCGAGCGCCGCCGCAAGGTGAAGCCGGCCAAGCCGGAGAAGGCGGAATGATCGCGACCCTCCTCGAGCCCTTCACCTATGGCTACATGTTCAACGCCATGTGGGTTTCGGCGCTGACGGGCGGCGTCTGCGCGTTCCTGTCTTGCTATCTCATGCTCAAGGGCTGGTCGCTGATCGGCGACGCGCTCAGCCATTCGGTCGTGCCGGGCGTCGCGGGCGCCTATCTTCTCGGCCTGCCCTTCGCACTCGGCGCCTTCCTCGCGGGCGGCCTCGCGGCGGGGGCGATGCTGTTCCTGTCGGGCCGGTCGGGGCTCAAGATGGATGTCATCATCGGCATCATCTTCACGTCCTTCTTCGGCCTCGGCCTCTTCATGGTCTCGCTCTCGCCCATGTCGGTGAGCATCCAGACGATCATCATGGGCAACATCCTCGCCATCACGCCCGAGGACACGCTGCAACTCGCGATCATCGGATGCGTCTCGCTCGTGGTGCTGCTGGCCAAGTGGAAGGACCTCATGGTCGTCTTCTTCGACGAGAACCATGCGCGCAGCGTCGGGTTGCGGCCCGATCTGCTGAAGGCGGTCTTCTTCATGCTCCTCTCGGCCGCCGTCGTGGCCGCCATGATGACGGTGGGCGCCTTTCTGGTCATCGCGCTGGTCGTGACGCCGGGCGCCACCGCCTATCTTCTGTGCGACCGCTTCCCGCGCCTCATCCTCGTCTCGGTGCTGATCGGCACGCTCACCAGCTTCGTCGGGGCCTATCTCAGCTATTTTCTCGACGGCGCGACGGGCGGGATCATCGTGGTGCTGCAAACGCTGCTTTTCCTCGCCGCCTTCACCTTCGCGCCGCGCCACGGCATGATGGCGGCACGGCGCAAGGCCGCGGCGGCGCGTACACCGGGCGAGGCACGGCCATGATCGACCAGATTTTCCTGCCCTTCCAGTTTCCGTTCATGCAGAACGCCTTCTGGATCGTCCTGCTGGTCGCGCCGCCCACGGCGCTTCTGTCATGCTTCATGGTGCTGAAGGGCTGGGCGCTGATGGGCGATGCGGTCAGCCATGCGACGCTGCCGGGCATCGTGCTGGCCTGGATGCTGGGCATGCCGCTCATCGCGGGCGCCTTCGCGGCGGGCATGGCCTGCGCGCTGGCGACGGGGTTTCTGTCCTACAACAGCCGGGTCAAGGAGGACACGGTGATGGGCGTCGTCTTCTCGGGAATGTTCGGCCTCGGTATCGTCATGTACACCTCGATCAGTACGAACGAGCATCTCGATCACATTCTCTTCGGCAACATGCTGGGCGTCGGCGCCGAGGATCTTTGGACCTCCGGCCTCATCGCGCTGGCGGTGACCGGGTTTCTGGCGCTGAAATGGCGCGACCTTCTGCTTCATGCTTTCGATCCCGCGCAGGCGCAGGCCTCGGGGCTGCGCGGCGGGGTGCTGCATTACGGGCTTCTGGCCGCGCTTTCGCTCATGATCGTGGCGACGCTCAGCTCGGTCGGGCTCATCCTCGCCATCGCGCTGCTGGTCACGCCGGGCGCGATCGCCTTCCTGCTGGTGCGCAGCTTCGGGCGCATGCTTCTCGTCTCGGTGCTGGTCTGCGGGGGCGCGATGCTGGGCGGCACCTATGCAAGCTTCTTTCTCGACGCATCGCCCGCCGCGACCATCGTGCTGATGCTGACGGGCGTCTTCATCGCGGCCTTCCTGCGCCGCATGGCCATCACCCGCTCGACCTCGCGGCGCGCGCTGAAAGACGCGTAGGCGTTCAGGGCGTGCCGCGTCAGTCGAACGTGCCCGCGACCCGGCCGAGGAGCATGAAGGCGCGCGCCGTGCGCGTGTCCGACAGATCCGAGATGTCGCTGTCGCTTGCGTCGTCCGCGAAGCTCGAGAACATCTGATCGAAGCGGCGCAGGAAGTGATGCGCGGCATCGCGGAAGATCGGATCGTTCTTCATGCGCGCCGCCGCCAGCGCCAGCGACGAGCGGTCGCGTATGCCTCCCAGCGCCGCGATGGCACGGCCCCGCGCGCCGCCCGCGAAGCTGCGCCACGTCTCGGGGCGCGCCATGTCGGGGCGCAGATCGTCCATGTAGATCCCGTCCTGACTGAGAAGCGTCAGCACGTCCTGCGCCGCCTGAATAAGCTGCGCCGTGGGGCGGTCCTTCAACGCACGGCGCAGCGCGGCGAAGCCTTCCTTGTCCTCGGCGGTCTCCGGGAAATTGAGCGCGCGGATGAAATCCGCCCGCTCGAGCGGCGGGCTCATGTCGCTGGCCTGCGTGCCGAGCGGCAGCGCCACCTGCCCGTCATCAGCGGGCGCCGCAGGCGCGGGCGCGGGCGCCGCGCGGCGCGCGGGCTGCGCGGAAGGCATCGGGCGGATCGACGAGAAGGTGGCCAGCGCCGTTTCGGTCTTGCGCTGCGCCGCCGCGATCTCGTCGAGCTTGCGCGCCACCGTGGTCTGCCCGCCGCCCGGCGCGATGAGCGATTGGCTCTGCGCGATATAGGCCTTGCGGATCGCGTCGATCGCCGCGTGGAGCCGGGCGCTCTCGTCGCGCATGACGCGCGCGGTGCGCGCCGCCGTCGCCGCGACCCAGATCATCGCGACCGGCATGAAGACGACCATCGCCACCACGAGAAAACCGATCGCGCCCTCGGAGCCGCCGAAGCCGAAGATCGCGAAGACGACCGCCGCGAGCGTCAGCCACAGGCCCGACAGCACAAGCGCCGCGAGCTCCGGCCCCGAAAGGCGCGGCGGCTCGGCCGGGGGCATGCCGGGCAGACCGGGGCGCAGGCCGCCGGCCGGCGACTTCGGGCCATGCGATGCGGCCTCGGGCTGCGATGTCTGCGAGGGCATGCTCTGCGCCTTTTCAGATATACTGGATCTTCAACACTTCGTAGGCGCGATCGCCGCCGGGCGTGCGCACCTCCACGCTGTCGCCCTCATCCTTGCCGATGAGCGCGCGCGCGATGGGCGACTTGATGTTGAGAAGGCCCTTCTCGATATTCGCCTCGTGCTCGCCCACGATCTGCCAGGTCTTTTCCTCGTCGGTGTCCTCGTCGACCAGCGTCACGGTCGCGCCGAACTTGATCGGGCCGGAGAGTTTGGTGGGATCGATCACTTCCGACAGGCCGAGCGCGCCCTCGAGCTCCTTGATGCGGCCCTCGATGAAACTCTGCTTTTCGCGCGCCGAATGGTATTCGGCGTTCTCGGACAAATCGCCATGCTCGCGCGCCTCCGCGATGGCACGGATGATCGCCGGACGCTCGACCGATTTCAATTGCTTCAGCTCGGCGTTGAGCGCGTCAAAGCCGGCGCGGGTCATCGGTAGTTTTTCCATTCAATCCCCCAAATCGGCGGCGCGGCCCCTGCCGCGCCTGCCGCTTCATGCCTGCGGTATCGCCCGAGGATGACCCAAGGGCGCGCGGCATTGCAATAGGCCATCGGGCCCGCATGCGCAATCATGCCGCAGCCGCGGCGAAATGCCGTTTTCCACAAGGCGAAGCGTCGTGTTTGAATTGACGAGCGACGGCAGGGCGCGCTAGGCACGTGCGACCGGAAATTGCCCTGCCGGGGCGCCAAGCGAAAGGATGTTCGGATGGCCGATCAGGCACGTGAGACGATGGGATATGACGTTGTGATCGTCGGTGCGGGACCGGCGGGCCTTTCGGCCGCGATCCGGCTCAAGCAGCTCGACGCCGATCTGTCGGTCGTTGTGCTGGAAAAGGGCAGCGAGGTGGGCGCGCATATCCTGTCGGGCGCCGTTCTCGATCCCGTGGGTCTCGATCGGCTCATCCCCGACTGGAAGGACAAGGGCGCGCCGCTCAACGTGCCGGTCGAGGACGACAATTTCTATCTGCTGGGCGAAGCCGGTCAGATCCGCATCCCCAATTTCCCGATGCCGCCGCTGATGAACAATCACGGCAACTACATCGTCTCGATGGGCAATGTTTGCCGCTGGATGGCCGAGCAGGCGGAGGAGCTGGGCGTCGAGGTCTTCCCCGGCATGTCCTGCTCGGAGCTGGTCTATGGCGCGGACGGCAGCATCAAGGGCGTCGTCGCGGGCGAATTCGGGCGCAATCCCGACGGCACCGAAGGGCCGAATTACGAGCCGGGGATGGAGCTGCACGGCAAATACGTCTTCCTCGGCGAGGGCGTGCGCGGCTCGCTGTCCAAGCAGGTCATCGCCAAGTTCGATCTTTCCGCCGGGCACGAGCCGCAGAAATACGGCCTCGGCATGAAGGAAATCTGGGAGATCGACCCCGAGAAGCACCGCCAGGGCAGCGTGACGCACACGATGGGCTGGCCGCTCGGCAAGAACGCGGGCGGCGGATCGTTCATCTATCATCTCGAGAACAATCAGGTCTATGTCGGCTTCGTTGTCCACCTGAACTACAAGAACCCGCATCTCTATCCCTACATGGAATTCCAGCGGTTCAAGCACCATCCGATGGTGGCCGAGCTTCTGAAAGGCGGCAAGCGCGTCGCCTATGGCGCGCGCGCCATCAGCGAAGGCGGCTATCAGTCGATGCCCAAGATGGTCGCACCGGGTGTCGCGCTCCTTGGCTGCTCGGTCGGCATGGTCAACGTGCCGCGCATCAAAGGCAACCACAACGCGATGCTGTCGGGCATCGCCGCCGCCGAGGCCGCGCATGCCGCGATCAAGGACGGGCGCAGCGGCGACGAGCTTTCGGACTATGAAAAGGAAGTGCGGAGCGGCGATATCGGTGCGGATCTCAAGAAGGTGCGCAACGTCAAGCCGCTCTGGTCGAAGCACGGGCTCACCGCGTCGCTGGCGCTCGGGGGGCTCGACATGTGGACAAACAGCCTCGGCCCGCTCGGCTTTTCGATCCTCGGCACGATGAAACACGGGAAGAGCGACGCCGAAGCGACCGAGCCTGCGGACAAGCACAAGAAGATCGACTATCCCAAGCCCGACGGCACGCTCAGCTTCGACCGGCTGACCAATGTCAGCTTCTCGATGACCAATCACGAGGAGAACCAGCCCGCGCATCTGCGCCTCAAGGACGCGAGCATTCCCGTCGATGTGAACCTGCCGAAATACGCGGGCCCCTCGGCGCGTTACTGTCCCGCGGGCGTCTACGAGTTCGTCGAGGAAGAGGGCAAGCCGCCGCGCTTCCAGATCAACTTCCAGAACTGCGTGCATTGCAAGACCTGCGACATCAAGGATCCGTCGCAGAATATCGTCTGGACCACGCCCCAAGGCGGCGACGGGCCGAATTATCCCAATATGTAAGCCATCCGGGCGGAAATCCGCCCGGCCCCGCACACGCAGAAGTCATGAGCGAGCCCGCGCCGATGCGCGGGCTCGCATTGCCCTTGGGGCGGTGCCGCATTACGTTGCGCCGAAGAGGCGAGATACATCAATCGAGGGGCGGCGCGCGTGACAATCCGGTTTCTGACAATTCTGGCCCTCGCGGCACCCGCCTATATCGTCGCGCCCGCTCCGGTTTCGGCGCAATCGGCCGCGAACGAGGCCGCGGGCGCCTATCTCGCCACGCGTCAGGCCCGCTATGACAGCGATTTCGCCGCCGCCGCGAAATATGCGCTCGAGGCGCTCCAATCCGATCCCGACAATCCGCTTCTGATGGAAAGCGCCGTCGGCGCGCTGCTCGCCACGGGCGAGATCGACCGCGCGCTGCCCGTCGCGCAGCGCATGGCCGAAGAGGAGGTGCGCAGCCAGGTCGCGCAGATGGTGCTGCTGGGCGACGAGGTGAAGCGCGGCGCCTATGACGCGGTTCTCGCCCGGATCGAGGCGGAGGACGCGGTCGGCCCGCTCGCCGATGGTCTGATCGGCGCCTGGGCGACGCTCGGCCAAGGCGACATGGGCGCCGCGCTCGAGAAATTCGACGAGATTGCCGCCGAGCCGGGGCTGCGCGGCCTCGCGATCTATCACAAGGCGCTGGCCTTCGCCTCGGTCGGGGATTTCGAGAGCGCGGATGCGATCTATTCCGGCGAGAGCGACGGGCCGATGCAGACCACAAGGCGCAGCATCCTCGCATGGGTCGAGGTGCTGAGCCAGCTCGAGCGCTTCGAGGAGGCGATCGAGGTGCTGGACGAGACTTTCGGCACAGACCCCGATCCGCAGATCGTCGATCTGCGCGCCCGGCTGGATGCGGGCGAGACGCTCGATCTGGGGCGGATCGAATCCCCCGCCGAGGGTATCGCGGAGGTGTTCCTGTCGCTCGGTATGGCGCTTTTGCAGGAAACGAGCGCGGATTACGTCCTTCTCTACAGCCGCATGGCCGAATATCTCGACGAAGGCGATATCGACGCGCAGATCATGACGGGCGAGCTGCTCGAGCAACTGGGCCGTTACGAGCTGGCGACGGAAGCCTTCGCCCGCGTGCCCGAGGATGCGCCCGGCTATTACACCGCCGAGCTGGGCCGCGCCGAAGCGCTGCGCAGCGCGGGCGATCTCGAGGCCGCGATCGAGGTGGTCGCGAAGCTGCGCGAGACGCATCCGCAGGTGGCGCTCGTGCATGCTTCGGCGGGCGATCTCTATCGCCAGAACGAGCAATACGAGAAGGCAGTCGTCGCCTACGATGCCGCGCTCGAAATCTACGAGACGCGCGAGGGCGACGAGCCGTGGTTCGTCTATTACGCCCGCGCCATCAGCTATGAGCGCCAAGGCATCTGGCCGCCCGCCGAGGCCGATTTCCGCCGCGCGCTCGAGCTCAATCCCGACGAGCCCATGGTGTTGAATTATCTCGGCTATTCCCTGGTCGAGCAGCGCGAGAAACTGGACGAGGCGCTCGAGATGATCGAGCGCGCGGTCGAGGCCGAACCCAATAGCGGCGCCATCGTGGACAGCCTCGGCTGGGCGCAATTCCGCCTCGGGCGCTACCAGGAGGCGGTCGTGACGCTCGAGCGGGCGGCCGAGCTCTATGCCGTCGATCCCGTCATCAACGACCATCTTGGCGACGCGATGTGGGCGGTGGGGCGCACGACCGAAGCGCGTTTCCAGTGGCGCCGCGCCTTGTCGCTGATCGACATGGACAAGCCCTCGCCCGATATCGACCCCGAGCGCGTGCGCCGCAAGCTGGACGTCGGCCTCGACAAGGTGCTCGAGGAAGAGGGCGCTGCGCCATTGAAGGTGAGCGACAATGAAGGATGAGCAGACACAGGCCGGAGGCGAGGTGATCGAGGTTCTGGCTCCCGCGAAGATCAACCTGACGCTGCATGTGACCGGCCAGCGCGAGGACGGCTATCACCTGCTCGACTCGCTCGTCATGTTCGCGGATCTGGGCGACAGGATCACCGTGCGCGCCGCCGACGACACCAGCCTCGAGATCATCGGCCCGATGGCCGAGAAGACTCCGCATGGCACCGATAATCTCGTGCTGCGCGCGGCGGACCTGATGGGTGTCACCGCGCATATCACGCTCGACAAGCATCTTCCCATCGCCGCCGGGATCGGCGGGGGCTCGAGCGACGCCGCCGCCACGCTGCGCGCACTTTCGCAGCTTTCCGGCCGCGACATTCCCGAAGATGTGCTGAGCCTCGGCGCCGATACGCGCGTCTGCTGCGCCGCCACGCATGGCGCGGCCCGCATGAGCGGGATCGGCGACAAGGTGGTCGGCGCCCCCGGCCTGCCCGAGTTGCACGCCGTGCTGGTCAATCCGAACGTGCCGTGCGAGACGGCGCGCGTCTATCGCAACCTGAAGAACCGCGAGAATGCGGCCATGCCCGACGAGCTGCCGCAAGATTGCGACGCGGCGGAGCTGATCGGCTGGCTCACGGGCCAGCGCAACGATCTGCAAGAGGCCGCCATCGAAGCCGAGCCGGTGATCGCGCAGATCTTCGCCGCGCTCGAAGTGACGCCGGGCTGTCTGCTCACGCGCATGTCGGGATCGGGCGCCACCTGCTTCGGTCTTTACGCCGATGCCGAAACGGCCGCCTCGGCGGCGGGCCGGCTGCACCAGACCCACCCGGGATGGTGGGTCAGCGCCGCGCGCCTCAACACGCCCGCCTAGCTGATCCGCGAGACCACGTAATCGGCCAGATCGGCCAGCATGACCCGCACCGGATGATCGGGCAGCGCGCCGAGCGCATCGACGGCGCGACCGGCCCATGCCAGCGCATCGTCCCGCGCGGCATCGAGCGCGCCATGCGATGTCATCAGCGCGATCGCGTGTTCGAGATCGCCATGCTCCTGCACACCCTTCTCGATCGTGCGGCTCCAGAAAGCGCGCTCCTCGGCATCGGCCTTGGCCACCGCCTTGATGATCGGCAGCGTCAGCTTGCGCTCGCGGAAATCGTCGCCGACGTTCTTGCCGGTCGCGCTCGCATCCCCTTGGAAATCCAGAAGATCGTCCGCGATCTGAAACGCGATGCCGAGCGCGTCGCCATAGTCGAAAAGCGCGCGCGTCTGCGCGTCCGGCGCCCCCGCGATCACGCCGCCCACCTCGGTCGCCGCCGAAAAGAGCGCGGCGGTCTTGCCGCGCACGACTTGCAAATAGACCTCTTCGGTCGTCGCAAGATCGCGCGCGGCGGTCAGTTGCAGGACCTCGCCCTCGGCGATCGTGGCCGAGGCATTGGCGAGAATGTCGAGCACCCGAAGGCTCCCCGTCTCGACCATGAGCTGGAACGAGCGCGAAAAGAGATAATCCCCGACAAGAATGCTCGACTTGTTGTCCCAGAGCAGATTGGCCGTGGCCCTGCCCCGCCGCTGCCGGCTTTCGTCCACCACGTCGTCATGCAGAAGCGTTGCCGTATGAATGAATTCGACCGTCGCGGCCAGCTTCTCGTCGTCGGTGCCGCGATAGCCGCAGAGATCCGCCGCGGCGAGCGTCAGCATGGGCCGCAACCGTTTGCCGCCCGCGCCCACGAGATGCGCGGTGACTTCGGGAATGCGCGGTGCGTGGCGCGATTCCATGCGCGCGCGGATGAGCGCGCCCACCGCCTCCAGCTTGGCCTCGAACCGGGCCGCCAGCCGGTCATGCGGTTTTTGCGTCTTAGCGTCCAAATCCGGTCCACTCATCACTGCGCGGCTCGACAAGATGCGGCCCGCATGCCTAGATCGTATCCATGAAACAATTGATGCGCACCACCGACATGTCCACCATCGCCTTTGCCCAGGCGCTGCTTCAGGGCGAGGGTATAGACTGCTTTGAAATGGACGTAAACATGAGCGTCCTCGAAGGCGGTATCGGGATTTTTCCCCGCCGTCTCATGGTGCATCCCGACGATTGGGACGACGCGGCCGAGACGCTGCGGGACAATGGGATCGACGTGCACGAAGGCGCCTGAGCCGCCGGCTGGGCGGAAATGTCGCGCCCCTGCATCTTCCATTTTTTCAGCCTGTTTTTGCACAAGTTGCGTGAAATCGTCCGCGAAATCTTGCGCACATGCTGCGGCTGCGGCGTGACAGACTTAAAATTCTGTGGTGCACTACCCATGTTACATTTCGTACACACTCACAGAGGAGCTTTTCATGAGCCTGGGATCGCACATCGAAGAACTGAAGAAAAAGCATCAGGACCTCTCGGCGAAGGTCGATCAGGCGCAGCGCGCGCCGGGTGTCAGCAACCTCGACGTGTCGGAAATGAAAAAGCAGAAATTGCGCCTCAAGGAAGAAATCGCCCGCCTTTCGGGCCTCTGACCTGACGTTCCCTCCAGAACGCGCCCCGGACGGGCGAAGGGCCGGTGCGGGATGCACCGGCCCTTTTTCGTTGCCTCGATCAAGCTCTCTCAGACGAAGAACTGACCGCCATTGGCCGAAATGGTCGAGCCGTTGATGAAGCCCGAGCCGTCGGCGGCCAAAAAGGACACGCAGCGCGCGATTTCCTCGGGCTCGCCCAGGCGGCCGGTCGGGATCTGTCCGATGATGGCCTCGCGCACCTTTTCGGGCACGGCCATGACCATTTCGGTCGCGATATAGCCGGGGCAGACCGCGTTGGCGGTGATGCCGGCGCGCGCGCCTTCCTGGGCCAGCGATTTCACGATGCCCAGATCGCCCGCCTTGGTCGCGGCATAATTCACCTGAGCGAACTGGCCCTTCTGGCCGTTGATCGAACTGATGACGATGACGCGGCCGAACTTGCGCTCGCGCATGCCGGGCCAGACGGGATGGACGGTGTTGAAGACGCCGGTGAGGTTGGTGTCGATCACCTGATGCCACTGCTCGGGCGTCATCTTGTGAAAGGGCGCGTCCTTGGTGATTCCGGCATTGGCGACGACGATGTCGATCGGGCCAAGATCGGCCTCGACCTTGGCGATTCCGGCGGCGCTCTCCTCGTAATCGGCCACGTTCCACTTGTAGGTGGCGATGCCCGTCTCTTCGGTGAAGGCCTTCGCCGCGTCGTCATTGCCGGCATAGGTCGCCGCCACGTTGCACCCGTCCGCCTTGAGCTGTTTCGAGATCGCCGCGCCGATCCCGCGCGTGCCGCCCGTCACCAATGCCGTTCTTGCCATGATCGTCCATCCTCCCGAGATGATTTTATTTTTCGGCGCCCCGCAGGAAGCGCTCGCCCTCATTCTTACCCTGATTCCACGTGCGGTCAATTTTTGCCGGATCGGTGAAATCGACCTTGTCGGCCTCCACCTCGTCGCCCGGCGCGACGTAGTGGCGCCCCTCGATCTCGGGGATGCGCCGATAGGCGCGGGTGAGCAGGATCAGGCTGCGGCCCTCATCCGGCTCGGGCATCGGTGCCTGATCGGACATGCCGCCGTCGATCACGTCCTTGCCGTCCCAGCGCGCCAGATCGAAGAGCGGCGGGATGACGGCGGCGGCGCAGATCAGATCGGTCAGGCGCCCGTCGCGCGCGGCCTGGCGCGCATCGACCATCGTCGCGGTGACGCCGATCCGCTCGGCCCAGTTGAAATGCGGCGAGGAGATGAGATGCAGCTCGGCCTCGTAGGCCAGCGTCGCGGCGACGCCGGTCATGGGCGCGAGTGTGCCGGTGGGCGGATGGCCGAGATAGATCTGGAAGACGGGGCCGTTTGCGATCGTCTCGATGGCCTTTCGCGTCATCGCCGCTTCGACGACCTCGCGATAGATCCGCTGATGCGGGCTGATCCCCGCGCCCTCGGCGATCTCGTGCATCGGGGCATTGCTCTGCTGCTCGGCGAAGGCCTCTTTCATCAGCGAAAGGATGCGCGCGCCCTGGCGGGTGATGAACCCCGCGCCGGTCAGCGCGCCGCCGCTGACCGCCGAGATGCGTGCAGGATCGAGACCGAGCGGATCGCGCACCACATCGAGAAATCCGCCTTGCCAGAAACAGCGCGTGCCGCCGCCGGAAAAGACGATCTGGTCATAGGGCGGGCGCGGGCCCATGGCCTCGCGCCCTGCCATTGTCTCAGCCCCGCTCCACGCACATGGCGACACCCATGCCGCCGCCGATGCAGAGCGTCGCGAGGCCCTTCTTGGCACCGCGGCGCCTCATCTCGAAGAGCAGCGTGTTGAGCACGCGGCAGCCCGAGGCGCCGATGGGATGGCCGATGGCGATGGCGCCGCCGTTGACGTTCACGATCGACGGATCCCAGCCCATGTCCTTGTTCACCGCGCAGGCCTGCGCGGCGAAGGCCTCGTTCGCCTCGACGAGGTCCAGATCCTCGACGCTCCAGCCCGCTTTTTCCAGCGCCTTGCGGCTCGCATGGATCGGGCCGACGCCCATGATCGACGGATCGAGACCCGCCGTGGCATAGCTCGCGATGCGCGCCAGCGGCTCGATCCCGCGCTTCTCGGCCTCGTCCGCACTCATCAGCAATGTCGCGGCGGCGCCGTCGTTGATGCCCGAGGCGTTGGCGGCGGTCACGCTGCCGTCCTTGGTGAAGGCGGGCCGCATCTTCTGCATCGCCTCGATCACCGCGCCGTGGCGGATGTATTCATCCTTGTCGACCACCGTCTCGCCCTTGCGGGTCTTGACAGTGAAGGGGATGACCTCATCGTCGAACTTGCCCGCGTTCTGCGCCGCCTCGGCCTTGTTCTGGCTGGCGAGGGCGAATTCGTCCTGCATCTCGCGGCTGATCTGCCATTGCTCGGCCACGTTCTCGGCGGTCTGGCCCATGTGATAGCCGTTGAACGCGTCCCAGAGGCCATCGCGGATCATCGTGTCGATCATCGCCATGTCGCCCATCTTGTGGCCGGCCCGCAGCGCGGCGGCATGGGGGCTGAGCGTCATGTTCTCCTGCCCGCCCGCACAGACGATGGACGCATCGCCCAGCATGATGTGCTGCGCGCCGAGCGCCACCGCCCGGAGACCCGAGCCGCAGACCTGGTTGATGCCCCAGGCCGCCGCTTCCTTGGGCAGGCCCGCGTTGATATGCGCCTGGCGCGCGGGGTTCTGGCCCTGCGCGGCGGTCAGCACCTGGCCGAGGATCGTTTCCGAAACCTCGGACTTGTCGATGCCGGCGCGCGCGACGACGGCTTCGAGAACGGCGGCGCCCAGATCATGCGCGGGCGTCGCGGCGAACGCGCCGCCGAAAGAGCCGACAGCGGTGCGCGCGGCTGATGCGATAACGACTTTGGTCATAGGACTTCCTCCACCAGGATCTTCGCGGGCGCGGCCCTCGCGCGGCGCCCCTCGTCGAAGGCATATCCCATACGCCGCAGTGCGGCAACCTGCGCGATCAGGCGGCCCCCCGCCGCGCATCGGGTGTGAGCCAGACAGGCTTGACCGAAGGCGCGCCGAAGAAATAGCCCTGAAGGCAGTCGATCCCGATGGCCGTGAGGAAGGCCGCGTCGTCCGCGCGCTCGACGCTTTCGGCGATGGTGACCATGTCGAACTGCCGCCCGATCGTGGCCAGCGCCGTCGTCAGCACCTGATTGTCGGTATCCTGCGCGATGCCGCGGATGAACTGCCCGTCGATCTTGAGGATGTCGAAATAGAAATCCCGCAGATAGCGCATCGAGGTGAAGCCCGCCCCGAAATCGTCCAGCGCGAAGCTGACCCCGCGCTGCGAGATCTCGTCCATGAAGCCGGTCACCAGCTCCGGCACCAGCATGGCCGAGCTTTCCGTGATCTCGAGGATCAGCCGCTCGGCCACCGTGGGATCGGCGTCAAGCCCCTTGGTGAGCGTGCGCATCCAGCGCGCATAGCCGATGGAGCGGGCCGACATGTTGATCGACAGGCGCAGGCCGCCATGCATCGACAGCGTCCTCAGCCCCTTCTCGAGCGCGAGGCAATCGATGATGCGCCCGGTCTCCGTCGTCTCGATCGCGCCGATGAACTCGCGCGCGGGAATGATGCGGCCCGTGGCGTCGAGCACGCGGATCAGCCCTTCGTAGAAGGCGACACGGTCGGACTGGCCGGCGGGCACGACGGGCTGGAAGGCCAGCATCACCTGCTTGTGGCGCACCGCGTCATTGACCATCTCGACGGTCGAGCGGTCGCGCGCGGCGATGGCATAGGAGAGCGGGTCGTGATGGCCGTAGGGCACATCGGCCCATTTGAGCGCCCCCTTCCCGAGGCCCCCGCCTTTCGCCTTGTGATGATCCTGCATGGCACGCTCCGATTTGAGTTTGCCCAAATTGCGTCGCATGCCCTAAGGGAGACTTAAGACGAGCCCGTGCAAATACCGAGGATTTTCCATATGTGCATCCGATGCGGCTGGGCCGGGCCCGAGGAGATCTACATCGACTATCACGATACCGAATGGGGCGTGCCCGAATGGGACAGCCGCGCGCTCTGGGAAAAGCTGATCCTCGACGGGTTTCAGGCCGGGCTGTCCTGGATCACGATACTGAAAAAGCGCGAGAATTTCCGCGCCGCCTTCGCCGGGTTCGATCCGGACGTTATCGCCGCCTGGGGCGCGCCCGAGGTCGAGCGGCTTCTGGCCGATCCGGGCATCATCCGGCACCGCGGCAAGATCGAAGCCACGATCACCAATGCGCAGGCCTGGAGGCGGATCGAGGATGCGGGCGGCTTCGACGTCTTTTTGTGGGATTATGTCGGCGGCAGCCCGATCCAGAACCGGTTCGCCAGCATGGCGGACGTGCCCGCCCACACGCCGCTGTCGAACCGCATCTCGAAAGATCTGAAGCGTCATGGCTTCAAATTCTGTGGGCCGACGATCGTCTATGCCTTCATGCAGGCTTGCGGCCTCGTCAACGATCACCTGACCGCCTGCCACCGCCATGCCCCCGTCGCGGCGATGGCGCGAAGCCGTCCGGATCGCGCCACCTGATCGCCGCGAAGGCGCGCCATATTCTCGCCACAATGCTTGGTCTTGTGGGCGGCGCTGCGCGCGCCCCCAGATGTGGGGTGCGGCCCTTTGCCTGCACCATAAATTCCATTGAATAGAACACTTTATTCGCAAGAGATGATGTGATACCTTCCTTTCCATAATGAATGCCAGTCGAGCAAATCGGCGGCACGAGGCAGTGAAAAAAGAGTGGTTCCATGAAAACTCGGAACAGGCAGCCGATCCGGCTGGGTCTGTGGGCGTTCGCAACGCTCTGGATGTTGGTCATCCTGCCGCTGAGTGCAGCGGCGGCACCTTACGCGGCGATGGTGATGGACGCGCGCTCGGGCAAGGTGCTGCATGCCGAAAACGCCGATGCGCGCCTGCATCCGGCCTCCCTGACCAAGATGATGACGCTCTATATCGCCTTCGAGGCGGTCGAGCATGGCGAGATCGCGCTCGACGACGAGGTGACGATCACGCGCCACGCCGCGGGCGAGCCGCCGAGCAAGCTGGGGCTGAAATCCGGCCAGCGGATCAAGCTGCGCTACCTGATCCGCGCCGCCGCAGTGAAATCGGCGAACGATGCCGCCACCGCCATCGGCGAGGCGATCGAAGGCAGCGAGGCGGCCTTCGCGCGCCGCATGAACCGCACCGCGCAGGCGCTCGGGATGACGCGCACCACCTTCAAGAACGCGCACGGCCTGACCGAGGAGGGGCATCTTTCCACCGCGCGCGACATGACGGTTATGGGGCGTCACCTGCTTTATGACTTCCCCGAGTATTACAATCTCTTCTCGCGCATCACCGCCGATGCGGGCGTCCGCCAGGTCGCGCATACGAACCGCAAGCTTCTGCGCGATTACAAGGGCGCCGACGGGATCAAGACGGGTTACACCCGCGCCGCCGGTTTCAACCTCGTCGCCAGCGCCGAAAAGGGCAGCGAGCGCGTCATCGCCACCGTTTTCGGCGGCCGCTCGACCGCAACGCGCAACGCCCGCGTGGCAGAGCTTCTCGACATCGGCTTTCAGAAGTCCCCGACGCAGGTCGCCTTCAACCGCCCGTCGAAGCCACGCTATCAGGGCCCCGGCGGCACCCGCGTCGTGATCGCGGGCGACAGCGAGGAGCACGGTGTCGCGGGCAAGACGGTCCGCCTGAGCGCAGCCGCCGCCGTCAAGACGAGCCTGCGGCCCAAGGCGCGGCCCCTGCCCGCCGAGCCTGTCCTGATCGCCGCGGCCGACGATATCGAGAAGGCTCTGGCCGCTGCGCAGGAGGCCGATATCGCCGCCGCGTCGCTGCCCGCCGAGACCGCCACCGCGCCCGAGCAGCCCGCCCCCGCCACGACCGCCGCAAGCGCCGCGATTGCCGTGGCCAATGCGGCGCCCGAGCTCGATGCCGACACGGCGCGCCCGATGTTGCGGCCCGAGGGCCTGACCCTCGCCAGCCTGCAACAAAGCCAGACCGAAGACCCGGTGCAGGAGGTGGTCACGCGCATCTCCACCTCGGGCGGGCGCAACTGGGGCATCAATGTGGGCCGCTATCCCAGCCAGTACCAGGCGCGCAAGGTGCTGCTCCAGACCGCGCTGAGCGAGATGAGCACGCTCGACGGATCGCTGCGCAAGGTCGTCTCCCGCTCGAACGGGTTCGACGCCAACTTCATGGGTCTCACGCGCGAGACGGCGGATCTCGCCTGCCGCCGCCTGCAATCGCGCCAGTTCACCTGCTTCATTATCGAGCCGGGCTGATAGCCGGGCACCGGAGGGACATCCAAGGCGCGGCGGGCATGAAGCCTGCCGCGCCTTTTTCATGGTCGCCTCAGGCGGCGGCGCGCTGCGTGCGCAGCCAGCGTAGAAACGCCTTCGCCTGCGGGCGCAGGACGCCCGGGCGGGTCACGATGAAATAGCCCGTCTCGCCGCAATCGCGGAAGAGGATGCGCAGCCGCCCGGCCTCCACGTCCTCGTTCACCGAGGACGCCGTCATCACCGCGATCCCGTGCCCGGCCCGCGCGCCGTCCAGCATCAGGTTGCCGGGCACATGCGTGACGGACGTGCCGCGCATCTCGCCCAGCCCCGCGCGGAACATCCAGTCCGAGGCCGGGCTCTGGTCCAGCTCCATCAGCCAGGGAAATTCCAGAAGCTCGTCCCGCGAGGTGAAGTCGCGCGCGCCCACCAGCGAGGGCGCGGCGGTCACGACGATATCGGTCGGCACCAGCAGCTCGGCCTCGAGCCCGTCCCATGCGCCGAGGCCGAAGCGGATCGCCAGATCGACGCCGCCGGGCGCCGGGTCGGCGCGCTGCGGCGAGGGATGCACCATCAGATCGACGCCCGGATGGCGCGACTGAAAATCGCGCAGGCGCGGCATGAGCCACGAAGCGGCGAATTGCGGCGTCGTGGAAATCTGCAAGGGCCGCGCCGCATCCGCCCCGGTGAGCGCCGCCACCCGCTGCGCGATCAGGCCGAACCCCTCGTCAAGCGCCTCGGCCAGAAGCCGCCCTTCGCCGGTCAGCGCGAGGCCGCGCCCGTCGCGCCGCACGAGCGCAAGGCCCATATGCGCCTCGAGCGCCTTGATCTGCTGGCTGATCGCCGCATGGCTGACGTTGAGCGCCGCACCGGCCGCACTGGCCGATCCGGTCTGCGCCAATGCCGCGAAAGCCCGCAACGCGTTGAGCGGAGGAAGACTGCGCCACTCCATCCGTAAGTTATCCTTACACAGTAGAATTCTTTCGGACTCGCATCATGCCACGCTAAAGCGCATCTGTATAGCACAAGCCATCACCCGAGAGGATCACCCCATGCTCAACATCTTCGCGAAAACTTTCATGACCGCCGCCCGCCAGCCCGAAGCCAAGGGCCACCAGGGCCGCCGAAGCCGCTTCGACTCGCGCCGGGAGGCCGAGATCGAAGCGCATCTCACCGCACGTCGCCGCGATTGAGCGGCAGGCCCGGCGGCTAGCGCGCCGGGTCCAGCGCCGCCCTCAGAAGGGTCTGCGCGTATTCGGTCCGGGGCCGCTCGAACAGATCCTCGGCGCTGCCCGCCTCGATCACGTCGCCGCCCTTCATCACCATGATCTTGTGGCTCATCGCGCGCACCACGGCGAGATCATGGCTGATGAAGAGATAGGCCAGCCCGAACTTGCGCTGAAGCCGGCGCAGCAGATCCACGATCTGCACCTGCACCGTCATGTCGAGCGCGCTCGTCGGCTCGTCGAGAACGAGGAGCTTCGGCCGCAGGATCATCGCCCGCGCGATGGCGATGCGCTGGCGCTGCCCGCCCGAGAATTCATGCGGGTAGCGGTCCATCGCGTCGCGCGGCAATTCCACCTCGTCGAGCATCTCGGCCACGAGATCGCGCTCGCCCCGCCCCTCCTGCCCCTCGGGCATGCCATGCACGCCCAGCCCCTCGGCGATGATCTCGGCGCAGGTCATGCGCGGGCTGAGACTGCCGAACGGGTCCTGAAAGACGATCTGCATGTCGGCGCGGCGTCGCCGGAGCTGGCGCGTGTTCCAGCGGTTCACATCCTCGCCGCAAAAGGCGATGCGCCCCTCGGAGGCGATGAGCCGCATCATCGCGAGCGCGAGCGTCGTCTTGCCCGACCCGCTCTCGCCCACGATGCCGAGCGTCTCGCCCGCGCGCACCGAAAGGCTCGCTTCGTTGACGGCCTTCACATGCCCGACGACCCGCTTGAGCAAACCCCGTTCGATCGGGAACCACACGCGCAACTTCTCGGCCTCGGCCACCACGGGCGCGCCCTCGGGCACCGGATCGGGCCGCCCCGAGGGCTGCGCGCCCAGTAGCTTGCGGGTATAGTCGTGCTTCGGCGCGCCGAAGACCTCGGCGGTCGGCCCCGCCTCCACCACCATGCCGTCCTTCATAACGCAGACCTTGTCCGCGATGCGGCGCACGATGGTCAGATCATGGGTGATGAAGAGCATGCCCATGTCCCGGCTCTTGAGCTCGGCCAGAAGATCGAGGATCTGCGCCTGGATGGTCACATCGAGCGCGGTCGTCGGCTCGTCCGCGATGAGGATGTCGGGATCGTTGGCGAGCGCCATCGCGATCATCACGCGCTGCCGCTGCCCGCCCGAGAGCTGGTGCGGATAGGCGCCGAGGCGGCTTTCGGGATCGCGGATACCCACCTCGTCGAGCAGCTGAACGATGCGCGCGCGTGCCTCCGCACCGCTCAGGCCCTGGTGCAGCGCCAGCGACTCGCCCAGCTGCTTTTCGAGCGTGTGAAGCGGGTTGAGCGATGTCATCGGCTCCTGGAAGATGAAGCTGATGTCGTTGCCCCGCACCTTGCGCAAGGTCTTGGCGGGCGCGCCGATCAACTCCTGCCCGTCATAGCGCACCGAGCCCGAGACTTCCGCCGCATCGCCCAGAAGCGAGACGGTGCTGAGCGCCGTGACCGACTTGCCCGAGCCGCTCTCGCCCACGAGCGCGACGGTCTCTCCGCGGTCCACGGTAAAGCTCACGCCATGCACGCAGCGCGTCAGCGTGCCATCCTGCCGAAACGCGATGGTCAGGTTCTCGACCGTCAGAAGGCTCATCGAAACGTCTTTCTGGGATCGAACGCATCGCGGACCCCCTCGAAGATGAACACCAGCAGCGACAGCATGATCGCGAAGGCGAAGAAGGCGGTGAAGGCGAGCCATGGCGCCTGAAGGTTGTTCTTGGCCTGAAGCGTCAGCTCGCCGAGGCTGGGCGCCGACGAGGGCAGGCCGAAGCCGAGGAAATCGAGCCCGGCGAGCAGGCTGATCGTGCCGGTGATGACGAAGGGCAGCATGGTCAGCGTCGCGACCATCGCGTTGGGCAGCATGTGCCGGAACATGATGCGCCGGTTGCTGACGCCCAGAGCCTTGGCCGCCCGCACATATTCGAGGTTACGCGCGCGCAGGAATTCGGCCCGCACCACGCCCACGAGCGCCATCCACCCGAAAAGCACCGTGATCGCCACCAGTAGCCAGAAACCGCGCGGCAATATCGAGAAGAGGATGATGATGACATAAAGCTGCGGCGTCGCCGCCCAGATCTCGATGAAGCGCTGGAAGGTGAGATCGAGCCAGCCGCCGAAATAGCCCTGCACCGCCCCCGCCGCGATGCCGATGATCGAGGCGAGCGTCGTGACGATCAGCGTGAACATCACCGACAGGCGGAACCCGTAGATCACCCGCGCCAGTACGTCGCGCTTGGTGTTGTCGGTGCCCAGAAGGTTCTGCCCGTTCGGCGGCAGCGGCGCCGCGCCGGGCCGGTCCACGGGCGTATCGTAGCTGTAGGGAATGGGCGGCCAGATGGCCCAGCCCTTCTCGATCGCCTCGCCTTTCACCTCGCCGTCGGCGGCATCCTCGATGACACCCTCCGGGTCGTCGAAGCAGATGTCGAGCCCGCCCGAGGCGATCAGGCAACGCACTTCGGGATCGCGATACACGGCCTCGGTCTTGAAGTCGCCCCCGAACTCCGTCTCGGGATAGAAGTTGAAGATCGGCGTGTAGAACTCGCCGCGATACTGCACGAGGATCGGCTTGTCGTTGGCGAGGAACTCCGCGAAGAGGCTCAGCCCGAAGATCACCGAGAAGAGAATGAGCGACCAGAAGGCACGGCGGTTGCGCCTGAAATTGCGCCAGCGGCGCTGGTTGAGCGGCGAGAGGGCCATCAGAGCGCGCGCCCCCGTTCTTCTTGCCGAAAATATCCTGGGGGAAGCGTCGAAACGCAGTTTCGACGCTGGGGGCGAAGCCCCCGTCCCGCACGCGAAGGGCCGCTGGCCGAAATCATCATCCCTCCCGCTTTTCGAAATCGATGCGCGGATCGACCAGCACATACATCAGATCGCTGAGAATGTTCACCACGAGGCCGATGAGGCCGAAAAGGAAGAGCGTGCCGAACATCACCGGATAATCGCGCCCCACGGCGGCCTCGAAGCCGAGGCGCCCCAGCCCGTCGAGAGAGAAGATCGTCTCGATCAGAACCGAGCCGCCGAAGAAGATGCCGATGAAGACGGTCGGGAAGCCCGCGATCACGATCAGCATCGCGTTGCGGAAGACATGGCCGTAAAGCACCTTCTTCTCCGACAGGCCCTTGGCGCGGGCGGTGATGACGTATTGCTTCTTCACCTCGTCGAGAAAGCTGTTCTTGGTCAGCAGCGTCAGCGTCGCGAAGGCGGCGATGGTGCTGGCCAGGACGGGCAGCGTGATGTGCCACAGGTAATCGAGTATCTTGCCGCCCACGCTCAGCGTGTCGAACTCGTCCGAGGTGAGGCCGCGCAGCGGAAAAATCTTCCAATAGCTGCCGCCCGCGAAGAGAACGAGCAGCATGATGGCGAAGAGGAACGCCGGGATCGCATAGGCAACGATGATGACGCCGCTCGTCCAGGTGTCGAAGCTGCTGCCGTCGCGCACGGCCTTGGACACGCCGAGGGGGATCGAGATGAGATAGGCGATCAGCGTCGACCAGAGCCCGAGGGAGATCGAGACCGGCATCTTTTCCAGCACCAGATCGGTCACCTCGATCTTGCGGAAATAGCTCTCGCCGAAGTCGAACTGAATGTAGTTCCACATCATCAGCCCGAACCGCTCGAGCGGCGGCTTGTCGAGGCCGAACTGCTTTTCGAGCTCCGCGATCATCTCGGGCGGCAGGCCGCGCGCGCCGACATAGGCGCTCTCGCCGCCCTGCGCGCCCATGTCCTGCCCCGCGTCGTTGCCGCCGCCTGCGAAGCTCTCGAAGACGTCGCCCGAGCCCTGCATGTTGGCGATCGCCTGCTCGACGGGGCCGCCCGGCACGAATTGCACCAGCGCGAAATTGATGACCATGATCCCGAACAGCGTGGGAATGATCAGCAGCAATCGCCGCAGGATATAGGCTCCCATCGCGGCGCTACCTCAGCGCGCCGGCGGCTTGCAGCGCGGCGGCCTTCTCGGCGTCGACCCACCAGAAATCGAGCACGCCGAGCGAATAGGGCGGGATCGTCTCGGGATGATCGAACTTGTCCCAATAGGCGACCCAATGCGCATCGTTGTACCAGACCGGGATCATGAAGCGCTCGTAGCGCAGCGCCCGGTCGAGCGCCATGAGCGCCGCGTCCTGGATTTCCTGCTCGTCGGTGTCGAGCGCGGCATTGATGATGGCGTCCACCATCGGGCTGGCGAGACCGGCTGGATTGAAGAGGCTGAATGCCGCCTCGCTCGAGCCGAAGCGCTGCATGAGGCCTGTGCCGGGTTGCAGGAAGGTCGAATAGCTGTCGAAGACCAGATCGTAGTCGCGATCGCGGCTGCGCAGCGTGTATTGCGAGGGGTCGATCTTCTCCATCCGCGCGTCGATGCCCATCGCCTCGAGATTGTTGATGAAATTCTCGACGACCGCCCCGATCGTGGCCGAGCCGGAGGACGGGATGGGAAAATCGATGCTGAGCGTCTGGCCTTCGGCATTGCGCCGGATGCCGCCCTCGCCCACGGGCCAGCCCGCCTCGTCGAGAAGCTTCATCGCGCGGCGCAGGTTGCGCCGGTCGGTCAGGCGGCTCGGATCGGAGGTATGCGCGGTCACGGCGGCCTCGGTCAGAAGCTCGGGCGGGATCACGTCCCCGAGGCTCTTCAGCAGCTCGAGCTCGGCGCCCTCGGGCGGGCCCTTGGCCTCGAGCGGGGTGTCCTGAACGAAGCTGTCGCGCTGCTCGAAGAGGCCGTATTGCAGACTCTCATTGGTCCATTCGAAGTTGAAGCCGAGCGAGATCGCCTCACGCACGCGCTTGTCCCGAAGCGCCTCGCGGCCGAGATTGAATACGATGCCCGAGGGTGTCGGGGGCGAGCCGTCGGGGATCTCCTCGAGCTTGACCCAGCCCTTCTGCGCGGCGGGGAAATCGTACCCCGTCGCCCAGGTCTTGGAGTTTGTCTCGGCGCGGAAGGTGTATTCGCCCGCCGTGAAGGCCTGAAACGCGGCGGAGTCGTCGGCGAAATACTCGATGCGGATCGTATCGAAATTGTGCCGGCCCACATTGATCGGCAGATCGGCGCCCCAGTAATCGGGATTGCGCTTGTAGACGATGCGCCGGTTCACCTCGGCCTCGTCGAGCATGTAGGGCCCCGAGCCGGGCGCCGCGTCGAGCCGTGGCTCGTCGAGCCGCGCGCCCGTCTCTTCATACCAAGCCTTCGGAAAGACCGGCACGCTGCCCACCTGATCGACGAGCGAGCGGCGCGAGATGCCTTCGGCGAAGGTGAACTTCACCGTATGATCGTCGAGCGCCTCGGCCCCGGTCACGCGGCGCTTGACCGCCTCGGCATAGGATTGCAGCCCCTGCTCGAGAAAGAGATTGTGCGAAAAGACCACATCATGCGCGGTGACGGGCGTGCCGTCGGAAAACCGCGCCTCGGGGCGCATGTGAAAGATCACCCATGTCTTGCCCGCATCGTATTCCAGCCGCTCGGCCAACAGCCCGTAGGATTCGCCATAGACATCCGCCGGCGCGCCCTCGCCCGTCGCGGGCATCTCGCCCAGAAGGCTTTCATAGACCATCCACGAATAGGCGCCCGCGCGGCCCTTGCGCGAATAGGGGTTCATCGAATCGAACGTGCCGGAGGCGTTGAGGGAAATCTCGCCGCCCTTGGGCGCATCCGGGTTCACATAGTCGAAATGCGGGAAATCGGCAGGATAGGTCAGATCGCCGAAATAACTGTAGCCGTGGCTCGTGATGATCTCGCCACCGCCCGAGCCGCTGGAGGCGGCCTCGTCCGAGGCGAGCGCGGCCTGCGCGGCCAGAAAGGCGCCGAGCGCGAGGCCCATGAAGGCCCATGCCGATCGGTGCCCCGTTGCGGATATTTCGGCCACCTTGCTTGCCCCTGTCATGCCATCCCTCCCCGAATGCGCCTGCCGCGGCGATACCATGCCGCCATCATATAGACAGCCCTCACGCTAAAGGAGGGGGGGCGCGACATTCAAGCGGGTAAAAAATCCGTGCCTTGCGCGCCATCGCCGCAGGCCCACCGCCAAAGCCGCGCCGCGCATGAAAAAGGCCGCCATCCCTGCCGGGAGGCGGCCCCTGATCCGCGGCGCGCGTCCGTTCAATCGCTGAAGGTCGCGAGATAGGCGATCACGTCGGCGCGGTCCTCGACCTTGTTGAGGCCAGCGAAACCCATCGAGGTGCCGGGCGCGTAGCCCTGCGGGTTCTCGAGGAAGGCGTTCAGGTTCTCGGGGCTCCAGACATCGGCCACCTCTTCGAGCGCGCCGGAATACTGGTAGCCGGTCGCCGTGTCCACTTCGCGGCCGACGACGTTGTAAAGATAGGGGCCGGTCGAGTTCTCACCCGCTTCGAGCTTGTGGCATGCCTTGCACTTGTTGAAGACGCGCTCGCCCTTGCCGGGATCGGCGGAGGCGAAGACTTCCTCGAAGGTGGGGCCGCCCTCTTCTTCCTGGCCGCCCTCGTCGCTCGCGGTCTCGATCAGATAGCCCTGAACGACTTCACCGTCATGATGGCCCGCGACCTCGGCGTGATACAGCTTCTCGGCGACGAACTTGCCAAGGAGGAACACCAGAAAAGCGCCTGCGAACCCGCCCAGGACTTTGGTGAATGTCATTGTATCGAACATGAGCTCGCTTCCATTTGATATCCGTTGGCCGCGTATCTATCCGCTTCCCCTCCCCTTGCGCAAGGTATAGTTTCCGCGACCAAATGCCCGCCCCGAGGCACCTCGCCGAAGGGCTTCGCCGGTATCGCGCACCGCCGATCACGCCGCCAGAAAGGAACCCCAGACCGATGAGCCAGACCATTGCCTTCCAGGGCGAGCCGGGGGCCTATTCGCATCAGGCCTGCATCAGCACCTATCCGGAGGCGACGCCCCTTCCCTGCCGCACCTTCGAGGACGCGATCGACGCCGTGCGCAGCGGGGCGGCGCAGCTCGCCATGCTCCCGGTCGAGAATTCGACCTTCGGGCGCGTCGCCGACATCCATCATCTTCTGCCGGGCAGCGGTCTGCATATCATCGGCGAGGCGTTCGTGCGGGTCGAGATCGCGCTGATGGCGGTGCCGGGCACGAAGCTCGAGACGGTCGAGCGCGCGGTGAGCCATGCGATGCTGCTGGGCCAGTGCCGCGCCTTTCTGGCCGAGCACGGCATCACGCGCGTGACGGGCGCGGACACCGCAGGCTCCGCGCGCGAGGTCTCCGAGCTGGGCGATCCCGCGACCGCCGCCTTGGCAAGTCCGCTCGCCGCCGAGATCTACGGGCTCGACATCCTGGCCAAGGGCATCGAGGACGAGGGCAACAACACGACGCGCTTTCTGGTGATGGCGCCCGAGCCCGACATGACGCGGCGCGGCGACGCGGGCATGATGACCAGCTTCGTCTTCGAGGTGCGCAACATTCCCGCCGCGCTCTACAAGGCGATGGGCGGATTCGCGACGAACGGCGTCAACATGACCAAGCTTGAAAGCTACATGGTGGGCGGCTCTTTCTCGGCGACTCAGTTCTATGCCGATGTCGAAGGGCATCCCGAGGATGCGAATGTTGCATTGGCGCTGGAAGAGCTCGATTACTTCACCAGCCAGCTCAATATTCTGGGCGTTTACCCCCGCGATCCCCGCCGGGACTGAGCAACTCACTGAAAAGATGTGATTATAGGCGCCCGTCGGACCCTCCGGTGGGCGTTTTTCATGCACTTTTCGTTTCATCCGCTCACGGCGGGCGCTTTGCCGCATCACGCCGGCGTGTGCCGCGACCGACGTCTCCATCACGTGGTCGCGAGGTGGGTTTCCATATCGGACCACTCGGTCCATATTACTCCCACAGCAGGACGACAACCGGACTGCACGGACTTGAAAACATCATAAACCCCAAGGAGTTAATACCATGAACCGCATCGCAATCATCCCACTTCTCGCCGTCACCGCAGTCCCCGCGCTGGCCAATGACTTCACCACCGCAGCCCGCGACATCGGCGACGGCGCCGAGAATTTCCACATCAGCGAACTGAGCACCGGTGAGCGTGCCGAAGGCTTCCGTGTCAGCGAACTCAGCACCGGCGAGCGCGACGCCAACGATCTTCTGAAGGCCCGCGACATCGGCGACCGCGCCGAGAACTTCCGGGTCTCCGAACTGAGCACCGACGAGCGTGCCGACGGCATCAAGGTCGCGGAACTCAGCACCGACGAGCGTGCCGATGGCATCAAACTCGCGGAACTCAGCACCGACGAGCGTGCCGATGGCATCAAGGTCGCGGAGCTCAGCACCGATGAACGTGCCGCTGGCATCAAGGTCGCTGAACTCAGCACCGACGAGCGTGCCGCTGGCATCAAGGTCGCGGAACTCAGCACCGACGAGCGTGCCGATGGCATCAAGGTCGCTGAACTCAGCACCGACGAGCGTGCAGAAGGTGTCCAGGTCGCGGAACTGAGCGCCGGTGAGCGCGCCGAAGCGACCATCGCCTGAGCTGAACCCACCAGTCACCAACAACAAAACGGCGCCGCTCTCCAGCGGCGCCTTTTCTGCGTGCGCGCCCGCCGTGGCCGCGTCAGGCGCTCCGCTTGTAGCGGTCTTCCATTTCCTTGGCGTAGGACGCGACGCGCATCTCGAAGCGGCGCGACACGTTGCCCTTGGCGAGTTTCAGCGATTGCAGCATCAGCCGGGCGGTCAGGGTCCGGGGCGTCAGATCGCAGGTCATCGCAAGCCGCGTGCGCCCGCGCGAGAGCGCCACGAGCTCGATCACCACATCGCCCGAAATGTTCTTCGACTCGCCCTTGAACGTCATCATGCTGGGCGGCTCGAACGAAGTCAGCGTAACCTCCACCTGCCGGCGCTTGCCCTTGAGATCGAAGGACGTGTCCCACATCATCCCTTCCGCGGGCGGCGTGCGATCGACCCTGCGCTGGACTTCGGCGCCGCGCCGCAGGATCGACCGCTCGATCGACGCGAAGTCGGATATCTGCGCGAAGACGTAGTCTATCGGCGCCTCGATATCCTCTCGGGTGGAAAAATGCATGTCTCTGTCTCGCCTCGATATATCGCCCGTTCGGCGCCCGCCCTGCGGTGAGCCACGGGTCTTGCGGTTATATTTGCCTCAATCCAGACGGTCCGCAAGCCAGTTGCGCAGCAGGAATTGCGCGATCGCCCCCTCGCGCGCGGGCATCAGGAAGGCGTGCCGCCCGGCCATCGCATCCGACACGTTCTCGCGGGTCACCCAGATCGCGTCCTCGATCTCGACGGGATCTATGGTGATCTCGCGCCCGAGCGCCCGGCCCCGCATCCCGATCATCAAGGAGGCCGGAAACGGCCAGGGCTGACTGGCGAGATACTCGACCTCGCCCACAGGCACGCGCGTTTCCTCATAGACCTCGCGCCGCACGGCGGCCTCGAGCGTCTCACCCGGCTCGACGAAGCCCGCGAGCAGCGAATACATCCCCTCGGGCCATCCCGGCGAGCGGCCCAGAAGCGCCGAATTGCCATCGGTCACGAGCATGATGACCACGGGATCGGTGCGCGGGAAATGGTGGGCACCGCAGCTTGGACAGGTGCGCTGCCATCCGGCCTGCACGATCTCGCTCGGCGCGCCGCAGCGCGCGCAGAAGCCGTGGATGTCGTGCCAGCCGAAGAGCGCGCGCGCGGTCGCGGCCTCGGCGGCCTCCTCGGCATCCAGAAGCACCATGATCCGGCGCAGCTCGGCGAAGACGGCGTCCGGCAGATCGGGATGGCTCTGCTCGGTCGGGTCGGCGAAACTGTCGAGGGTGCCGGGCATGTCGGCGGGCGTCCAATGCGAGATGTCATGCGCGAAGACGAGCGTGCCGTCCTCCCGGCGGCCGAGCAGCACACGCCGCGCACCGCCCAGCACCGGATGATCGAGCGGCAGGCGCATGAGCGGGGCGAGCGCGCCCGCGCACACCAAGGGCTTGCCCCGCCACATTAGGATCGTACCGCCCCCCGCCATGCGCGCCGCCGCATCGAGGTCCGTTCCGCGCAGCTCCGCCGCGCGGTCGAGCGTGCCGCCCCCGAAGGTCACCGTCTCGGCCAGCTTCATCCACCATGCCCCCATCCCATCCGGCCCGAGGTGCCATGATCGCCGGGGCTGCGCAAGCGCTGCATGACCTGCCGGCAACACTCGGGCGAAAACGCCACGACTCACCTCAAGGTTGTTTCTTAACGTTTTGAAATTTCTATGAGCTGTATTAGCGAGGTAAGGAGGAAGGCGCCCCAAACCGCAGGCGCGCCACATCCGAAGGATCGCGCATGACGATAAATCCGGCTCGGGAGCTTCAGGACGCGGCCAGCGCCGCCGAGGCGGCCGCCGGCGTCTCGGCGCGGCTCCGGCTTCTCTGCACGACCGATCTGCACGCGCATCTCATGGCCTACGATTACTATGCCGACGCGGATGACCGGCCCTTCGGCCTCGTGCGCATAGCGACCGTCATTCACGCCGCCCGCGCCGAGGCGCCGAACACACTGCTTCTGGATAACGGCGACGCGCTTCAAGGCTCCCCGATCGGCGATCCCGAGGCGCCGGGCAGCGCCGAGCCCAGTCCGGTGATCGCCGCGATGAACCGTCTGGGCTATGACGCGGCGGCGCTCGGCAATCACGAGTTCAACCACGGGCTCGACTGGCTGTCCTACGCGCTCGGGCAGGCCGCCTTTCCGGTAACCTGCGCGAATATCGCGCTGAGCGCGCCGCCGCCCGGCTGGCCGGTCGTGCCGAGCCTGATACTGCCGCGCGAGATCTTGTGCGAGGACGGCGCGCGGCGCACGCTCCGGATCGGGCTCTTCGGCCTCGTGCCGCCGCAGGTCGTCCAATGGGATCACAGCCATCTCGCGGGCCGGCTCGAGGCCTTCGACATGACCGCGACCGCGCGCCGCATGGTCCCGCGCCTGCGCGCGGAGGGCGCCGATCTGGTGATCGCCCTCGCCCATAGCGGGATCGACCCGGAAGCGCCCGGGCACATGGCCGAGAACGCGGCCCTCGCCCTTGCGGATATCGACGGGATCGACGCGATCATGACAGGCCACAGCCACGCGCTCTTTCCCGATCCGGGTACGCCCTCCAGGCGCGATGCGAGGATCGATCACGTGAGGGGGCGCCTCGGCGGCACGCCCGCCCTGATGGCCGGGGCCTGCGGCACGCATCTGGGCGTGCTCGACCTGCGGCTCATGCGCGAGGCGGGCCGATGGCGCGTCGCCGCCCACAGCGCGGCGCTGCGCCCGGCGCGGAACAGCGCGCGCGACAAGGGGCTCGAAGAAACGCTCGCCCCCGCGCATGCGCACACGCTCGCCCGCATGCGCCAACCCATCGGCAGTGCGCCGCAGCGGCTTCACAGCTATCTGGCGCTCGCGCGGCCCGACGCCTCCGTGGCCGCTCTGAACGCGGTGCAGACCCGCCTTCTGCGCCGCGCGGTCGCGGGCACCGCCCTTGACGCGCTGCCCATCCTGTCGGCCACCCCCGCCTTCAAGACCGGCGGGCGCGGTGGGCCGCGCAACTTCACCGATCTGCCCGAGGGCGCGCTGTCGCTCCGCCACGCGGCGGACCTCTACCCCTTCCCCAACCGCCTCTGCGGGATCGAGATCGACGGCGCGGGCCTTCTCGATTGGCTCGAGCGGGCGGCGATCTGCTTTGCAACGATCCGGGCCGGAGAGCCGGGGCAGATGCTGCGCGACATGGACGTGCCGGGGCATGATTTCGACGTGATATCTGGGCTGAGCTACACCATCGATCTTTCGGCACAGCCGCTCTATGGCCGCACCGGCGCGCGGCGCACGGGCGCGGAAGGCCGCATCCGCGATCTGCAATTCGAGGGCCGGGCCATCCCGCCCGGAATGCGTTTTCTGCTCGCCACGAACACCTATCGCGCCCATGGCGCGGGCGCCTTTCCGCCCGTGCCCGCCGCGCGCATCGCGCATGTCGCTGACCTGCCGCTGCAAGACGCATTGGCCGAGGAGATCGGCCGCGCCCCGCTCGCGCCGCCGCCGGGGTTCGAGACGGCATGGCGCTTCGCTTTGATGCCGGGGACCGAGGTGCTGCTCGATACCGGGCCGGGCCTGCGCAGCGATCCGGGCGCGCTCGCCGCGCTCGGCGCGCGTGATCTCGGCGATACGGAGGACGGGTTCTGCCGCATCGCCATCCCGCTCGCCATGCCGGCCCTCACAAAAACGTGAGCCGTGTGCGGCGCTGGCCGCGCTACCTCAGACGGGACAGCAACAGGAGATACGACATGACGACGCATCGCATGAGCCGCCGCACCCTTCTCGGCGCGGCCGCAGCCCTCCCCCTCGCCCATGCCGCGCAAGCCGCGGCCCCGATGCTCGGCGCCTCCGCCGCGATCCACCGCCGGATAGCTCTGGGCGGTTTCGAGGTGACGACGCTGCTCGCCGGCAGCATGCCGCGCGAGGATCCGCATTCGATCTTCGGCCTCGACGTGGACGCCGAAACATTCGAGCAGGTGGCGCGGGATGCGCTTTTGCCGGTGGACGTCGCGCAATTCTTCTTCACTCCGACGCTGGTGAATACGGGCGAGGCGCTCGTCCTCTTCGACACCGGGCTCGATCCCGCCGGGATCACGGCGGCGCTCGAGGCGGCGGGCTACAGCGCCGATCAGGTCGATATCGTGGTCCTCACGCATATGCATGGCGATCATATCGGCGGATTGCGCGGCGACGAGGCGCCGACCTTCCCCAACGCGCGCTACGTCACAGGCGCCGCGGAATACGATCACTGGGCGGCGGCGGGGAACGATACGTTCGACGCCAAGATGCGCCCCTTCGCCGATCAGACCACGATGATCGCCCCGGGCCAAGAGGCCGCGGGCGGCATCACCGCCGTCGAGGCCTTCGGCCACACGCCCGGCCACATGGCCTACCGCATCGAGAGCGAGGGCAAGTCGCTCCTGATCGCCGCGGATTTCGCCAATCATCCGGTCTTCTCCCTGGAGCAGCCCGATTGGGAGGTGAAATTCGACATGGACAAACCGGCAGCCGCCGCCACGCGGCGCAAGCTTCTCGACATGCTGGCCGCCGAGCGGATGCCCTTCATCGGCTATCACATGCCCTTCCCCGCCATGGGCTTCGTCGAGAAGCGCGGCGACGGGTACGGCTATGTGCCCGAAAGCTACCAACTCCGGCTCTGAACCGATGCCCGCGCGCCGCTTCCCTTTTGCCGGCGCGCGGGCCATATCTGGCCCATGAGCCAGCCCAGCCTCGCCCGTATCGAAGAAATCGCGCTCGCCACCATCGAGGCGCTGCCCGTGGCTTTCGCCGCCGCGGCGAGGCAGGTGGTGCTGCAAGTGGAGGATATGCCCGATGCGCGCATGCTGGCCGATCTCGGCATGGACGATCCGCTCGATCTGACGGGGCTTTACGAGGGCGTGCCCATGACCGAGAAGTCCTCGGCCTATCCCGACCCTTGGCCCGATACCGTCTGGCTGTTCCGCCAGCCGATCCTTGCCGAACTCGCAACGCGCGAGGGCGTCACGCTGGACGAGTTGGTCGCGCATGTGACGATCCACGAATTCGCCCATCACTTCGGTTGGTCCGACGACGATATCGCCAGCATAGACCGTTGGTGGGAATGACCGGCCTCAGGCCGCGAGCTTCTCGGCGATCTCGATCATGCGCCGCGTCTGATGTTCGATCGCGCCTTTCACGGTGTCGCTCACCTCGCCCGCGATGGCCGTGGCGCCATAGGGATTGCCCAGCTCGAACATCACGTCATCGGTATAGCCGGGCGCCGTGACGATGCAGCCCCAGTGGATGAACGTCGCGTGCAGATGCATCAGCGTCGTCTCCTGCCCGCCATGCGCGCTCTGGGTCGAGGTCATGCCCGAGGCCGGCTTGTTCGCCATCGCGCCCTTCTGCCAGAGCGGGCCAAGCGTGTCGAAGAAGGTCTGCATCTGGCTCGGCATGGACGAAAACCGCGTCGGCGCCGAAACGAGATAGGCGCTCGCCCATTCCATGTCCTCGGGCACAGCCTCGGGGATGTCCTTCATCCGCTCCAGCTGGGCCTTCCACGCGTCCTGCCCGTCGATCACCTCCTGCGGCGCGGTCTCGCGCACACGGCGCAAGCGGACCTCGGCGCCGGCCTCGCGGGCGGCGGCCTCGGCGCATTCGGCCATCCGGTGGTTGGTGCCGTAGGTGGTGTAGAAGAGGATCAAGAGGCGGGTCATGGAAATCTCCTTGCAAGGCTTTCCTGTCAATGCGCCCGCAAGCCCATATGTTCCCGCGTCATTCCGCGCGCGCCCCGATGCTTCATCTTGGCGGAAATACTTGGATCCCGGAGGTCAGCCATCCCGCCAGCGGTTGACGATGGGATAGCGGCGATCGAGCCAGAAGGCGCGCTTGCTGAGCCGCGTTCCCGGCGCGGACTGAAAGCGCTTGTATTCGCTGATGTAAATCAGGTTCTCGACCTTCGCGGCATCCTCGCGCGCATATCCCGCCTTCACGCAATCCTCGACGCTCCCGTCGCCGTCGACGAGGATCTCGAGGATCGCATCGAGGACCGGGTAATCCGGCAGGGAGTCGCTGTCCTTCTGATCCGCGCGCAGCTCGGCCGAGGGCGGCTTGTCGATGATGCGCGGTGCGATCACCTCGCCCTCGGGCCCCATCATCCACGGGCGGTGATTGGCGTTGCGCCAGCGGCACATCTCGAAGACACGGGTCTTGTAGAGATCCTTGATCGGATTGTAGCCGCCGTTCATGTCGCCATAAATCGTGGCATAGCCCACCGCGACCTCGGACTTGTTGCCCGTGGTCAGCAGCATTTCCCCGAACTTGTTGGACATCGCCATCAGAAGAAGTCCGCGCAGGCGCGACTGGATGTTCTCCTCGGTCAGATCCTCGGCGCGGCCCTCGAAGAGCGGCGCGAGCGTTTCGGTGATCGCGGCTCGGCCCTTGTCGATCGGCACGAAATCATAGGCGCATCCGAGCGCCTCGGCGACGGCCTGCGCGTCGTCGAGCGACGCCTGGCTCGTGTATTCCGAAGGCAGCATAACGCAGCGCACGTTCTCGGGGCCGAGCGCATCGGCGGCGATCACCGCGACGATGGCCGAGTCGATGCCGCCCGAAAGGCCCAGAAGCACCTTCTGGAACCCGGTCTTGCGCATGTAGTCGCGCAAGGCGAGCACCATCGCGTGATAGTCCTGCTCCATGAGGTCCGGCATGGTCGCGAGCGCGCCTTTCGCGGCGCTCCAGCCCTCGGGGCCGCGCGTGAAATCGACATGCGCCAGCGCCTCCCCGAAGAGCGGCAGCTGCACGGCGAGGCCTCCGCCCGGATTGAGCACGAAACTGCCCCCGTCGAAGACCTGATCGTCCTGCCCGCCCACGAGGTTGAGATAGACGAGCGGCAGGCCCGTCTCGATCACGCGGCTGACCATGATCGTCTGGCGGATGTGCATCTTGCCCCGGTAATAGGGCGAGCCGTTGGGCACGAGCAGGATCTCGGCGCCCGTCTCGGCCAATGTCTCGGCCACGTCATCATGCCAGGCATCCTCGCAGATCGGGCTGCCGATGCGCAGATCGCCCACGGTATATGGCCCTGCGACGGGCGCCGAGCCATAGAGCCGCACTTCGTCGAAGACCGTCTCGTTCGGCAGGTGGTGCTTGAGCACCCGCGCGCTGATCTTGCCGCCTTGCAGGATGTAATAGGCGTTGAAGAGCTCGGCCCCCTCGAGAGCGGGGCCGCCGATGGCGATGGCCGGCCCCTCGGCGCAGCCCTCGGCCAGCGCCGCGATCTGGGCCATGGCGGCCTGATGGAAGGCGGGCTTCATCACCAGGTCCTGGGTGTTGTATCCGGTGATGAACATCTCCGGCAGGGCCAGCATATCCGCCCCGGCGGCCTTGGCCTCCTCCCATGCCGAACGGGCGCGGGCGGCGTTGCCTTTCAGATCGCCGACCGTGGCGTTGAGCTGCGCGAGCGTCAGGCGGAACGTGGCGGGCCTGGGCTCGGAACGGTCACCGGAATGGGCACCGGGGCGGCCTGTCGTGCTGCCTTGGTCGGGGCTGTCGGGCATGGGGGCATCCTATCTTTGCGCCCCAACATCTAGCAGACGGGCGCGCGGAGGAAAGCCGATTTGACCGAATCGCGTTGCCCCGATGGGGGCGCTCCATTAACTTCTGCCAAAGCCACGCGGCAGCGCGGGCAAGGCTATCCGGGGCAGAGCATGGCAATCACCACAGCACGCAATTCCATCATCGCCGCATTGCTGGCCGCAGGAGCGGCCGGTCTGCCCGGTGACGCGCGTGCGCAGGACGACGCCATCCAGACCAAGCAATACGACGATGGCGGCGTCTATGAAGGCACGTTCAAGGACGGCCTCCAGCACGGCACCGGCACCTACACCCTGCCCAACGGCTATGAATATACCGGCGAATGGCAGGAGGGCGACATCACCGGGCGCGGCACCGCGCGCTTTCCCAACGGGTCGGTCTACGAGGGCGAATTCGCGCTCGGCAAGCCGAACGGCATCGGCAAGATCGTCTTCACCGATGGCGGCACCTACGAGGGCCAGTGGGTGAACGGCAAGATCACCGGGCGCGGCGTCGCCGCCTATGCCAACGGCGTGCGCTACGAGGGCGAGTTCCTCAACGCGATGCATCACGGGCGCGGCACGATGAGCTCGCCCAACGGCTATGTCTACGAGGGCGACTGGGTCGAAGGCACGAAGGAAGGCCGCGCCTCGATCACCTATCCCGATGGCGCGACCTATGAGGGCGAGGTCAAGCGCGGCGCGCGCGACGGGACGGGCACGCTCACCATGCCGGACGGGCTGGTCTACGAGGGAACCTGGAAGGACGGGCAGATCAGCGGCATCGGCACGCTGACCCAGCCCAATGGCGATGTCTACGAGGGCGAGCTGGTGGCCGGGCGCCGCGAGGGCGAAGGCCGCGTCGTCTATGAGAACGGCGACGTCTACGAGGGCGATTTCGCGGATGACAAGCGCGATGGGCAAGGCACGTTCACCGGCACGGACGGCTATGTCTATACCGGCTCCTGGGTCGCGGGCCGCATCTCGGGCTCGGGACGGGTCACCTATCCCGACGGGTCGGTCTACGAGGGCGACTTCCGCGACGATCAGGCCAATGGCGAGGGCAAGATCACCTATCCCGACGGCGCCACCTACGAGGGGCAATGGGTCGACGGCGTGATCGAGGGCCAGGGCCGCGCGACCTATCCCAGCGGCCTCGTCTACGAGGGCATGTTCAAGAACGCGCGCAATCACGGCCAGGGCGTGATGACCTATCCGGACGGCTATCGCTACGAGGGCGAATGGGTCGATGGCGAGCGCGAGGGCCAGGGGACCGCCACCTACAAGGACGGCACCGTCTATACCGGCGGCTTCACCGCCGGGCAGCGCGACGGCATGGGCCGGATCGAGATGCCGAGCGGCTTCGTCTACGAGGGCGAGTGGAAGAACGGCGAGATCAACGGCATGGGCAAGGCGACCTATGCCAATGGCGACATCTACGAGGGCCTTTTCGAGGATGGCAAGCGGCAGGGCACCGGCACGATGCGCTACGCGTCGGGCGAGGAAGAGACCGGCCAATGGCAGAACGGCGCGCTCGCCGCGGATACGAGCGCCGCGCCGAGCGATGCCGAGACCCCGGGCGAGAGCGCACCCGAGCCCTCCGAAGAGCCTGATCCGGAGACCGAGGCGGAAAGCGGTGACGCGCCCGCGCCCTCCACCGAATAACCCCCAGACGCATATGGGCGCGGCAAGCAAAGGGATTACCCAGATGACACGAACCGGATCCTGCCTCTGCGGCGCAGTCAAGTTCACCATTTCCGCTCCCATGGCCGAAACCCATGCCTGCCATTGCAGCATGTGCCTCAAGTGGTCGGGCGGTGTCGCCCTCGCCTTCGAAGTTCCGAAGGACGGCGTGACCTTCGAGGCCGGAGACGCCATCAAGGCCTATCAATCGTCCGAATGGGCCGAACGCGCATTTTGTGACATATGTGGTAGCGGACTTTATTCGCGACTGACGGCGCCCGGGCCGAAGCAGGGAACCTACTATTGGAATCTGGGCACGCTGGACGATCCATCGGGCATCCCTCTCGCCGGCGAGCTTTTCATCGACGCCAAGCCCGATGGCTATGCGCTGGCCGGGGACCATCACCGCATGACGGGCGCGGAATTCTTCGCGATGATCGAGGCCGCCGCCCGGAAGTGAGCCGCGTCAGCGCCGGATCATCATCGCAAGGCGGATGAGCGCGCGTTCGACCAGCGCCATCTGCGGCGCGGTCTGCCCCGCCGAGCGCAGCGCGAGATCCACCTCGGTCAGCACGCTCAGCGCCGCTTGCAGGTTCGCCGCGCCCCAGGCCTGCGCCTGACGCTGCATCCGGTCGCGGCGCGGCCCGAAGACCGGCGGGCGCATCCGCGCGATCCCCTGGCTGACGCCGCCCGGATCGGAGGCCGCGGTGTAGAGCGCCCGGAAGTGGCGCGAGGCCGCGATCACGAGCGCGACCGGCTGCACGCCTTGCGCCCTGAGTTGCTTCATCAGCGGTCCGATCTCGCCCGAGCGCGCCTCTGCCACGACGTGAAGCACATCGTCGAGATCGGCCTCGACCGAGGCGGGCGCACAGGCGGCGACATCCTCGGGCGTCACCTGCCCCTCGTCGTTCAGCTTGTAGAGCGCGAGCTTGTCGAGTGTCTGGCGGAAATCGCCCGGATCGAGCGCACGGCCGAGGTCATTGAGATCGCGCAAAGCCTCCTGCGCGATGTTCTTGAGGCCCGATTTCTGGAGCATCGCCTCGATCTCGGCGCGGCTCGGCGGCTCGTCGTAGATCGCGGCGGCATAGGCGTTCTTGTGCGTCTCGAACGTCTTGCGCAGCTTCGACGTGGGCTTGAGCTGTCCCGCCGTCACGATGATCTGCGCATCCCCCTCGCGCCAATCCTCGAGCGCGGCGAGGATGGGCGCCGCGAGCGCCTCGGTCGCGTCCTCGACGAAGGCGACGCGCGGGCCGGGAAAGAAACTCGCGGCCTTGACCGCATCGTTGAGCCTTGCAGGATCCTTGCGCAACTCGCCCGCTTGCATGCGCGTCACGCGCATCTCCTCCTCGCCCTTCGGCCCGACGAGGGCCGCGATCACCTCGGCGCGGCGCAGCGCGATGCGCATGGCGTCGGCGCCGTAGATCAAAAGGCCCGCCCGGTCGGCCTCGGGGCGGGCGAAATAGCCGGGCGCATCGCGGGGGCTGAGCTTCATAGGCCCGATCTGGGCACGGCCACGAGAAGGCGCGTGATGATCTGGTCGGTCAGGATGACCATGAGCCGCTCGCGCGCGTCCCGCTCGGCGGCCTGCGTCGCCACGGTGGTGCCCGACGCGGAATAGCCGGTGAAATTGCTGGTCTTGCCCGAAGTGATGACCGCCCCCGTCTCGAGATCGCGCAGCGCATAGGTCACTTCGCCCAGAACGTTATAGCGCGTGGTGACGTTGGCCCTCGAGACGGCGGCGCCCGCCGTGCTGACGGAGATCTTGTAGCTCAGCCCGTAGCGCCCCGGCTGCGCGCGCCCGAGCCGCGACTCGAACTCGCGCACCAGGAGGTAATCCTCGCGCGTCACCGGATCGTCGGCGAGGATCTGCCCCTCGAGCGCGGAGCCCGCCCGCCCCGGGCCATAGACCGGCGCGAAGCCGCAGGCCGGCAGCGCGGCCAGAAGGCCGAGGGCGAAGGCGCGGCGCGTGAGGCGGGGACGGATCAATGCGGGCTCCTGCGCGGTAGGGGATCAGATGACGACGTTGACGATGCGGCCCGGCACGACGATCACCTTCTTGGGCGTGCCGCCCTCCAGTGCCTTTTGCACAGCATCGGTCGCCAGCGCGATCTTTTCAACCTCGTCCTTGGCCATGTCCTGCGGCACCTCGACCTCGGTGCGGCGCTTGCCGTTGATCTGGACGGGCAGAGTGACGGTGTCGTCGACCAGCATCGCGGGATCGGCCACCGGCCATGGCGCGAGCGCGATCAGCCCCTCGCCGCCCAGCATGTGCCAGATTGCCTCGGCGAGGTGCGGCGTCATCGGCGCCATGAGCTGCGCCAGCGCGCGGGCCGCGCGCCGCTTGGCCGCCGCGCCCGCCGCGCTTTTCGCAAGCGTGCCGGTAAAGGCATAAAGCCGCGCGATGGCCGCGTTGAACCCGAAGGATTCGACCCCGGTGCTCACGTCGTGGATAGCCTTGTGCATCTCGCGCAAAAGCGCCTCGTCGGCCTCGGGCGCATCCGGCGCGTCGCTGGCCGCGATCTCGGACGCGATGCGCCAGACGCGCGCCAGATGTTTGTGCGCGGCCTCGGCCCCGGCGGCGGTCCATTCCACATCGCGCTCGGGCGGGCTGTCCGACAGAACGAACCAGCGCGCCGTATCGGCGCCGTAAGCCTCGATGATGCCCACGGGATCGACCACGTTCTTCTTGGATTTCGACATCTTGGCAGAGGGGATGACCTCGACGGGCGTTCCGTCCGCCAGCTTGCCGTCCCTGACGTCCTCGGGCAGGTGATAGACCGCGCGGCCCTTGGCGTCACGGGTCTGGTAGATCTCGTGCGTCACCATCCCTTGCGTGAAGAGCGCATTGAAGGGCTCGATGGCCTTCTCGGGCAAGTGGCCGGTGATCTGCATCGCGCGCGCAAAAAATCGGCTGTAGAGAAGATGCAGGATCGCATGCTCGATGCCGCCGATATACTGGTCCACGTTCATCCAGTAGTCGGCCGCCGCAAGGTCGGTGGGCGTCTCGGCCCGGGGCGCGGTGAAGCGCGCGAAATACCACGAGCTGTCGACGAAGGTGTCCATCGTGTCCGTCTCGCGCCGCGCCGCCGCGCCGCATTTCGGGCAGGGCGCATCGCGCCATGTCGGATGCCGGTCGAGCGGATTGCCCGGCACATCGAAGGTCACGTCGTCCGGCAGGCGGATCGGCAGGTTTTCCTTCTTCTCGGGCACGACGCCGCAGGTGTCGCAATGCACCACGGGAATGGGGCATCCCCAATAGCGCTGACGCGAAAGGCCCCAGTCGCGCAGGCGGAACTTGGTCACGCCCTGCCCTGCGCCATTCGCCTCGCAAAAGGCGATGGCGGCCTCGATGGCCTCATGCGCGGTCTGATGCGCCTCGCCCGCGAAGCCGCGATTGTAGAACACCCGCTGCGTTTTCGGCGGCACGAAGGCCTCGGCCAGATCTTCGCTCGCGCCCTCCTCGGGAAGGTAGGTGGGGATGATCGGCAGGCCGTATTTCACCGCGAAATCGAAATCGCGCTGGTCATGCGCCGGGCAGCCGAAGACCGCGCCGGTGCCGTAGTCCATCAGCACGAAATTGGCGACATAGACCGGCAATTCCCACGCCGTATCGAACGGGTGGCGCACCGTCAGCCCGGTGTCGTAGCCGCGCTTCTCGGCCTTCTCCAGCGCCTCCTCGGTGGTGCCGCCCTTGCGGCACTCGGCGGAAAACGCCGCCAGATCCGCATCGCCCTGCTCGAGCCGCTTGGCGAGCGGATGGTCGGGCGAGATGGCCACGAAGCTCGCGCCCATCAGCGTGTCTGGACGGGTGGTGTAGACCTCGACGCGGTCGAACCCCTCGGGGCCGCTATTGAGGCCGAAGGCGAATTGCAGGCCGCGCGACTTGCCGATCCAGTTCTCCTGCATCAGCCGCACCTTCGCGGGCCAGTCGTCCAGCGTCTCGAGCGCGCCGAGCAGTTCCTCGGCCATGTCCGAGATCGCGAAGAACCATTGCGTCAGCTCGCGCCGCTCGACCTCGGCGCCCGAGCGCCAGCCGCGTCCGTTCTCGACCTGCTCATTCGCCAGGACGGTCATGTCGACCGGGTCCCAGTTGACGACCGCGTTCTTGCGATAGACCAGCCCCGCCTCGAGCATGTCGAGGAACAGCGCCTGCTGCTGGCCGTAATATTCGGGATCGCAGGTGGCGAATTCGCGGCTCCAGTCGATCGAAAGGCCCAGCGGCTTCATCTGCGCACGCATGTCCGCGATGTTGCCGTAGGTCCATTCCTTGGGATGCCCGCCGATGGCCATCGCCGCATTCTCGGCCGGCATGCCGAACGCGTCCCAGCCCATCGGATGCAGCACGTTATGACCCGTCGCCAGCTTGTGCCGCGCGATCACGTCGCCCATCGTGTAGTTGCGCACATGGCCCATATGGATGCGCCCCGACGGATAGGGGAACATCTCGAGCACGTAATATTTCGGCTTGTCGCCGCCCTGCTGGGCCCGGAAAATGCCGGCCTCGTCCCAGGCTTTTTGCCAATTGGCTTCGATTTCGGCGGCGGAATAGCGGGACATGGCAGGCTCTTTCACGGGCAATGGCACGGGCAATGGTCAAGGCGCGCCTCGGCGCGGTCATTGGCCAAGGGTGATAGGCCGCGCGCGCGCCAGCGTCCAGTGCCGCGGCGCAAAAATGCGAGGCTTTGCAGGCCTCGCGCCTCTGCCTATAACCCTCGGGGCGAGGCAGGCAGGCGGGCAGCATGAGAATACTCTTCATCCACCAGAATTTCCCGGGGCAGTTCAAGCATCTCGCCCCCGCGCTGGCGGAGGCGGGGCATGACTGCACGGCCCTCACGCTCAAGGTGGAGACGGCGACCGATTGGCGCGGCGTGCGCATCCTGCCCTACAAGCTTCCGAGGCGCGACGCGCAGAAGGTGCATCCCTGGCTGATCGACCTCGACACGAAGGTGACGCGCGGCGAGGCGTGCTGGCGCGCGGCGCGCGCGCTGGCCGAAGAGGGCTATGCGCCCGATCTCATCCTCGCGCATCACGGCTGGGGCGAATCGATGTTCCTGCGCGATCTCTGGCCGCGCGCGCGCATGGCGCTCTATTGCGAGCTTTACCATCAGGCGGGCTATCCGCATCTCGACTTCGACCCCGAATTCGCCAGCAAGGAACCCGAGATCCAGCCCCTGCGGATGCGTCTCAAGAATCTCGGCAACCATCTGCATTTCCCGCTGGCCGAAGCCGGGATCAGCCCCACGAATTTTCAGGCGGACACCTTCCCGCCCGAGTTCCGCAGCAAGATCACGGTCTGCCATGACGGGATCGACACGGCGTTCTCGGCGCCCAGGCCCGGTGTCTCGATCACGCTCAAGGGCCATGCGCCCTTCACCCGCGACACCGAGATCATCACCTTCATCAACCGCAATCTCGAGCCCTATCGCGGCTATCACGTCTTCATGCGCGCCCTGCCCGATCTTCTGCGCGCCCGCCCCGAAGCGCGCGTCATCATCATCGGCGGCGACGAGGTGAGCTATGGCGGCGCGCCGCCCAAGGGCCGCACCTGGAAGCAGATCTTCCGCGAGGAGGTCGCGGACCGGATGACCGCCGAGGACTGGCGCCGCGTGCATTTCCTCGGGCGCATCCCGCACGAGGATTTCACCCGCGTGCTGCAACTCAGCCGCGTCCATGTCTATTTGACCTACCCCTTCGTGCTGAGCTGGTCACTGATGGAGGCGATGTCCTGCGGCGCGGCCATCGTCGCGAGCGACACCGCGCCCGTCCGCGAGGTCATCACCCATGACGAGACGGGACGGCTGGTCGATTTCTTCGACCGGAAGGCCCTCGTGCGCGAGATTTGCGATCTGGCCACGGATGCGGACGCCCGCGCCCGGCTCGGCGCCGCCGCACGCGCGCTCATGATCGAGAGGTATGATCTGAAGACCGTCTGCCTGCCCCGCCAACTGGCCTGGGTGGACGAGGTGATGGCGCTACCGCCGGTGGCGGCGGCGCGCGCGGATCAGTAGTTCTCGGCCTGGATGCGCAGCTGGCGCGCGCGCGACAGGATCGCGTCCTCGACCGCGCGGCGCGTATCCGCATCCACAGGGCCGCTTTGCGTCGCGATCGCCACGTTGAGCGAGCGCGCATCGAGCGCCGGATCGCTGATGAGGATCGTCGCGCGGTAGGCGCGCCCGCCGCCCGGCGGCACGCCGAAGCCGGTCGAGATCACGCCGGTGAACGGATCGGCGGATTGGATCGGCAGGAAATCGAGAACCTGGAGCGAAGCGGTCCAGAGGTAACGGTTCACCTTGACGCCCGCATCCTCGCTTCCGCGGAAGATATCGAGCAGGCTCGTGCCCGAGGTGACGCGCGCGCCGCCCTTGGACTCGCGGCCGCTTTCGATGGTCACGGCATCGGGATCGAATGTCGCCGGCTCGTCGCCGCAGGCCCCGAGAAGTGCCAACGCCGAGAGGGCGCAAGCGGCGCGTTTTACCGAAAAGAGCATCATGTTACCGTCCGACGTTGCCTCATCCCCTAGTAACCAACGCGCGCCGGTGGGGCAAGGTGTTTGCGGCGGCCGGCGGCCCCGCATCGCCATCCGGCTTTGCATCCCGCCGCGCGGGGCGCTAATTGAAGGCGATGGCATGAAAGCATGAGGGTCACATGAGCCTTTCCGAGATCACCGCCCGCGTCGATGCCGCCCTCGCGAAGGCGGGGCGCGCACCCGGAGATGTCACGCTCATCGCCGTCTCCAAGGTCCAGCCGAACGCGCGCGTCGAAGCCGTGCTGTCCGAAGGCCACCGCGTCTTCGGCGAAAACCGCGTGCAGGAGGCCGCCGGCAAATGGCCCGATTTCCGCGCGCGTTTCGACGGGATCGAATTGCACCTGATCGGCCCGTTGCAGACCAACAAGGTCCGGCAGGCCTTCGGGCTTTTCGACGTGATCCAGTCCGTGGACCGCCCGAAACTCGCCAAGGCCATCGCGCGCATCGCGGACGAGGAAGGGCACTGCCCCGAAGTCTTTTTGCAAGTGAATACCGGCGAGGAGGAACAGAAGGCGGGCGTTTCGCCCAAGGATGCAGATGCCTTCATCGCGGAATGCCGCGCGCTCGAATTGCCGATCCGGGGCCTCATGTGTATTCCGCCCGAAAACGAGGAGCCGAGCCTGCATTTCGCGCTTCTAGCCAAGATAGCCGAACGCAACGATATTTCCGGTCTGTCGATGGGCATGAGCGGAGATTTCGAATCCGCGATCGCGCAGGGCGCGACGCATATCCGCGTGGGCAGCGCCATTTTCGGGGCGCGGGATTACGGCTGATAGGCGCCGTATCTTTCGAGATCAAAAACGCAGCGCCGGGCGCTGCGTTTTTTTCGTTTCACCCGATCGAAGGCCTCAATCGTGGATGCGCATGGTTTCGATGTCGATCCCTTTTTCGCGCGCTTCCTTGATCCATGCGGGCGGGCGCCCGCGTCCGCTCCAGGTCAGGCTCGGATCTTTTTTCGAGCGATATTTCGGAGCCGCCGCAGCCCGCGCCTTGGGCTTGGGGCTCGTACCTTCCGGCGTGACCGCCCCGCCGGTTTTGCCCGGCTTAACCAGATCGTCGAGCGAATAGCCCATCTGCTTGGCCTTTTCGCGCACGGCGTTCAAAGCCTCCTTGCGCATGCGCTTCTCGCGATCCGACAATTCGCGCTCGACTTTCTTATGCAGGGATTTCAGTTCCTGAACGCTCAGGGATTTCAAATCGACATTCGCCATTTCATTTTCCGCTATCAAAGGACTGCTATTGCGCCGAATTTAATCACCGCGCAATAAAAATGCGACGCTTTTTTGACAGGACGTGTTTTATTCAGCGAAAACTCGGGACGATGACGCGCGTTCCGGGTTCGATTTCTCCCGCAAGGCGAAAAAGGTCCGCGCGGCGCAACGCAAGGCAGCCTTCGGTGGGAAAGCCGGGGCGGCGCCATTGGTGAATGAAAATGCATGATCCCTTTTCAGGAATCGCATCGGGCCAGTTCCAATCCATCACCATGATGAGATCGTAGAGCGGATCGGCGCGGCGCAGCGCCTCGTGACTGTGCGGGTAAGGCGCGCGCACATGGCTGTTATAGGCCGCATCATCGCTCGCGTCCGACCACAGATCGCCCGGCAGGATCGGCTCGGCCCAGGGCGCGGGAGCCGGGATGCGGTCGGGGCGATAGAGCGTCCTCACCACGCGGTGCTCGCCCGCGGGCGTCGCGCCGTCACCCTCGCGTTTGCGCTCGGAGATGCCGCCTCGCCCGATGCTGCACGGATAGCGGCGCCCGCGATAGCGCAGGCCGGTCGGGGTCAGGATCAGATCGTCGAAACGCATTGCGTATCCTTTCAGTAAGAGGCCTCGGGGCGAAATCCCTCGGGAATGTCCGCGCGCCCCTCGAGCATCAGATCCGCCATCACCGCGCCCACCTTGGGCGCCATACCGAACCCGATCTTGAAGCCGCCATTGGCGATGAACTGCCCGGCGCGAAGCGGATGCGCGCCCAGCATGGGCGCGCGGCTGCGCGCGCGTGGGCGCAACCCCGCCCAGCGCGCGATCACCGGCGCCGCCTCGAGCGCGGGCAGAGCGGCACGGGCGGCGGCGATCACATCGTCCAGCTGCGCGTCCGTTTCGAGCCCGTCGAACTCCCGCTCGGTGGTCGAGCCGATGGCGGTCGTGCCGTCCGCATGGGGCACGATATGCACGCCGCCCGCGAAAAGCTGCGGATGATCCGGCATGGCGAACCCCAGAAGCGCCGCCTGCCCTTTGATCGGCGCGCCGACGAGGCGCGTGTGACGGGCGTTGAGCTCGGCCAGACCGGCGGCGCCCGTCGCCCAGACCACTTGTCCCGCATCCGCGCCCTCGGCGACGATGCGCCCGCCGCGCGCCCTGATCGCGGCGGCCAGTGCGGCGCAGCCTTTCGCGGGATGCACCCGCGCGCTCAGCGTGTCATGGATGACGAGGCCGCTCGCGCTCTGGGGGGCATGCTCGAAGTCGCGCGCCGGGGCGACGCGCCATTCGGCGCGGCCTTGCCAGAGCATCTCGGCGCCCTGCCCGCGCGCCTCGGCGAGAGCGCGCCCACCTTCGGGGAGGGGCTGCACACGGCCCGTCCGCGCATAGCCGGGATCGCGCCCGCCCGCCTCGGCGACGCCCCGCCAGAACGCCTCGGCCATCAGCAGGCTTTCGAGTTGAAAGGCCTTCTTGTCGTTCCACGCTTCGGGCACGTGCGGTGCAAGGGCGCCGACGAGGCCGCCCGAGGCGCCCGCCCCCGGCCCCGCGGGATCGATCACCTGCACGCGGGCGCCGCGCATCAGGCAGGACCACGCTATAGCCAGTCCGAATACCCCTGCCCCGCGGACGGTTACATCGGCCATTGCCATCCCTTTCCTCGCGCTCCATGGTCGCGTCACTCCGCGCATCTCATAAAGGACCGCGCCATGCAGGACCAGCATGCAGAGCTGGACTGGCGTCCGGGCGACGTGCCCGTGTCACGCCGTTTCGACGATCCCTATTTCAGCCTGAACGACGGGCTGGCCGAGACGCGGCACGTCTTTATCGAGGGCAATGATCTGCCCGCGCGCATGAGGGACGGCTTCGCCATCGCGGAACTGGGGTTCGGCACCGGGCTCAACATGCTGGCCACCGCCGAGGCATGGGCGGCGCTGGGCGCTCGGGGCACGCTGCGGCTCACCTCCTTCGAGGCCTACCCGATGGAGCCGGGCGACATGGCGCGCGCTCTGGCGGTCTTTCCGGCGCTCGGCGTGCGGGCCGCAAGGCTGCTGGACGGCTGGCGGGCGGGCGCGCGGGTGATGGATTTGGGCGACGGCGTGCGGCTCGAAATCGTCATCGGCGATGCGCGCGAGACGCTGCCCGCATGGCGGGGCCGGGCCGATGCGTGGTTTCTCGACGGCTTCTCGCCCGCGCGCAATCCCGAGCTTTGGGAGCCGTCCCTCCTTGCCGCCGTCGCCGCGCATACCGCCCCGGGCGGCACAGCGGCCACCTACAGCGCGGCGGGCCATGTGCGCCGCGCGCTCGCCGATGCCGGCTTCGACGTGGAGCGCGTGCCGGGCCACGGACGCAAGCGCCACATGACACGCGCGCGGATGCCCGCATGATCGAGCAGAACGCCCGCCTCGGCGTCCTCCTGATGGTCGCAACGACGATGGTCTTCGCGGTGCAGGACGGGATCTCGCGCTATCTCGCGGCGGAATACAACGTCTACATGGTCATCATGGTGCGGTTCTGGTTCTTCGCCGCCTTCGTCATCGCCATCTCGGCGCGGCGGCGGGGCGGGCTGTTGAAGGCTGCGCGCACGCGCCAGCCCATCCTGCAAACCGTGCGCGCGCTGCTGCTCATCAGCCAGATCTGCGTGATGGTGACTTCCTTCACCCTCCTGGGCCTCGTCGAGAGCCATGCCATCTTCGCCTCCTACCCGCTTCTGGTCGCCGCGTTTTCGGGTCCGGTTCTGGGCGAACGGGTGGGCTGGCGCCGCTGGAGCGCGATCGGCATCGGTTTCGCGGGCGTGCTCATCATCCTCGAGCCGGGCATCGCCGTCTTCGATCCTTTGGCCGTCATTCCGCTCGTCTCGGCGCTCATGTTCGCGCTCTACGGCCTGCTGACACGCTTCGCCGCGCGCAAGGACACGGCGGCGACCAGCTTCTTCTGGACGGGGATCGTCGGCATGCTGGGGATGACCGCCGTCGGCATGTGGTTCTGGGAGCCGATGCTTGGCGGCGACAAGGCGTGGATGGCGCTGCTTTGCGTCACCGGCGTTCTGGGGCATTTCACGCTCATCAAATGCTACGAGGTGGCCGAGGCGAGCGCCGTGCAGCCCTTCGCCTATCTGCAACTCGTCTTCGTCAGCATCATCGGCATCTTCGTCTTCGGCGAGACGATCCGCACCAATGTGGCGATCGGCGTGGCCATCGTCGTCTGCGCAGGCCTCTTCACGCTCTGGCGGCAGCGCAAGGCGGCGTGACGCAGCATTTGTCAACGCGCGCGCGATTTGCCATCCTGCCGCCAGCCACCGACCCGGAGCCCGTCACATGAGCCAAGCCGCGAACGCCCCTGCCCCCCACATCGCCCATATGGCCGAGCGCGCCGATCTCGCCGCCGCCTTCCGCTGGACCGCGCGGCTGGGCATGCATGAAGGGGTCGCTAACCATTTTAGCCTCGCCGTCAACGAGGACGGCACTCGCTTTCTGATGAACCCCGACCAGATGCATTTCAGCCGCATCAAGGCATCCGACCTTCTTCTGCTCGACGCCAACGACGCCGATGTGATGGAGCACCCCGGCGCGCCCGATCCGACGGCCTGGGGGCTGCACGGCTCGATCCACCGCCATGTGCCGCATGCGCGCTGCGTGATGCACGCCCATCCGATCCATTCCACTGTGCTGGCCAGCCTCGCCGACAGCCACCTGCCTGCCATCGACCAGAATTCAGCAATGTTCTTCGGCCGCCATGCGGTCGATGAGCAGTATGGCGGCCTCGCGCTCGAGGACGAGGGCACACGCTGCGCGCGCCTTCTGTCCGATCCCAAGATCAAGGTGCTGGTGATGGGCAATCACGGCGTTCTGGTGCTGGGCGACACCGTCGGCGATTGCTTCAATCGGCTCTATTATTTCGAGCGCGCCGCCGAGACCTATATCCGCGCGCTCCAGACCGGCCGGCCGCTGCGCGTCCTCTCGGACGAGATCGCCGAGAAGACCGCCAGCGCGCTCGACGACTATCCGGGTCAGGCCGCGCGGCACCTGTCGGAAATCAGGGCCATCTTGGATGCGGAGGGCGCGGACTACGCCGCCTGAGCGCTTGGCGCGCGCGGGATAGTATTTTCGCCAAGATGAAGCCTCAGTCGAGCGACGAGGGAATGGTCGCGCCTGTCAATTCCTCGCTGAAGGGGACCGGGTGCGGCTCCTTGCCGAGGCGCGCGCGGTAGATCGGCAGGCTCTCGGCCACGCGCTGCACATAGTTGCGCGTCTCGTCGAAGGGGATGAACTCGATCCAGTCCACGACGTCGAGACCGTTCATGCCGGTGCCGTCCCTCGGATCGCCCCGCTCCTCGATCCAGCGCGGCGGGCGCGCGGGACCGGCATTGTAGGCCGCCGAAATCATCACGACATTGCCGCCGAAGCGCTCCGACATCTGCGCGAGATAGGTCGCGCCGAGCCTTGCGTTGTAGCGCCAATCGTCGAGCACGGCGGCGCGGTCGTAGGAAATGCCCAGATCGCGCGCCACGTCGCTCGCTGTGCCGGGCAGCACCTGCATCAGCCCGAGCGCCCCCGCGCTGCTGGCGACGCGGTGATCGAACTCGCTCTCGCGGCGCGCGATGGAGAGGGCCATTTCCATCGGCACGGGCAGGTCCATCTCCTGCATCGGGTGCAGCGCGTAGTAATCCGCGGGCAGGACGATCCCGCGAGAGGCCGCCGATTTGCCCAACATCACCTGAAGATGCGGCTGGCCCATATCGCCGAGCGCCGCGCCGAGGCTGCCCAGATCATCGCGCCCGAGCGTGTCCGCAAGAGCGGTCACGAACCATTCGGCCAGCGTCACCTGATCCGCCGCCGCCAGAAGCGCGATGGCGCGGAACGCGTCCGAGCGCACGAAGGCCGCCTCGCGCCAGGGCGGGAAAGTCTCGCCCCCCGCCAGCGCCGGATCGAAGGGCATGCCCGCCTTCTCCGCCGCCAGAAGCCCGTAGAAGCTCGTCTGCTCGCCCGCGCCCTGCGCATAGGCGATCTGCGCGGCCTCGGGATCGCCCAGCGCCTCCTGCGCGCGCCCGATCCAGTAATGCGCGCGCCCCAGCGAAATGGGCGTCTCCACCCCGGCGCGCAGCCGCTGGAAGTGATCGAGCGCGAGCGCCGGGTCGTCCATGAAGCGCAGCGCGAGATAGCCCGACAGCCATTCGAGATCGGCATAGGCCGCGCCGCCCTCGAGCTGGTGATGCGCAGCCAGATCGTAGGCGCGCGCATATTGCGCGTCCCGCATCATCCGCCGCGCGAAACTGCGCCGCCATCCGGCCCAGCGCGCCGCCTCGCCCAGACCGTCTTCGATCCGGCTCTGGCGCAGCATGAGGTCCATCGCCTGCTCGGGCTTGTCGGTCGCGATGTAGCGCTCGAAAAGGACATGCGCGATGCCTGGATCGCGTTGCAGCGCCTCGGGCAGCGCCGCGATCCGGGCCTCCAGACCGCCCGGATTGCTTCCGGCGCTCATGCGGATTTCCGCGCGCCGCCGCGTCTCCTCGTCCACGAGCGGCATCATCAAGGCGGCGTCGCGCAGCCCGCGCCAGAGCGCCATATCCATGCGCGCCGCGTGATGCGGCACAAGGACCGTGCCGTAGGCGTTGAGAAATTCGGTATGTTCCTCGGTGCTCAGATCGAAGCCGCGCCACGCCTCGATGACGAGTTTCTGCGCCTCCTCGCCGCGCCCCAGCCCTTCGAGTGCGGCGGCAAGGCGCAGCGTGCCTTCGCCCGTCTGCGGCGCGGCCCCCTCGTAGAACCGCGCGATCTCGGCGTCGCCCGCGCCCTCCAGCACCTCGAGCGAGCGGGCGCGCAGCCGCTCGAGCCCCGGCCAGCCTGGATGCGCGTTGAGAAAAGCCAGAACCTCCTCCAGCGTGCCCTCGCCCGAACGCAGGCGCGCCCATTCGATCAGCTTGCCGGCGACGCGCCCCTCGCGCGCGGCGAGCTGCGCCGCGCGGTCCCAGCGTCCTGCCGCGCCTGCGTCGAGCGCGCTGGCCAGCGCATGGGGCGGGCGCACCGCGCCGATCCCCTCGGCGCCTTGGGAAAAGGCCGGCAGGGCTGTGCCCAGCAGCATCAGAGCGGCGAAAAGGGGACGCGACATGTCTTGCATTTCCCATCAAGGCGAAGGATAGACGGGCGCAGTCTAAGCGGGCACCCGCGCGCCGTCCACCGGGCCATGTAGGGCCGATGCCGCCGCCGTGCCATGCCCCGCCCCCACCTTTCGGGCCGAAGCGCCCGAGCCCAAGCCAAGGAGTTCACGATGATCAAAGGTTCGCTTCCCGCCCTGGTCACGCCGCTCAAAGACGGCGCCGTGGATTTCGACACGCTGGGCAAGCTGGTAGAATGGCATATCGCCGAAGGCAGCCACGGGCTCGTGCCGGTCGGCACCACGGGCGAGAGCCCGACGCTCACCCATGACGAGCATATGCAGGTCGTGGAGGAGGTGGTGCGCGCCGTGGATGGCCGCATCCCGGTGATCGCCGGCGCGGGCAGCAACAACACCGCCGAGACGGTCGCGTTCATGCGCCACGCGCACAAGGTCGGCGCGGATGCGGCGCTGGTCGTGACGCCCTATTACAACAAGCCGACGCAGGCCGGGCTGATCGCGCATTTCACCGCCGCGCATGACAGCTGCGATCTGCCGATCGTCATCTACAACATCCCCGGCCGCTCGGCCGTGGACATGAGCCCCGCCACGATGGGCGAGCTGGCCAAGCTGCCGCGCATCATCGGCGTCAAGGACGCGACCGGCGATCTCGCGCGCGTCTGCGCGCAGCGCATCACCTGCGGCACCGATTTCATCCAGATTTCGGGCGAGGACGCGACGGCGCACGGCTTCAACGCGCAAGGCGGCGTGGGCTGCATCTCGGTCACGGCCAACGCGGCGCCGAAGCTGAGCGCGCAATTGCAGGCCGCCTGCCTTGCCGGCGACTATGCCGAGGCGCTCAAGATCCAGGACCGGCTGATGCCGCTGCATCACGCGATCTTCACCGAGCCGGGCCTTGTCGGCGCCAAATACGCGATGTCGCTTCTGGGCAAGTGCAGCCCCGAGGTGCGCTCGCCCCTCGTGCCGCTGACCGAGGGTACCAAGGCGCTGATCGAGAAGGCCATGCGCCATGCGGGCCTGCTCAACTGATCCTCAGCGGTAGCGCGAGGGCGGATGGCCGAACTGCGCCGAATAGGCGCGGCTGAAATGCGATGAATTGGCGAAACCGGTCGCCAGCGCAATCTGCGTGAGCGGCATGGACGAGTTGCGCAGAAGGCTCTGCGCGCGGCCCAGCCGCAGCGCGCGGTAATAGCGCATGGCGGGCGTGCCCAGTTGATCGGCAAAGAGGCGATTGAGCTGCCGCGGCGAGACGCCCGCAATGCCCGCGAGCTGCCCGAGATCCAGCGGATCGGCCAGATGGCTTTCCATCACCTCGACCGCATCGAGAATGGCGGGCGTGTGGCTGCCCACCCGCTCGGCGAGGCCCGCGCGCTGCGGGCCGATGGAGGGGCGCACTTCGGTATGCATGAACCAGTCGCTGACGCGCCGCGCGAAAGCCGCGCCATGTGCGCGCGCGATCAGCGCGTGCATCATGTCGAGCGGCGCGGTGCCGCCCGCGCAGGTCATGCGGTCGCGGTCGATCACGTAAAGCGTGCGCTCTAGCGCCAGCTCGGGCGCGGCTTCGGCCAGCGCCTCGGCATATTCCCAGTGCAGCGTCATGCGCCGCCCCGCCATCAGCCCAGCGCGGGCGAGGATGACCGGACCGCCAGAAACGCCGCCGAGCGCGACGCCTTCACGCGCGAGGCGCGCGAGCCAGCGCGCGAGGCCCGGATCGTCATGCGCGCCCACATCGCCGCCCGCGATGACGAAGAGCATGTCGAGCTTCAGCGCCGCGCCCACCCGCGCATCCGGCGGCACCACCGCCGCACCCGAGCTTCGCACCGGCGCCGCGCCCTGTCCCACATGCACGACTTCGTAGAGCATGCGCCCCGCCAGCAGGTTGGCCGCGCGCAACGGCTCGACCGTGGCGGCATAGGACATCACGGCGAAATCCTCGATCGGCAGGATGCCGATTCGCAGGGGCCGGGCGGCGGGATCGAGAGGCGTGTCCATTAGAGACATCTATCCGACCTTTTCAGGAAAGTGCAAACGCCGCGAAACCGTCATGAAGGGCGCGAGCATTGATCACCGGAAGATCCCCCCATGCGCTACTCCGCACTCCGCATCCTCAAGGAAGGCCTGACCGGCAACAAGGGCTGGAAGCCCGCCTGGCGCGATCCCGAGCCGAAATCCGAATATGATGTCATCATCATCGGCGGCGGCGGCCACGGCCTCGCCACGGCCTATTACCTCGCCAAGGAGCATGGCATCACCAATGTCGCGGTGCTGGAAAAGGGCTGGATCGGTGGCGGCAATGTGGGCCGCAACACCACCATCATCCGCTCGAACTATCTCCTTCCAGGCAACGAGCCTTTCTACGAGCTGTCGCTGAAGCTCTGGGAAGGGCTCGAGCAGGATTTCAACTACAACGCGATGGTCTCCCAGCGCTCGATCCTGAACCTTCTGCATTCGGACGCGCAGCGCGATGCCTTCATCCGGCGCGGCAACGCGATGTTCCTCGCGGGCGCGGATGCCGAATACGCCACCGCCGATCAGCTTCGCGCGGAGCTTCCGTTCCTCGATTTCGACAATGCGCGCTTTCCCATCAAGGGCGGCCTCTTCCAGCGGCGCGGCGGCACGGTGCGCCATGACGCGGTCGCCTGGGGCTATGCGCGCGGCGCCGACAGCCGGGGCGTCGACATCATCCAGAATTGCGAAGTCACCGGCTTCGATATCGAGAACGGCGTCTGCCGGGGCGTTCAGACCTCGCGCGGCCCGATCAAGGCCAAGAAGATCGCCATGTGCGTCGCCGGCTCCTCGGGCCGTGTAGCGGCGCAGGCGGGCATGCGCCTGCCGATCGAGAGCCACGTTTTGCAGGCCTTCGTCTCGGAAGGGCTGAAGCCCGTCATCCCCGGCGTCATCACCTTCGGCGCGGGCCACTTCTATGTCAGCCAGTCCGACAAGGGCGGGCTGGTCTTCGGCGGCGATATCGACGGCTACAATTCCTATGCCCAGCGCGGCAACCTTCCGGTGGTCGAGGACGTGGCAGAGGGCGGCATGGCGATCATGCCCATCATCGGGCGCGCGCGCCTTCTGCGCAGCTGGGGCGGCGTCATGGACATGTCGATGGACGGCTCGCCTTTCATCGACCGCACCCATATCGACGGGCTCTATTTCAACGGCGGCTGGTGCTATGGCGGCTTCAAGGCGACGCCCGGCTCGGGCTGGTGCTATGCGCATCTGATCGCCACCGGCCAAAGCCACCCCGTCGCGCGCGAGATGCGCCTCGACCGGTTCAAGCGCGGGCACATGATCGACGAGAAGGGCCAGGGAAACCAGCCCAACCTCCATTGAGCGGCCCCATGCTTCATCTTGGCAGAAATACTCACATTCCGACATCAGCACCGAGGTGCCCCGCATGATCATCGACCACCCCCTTCTCGGCCCGCGCGACGCCGCCGAATTCATCTATCTGGGCGACGCGGCCCTGATCGACCGGCCCGACTGGCAGGCCGAAGACGCCGCCGAGGCCTTCTACGAATACGGCTATCTGCGCGACAACATCGCCGGGCAGATGCAGGAGCTCTGGTATCACGAGCAGGGCGATCGCAGCTGGCTGGTGGTGACGCGCGACACGCTCACGCATGAAATTTCGAAGGTGGAACTCGCCCGCGATGTGGCGCGGCAAAGAGGGCGCAGCAAATGAGCCAGGTGAACCGTATCAAGGGCGGCCTCGTCGACCGCTCGAAGCCGATGAATTTCACCTTCAACGGCAAGTCCATGCAGGGCCTCGCGGGCGACACGCTGGCCTCAGCGCTTCTGGCCAACGGTCAGGTGCTGGTCGGCCGTTCGTTCAAGTACCACCGCCCGCGCGGCATTCTGACCGCCGGCAGCGAGGAGCCGAACGCGCTCGTGCATCTGCGCAGCGGCGCGGCTCAGGAGCCGAACACCCGCGCGACGGTGGCCGAGCTTTTCGACGGGCTGACGGCGACCAGCCAGAACCATCGCGGCCCGCTCGAATTCGATCTGATGGCGGTCACGGACCTCATGTCGCCCTTCCTCAGCGCGGGCTTTTATTACAAGACCTTCATGTGGCCCGCCGCCCTTTGGGAGAAGCTCTACGAGCCGGCGATCCGCCACTCGGCGGGCCTTGGCCGCCTGTCGATGCAGGAGGATCCCGACACCTATGACAAGGGTTTCCTGCATTGCGATCTTCTGGTGATCGGCGCCGGTCCCTCGGGCCTCGCCGCCGCGCTGGCCGGCGCGCGTGCCGGCGCTCGGGTGATCCTCGCCGACGAGGATTTCGCGCCCGGCGGACGCCTCAATGCCGAAACGCTCGAAGTGGACGGCATGGCGGGCGCCGACTGGGCCGCGCAGACCGTGGCCGAACTCGCGTCCATGGACAATGTGCGCCTGATGACGCGCACCACGGTCTATGGCGCCTATGATCACGGCGTCTACGGCGCGCTCGAGCGCTGCACGGATCACCTGCCCTCGTCAGGCGGCAAGCCGCGCCAGGTTCTCTGGCGCATCTATTCGAAGCGCGCCGTGCTGGCCGCCGGCGCGACCGAGCGGCCCATCGCCTTCGGCAACAACGACCGTCCGGGCATCATGCTGGCCGGGGCCGTGCGCACATATGTGAACCGCTACGGCGTGACGCCGGGCCAAAAGGTCGCCGTGCTGACCAACAATGACGACGGCTGGCGCACCGCCGCCGATCTGGCCGCCAAGGGCGTCGAGGTGCGTGCGGTGATCGACACGCGCGATGCGCCCGCCTTCATGGACATTCCCGGCGCGCGCCATGTGCGCGGCGCGGGCGTGGTCGATACGGCTGGCCGCAGGGCGCTCAAGCGGATCACGCTGACCGACGGGCAGATGATCGACGTCGATTGCCTCGCCGTCTCGGGCGGCTGGAACCCGAACGTGCACCTGACCTGCCATCAGCGCGGGCGCCCCACCTGGAACGAGGCGATCAACGCATTCGTGCCCGGGCGCGATCTTCCGCAGGGCATGGTCGTCGCGGGCGCCGCGAATGGCAGGCTCACGCTGGCCGCCGCGCTCGAGGAAGGCCGCAAGGCCGCGAATGCGCAGATCAAGGATCTGGGGTTCACCCCGTCCCGCAAGGCGGCCCCCAAGGCCGAGGACGAGGCCCATGAGGGCGCGGCGAAATGGCATATCCCCTCGGGCAAGACCCGCGCGTGGGTGGATTTCCAGAACGACGTGACCGTCAAGGACATCAAGCAGTCGCACCGCGAAGGCTTCGTCTCGGTCGAGCATCTCAAGCGCTACACGACGACCGGCATGGCGACCGATCAAGGCAAGACGTCCAATATCTCGGCGCTGGCGATCATGGCCGAATGCACCGGCAAATCCATTCAGGACACCGGCACGACCATCTTCCGCCCGCCCTACACGCCCATCCCCCTCGGCGCGCTCGCGGGCCGGGCGCGCGGGCAGGATTTCCGCCCCTACCGCCTGACACCCAGCCACGAATGGGCCAAGGCGAACGGCGCGAGCTTTGTCGAGGTCGGCAACTGGCTGCGGGCGCAATGGTTCGTGAAGGGCTCGGAGAAGGGCTGGCGCGACAGCGTCGACCGCGAGGTGCTGAACACTCGCCAGAACGCGGGTATCTGCGACGTGACCACGCTGGGCAAGATCGACGTGCAGGGCCGCGACGCCGCCGAGTTCCTGAACCGCGTCTATGCCAACGGCTTCGCCAAGCTGGCCGTGGGCCGCGTGCGCTATGGCATCATGCTGCGCGAGGACGGCATCTGCTACGATGACGGCACCACCGCGCGCATGGGCGAGAACCACTACGTGATGACGACGACCACCGCCAACGCGGTGCTGGTCTTCCGCCGGCTCGAATTCGCGCGCCAGTGCCTCTGGCCCGATCTCGACGTGCATCTGATCTCGACCACCGATGCCTGGGCGCAATTCGCCGTGGCCGGCCCCAGGGCGCGCGATCTTTTGCGGAAGATCGTGGACCAGGATCACGACATCTCGAACGAGGCCTTCCCCTTCATGGCCTGCGGCGAGGTGAGCGTCTGCGGCGGCACGCCCGCGCGGCTTTTCCGCATCTCCTTCTCGGGCGAGTTGGCCTACGAGATCGCGGTGCCCGCGCGTTACGGCAATTCCATGATGGAGGCGCTGGTCAAGGCGGGCGAGGAATTCGGTGCCTGCCCCTACGGTCTCGAGGCGCTCGGCGTGATGCGGATCGAGAAGGGCCACGCGGCGGGCAACGAGCTCGACGGGCGCACCACGGCGCATAATCTCGGCATGGGCCGCATGGTCAGCGACAAGAAGGACAGCATCGGCGCCGTCCTCTCGCGCCGCCCCGAGATGATGCGTGACGATGCGGTCAAGCTGGTCGGCTTCCGTCCCGTGGATCGCAGCGTGAAGCTCATCGCGGGCTCGCATTTCATCGCCAAGGGCGACGAGGCGAACATGGAGAACGATCAGGGCTGGATGACGTCGGTCGCCTTCTCGCCCAGCCTCGGCCATTCCATCGGCCTCGGCTTCATCAAGTCCGGCGATACGCGCATGGGCGAGATCGTCCGCGCCGTCAGCCCGGTCCACGACACCGAGATGGAGGTCGAGATCGTCTCGGCCCATTTCATCGACCCCGAAGGAGAGCGTCTGCGTGCCTGATTTCACTCTTACAGCGGCCCCGCCCCTGGCCGGGTATGACCGCAGCTTCGGCGACATCCGGCTGAGCGCGCCCAAGGATCTGGCCATCGTCTCCATAGCGCTGCCGCTCGGCGGCGAGGATGCGGCCAAGACGGCGATCAAATCCGCCTTCGGCGCCGCGCTGCCCGATGTGGGCCTTTCGGCCGCCGCCAAGGACGTGCGCCTTGTGCGCCTCGGCCTCGATCAGGCCTTCGTGCTGATGACGCGCGCCACGCCCGATGCCGAGCCACATGTCGCGGCCAAGCTGGGCGGCGCGGCCTACACGACCGATCAGACGGATGCCTGGTGCGCGCTCGAGATCAGCGGCCCGGGCGCGCGCCGCGCGCTCGAGCGGATCTGCCCCGTCGATCTGCACCCCGATGTCTTCGCCGTGAATGCCCTCGCGCGCACGGTCATGGAACATATGGGCGCGATCGTGCTGCGCACCGGCGAAGAGGCGTATCTGCTTCTTTCGGCCAGCTCCTCGGCCAAGTCCTTCGCGCATGCGGTCGAGGTTTCGGCCAAGAACGTGAGCTGAGCCGGGCGCGCGGGTCCGGCTCTTGATTTCGCCCGGATTCGCGCGCAGCGTCGGGCAAAAGACCGAGGCCCGCCATGACGCTCTGGACCGATGATGCAAGCCCCGGCCGCCCCTATTGGTGGGACGGCCTCGACTGGGCCGCGCCCGAAGGCGATCTGCCGGAGGCCTGCGATCTGCTCGTGATCGGCGGCGGCTATACCGGCCTCTCGGCGGCGCTCGCGGCACATGATTGCGGCGCGCGCGTCGCGGTGGTCGATGCGCTGGATCCCGGCAAGGGCGCGTCCACGCGCAATGGCGGCATGTTCGGCGCGCATCCGCGCCTCGGGTGGTCCACGCTGCAAAAAGGGTTCGGCGCCGAGGTGGCGGACGCTCTCTTCGCCGAAGCCTCCGACGCGCTCGACTGGGCCAAGGATCTGATCGCCCGCGAGGGGATCGACTGCGATCTACAGCAGACGGGCCGCATCCAGCTTGCATGGACCTCCAGGCATTTCGAGACCCAGAAGGCGCTGGCACAGACGCTGGCCGAGAAAAGCCGCGTCCGGGCGCATATCATGCCGCGCGAGCGCCTCACGCAGGAGATCGCCACCGAGCGCTATTTCGGCGGCATCGTCTTCGACGAGCATTGCGGCATTCAGCCGGCCAAATTCCATCAGGGCCTCATGCGTGCGGTTCAGGCGCGCGGCATTCCGGTGATCGCCCATTGCCCCGTCACCGCGCTCGAGCGCACCGGCACCACCTTCGCCGCCACCACGCCGCGCGGTCGCATCACGGCGCAGAAGGTGCTGCTCGCCACGAACGGCTATACGGCGAAGCCATTCACTTGGCACGCATCGCGCGTCTTCGCCCTGCCCAGCTACATCATCGCCACCGAGCCGCTGGCGGCGAACCTCATTGGCCACCTCGCGCCGGGCCGCCGGATGATGGTCGAAACCCGCGCGCGGCACAGCTATTTCCGCATCTCGCCCGATGGCAGCCGCATTCTCTTCGGCGGGCGCGCGTCGATGGTGAACGTCCCGCCCGAGACCGCCGCGCGGCGCCTGCGCCGGACGATGTGCGAGATCTGGCCCGAACTCGAGGGCACGCGCATCAGCCATTCCTGGCGCGGCCATACCGGCTACAGCTTCACCCACATGCCCAATGTGGGCGAGGACCGGGGCCTGCATCATGCCATGGGCTATTCGGGTTCGGGGACGGTGATGGCGCCGTGGCTCGGCGCCAAGGCCGCCTATCGCGCGATGGGCGATTCGCGCGGGCGCACGGGCTATGCGGCCACGCATCTCACCCGGCATTGGCTTCATCCGACGCAGAAGCCGCATTTCCTTCATGCCGCGAACCTGTGGTACCGCAGCGCCGTGGATTGGGCCGAAAGCCGGCGGTCTCGTTAGGGAATGATTGGAGCGGGCGACGGGAATCGAACCCGTATCATCAGCTTGGAAGGCTGAGGTCTTACCATTACACAACGCCCGCTCAGGGCCGCGTCCGGCATCGCCGTGATTACCGCGCCCGGCCGCGCGGTGCAAGCGCGGGGCGCGGGATGGGACGCAAAAATCCGCACGGCTCAGTAGCGCCGCCGCAGCGCCTCGGGATCGGCGCCGCCCAGATAGCGCAGCAGGAGCCAGAGATTGCGCGCGCCGCGCCGCATCCAGCCCTCGCGCAGATACCGCCCGGCCCCGGTGCGCAGGATCACGGGCATCAGATCGAGGCGCCGGCCCAGCTTGCGCGCCATGGCGACGTCCTCCATCAGCGGCATGTCGTCATAGCCGCCCACCGCGTCATACAGAGCGCGCGGGATGAGAAGGCCTTGATCGCCGTAAGGCAGACGGAAGATGCGCGAGCGCAGGTTGGCCCATCCCGCCACCAGCCTTGCAGGAACGCCGCCCGCGTCGAAGCCGAGGCGGAAGGCGGCGGGGCGCCCTTCGGCCATCTGCGCGAGGACGGTTTCGCTCCAGCCGCGCGGCAACTGGCTGTCGGCATGCAAAAAGAGGAGCCACGCGCCCCCCGCCGCCTCGGCGCCCCGGCGCAGCTGCCCGCCGCGCGAGGCGGGCCCCGTGAGCCAGACCGCGCCGATCTCCTCCGCGATCTCGGCCGTCTTGTCGCGAGAGCCGCCGTCCGAAAGGACGAGTTCGCGGATCAGACCCGCCTCGACGCCCTCCATGAGACCGGGCAGCAGGCGCGGCAGCGCGCCTTCGGCGTCGAGGACCGGCACGATCACGGATAGTCTTGCGCGCATGTCCCCCCCCCTGTCGCCGCCGCCCGCCCGCGCCTATATGGTGGGCGTAACGCCAAGAGAGGTAGCAGCCATGCGCTCCATTCACCAGATCACCGGCGCCGATGCGGCCAGTTTCCTGCAAGGGCTGGTCACGAACGATGTGGCCAAGGCGCGCGATGGCCTCGTCTATGCCGCGATGCTGACCCCGCAGGGCAAGTATCTGGCCGATTTCTTCGTCTTCGAGCGTGGCGGCATCCTGCATCTCGACGCCGATGCCGGTGTCGCGCCGGGCCTCGTCCAGCGGCTCAACATGTATCGCCTGCGCGCGGATGTGCAGATCTCCGAGACGGATCTGACGCTGCGCCGCGGCACCGGCCCGGCTCCCGAGGGCGCGCTGGCCGATCCGCGCCACCCGGATCTCGGCTGGCGGCTCTACGGGAGCGAGGCGGGCGATGACGGCACCGATTGGGACGCGCTCCGGGTCGCGCATTGCATCCCCGAGACCGGCATCGAGCTCACGCCCGACACCTTCATCCTCGAGGCCGGTTTCGGGCGGCTGAACGGCGTCGATTTCCGCAAGGGCTGCTATGTCGGGCAGGAAGTGACCGCCCGCATGAAGCACAAGACCGAGCTGCGCAAGGGTCTCGCCACGGTGAGCGTCGAGGGCGACGCCGAACCCGGCACGCCGATCACCGCCGAGGGCAAGCCCGTCGGCACGCTCCACACGCGCGCGGGCGGGCGCGCCATCGCCTATCTGCGCTTCGACCGCGCGAGCGGCCCGATGGAGGCCGAGGGCGCGCGGGTTCTCCGGCAGGAGGGCGCCGCCGAGGCATGATCCGGGGCCCGCGCGGCCCCTTCGCGGCCCCTTCGCGGATCAGTCGGTGAAAGGCCACGGGCCGGAATGGCTGCCCGATGGGATGACATCCGTCACGAGGGTCGGCGCAGGCGCCTCCAGCCATCGGCAGACCGTGATGGCGGCGGGCTCGAGCACGAGCTGCGGCGCCTCTTCCGCCCGGTGATCGGTCAGGACGGCGTGACAGGTCGCGGGCGCGATCTGGCAGACCACGCGCCCGATCTGGCCGGTGACGGCGCGGTGGACATGGCCCGAGAGCATGCGCACCGGCGCGGGATGGTCCTCGAGCAGCGCTATCATTTCGGCGCCGTTGCGCAGATTGTCGGCATCCATCGCCGGAATGCCGGAATGCATCCACGGATGATGCGTGCAGACGACCACGGGGCGCGCGCCGATGCGCGCAAGCGACGCGCGCAGGAACTCGAGGCCGTCGCGCGAAAGCTCGCCGTGATGGGCACCCTCGCGCAACGTATCGAGACCGATGGCGGCGAAGGGGCCGAAGTCACGCATCCAGTGGATCGGACCGGCCTCGGGCATCCAGGGCGCGGCGACGAAGGCCGCACGCATCGCACCGCGCGCGTCGTGATTGCCGGGCACGGCCAGCCACGGCAGCGCAAGCGGTGTCATGAGCTCGGCGAAATGCGCATATTCCTCGGACGTTCCGTGATCGGTCAGATCGCCCGTGACGATCACGCATTGAATCTTGCCCAGCAGCGGCAGCTTCGCGTTGATCGTATCGATCGCGCGGCGCAGCGCCCCGGCGGTGTCCGAGCGTCCATAGGCCAGCGCGCCGGGCGCGACGATATGCGTATCCGTGATGAGGATGAAGCCGGACATAAGGCGGTCTCTCCCTTGGGCAGGATCAGAAGTGCCTCAGGCGCGATGGACAAGCGGACCTCCGATCCCGTCTCGGGCGCGCTCAGCCCCGAATGGAGGGCATGCAGCGGCTCCTCGGCCGCGCCCGAGAGAGTGAGGCGGTAATGCGTGCCGAGAAAGGTCACCGCGTCGATGCGTGCCGCGAGCGGGCCATCCGGATCGACGCGGATATCCTCGGCGCGCACCAGCACCTCCTGCCCGCCCGCACCCTTGGGGAGGATCAGCGTTCCGCCGCGCAGATGCAGGCGGCCCCCCTCGATCCGGCCCGGCAGGGGCATCGCGTTCCCCACGAACCGCGCGACGAAGCCGGTGGCGGGCTTGCGATAGAGCGCCTCGGGCGTGCCGATCTGCGCGACGCGGCCCTCGCTCATCACGGCAACGCGGTCGGCGATGGCCATCGCCTCGTCCTGATCATGCGTGACGAAAATCGCGGTGATCCCGAAGTCTCGCAGCAAGAGCGCCAGTTCCGTGCGCAACTGGCCGCGCAGCGCGGCGTCGAGCGCCGAGAGCGGCTCGTCGAGGAGAAGAACCCGAGGCCGCGGCGCCATCGCGCGGGCCAGCGCGACCCGCTGCCGCTGGCCGCCCGAGAGGGCCGTGATCGCGCGGTCCGCATAGGCTTCGAGACGGCAGAGCGCGATCACCTCGTCCACGCGCCGCGCGATCTCCGGCTTCGGCAGCTTCTGCATCTTGAGGCCGTAGCCGATGTTGCCGCGCACCGACATGTTGGGAAAGAGCGCGTAGGACTGGAAAACCATGCCCATCTTTCGGGTTTCGGCCGATTGCCGCGTCAGATCCTCGCCATCGAAGACGATCCGCGCGCCCGGATCGGGCGTCTCGAGGCCCGCGACGATGCGCAGAAGCGTGGACTTGCCGCATCCCGACGGGCCGAGCAGCGCGACGATCTCGCCCCGCGCGATCTCGAGATCGGTGCTGTGAAGCGCGCGCACGCCGCCCGGAAACGTCTTGGCGATATTGGCGAGCATCAACGTCATTGCATGATCCTTTGAGCGCGGGCGCTGGCCCATTGCATGGCCATCAGAAGCGGCACGATCATCACGAAGAAGACCAGCGTGTAGGCCGACGCGACCTCGAGCCGCATCGACGCATAGCTGTCGGCCAGCCCCACGGGCAGCGTCTTGAGATAGGGGGTGTGCAGCATCCATGTCAGGTTGAATTCCCCGATCGAGAGGGTGACGACGGTCAGCGAGCCGGCGAGAATGCCGGGCAGCGCGTTGGGAACCACGATGTCGACGAAGCGCCGCGCCGGCCCCGCGCCGAGCGATGCCGCGCCCTCCTCGAGCGTCTTGAGGTCGATCGCCGCGAGCACCGACAGCACCGAGCGCACCATGAAGGGCATCGTGTAGAGCACATGCCCGACAAGGATGAAGCTCCAACTGGTGCGAAAGCCCTGAAGCGAGCCGTAGAGCTGGAGAAGCGCGAGCGCGAGCGCGAGGCCCGGAATGGCCAGCGGCAGCGAGATGAATTCCTCGAGAACGCGCGATGCCCGGCCGGGATTGCGCGCCAGCGCGTAGGCCGTGGGCACCCCGAGGATCAGCGTGACCACGAGACAGGCCAGCGCGAGCCAGATCGAGAGGAAGATGCTCGAGGCATAAAGCTCCCAGACCTGGCCGACCCATTTCAGCGTGAGGCCCGAAGAGACGCCCCGGAAGTAATTCACCGTCAGCCCTGCGAGCACCGACTGGACGATCGGGATCAAAAGGAAGGCGCAGGCCAGCAGGGTGACGGCGAGCGGCAGGGCCTTGAGGACGGGTCTCATCGGCTCAGCCCCCTGCCGCGACGGTGTCGCCCGACAGGCTGCGCGCGATCAGAAGAAGCGCCCAGGTCACCAGCCCCAGCATGACCGACAGGGCCGAGGCCATGGCGATGTTGGCCGAGAGCGTGAACTCGGTGTAGATCACCATCGGCAGCACATCGATATCGGTGGCGAGCGTGAAAGCCGTGCCGAAGGCGCCCATCGCGGTCGCGAAGGCGATGGCCCCGGCCGCGATCAGCGCGGGTGCGAGCGCCGGAAGGAGCACGTCGAGGACGATGCGATGGGGCGGTGCGCCCAATGTCCGCGCCGCCTCTTCCAGCGCCGGGTCGATCTTCTCGGCCGAGGCCATGACGGTCAGCAGCACCCGCGGGATCGAGAAATAGAGATAGCCCAGAAAAAGCCCGGTGATCGAATAGGCGAAGACCCAATGCCCCGGCAGAAGCTGATTGACGAGGCCCTGGCGCCCGCCCAGCAGAATGATCATGAAGCCGACGACCACGCCCGGAAAGGCGAGCGGCAAGGTGAGGATCGACAGCAGGACATTGCGCCCGGCAAAGCGGTTGCGCACCAGAAAGAGCCCCGCGATGGTCGAGATGGCGAGCGCGGTTCCAGTGACGGCCAGCGACACAAGGACGGTCTGAAGGAGCGTCGACAGATAGCGCGGCGTTTGCAGAATTCTCAGGTAGATGCCCCAGCCATCGCCGCTCTCGCTCGAGGCGAGGATGAGCCGCCCCAGCGGGATCGCGAGAAAGGCCAGCGTGAAGATCGCCAGCGGCAGCAGGCAGAAGGTCAGGAAAGTGCGTTGGCTCACCGCGTCGGCTCCGATGGGGCCCGCGGCCGGGCAAGGATGCACCCCTGCCCGGCCCGAGGATCCTTGAGGGTTACTGAACCTCGTTCAGGTAGCGATCGCCGAAGCCGGCCTGCGCGCGCTCCATTTCGGCATAATCCACCGCGACGGCGCGCTCGTAATCCGACGCCGGCAGGAACTTCTCCTTGACCTCGGCGGGCAGCTCGACCGGGCGGGCGGGCTGAAGATAGGCGTTGGTCCAGATCGCCTGGCCTTCGTCCGAGAGGATGAAGTCCAGAACGCGCTTGCCCGCATCCTCGTTCGGAGCGCCGGCGACAAGGCTCATGACATAGGGCACGCGCACGGAGCCCTCGCAGGGCAGAACGAATTCGAAATTCCCGTCCTCCTCGTATTTCCCGCGATAGGCGTTGAAATCGTAGTCGAAAAGGATCGGGATCTCGCCCGAGACCACCCGCGCGTAGGAGGTCTGCTTGGGCACGATGGGATCGTTCGCGCCAAGCTCGTTGAAATAGGCGATGGCGGGATCGAAATTCGTCAGATCGCCGCCATTGGCGAGATTGACAGCGACCGCGCCGGCATAGCCCACGAAGGCCGAGGACGGATCGAGATAGCCGACCATGCCGCGATATTGCTCATCCGTCAGATCGGCCCAGCATTGCGGGACCGGCGCGCCGCCCAGCGCATCGACATTCACGAAAAGGCCGAGCGTGCCGTAATGCACGGCGAACCAGTTCCCCTCGGGATCCTTCAGACCCTCGGGGATTTCGTCGAAGCCCGCGGGTTTGTAGGGCTGCACCACGCCTTCGCTGCCGGCCTTGATGCCGGTCGTCACGCCGTAATAGGCGACATCGGCGACCGGGCTCGCGCGCTCGGCGAGAAGCTGGCTGAGCGTCTGGCCCGAGTTCTTGTTGTCATGCGGCATCTTGATGCCGAGATTTTCGTCGATGGCTTCGAGCATCGAGGCCCAATCCGCCCATTGCGGCGGGCAGTTGTAGCAGATGGCGTCCTCCGCCATCGCCGGAGCGGCGATCGCGGTTGCGAAAAGTGCCGAGAGGGCAGTATGTTTCATGTGTTCATCCTTGTTTTTGAGCGATCTTCAGCGAGGGAACAGACGGCGGCCAGGCGGTACCCTGGTCGTCGTCGCGGCTTTCCGCGCGCGGGCGGGCAAGCGTGGCCCCCGCGCGGAAATCGAAGGGCAAGGGCGGCCGCTGAACGCAGGCCTTCCCTTGCAGCATCTCCAGAAGCGTCTGTGCGGCCTGCCGGCCCATCGCGTGCGGGGCCGTCTCGATCGTGGCGAGCGGCAGCTCGAGAAGCCGTCCGATCTCGATCCCGTCGAAGCCGACGACCGAAAGATCCTGCGGCACGCTCTTGCCCATCAGCCGGGCGGCCTTCTGCACCGCGATCGCCAGAAAATCGTTCGACGCGAAAAGCGCCGTCACGTCTTTCAGGGACGCGAAGCTGTCCGCCAAGAGCTCGGGCCGGTCGGCCTCGAGCTCGCCCAGCTCGATCAGCACGGGGTCCGGCAGACCCCGCGCCGCGCATTCGGCGCGGAACCCCGCATAGCGGTTGCGCGAGCGGTCCGAGCTGGAAAAGCGCAGCGACAGGAAGGCCGTGTGCCGGTGCCCGAGATCGGCGAAGCGCCGCGCCACCTCGCGCGCGGCGGTGAAATTGTCCACGTGGGCGGTCACGAAACCGTCGATCGGGTCGTGAAACATCAGCGACACCGGCAGCCCCCTGCCGCGCGCGTCGCTCAGCGCCGCGCTCTTCTCGGGCGCGACCATCGTGACGATCACACCGTCCACTTCCTTGGCGACGAGCGTCGCGATCGCGTCGTTGTCGGCCTCGCCGTCGTAATTCGAGCTGGCGATGAGAAGCTGGTAGCCCGATCCCGACAGCGCCTCCTGCACGCCCTGCACCGCCTCGGCGAAGACGGGGTTGGCCAGCGACGGCACGAGGCAGCCGATGGTCATACTGCGTCCGCCCTGCAAGGCCCGCCCCATCGCGCTGAAGGAAAACCCGAGCGCATCCGCCGCGCTCTCGACCCGCGCACGCACCTCCGCGCTCGCCGGCCCGGACCGGTTCAACACACGGCTCGCCGTCGCGATCCCGCAGCCGGCGCGCCGGGCGACATCCTTGATCGTGATTTTCTGGCGAGCATCCATGCCACGATCCTTGTGGAAACGTTTCCACAAGAGATACAGGTGATTCCCTACAGGAATGTGACAGGGGGATGAGGCGGTGTGGGAGAGCGCATCGGAGATGAGGAGCACCCAGATCGAGACCCACGCGCATCGCGATGACCTGACCACTCGAGGTCTCCAACTGCGTTGACCCCTCGGGCGCGTTTCGGCAAGCATGCGCGCTGAAAGGTATCGCCAGTGTTTCGATTTCACGAGTTTCTCGAGCGATGCGGACTCGATCCGGCGCGCACGCGCCTGCTCCGCCATGACGCGCGCGGCTCGGGGAGTTGGAGGCGCGGACCCGACGCGTTTCTATGCTTCGCGTCGATCCAAACGCAGGCGAACTCTCCTTATCGTGGGGATCCGTCTCACGCCTGTCACTTCATCGCGGGCCCGGTGCTGAACGGAAGGGCGACGGCGCTCTTTATCGGCGCCACGGAGGTCCGCAACCGACGGCCTTGGGACCGCAGGGAGCCGCCGCTCGCCCAGGATGCGGAGGTGCTCGCACAGGAGCGGTCGAGCCCGGACGCCCTCGACCTCTTCGATTTGACCTGGTGCCCCGCGTGCCGACCCTATGTCGAGCGTATTCTGATCGATTGGGGGGCTGGAACGCGATCATGGTCGCAATGGGCGCACGGCAAACACAAAGACATTCTCGAGTTGCGTCTCGATGCGCGCGAGGAGCCGTTTCCCGGATTCGCGCGCTTCCACGAGCATCTGAGTTCGCTCCGTTTCCTACCGCAAAGCTGGCAAGGCGCACTCGCGAGCGTTGGTGGTGTCTATCTGCTGGCGACGCCCGATGGACGCCAATATGTCGGCTCGGCCTATGGCACCGGCGGTTTCTGGGGACGCTGGAGTGTCTACGCGTCGAACGGACATGGCGGAAACCGCGAGCTGACGACGCTCGCGGCGGATCAGCGCGATTTTCAGGTGTCGATACTCGAAACGGCGTCCCCGGACATGTCGCCGACCGAGATCATCGCCCGAGAAGCCGCATGGAAGGAAAAACTCGGGGCGAGGGCGCATGGGTTGAACGCCAATTGAACTGGTGCAAGGGGCTGTCCGCAAGGGCGTGCGTCCAGTATCCACATCGACCATTGCCATAGAACAGAGCGCAGGTTCGTAGGGTCAAACTCATGCTTGCTAATGTGGTGCCCGGGGGCGGAATCGAACCACCGACACGAGGATTTTCAATCCACTGCTCTACCCCTGAGCTACCCGGGCATCGGGAACGCCTTGGCGTTCGGGTGAGGGCGTTCTAGGCGAGGGGTTAGGCGCTGTCCAGAGGCTTTGGCAACTTTTTCAGCGCTGTTTTCGAAGCTCGGCCTCGGCGGCCTCGATCGCGGCTTCGATGTCTTCCGGATCGTCCGAAGGGATGGCGTATCCGCCGCCCAGCCAGCGGGCGAGATCGAGGTCGGCGCAGCGTTTCGAGCAGAAGGGGCGGTGCGCCGGATCCACGGGTTTTCGGCAGATCGGGCAGCTCATAGCGGCCACTCGAGCGGGGCGCGGTCGCGCTTTCTTTGCAGCTCGTAATGGCCGAGCGGCGTCCAGCCGACGAGCGCCGTCTCGCCCGTGTCGGCGCGGAAAGCCGCGCGCAGCGCATCCTCGAACTGGCGCCTGTCCTTCTTGGCCATCGGCGCGAGATCGAGCGTGATCTGCCCGCCGAGGCCGCGCAGGCGCAGCTGGCGCGGAAGCTCGCGCGCGGCGGCGAGATTGGCCTTGTGGCCCGCGGCGGGGCTGGTGTCTGCGCCGGTATTCACATCGACGGCGACGAGCGCACGGGTCGGCTCGACATACATCGCGGCGCCCGCGGCCAGCGGCACATGCGCGCCGGCCAGAAGATCGAGCTGATCGAGCACGCCCTCGGCCTCGAAGCCGCCCGGCTCGGTCACGACATCCGCGGGCGCGCTCCAGTCGCGCCAGGCGAGCTGGTGCGGGCCGTCGCCCTCGAGCAGGACCTCGGCCTCACCCTCGGCATCGGCCATCACGGTCGCGGCAAGATCGGCCATGGCGCGAATGTCCTCTGCGATCTCGCCGTCATCGGTATCGAGGCAGGAGGAGCGCAGGATGAGGCCCATCTCGGCGCCCTCCATCTCGCTTCGGGCTATCTGGATCAGCACATCGCGGCGGTCGTCATCCTTGATCCGGCGGCTGATGTTGAGGCCGGGCGCATCGGGCGTGACGATGGCGTAGCGGGACTTGAAGAGGATCTTCTGCGTCACCGGCAGTGCCTTGCCCGGCTCGGCCTGCCCGGTGACCTGCACAAGGAGCGGCTGGCCGGGCGCGAGGCCGCGCACCTGGCGCAGGAAGGCTGGCCCGTCGGGCGTGCGCAGGAACATGCCGCCCTGCCCTTTCACGGGCCGCTCGCAGATCGCGCGGTAGATCGTGCCGACGCGCGGCGCATCCCCGTCGATCAGCACATCCTCGAGCCGGCCGGCGACGAGGCGCGCGGCGGCCTCGCGCGGGCCGAGATGATCCAGAACGATGGTCTCACGGCTCATGCGTCTTTCCTCCAGCCCGCGGCGGCGAGCAATGTGGCGGTCTCGGCCAGCGGCAGTCCGACGACCGCCGCATGCGAGCCCGCGATCCAGGGGATGAACGCGGCGGCGGGGCCTTGAATGCCATAGCCGCCCGCCTTGCCCTGCCAGTCGCCTGTCGCGAGATAGGCGGCGATCTCGGCCTCCGAGAGACGCTTCATGCGCACCTTGGTGAGCACGTCGCGCTGCCAGAGCCGGTCGCCCCGGCGCAGCGCGACGGCGGTGATGACGCTGTGGCGGCGCCCCGACAAGGCGCGCAGAAACGCCTCGGCCTCGGCGGCATCGGCGGGTTTGCCCAAGATGCGGCGGCCGAGCGCGACGGTCGTGTCGGCCGCGAGGACGATCTCGTCCGCGCCTGCCTGGAGCGCATACGCCTTCTCGCGCGCCATGCGGATGCAATAGGAACGCGGCAATTCGGCCTTGGCGGGGGTCTCGTCGATCTCGGGCGCGCGAATGGCATCGGGCACGATGCCGATCTGGGCCAGAAGATCGCGGCGGCGCGGGCTGGCCGAGCCGAGGACGAGGCGGGGGGAGGTCGGCGTCTCAGTCATGGCACCCGGGCTGTCTGCACCGCGCGTCCGCCCGCCCGCAAGCGGGCCGCGATCGCGCGCGCGGCCAAGCGATGCCTGGCCGTTACTTGAAACGATAGTTGATCCGGCCCTTGGTCAGATCATAGGGGGTCATCTCGACCTGCACCTTGTCACCTGCGAGAACGCGGATGCGGTTCTTGCGCATCTTGCCTGCCGTATGTGCGATGATCTCATGGCCGTTTTCCAGCTCGACCCTGAATGTCGCATTCGGCAGGAGTTCCTTGACGACACCGGGAAATTCGAGCGTATCTTCCTTGGCCATGTGGTCTCCTAAAGCGGTAATTTCCGCGCTGCGGCGGAACAGCGCCTTAAATGGCCTCATTCCCCGTCTTTTTCAAGGGCTATTGTCGCCCTGGCGCGGGGGCGTGCCTCAGCGCAGCGGGACCATCGCCGGCGCGCCCTCGCGCCCCGCCTGATCGGTCCAATGCGCGCGGTTGAGAACGCCGCCATCGGCCCGCACATCGGCCACACGCGCGAGATCCACCTCGCCGATGGTCCAACCGGGCCGGTTCATCACGCCTTCGGCGATCACGCCGGTCGGCGGGAAGCCGTGATCGGGCGGCCCGAAGATGCCGCCCATGCCGACATTGACGTCCACGGCGGGCGACCAGGGCGCTTCGCCCACGAGCGAGGACATGACGCTCACGCATTGCGCCTCGAGCGCGCGGGCCATCGAGCCGATGCGCACCCGGCTGTAGCCGGCCAGCGTGTCGGTGCAGGACGGGACCAGCAGAAGCTCGGCCTCGCTCACGGCGCGGGCGAGGAGCGGGAATTCGCTGTCATAGCAGATGAGAATCGCGATCTTGCCCAGCGCGGTGTCGAAGACCCGAAGGTTGCCGCCGCCCACCACGTCCCAGGGCGTACGCTCGAAGCGGGTCATGATCTGCTTGTCCTGAACGCCGCGCCCGCCGCCGGGGGCGAAGAGGGTCGTGCGGTTGACCGGGCGCGCGCCGAAGGCCTCGTCGAAGACCGGCGCAGAGGCCGAGAGGATATGGACGCCGTAGCGCGCCGCGAGATCGGCGTGAAGATCGTCGACATCGCCCATCAGGTCCGATGTCGCCCGCAAGCACCCCTCGAGATCGCCCGCCACGTCCGGCCCCGCGAGCATCGACAGCTCGAGCGCGCCATATTCGGGGAAGACCAGAAGCTCCGCCCCCTGCCCGGCGGCATTCGCCACCCAGTCGGTCAGCTTGGTCTTGAACGCTGCCCAGTCGGGCAGCGGATCGAGCGGGTATGCGGCGGTGGCTATTTTCATGCAGCCGACTCTACCAGCCCCGCCGCGCCGCTGCCAGACCCGGCGCGCACCGCCCCGGGTTCATCTTGGCGAAAATACTCATGGCTCGGCCGCCGAGGTCAGGCGCTGCCGGTGAATTGGAGCCGCGCGAGCCGCGCATAAAGGCCGTCCTCGGCCACGAGGCTGTCATGGGTGCCGGTCGCGACGATGCGGCCCGCCTCCATTACGACGATGCGGCCCGCTTTCTTCACCGTGGCGAGGCGATGCGCGACGATGATCGTGGTGCGGCCCTTGGCCAGAAGGTCCACCGCCTCCTGCACCGCGCGTTCGCTCTCGGCATCGAGCGCGCTCGTCGCCTCGTCGAGCAGCAGGACCGGCGCGTCGCGCAGGATCGCGCGGGCGATGGCGATACGCTGTTTCTGCCCGCCCGAAAGCATCACGCCACGCTCGCCCACCTGACTGTCATAGCCTTCCGGCAGGTTCATGATGAAATCATGCGCGGCGGCGGTGCGCGCGGCGGCCTCGACCTCGGCATCGCTCGCATCGAGCCGCCCGAAGCGGATGTTCTCGCGCGCCGTGGCGGCGAAGATCACCGGGTCCTGCGGCACGAGCGCCATCACGCGGCGAAAGGCATCGCGCCGCATGTCCGAGAGCGCGACGCCGTCGAGCAGCACCCGCCCCGCGACCGGATCGTAGAACCGCTGGAGAAGCTGGATCACCGTCGTCTTGCCCGCCCCCGAGGGGCCGACGAGCGCCACCGTCTCACCCGCCTCGATATGCAGATCGAAGCCGTGAAGCGCCGGCACGTCGGGCCGCGCGGGATAAACGAAATCGACGCCCTCGAAGCGGATATCGCCCGTCACGCGCGCGGGCAGCGCCGCGGGCGCCGCGGGATCCTGCACCGGATCGTCGCTGTTGAGAAGCTCGACCAGGCGCTCGGTCGCGCCCGCCGCGCGCTGAAGCTCGCCCCAGATCTCCGAAAGCGCGCCCACGGCGCCCGCGACCATCACGGAATAGATAACGAACTGCACCAGCGAGCCCGCGCTCATGTCGCCGCCGCGCACGTCGCGCGCCCCGATCCAGAGGACGCAGACGACGCCGGTGAAGACGAGGAAGATCACGATCACCGTCATCATCGCGCGCACGCGGATGCGCTCGCGCGCGGAGGCATAGCTGCGCTCGGTCGCGTCTGCGAAATCCGCGCGGGTCGCGGTCTCGTGGGTGAAGGCCTGCACCGCCTGCACGCTCAGCAGCGCCTCGGACGCCTTGCCCGAGCTTTCGGCGATCCAGTCCTGATTGTCGCGGCTGAGGCGCCGCAGCTTGCGGCCCAGCGTCATGATGGGAACGATGATGAGCGGCACGATCAGCAGCACCAGCCCCGTCAGCTTGGGCGAGGTCGCCAGCATCAGCGCGAGCCCCCCCACGAAGATGAGCGCGTTGCGCAGCGCGATCGAGATGGACGAGCCGATCACGCTGAGGATCAGCGTCGTGTCGGTCGTGATCCGGCTCAGCACCTCGCCGGTCATGATGCGCTCGAAAAAGACCGGGCTCATGGCGATCACACGGTCGAAAACGGCGCGGCGGATATCGGCCACCACCCGCTCGCCCAGCTTGGTCACAAGCGCATAGCGCAGGCCCGTGCCGATGGCGAGCAGCGCGGTGATTATCAGCGCACCCATGAAATAGCGATCGAGGATCTCGCCGTTCTCGACGCTGAAATTGTCGATCACCCGGCGCACGGCCAGCGGCAGCGTCAGCGACACGGCCGCCGTCAGGAAAAGCGCGAGACCGGCGGCGGCCATGAGCGCTTTGTAGGGCATGAGAAACGGGCCGAGCGCAGCGAGCGCACCGATGCGCTTCGAGGGGTCTCGATCACGCAGTTCCGCGCTGCTTGCTCCGCTTCGGGCCATGGCTCGCTCCTGTCGGTCGGGTCGGGATCGCGGCCCGTTCTTGACCCCCGCGCGCAGGGCGGTCAAGCGCCCATTCGCCGCAGCGCGTCCGGCTCACTCCGTCTGGTTGCGCTCGGCCTCGATGGCGCGCCAGCGCGCGACATTGGCGTTGTGCTCGTCCAGCGTCTCGGCGAAGGCATGCCCCCCGGTGCCGTCGGCCACGAAGAAGACGTAGTCCGTGACCGCCGGATCGACCGCCGCCTCTATGCTGGCGCGGCCCGGATTGGCGATGGGCGTCGGCGGAAGGCCTTCGATGACATAGGTGTTCCAGGGCGTCGCGGCGCGCAGCTCACTCGCGCGCAGGCCCCGGCCAAGAACGCCTTTGCCCTCGGTGATGCCGTAGATCACCGTCGGGTCCGTCTGAAGGCGCATGCCCCGGCGCAGGCGGTTCTCGAAGACGCTCGCCACCTGCCGGCGCTCTTCGGCGACGGCGGTTTCCTTCTCGATGATCGACGCGAGGATCAGCAATTCGTCCTCGTTCTCGAGCGGCAGACCCTCGGCACGGCTCGCCCAGGCGGCGGCGACGATGACCTCCTGCGCCTCGGTCATGCGCTCGATCAGGCTCGCGCGGGTATCGCCGCGCGCCACCTCGTAGCTGTCGGGCGCGAGCGTTCCCTCGGCGGGAACCTCCGCGACCTCGCCCTCCAGCACATCGACGGATTTCAGCCCCTCGACGACCTGCCAGCTCGTCGTGCCCTCGGCCACGGCGACGCGGAAACGGGTGTCGGCCTGGCCGCGCACCTCCTCGAAGACGGCGGGCGCCTCCTCCTCGGCCAGATCATAGGCGGCCTTCTCGACATATCGGTTCGTCTCGAGATCGAGCTCGCGCAGCTCGACTTCCTGATCGTTGACGCCGATGCGATAGACGATTTCGGTGCCGCAGGTGCTGGCGCCGCCGCGGGTGATGATGCGGGTGATCTCGCCCATCGTCGCGCCCTCGGGGATGAGCCAGCTTCCGGCCTTCAGATCGCCCGACTTGCCGGCGTAATCGGCGCCGATGCGGAAAATCACCGGGCTCGAGATCGCGCCCTGTTCGGCGAGGCTGGCCGACGCGTCGCGCATGGATGCGCCGCGATCGACCCGCAGGCAGACCGGCGCGTCCGACGGGCCCGCCGAGTTATAGGTGTTCTGCCCCCAGACGATGACGCCGCCGAGCAGAAAGACGACCACGACTAGAAAGCTGAGCGCGGAGGAAGCGATATTGCGCCACATCAGCGGAGCGCACCGAAGCAGACGCTCGCATTCGTTCCGCCGAAGCCGAAGCTGTTCGAGAGCGCCACCTTCACCTCGCGTGCGACCTTCCTGTTCGGCGCGAGGTCGAGCGGGGTTTCCACCGCCGGATTGTCGAGGTTGATGGTGGGCGGGGCCACCTGATCGCGGATCGCCAGGATCGAGAAGATCGCCTCGATCGCGCCCGCCGCGCCCAGAAGGTGCCCCGTCGCGGATTTCGTCGAGCTCATCGTCGCCTTCGAGGCCGCGTCGCCCAGAAGCCGCTCGACCGCCTTCAATTCGATCGTGTCGGCCATCGTCGAGGTGCCATGCGCGTTGATGTAATCGACCTGCGCGGGATCGAGGCCCGCATGGCCCAGAGCCATCTTCATCGCACGGAAGCCGCCATCGCCGTCCTCGCTGGGCGCGGTGATGTGATAGGCGTCGCCCGAGAGGCCATAGCCCAGAACCTCGGCATAGATCTTGGCGCCGCGCGCCTTGGCGTGCTCGTATTCCTCGAGCACGACGATGCCCGCGCCCTCGCCCATGACGAAGCCGTCGCGGTCGGTGTCATAGGGCCGGCTCGCGGCCTTGGGATCGTCCGCGCGTTTGGTGGAGAGCGCCTTGCAGGCGTTGAAGCCCGCGATCCCGATCTCGCAGATCGCCGCCTCGGCGCCGCCCGCGATCATCACGTCGGCATCGCCGAACATGATGAGACGCGCGGCATCGCCGATGGCATGCGCGCCGGTCGAGCAGGCGGTGACGACCGAATGATTCGGACCCTTGAAGCCGTAGCGGATGCCCACCTGCCCCGAGATGAGGTTGATGAGCGCGCCGGGAATGAAGAAGGGCGACACGCGCCGCACACCCTTGTCGCGGATGATGAGCGTCGTCTCCTCGATCGAGCGCAGACCGCCGATGCCCGAGCCGATCATGACGCCGGTGCGCTCGCGCGCCTCCTCGTCCTCGGGCATCCAGCACGCATCCTCGACCGCCTGTTGCGCGGCGGCGACCCCGTAGAGGATGAAGTCGTCGACCTTGCGGCGCTCCTTCGGCTCCATGTAGGCGTCGGCATTGAAGGTGCCGTCCGTTCCGTCGCCGAGCGGCACTTCGCAGGCGTATTTGGTCTGCACGTTGACCGGATCGAACCGCGTGATGGGTCCGGCCCCCGATTGGCCGTCCAGAAGGCGGCTCCAGGTTTCCTCGACGCCCGAGGCAAGCGGTGTGACCAGTCCAAGGCCTGTTACGACGACACGGCGCATCTGCTGCCCCTTTCCACGAAATTCTTTTCCGCTGCTCATACCCTTTTCTTGGGCCGGGGGGCAAGACCGGGCTCGGCGCGCGGCCCCTTGGGCAGCGGCGCCTCGCCGGGCCGCGGGCTAGGCTTACTGGAAGGGGGCCACCGGTTCGAGCGGGGCGGCGGCGATGCCGATCGCCTCGGCCAGATCCACATCGCGCGACATCAGCGCCTGCCCGATCATCGTGCCCGCGATGTTGGGCACGTAGCGCAGCCGCGCCACGTCGTCGACGCTGCGCACCGTGCCGCGTGCGATCACCGAATGACGCGTCTGCGCGGCAAGGCCCGTGATGACGCCGAGCGCGCCGTCGCCATCGCCGATCATGCCGCCCACATCGGTCACGATGATGCCCGCGAGCGGATCGGCCTCGAAGGCTTCGAGGAAGGAGGCGGGCGAGAAGCTCGACCGCTCGCGCCAGCCGTCGGTCACGACATGGCCGTCATGCACGTCGAGCGCCATGACGATCTGGTCGGGATAGAACTTGGCCAATTCGCGCAGCAGCATCGGGCTTTGTGCCGCCATGGTGCTGGCGACGATGCGGCCCGCGCCCTTGTCGAGCCATGTCTCGACCTGCCGCTGGGTGCGGAACCCGCCCCCCATTTGCACCGGAACGCCGGCGCTGCGGATGATTTCCTCGAGCAGGGCCGTGTTGTCGCCGTCGCCGCGCAGCCCGTTGAGGTCCGTCACATGCACCCAACTCGCCCCCTCGCGCGCCCAGCCGCGCACCACGTCGAGCGGCTCGCGGTGCCACAGGACCGGATCGCGCAATTCACCGCGCCGCAGCGTGACGCATTTGCCGTCCAGCAACTCGAGCGTAGGATAGATGATCATGTCGGCTCTCCCGAAAATAGCGCCAGAGGCGAGTCGCCCCGCTGCTTTTCTCGCATGGCGCGGTGCGGTGCGGAGCGTCCCAAATCGGCACTCGTCGCGCCTTATGCGGCCATGGCCGCCCTTGGACGCGATTTCTCCCCGGGCGGGCGCACCGAACATGGAACCTCGCCCCAACGCACCCGTTGGCCCCGTGGACGCAACGCACCGAAAGGAGAGACAGAGATGAAATTCCTGACAGCGAGCGCAATGGCCCTCACCGTCGCCGCAGGCGGCGCGATGGCGCAAGACGGCACGATGCGGACGGCGGCGGAAAACAGCGCCGACATGTCCGCGATGCAGGGCGATCTGATCCGCACCCGCGACATCACCGGCGGCGCGATCTACACGTCTGACGCGGCCAATGACGAAGGCTGGAGCGGCGCGGATTACGCCGATATCGGTGCCGATTGGAACGAGATCGGCGAGATCGAGGACGTCGTTCTGGATCAAGGCGGCCAGATGCAGGGCGTCGTGGCCGAAGTCGGCGGCTTTCTGGGCGTGGCCGACAAGCACGTGATGATCGCGGTGGATGACATCCGCCTCGTGCCGGTCGATGACACGGAAATCGTTCTGCTCACCCGCATGAACGAGGAGGAAATGGAAGAGCTGCCCAGCGTCGATGAAGGCTTCTGGAATTAAGCCGCGCGGGCGCCTGGGTCAGGCCTCCCGGATGGAGAAAGGGCGCGAGGATGAACTCCTCGCGCCCTTTTTTCGGTGGCTCGGCGCCGTGGCCCGACAGGCCCGGCGCTGCCGCGATATCAGGAGGCTTCCTTGATGAACTTCACCGCGTCGCCGAAGGTCTGGATGTTCTCGGCGGCGTCATCGGGGATCTCGATGCCGAACTCTTCCTCGAAGGCCATGACCAGCTCGACCGTGTCGAGGCTGTCGGCGCCCAGATCGTCGATGAAGGAAGCGTTCTCGACGACCTTGTCCTCTTCGACGCCCAGATGCTCGACTACGATCTTCTTCACGCGGTCTGCGATATCGCTCATGTCATAATCCTTGTTTTTTCGATGGGCGCCTCGGCCCGATTTTGCCCCCGCCCGTCTTGCGGGTGTCGGCGTGAATGGTGCCCGTCGCGGGCTTTATGTCAATGCCCAAGATGGCGCTGCGTCAGGGACCGCGATTTGCGACCGCCCGCTGAATCTGCGCCGCCTATAGCATATGGCGCGCGCGAGGCAAATGTTTTCGCCGCCCCGCGCGAGGCCCCGTTCTAGAGCATCGCCATGCCGCCGTTGACGTGCAGCGTGCTGCCCGTGACATAGCCCGCCTCGGTGCTGGCGAGATAGAGCACGGCGGCCGCGATCTCGGAAGGCTCGCCCATGCGGGCGGCGGGAATCTGCCCGTTGATCTTGGCTTTCTGATCGTCGGTCAGCTTGTCGGTCATGGCCGTGGCGATGAAGCCGGGGGCAATGGCGTTGGCGGTGATGCCGCGGCTGGCCACCTCGTAGGCGATGGACTTGGTCATGCCGACGACACCGGCCTTCGAGGCCGCGTAATTGGCTTGCCCCGGATTGCCCGTCGCGCCAACGATGGAGCTGATGTTGATGATCCGGCCCCAGCGCGCCTTCATCATCGGGCGCATCACGGCGCGGCAGAGGCGCATGGTGCTGGTCAGGTTCACGTCGAGCACGCTTTGCCATTCGTCGTCCGACATGCGCATGAAGATCTGGTCGCGCGTGATCCCGGCATTGTTGACGAGGATATCGAGCCCGCCCATCGCCTCGATCGCCTGTTTCGGCAGCGCCTCGACGGCCTCCTTGTTCGACAGATCGCACGGCAGGACATGCGCGCGCGTGCCCAGCTCCTTCGCCAGCGCCTCGAGCGGCTCGGTGCGCGTGCCGCTGAGGCCGACGGTGGCGCCCGCCGCGTGAAGGGCGCGGGCGATCTCGCCGCCGATCCCGCCCGATGCGCCGGTCACCAGCGCGGTTTTGCCTGTCAGATCAAACATCTCGAATTCCTCTCAATTCTCTTGCAGTGCGGCAGCCGCCGCCGCGGCCTCTTCAGGCGTGCCGATGTTGCGCACCGCGATATCCTTCTCGATCCGGCGAACCATTCCCGAAAGGGCCTTGCCCGCACCGATCTCCCATGTCTCGCTCACACCCTGCCGCGCCATGTAGCCGACGCTCTCGCGCCAGCGCACGGAGCCGGTGACCTGGCTCACCAACAGGGCGCGGATCTCTTCGGGCGCGCTCACGGCCTCGGCGCGCACATTGGCGACGAGCGGCATGGCGGGCGCGTCCATCGCGACCTCTTCCAGCGCCTCGCGCATCACCTCGGCGGCGGGTTGCATCAGGGCGCAGTGGAAGGGCGCGCTGACCGGCAGCAGCATCGCGCGCTTGGCGCCGCGCGCCTTGGCCATGTCGACGGCGCGCTCCACGGCGGCCTTGTGCCCCGAGACGACGACCTGCCCCGAATCGTTGTCGTTGGCAGCCTGGCAGACATCGCCCTCGGCGGCATCGCGCGCGAGCGCGGTCACGGCTTCGAAATCGAGACCCAGAATGGCGGCCATGGCGCCGACGCCCACGGGAACGGCCTCCTGCATGGCGCGGCCCCGGATGCGCAAAAGCCGCGCCGTGTCCGCCACGCTGAGCGCACCGGCGGCGGCGAGCGCGGAATATTCGCCCAGCGAATGGCCGGCGACGAATTGCGCGGCATCCAGCGTGACGCCCTCGGCCTCGAGGGCGCGCAGCGCGGCGAGGGAGGTCGCCATAAGCGCGGGCTGCGCGTTCTGCGTCAGGGTCAGCGTGTCCTGATCGCCGTCCCAGATGAGCGCCGACAGCGCCTCGCCCAGCGCGTCGTCCACCTCGTCGAAGACGTCGCGCGCCGCCGGATAGGCCTCGGCCAGCGCGCGGCCCATGCCGATGGTCTGTGCGCCCTGCCCCGGAAAAATGAATGCTCGGCCCATGCTGGCCCTCCTTAACTCAATGACCGGACGGATAACGCGCAAGGCCGCGCGAGGCAATGGCGCAGACCTTCTGTGCGGCGCCGCAGGATTGCAGCCCCCCCGAGATGGGCTAGGTTTCGCGCCAGCCACGACAGCGAGAGGATCCTCGAAATGCCCTTCGGCAACACCGCGACGAGCTATGGCAGCGTCACCAAGTTCTTTCACTGGACCATCGCGCTGATGATCCTGTCGATGTTTCCGCTCGGCTGGGTGGCGAGCGAGCTTGCGCACCGCATCGAGGCGCCCGACATCACGGCGAGCGACGCCATGATCGCCTGGGCCAAGACGCTCTTTTCCATTCACAAGACGCTCGGCATCGCCATTTTCGCAGTGGCGCTCCTGCGCATCCTCTGGGTCGTCTCGCAGCCCAAGCCCAAGCTGCTCAACGGCGACAAGCCGCTCGAGGCGCGGCTGGCCGAGACGGTGCATTGGCTTCTCTACGGCTCGCTCGTGCTCGTTCCGCTCAGCGGCTGGGTGCATCACGCCTCGACCACGGGCTATGCGCCGATCTGGTGGCCGTTCGGGCAGGGCCTGCCCTTCGTTCCCAAGGACCCCGCCGTGGCCGAGGTGACGGGCGCCGTGCATTTCATCCTGCAATGGGTGCTGGCCGGGTCCATCGCGCTGCATGTCGCGGGCGCGCTCAAGCATCACATCGTCGACCGCGACGCCACGTTGCGTCGCATGCTGCCGGGTCATCTGACCGCCCTGCCGACCGAGACGCAGCCGGGCCACGCCCTGCCCGTTCTGGCCGCCCTCGCCGTCTGGGCCGCCGCGCTCGGAGGCGGGGCCTGGGCGGGCTGGCTCAGCCCCGAGGACGGCGCACGCGCCGAGGCGCTCGCGGAGGTCAGCAGCGAATGGCAGGTCGAGGAAGGAAGCCTCTCGATCACCATCGTGCAGAACGGCTCGGACGTGACGGGCAGCTTCGCCGACTGGACAGCCGAAATCACCTATGATCCCGAAGCGGATGCCGAGGGCCGGCACGGCGACGTCAAGGTGACCGTCTCGATCCCGTCGCTCACGCTCGGCAGCGTGACCGGGCAGGCGATGGGCGCCGATTTCTTCGCGGCGGAAGACTTTCCCACCGCCGTCTTCGAGGCCGACCTAGTGGAGTCGGGCGAAGCTCTGACCGCCGAGGGCACGCTGCGCATCCGCGATCAATCCGCCCCGGTGAGCATGCCCGTCGACCTCGCGCTCGACGGCGACCGCGCCGAGGCGTCGGGCGGGCTTGCCGTGAACCGGATGACGTTCAACGTCGGCACCGGCACCACGGACGAAAGCACCCTCGCCCATGAGGTGCGCATCGACTGGCAACTCACCGCCACACGCGGCGCGGAAGGCGGCGACGAGACCAGCGCCGCAACCGAAGGCACCGCCCAATAAAAAGGCCCGCGCCCTATTGCGGGGGCGCGGGCCTCTTCGTCAACGCATGTAGAGCATCACTCGGCGATGCCGGCCTCGATCGAGATTTCGACATCCAGCTCGTCCGAGACATTGGGCGCGAAGGCGCCGACGCCGAAATCGGAGCGCAGGATCTTGGTTTCCGCATCGAAGCCGAGCCATGCCTTGTTCTGCATCGGGTGCTGGCCATCGAGGTTCAGCTCGGTCTCGAGCTGCACCGACTTGGTGATGCCGTTCATCGTCAGATCGCCGGTGATGATCGCGGTGTCGTCGCCCGTCACCTCGATCGCGGTCGATTTGAACGTCACCAGATCGCCGTCCTCGGCGCCGAAGAAGTCATCCTTCATGAAATGCTCGAAGCGCGCTTCCCAGCCGGTGTAGAGCGACTTGAGAGGGATCGACACCTCGACCGAGGAATTCGCGGGGTTTTCCTTGTCGAACATGATCTGGCCTTCCCAGCCGGCGAACATGTTGTAGGTCGTCGAATAGCCGAGGTGGTCGTAGGTGAACATCACCTGGCTGTGGCTCGGATCGAGCGTGTAGGCCACGGGCTCGGCACTTGCGGCGGTGGCGCCGAGGGCGGCGGCGGTCGCGGCGGCTGCGAAAAGGGATGCTTTCATGGGGTCTGTCTCCTCTGGGTTATACGTCACTGCGCCCAGAGGTATCTCAATCGCGAAACAAGGCAATTGCGCAGAATTCAACACTGCGTGTGGATCGGCGCAGATTTGCCGGGCCTCCGCAGCCGTGGCGCGGGGCGCGTGGCGGCGCCCCGCAATGTGCGTTCAGGCAGCCGCGCGGGCGCCCAGCATCTCGCGCAGCGCGGCTTCGATGCGCGGATCCGTGACCGGCACCGTGACCAGCGCCGCGCCCGATTGGCAATGCGCGGTGAAGAGCCCGTCGCGCAGCACGATCTCGCCCAGAGTGTCGATGTCATGCGTGACTTCCGAGCGCACCTGGCCCCGCTCACCGCGCTCGATGATGGTCATGCGCCGCAGGGACGGGCTGATCTGCACCTCGGGGCCGGTGGCCTCGCGCGGCGCGGTCAGCAGCATCACCCCCAAGAGCGCCAGCGCCGCCGAGAAGGCCAGCTTGAAAAGCTGCATCATCGCGTCGCCCTCGACGACCGGAACGAGCCAGAGACCCGTCGCCGCGATCAGGAGCGCCACAGCCGCGCAGCGCAGACCGATCCGGCGCAGCGCGCCCGGTCCGTGCGTTTCGATATGGTGAACCGGAATGCTGCGCTGATGGCGCAGCGGCCCCTCGGGCATGAACGTGTCGGGAAGTGATGTCATCGGTGTCGCCCCTTCGCTAGCTCGGCCCTGATACGGCGCGCCCCTCGCGCCGATTGGCCGTTCCGGACCGGACCTCTCGGATCGGCTCCGGCTTGGTTAATGGATCGCTTGCAAATCGGGCGTGATTGGGGCGGATGAGGGGCGAGCGCGGGATGAATCGGTGACACGGTCATGATGCGTCGCCGCCCCGCTCCGGAAACGCGCCATCAAGGCGGCCATGCGCCCTTGCGCCTTGGGGCCGATGGCTGTATGGCTCGCCCTCGTTTCGCAGATACGCATGAACCGCGCAGTCTCTCGTGGTGGGGCCGCGAAACGACTTGCCCCGCCTATGAAATGCGCCTTGATAGAAGTGGATCCAACATGCCCCTTTACGAGCATGTCTTCATCTCGCGCCAGGATTTGTCCAGCGCACAGGCCGAGGGCCTCATCGAACATTTCGGCACCGTGCTCGCCGATAACGGCGGCAAGCTCGTCGATCACGAGTACTGGGGCGTCAAGACGATGGCCTACAAGATCAACAAGAACCGCAAGGGCCACTACGCCTTCCTGCGCTCGGACGCGCCGTCCGAAGCCGTGCAGGAAATGGAGCGTCTGATGCGCCTGCATGACGACGTCATGCGCACGCTGACCATCAAGGTCGAGGAGCACAAGGAGCTTCCGTCGGTCCAGATGCAGAAGCGCGACGAGCGGTCCGAGCGCCGCGAGCGCCGTTGATCAACGCCTGAGAAAAAGGACATAAACCATGGCTACCAAACCGTTTTTCCGTCGCCGTAAGGTCTGCCCCTTCTCGGGCGAGAACGCACCTGCGATCGACTACAAGGATACCCGCCTCCTGCAGCGCTACATCTCCGAGCGCGGCAAGATCGTGCCCTCGCGCATCACCGCCGTCTCGGCCAAGAAGCAGCGTGAGCTGGCCCGTGCGATCAAGCGCGCCCGCTTCCTCGCCCTGCTGCCCTACGCCGTCAAGTAAGGAGTAAGACAATGCAAGTTATCCTTCTCGAGCGTGTGGCCAAGCTGGGCCAGATGGGCGACGTCGTCGACGTGAAGCCCGGCTTCGCACGCAACTACCTGCTGCCCCAGCGCAAGGCGCTGTCGGCCTCCGAGCGCAACATCGCCGATTTCGAGGCGCGCAAGGCGCATCTCGAGGCGCAGAACCTCGAGACCCGCAAGGAAGCCGAGGCGCTCGCCGCCAAGCTCGACGGCCAGCAGTTCATCGTGATTCGCCAGGCCGCCGATTCGGGCGCGCTCTACGGCTCGGTCACCACGCGCGACGCCGCCGATGCGGCCGGCGAAGGCGGCTTCTCGGTCGACCGCAAGCAGGTCTCGCTGGGCAAGCCGATCAAAGAACTGGGCCTGCACCAGATCCACATCTCGCTGCACCCCGAAGTCGAGGCGACCGTGACGCTGAACGTCGCGCGCTCGGTCGAAGAGGCCGAATTGCAGGCCTCGGGCAAGTCGATCCAGGAACTGGCCGCCGAGGAAGAAGCGGCAGCCGATTTCGAGATCGCCGAGCTTTTCGACGATATCGGCTCGGCCGCGTCGGACGACGAGGACCTGGCCGAGGCGGTCGACCGCTCGCGCAACGACGAGAGCGACGACGACGCCTGACCCGGCGCATCGGTGAGCATTCGAGGGCCGCGCGGGCAACCGCGCGGCCCTTCTTGTTGGGGGCGCGTGCCCTCTTGACGCGGCACGCGCGAATGCCCTAATCGCGCGGCGCATCGACAGGCGGTGCACCCTCTCGAAAGTTCTTCCCACATGACGGCACGGCTCTGGTCCTCGGGCGATCTCATCGTCGACAGGAGGCTCGACTATGCCGAGGCGCTGGCCGAGGCCGGCGATCTCGACGCGGCCGCCGAGCTTTTGCACGGCGCGCTGCGCCTCGCGCCCGGCTGGGCCGCGGGCTGGTTCCGGCTCGGCGAATGGTGCGAGGCGGCGGGGCGCGCCGCCGACGCCATCGCGGCCTGGGACGCGGCGCTCGCGGCGGACCCGGCGGACCGGCTCGGCGCGGGGCCGAAGCGCGATCTCGCGCGCCGTGTCCCGCTCACCGAAACGATGCCGGCCGCCTTCGTCGAGGCGCTTTTCGATCAATACGCGCCGGGTTTCGAGGACGCGCTCGTCGGCAGGCTCGACTACCGCGCGCCCGAGCTTCTGCGCGCGGCGCTCGGCGGTCCGGCACGGCGCTATGCGCGCGCGCTCGATCTTGGCTGCGGCACGGGGCTGGCAGGTCTTGCCGTCCGCGACATCTGCGATTGGCTGGGCGGCTGCGACATCTCCGAAGGCATGCTGCGGGAGGCTGCCGCCAAGGGCATCTACGACCGGCTCGAGCGGCGGGATCTGGGCAGGCTCGGCGCCGGTCCCGAGCGCTATGATCTGATCCTCGCCGCCGATGTCTTCACCTATCTCGGCGCGCTCGAACGGATCATCGGCTGGTGCGCGGGCGCGCTCGCGCCGGGCGGGGTGCTCGCCTTCACCGTCGAGGCGTGCCAGCCCGGCGAGGCGCCGCTCACGCTGCGCGCAAGCCGCCGTTTCGCCCATGCGCGCGCACATGTCGAGGCGATCCTGCGCGCGGCGGGCTTCGTGTCGGTGGAGATCGCGGAGGCGGTTCTGCGCAAGGATGCCGGCGAGGATATCGCCGGGCTCGTCATCGTCGCTGGGGGCCTGACCGCGCCCAGGGCGCGGCAGGGCGATGGCGAGGACGCCGTCCCCGCCTGATGCGCCGCGGGCGCTCAGACCATGCCGAGCGCTTCCTTGTACATCTCGAGCACCGCCTCTTCCTCGGCGATGTCGTCCTTGTCGCGCTTGCGCAGGGCGATGACCTTGCGCATGACCTTGGTGTCATAGCCGCGCGCCTTGGCCTCGGCCATCACCTCTTTTTGCTGCTCGGCGAGGTCTTTCTTCTCGGCGTCGAGACGCTCGATCCGCTCGATGAACTGACGCAGCTCGTCGGCGGTGACGCGGTAATTGGCGTCGGTATTGGCATCAAGGGTCTGGTCGCTCATTTCACTACTCCGCATCCTCAGAAGATGCCGGTGAGTACAGCGCGGCCCGCCATGCTGCAAGCCCCGGCGGCTTGAGCTCGGCCCCGCTCCGCGCTAAGCAGCGGTGGGCCGCCACGTCACCCGAGGAGCGCAGTCATGGAAACACTCATCTGGGCCGGCGCCGCCGTGTCGCTCGCCGGTCTCGCCGGTCTGATCTGGTGCATCGCGCGCGTCTGGCGCGCCCGCCGCGCCAAGCTCGACGAGGCCGAGATGCGCAAGGTTCTGCAAAAGGTTCTGCCGGTGAATACGGGCGCGCTTTTCCTGTCTGTCATCGGGCTCATGATGGTGGTTGTCGGCATCCTCCTGCGCTGATCGGCACGGGGTGCCTCACGCCGCCCCCTGATCGGCGGCCTGCCGCGCGGCGGGTCCCGTGCCCGGCTCCGGCGCGGCCTGCGCGACAGCGGCGATCCGCGCGAGCGGCTGCGCAGCCTCCTCGTCCTCTTTCGGCGCCGAGGCGATCTGCGGCGCGCTCGGGATGAGGCGAACCGCCCGCGCGCCGTTGAGCTGGCCGAGCCGGGCCGTCGCGACCACATGTTTCTGGCTCGCTTCGAGCCGCACCTCGAGCGTCGCATCCGCCCCGAGCGGCAGCAGACCGCCCACCTCGAGCGCGCAGGCCCTGGCGAGCGGCAGGCTCACCCGCCCCAGCACCGCGTCGAGGAGCGCCGGCGCGTTCATCGCGCTTTGCTCGAGCGTGCGGCCGGCCGGCGCGCCGCCATGTGCTGCCGCGCGGCGCGGCGGCGCCTCCGGCACGGGCAGAAGAAAGGTGATCGCGCCCGGATGACCTTCTGCCCCCAGCTCGACCATGAGGCGAAAGACATGAAAGGCGGGCGCACCGAGCGCCAGAGCCATGCCGCGCGCATCCTCCATCATCACGCCGAAGCGATAGCCCGCAGCCCAATGCGGCGCGGCCTCCGCCTCGCTCTCCGCCTCTCCGGTGAGCTTTTCTTCGGCCCCGGCGAGGGCCGCGTCGATCAGCGGCGCGGCGATGGCGGCATCGGTGCGCGTGACCGCGCGCGTGCCCATGCCGCGCCCACTGATGCGGCCCGTCGTCTGTATCTCGATCAGCGCGGCCAGCATCGCGGGGTCGATGCGCACCGCCCCGCGCGCGCCGCGCGGCCCGTCGAGAAGCACCATCAAGCCGCCCTCGCCCAGTTCGGCGCGCAGCGCGGTTTGCGAGATTTCCACCTGCTCGACCGCCGCCACGACCATCGGCAAAGCGAAGAGCCCGTCCGATGCCTGCGCAAGCGCCAGCCTCAGCGCCTTGGCCGGGGACATCGCGCGCGCCTGATATTCCTCGCGCGAGGCGCGCGCCTTGCGATGGATGACCGTATTGCCGCCCTGAGCTGTCATGCGCGCCGCCGATGTCCCTTGCCGAATGCCGGATGCGCCGACCGTAACCCGCGCGCGGTTACCAAATGGTTTCGGGATGCACGGGATTCGACCGCGCTCAGATCGCGTCGCGCGGCAGCGTCACGCGGAAGGCCGCACCGCCCTGCCCCGGCAGATAGACGATGGTCCCGCCCAGCCGGTGCATGATCTCGCGGCAGATGGCGAGGCCCAGCCCCGCGCCCGGCGCGCTCGACGCCCCGAGCCGCGAGAATTTCTCGAAGATGAGCGCCTCGTCCTGAAGGGGAATGCCGGTGCCGTTGTCGATGAAATCCACCGTGAGGCCCGCCTCGCCCATCTCAGTGCGCACGCGCAGCAGAGGGCTTGCGGCGTCGCAATATTTGCGTGCATTGGCGATGAGATTGATGAAGACCTGCGCCAGTCGATCCATATCGGTGTTGAGCCGCACCGCCTCGGCGCCAGGGTCGCGCTGAATGCGCAGATCGCCCGGCGCGCCGGGCTGCGCGGCGCCGGGGCCGCTGCCCACGGCGGCGGCGACCGCCCGGTCCAGCACCTCGGCCAGCGTGCCGGTCTGCGCGTTCAGCACCACCTGGCCCGACTCCAGCACCGACAGGTCCAGCAGATCGTCCAGAAGCCGCGTCAGGCGCAGCGACTCGGCATGGATGATCGACGCGTATTTCTGCTGCTCCTCGGCGCCGAGACCGCCATCGCGCAGGATTTCCGAGAAGGCGCGGATCGACGTCATGGGCGTGCGCAACTCGTGGCTGACCTGGCTCAGGAAACCGTCCTTCTGCACCGAAAGGCGCGTGAGCTTCTCGTTCACCTCGCGCAGCTGGCGCGCGGTGCGGGCCTGCTCGGCGGATTTCGCCTCGAGCTGGTTCGAATATTCCATGATCTGCGCGGTCTCGTCGGCCACGGCCAGAAGATCCTCGACGGAGACGGTCGCGCGTCCGACGATCTGCGAGATCATCGCATGCGCCGTGGCGGCGCCGACCGAGCCGGAGAGGCGCCGTTCGAGCCATTCTAGAAATTCGGGCGAAGGCTCGGGCAAATATCCGCTGAGGCCCTGCCGGCGCGCGGCGCGCGAGAAAAGCTCCTGCGCCTCGGCGGCGCCCATGATGCGCTGCGCCATGATGAGCAGATCCTCGGACTGCCCGCGCCCGCCGCTCCATGTGCCGGGGCCGCGCGAATGCTCGAAAACATTGACGAATTGCGCGCCCTGCAGCCGCTCGACCGGGCGCGGAAAGCTGAGGATCGACACGGCGCAGAAGGCGGCGGTGTTGAGGCCCACGGACCACATCACCGCATGCACCAGCGGATCCATTCCGGCGGTCCAGAAAAGCGCCTGCGGGCGCAGCCACGAAAGGCCGAAGAGCCCCTGGTCGAAAACGTGTTGCGGCAGGACGACGCCGGGGCCGAAGCTCGGCAGGAAAAGGCAGTAGATCCACAGGACGGACCCGACGGCCAGCCCCGCCAGCGCGCCGTTACGCGTGGCGCCGCGCCAGATCAGCCCGCCCATCAGCGCCGGCAGGAATTGCGCGACCCCCGCGAAGGCGACGAGGCCGATGGCGGCCAGCGCCGTGCCGCCGCCCGAGATGCGGAAATAGAGATAGCCCAGCATGATGACGCCGCCGATGGACAGGCGCCGCGCCAGAAGCGCGACATGGCGCACATCGCCCGACATCATCGCGGCGCCGCCCGTGGCGCGCAGCCAGATCGGCATGACGATATGGTTCGATACCATCGTCGAAAGCGCGATGGCCGCGACGATCACCATCGAGGTCGCCGAGGAAAAGCCGCCGAGGAACGACAGGATCGCCAGACCGTCCTGCCCGGCCAGCAGGGGAAGTTTCAGGACGTAGAGATCGGGGTTCGAGCCGGAGGGCATGATGTCGAGGCCCACGGCGGCGATCGGCACGACGAAAAGGCTGATCAGCATGAGATAGAGCGGAAAGGCCCAGGCAGCGGTGCGCAGGTGCCCTTCGTCCTCGTTCTCGACCACCATGACCTGAAACATGCGCGGCAGGCAGAGGAACGCCGCCGCCGACAGGAGAGTGAGCGCGGTCCAGCGGCTGCCCGAGACGTCGAAATCGGCGATGGGCGACGCGTCGATGCGCGCGAGCGTCGCCGCGAGCCCCCCTTCGAGGCCCCAGACGACGAAGATGCCGACCGCGATCAGCGCCAACAGCTTCACCACCGCCTCGAGCGCGATGGCGATGACCACGCCGTGATGCCGCTCGTTCGCGTCGAGATTGCGCGTGCCGAAGAGGATGGTGAAGAGCGTGAGCCCCAGCGCGACATAGATCGCGATGGACTGGACGGAGCGTCCGCCCTCGCCTCCGGGCGGCGAGAAGGCGGCGAAAGAGAGTGTGACTGATTGCAATTGGAGCGCGATATAGGGCGTGGCGCCGATGACCGCGATCACCGTGACGCAGACCGCCAGCGTGTTCGACTTGCCGTAGCGCGAAGAGATCATGTCTGCGATCGAGGTGATGCGCTGGCTGCGGCCCACGCGCACCATCTTGCGCAAGGTCCACCACCAGCCGATCATGACGAGCGTCGGCCCGAGATAGATGGTCACGTATTCGAGGCCCGAGCGGGCCGCGAAGCCGACGGCGCCATAGAACGTCCAGGCGGTGCAATAGATCGAAAGCGAGAGCGTATAGACCAGCGGCGAGCGCAGCCATGCGCCGCGCCCGCGCCGCGCCGCGCGGTCGGCAGCGAAGGCGACGGCGAAGAGAAAGATGACATAGGCGATGCAGACCGCCGCGAGAATGCCGGGCGTCGCCATCAGCCGCGCGGCCTCTCGCCGGGGAGCTGGCTCGTTGCGGACTGCCCCGCCGCATCCGCCAGCGCCTCGGCGCCCTGCTCTTCCTCGGGGTCGTCGTCGCTGCGCAGACCGCGCGTGATCCGGGCCGAGAGAAACGCCAGCGCGCCCCAGACCACGAAGAGGTAGATCATCACATGCGAGGTGCGCGGCGCCGTGCCATCGGCGCCCAGCCACAGGAGCGGGAGCGCGAAGAGGATGGCACCGAGGACCGGCAGAAGCCCGGCCGCGTCGATCATGCGGCGCTGCCGATAGGTGCCGCGCGCGACGAAGACGGCATAGCCCGCGCCGGATGTCTCACCGGTGCTGCGCGCCTTGCGCGGCGGGCCCGCCTCGCGCCTGTCGCTCATGCCTCGCCCACGAGGGCGCGCACGGCCTCCAGCATTTCGGAATTGGAGAAGGGCTTGGTCATGAAGCGGCTCGCGCCCGCGCGCTCGGCCATCTCGCGGTCCTTGCGCTGGCCCCGCGCGGTCAGCATCAGCACGGGCGTTTCGCCCAGTTCGGGATCGGCGCGGATATCGCTCAGGATCTCGAAGCCCGAGCGATGCGGCAGCATGACGTCGAGAATGATGAGATCGGCGCGGCGCGTGCGAACCGCGTCCATCGCGCCCTCGCCGCCGGTATGGCTGCGCACCTGCCAGCCATCGCGCGACAGGATGAAACTGATCGCCTCGATGATGTTCGGCTCATCCTCGATGAGCAAAACCTGCTTGGTCATCTGGCGCACCTCCCCTTGCTCCAGCCCCTGCGCCACTATTGGCCAAAGACCCTGACCTGTCAAAAGCTTGCAGCATCCGCGCCGCTATCTTCCGTCTCGGTTTCGGGCAGGATCGACGGCTCGCGCCGGGCGCGGCAGGCGCGGCGCGGGCAGATACGGCAGGAGGTGCCGACGGGCTGGACCGGCTCGGGGCCGGCATCGTCGGGCAGTAGCAGCATGTAGCTGCGCAGGAGCGGCGGCGCGTTGACGCCGCCGGGCATGACCTCCTCGGCGGCGGTGAGCGCGACGGCGACGCGCGCGTCCCGGTCCGGCTGATGGAGGCGCTGGCGCAGCATCATTCCCGGATGCGCCGCGGCGCGGAAGAGCGGCCAGAGCGGGCAGGCCCCGGCAAGGCGCGTGACGGCGAAGCCCGGCAGGGGCTTGAGGCCGGTGATCGCGCCCGAGGCATCCGCGCTGACGAGGCCGATGGGGCCATGCGCTTCCTCGGGAAGCGCGGCGAGGCGCCGGAAGACGAGCGGCAACGCCGCGCCCAGCGCCCGCGCAAGCGGCACCGGGTCGGGCCCGTGCCGCCGCATCGCATCCAGAAGCATCACCTCGGGGAGCGCGCGCGCGTCGCGCGCATAGGTCTCGAGCGCCTCCGCGATCAGCGCATGTGCGCCCGTGCCCGCGCGGATGCCGCTCGCGCGCAGAAGATCGGCCGGATCGCCCCCGGCCTCGAGCGCCTCGAAGCGGTGATCGTGCGCCGCGAGAAACCTGTCGAGCTCGTCCTGCGGCGAGAGGATGTCGCTGCCAGTGCCCGGCCCATCGTCGAGATAGCGCACCAGCCGCTCGGCTCCCTCGGCCAGCCGGCGGCTGTCCTCCCCGAGATTGCGGTGAAAGCGCGCCTGCCATTCCGGCTCGAGTCCCGACGTGTCGGTGAGGATCGACGCGGTCGAGCGGATCGCGGTCACGACCGACAGCACCTCGTGGAGGGAGGCCGCGAGATGCGGGTCATGCGCCAGGCGGTCGGCCAGGGCATCGGCGCGGCGCGTCTCGCCCTGCGCGCGGCGCAGCGTGGCCACGGCCAGATGCGCCCAGCCCGGAAAGCGGCCCGCGAATTCCTCGATCCGGTCAAGCTCGGGCGCGGGCGCATCCTCGCCGCGCGGCGCGGCGCCCGCCGCCTCGCGCAGACCGTCCATCAGCGCGGCCTCGCCGCCATGCGCGAGCGATTGCGCCTCGACGCCCAGCGCCGCCGCGATGCGCAGCAGAATACCGCCGCCGATTCTGCGCCGGTTGTGCTCGATCAGGTTCAGATAGGAGGGCGAAATCCCCGCCTCCCGCGCCAGCGCACCCTGCGCCAGACCGCGCTCGAGCCGCCTTTCGCGGATGCGCGTTCCGGTGATAGCGCCACCGGCCGCGGCGCGCGCCGCCGCGCCGCCTGCGTCATTTTCGTTTCGATTCAAGCCGCTTCCTCCGCTCATTGACATATATTTACACGAAATACTGAGGCGCTGTGCATAAATTTACAAAATAATCGTTTCGCAAAAGGCAGTTGTTGAGAAGTTTTCTTGCGGCGTGTCATACTACCTTTGCACTTGGTGCAGTTACGGCAAGGCGCGGAGGAGGCGGCTGCCGTGATTACTCATAAAGGGAGGATTTCAATGTCCACATCCAACTTCACCCGTCGCGGGATGCTGAAGACCAGCGCCGTCGCGGGCGCGGGCCTCGCGGTCCCGACCATATTCACGGCCAGCAGCGTATCTGCCTTCACCAATGACCCCACCGATGCCAGCAGCGTCACGCTCGGCTTCAACGTTCCCCAGTCCGGCCCCTATGCCGACGAGGGCGCCGACGAGCTGCGCGCCTACGAGCTGGCGGTCGAGCACCTGAACGGTGGCGGCGACGGCGGCATGCTGAACACCTTCAGCTCCAAGGCGCTGCAAGGCAACGGCATCATGGGCAAGAAGGTGGAATACGTCACCGGCGACACCCAGACCAAGTCGGACGCGGCACGCGCCTCGGCGAAGTCGATGATCGAGAAGGACGGCGCGGTGATGATCACCGGCGGCTCGTCCTCGGGCGTGGCCGTGGCCGTGCAGGCGCTCTGCCAGGAGGCGGGCGTGATCTTCATGGCGGGTCTCACGCACTCGAACGACACGACCGGCAAGGACCGCAAGGCCAACGGCTTCCGTCACTTCTTCAACAGCTGGATGTCCGGCGCGGCGCTCGCGCCCGTTCTGGCGAACGCCTACGGCACGGACCGCAAGGCCTATCACCTGACGGCCGACTACAACTGGGGCTATACCACCGAGGAAGCGATCCGCAACTCGACCGAGGCCATGGGCTGGGAGACCGTCAACGCAGTTCTCACGCCGCTGACCCAGACCGACTTCAGCGCCTACATCACCCCCGTGCTTCAGTCCGACGCCGATGTGCTGGTCCTGAACCACTACGGCGGGAACATGGTCAACTCGCTGACCAACGCGGTCCAGTTCGGCCTGCGCGACAAGATGGTCAACGACAAGAAGTTCGAGATCATCGTGCCGCTCTATTCCGAGCTCATGGCCCGCGGCGCCGGCAAGAACATCGCCGGCATCTTCGGCTCGCAGAACTGGGACTGGAAACTCGAGCGCGAGCTGGGTGCCCGCTATGTCGGCACCGACGCCTTCGTCAAATCCTTCGGCGAGAAGTTCGGCTTCCCGCCGAGCCAGGCGGCGCATACCTGCTACGTGCAGGCGCTGCTCTACGCCGATGCGGTCGAGCGCGCGGGCAGCTTCAACCCCTGCGCCGTGGTCGAGGCCCTCGAGGGCTTCGAGTTCGACGGTCTGGGCAGCGGCCCGACGCTCTATCGCGCCGAGGATCACCAGTGCTTCAAGGACGTCGTGGTCGTGCGCGGCAAGGAGAACCCCGAGAACGAATTCGACCTCGTCGAGATCGTCGAGGTGACCCCTGTCGAGCAAGTGACCTACGCGCCCGACGCCCCCGAATTCGGTGGCCCCGAAGCGTCCCTCGGCGAGTGCAACGCCGGCGCATAAGCGTTTAGCGGCCTGCCCCCGACATCCTTCGGGGGCGGGCCAACCCTGCACAATCCACAATCGCGAAGGCCCGCGTTCCGGGCCGATCCGGCCGGATGTCTGGCCCGGAGTGATTTCTGACATGCGAGGCAGACCATGGATGCGATAATCCTGCAAATCCTCAATGGACTGGACAAGGGGTCGGCCTACGCGCTGATCGCGCTTGGCCTGACATTGATCTTCGGCACGCTGGGGGTGGTCAATTTCGCCCATGGCGCGCTCTTCATGATCGGTGCCTTCTGCGCCGTCACCCTGAGCCGCATCCTGACGCTCAGCCACCAGGTCGTGGACGAGACCCGGACGGACTTCCTCGGCAATCCGATGACCGTCGATGTGCCCTATATCCACGAGATCGTGGGGCAGACGGCCGGGGACTTCATGATCGACTGGGCGGTGCCCCTGTCGATCCTCTTCGCCATCCCGGTGATGATCCTGATCGGCGTCGTCATGGAGCGCGGCCTCATCAAGCATTTCTACAAGCGCCCGCATGCGGACCAGATCCTCGTGACCTTCGGCCTCGCGATCGTGCTTCAGGAAATCATCAAGTATTTCTACGGCGCCAACCCGATCCCGACCCCCGCCCCCGAGGCGTTCCGCGGCTCGTTCGATTTCGGCGCCTTCCTCGGGATGGAGGCCAATTCGATCATCTATCCCTACTGGCGCCTCGTCTATTTCGCCTTCGCCCTGCTGATCGTCGGCGGCGTCTTCGCCTTCCTGCGCTTCACCACCTTCGGGATGGTCGTGCGCGCCGGCATGGCCGACCGCGAAACCGTCGGCCTTCTGGGCATCAACATCGACAAGCGCTTCACGATCATGTTCGGCATCGCCGCCGCGGTCGCGGGCCTTGCGGGCGTGATGTACACGCCGATCAACAGCCCCAACTACCATATGGGCATGGACTTCCTGGTCCTCAGCTTCGTCGTGGTGGTCGTGGGCGGAATGGGCAGTCTCGCGGGCGCCGTGCTCGCGGGCTTCCTTCTGGGGATCCTTGAGAGCTTCGCCTCGATGTCCGCCGTTCTCGAAGCCCTGCCGGGCATCAACCAGATCGTCATCTATCTTGTTGCGATCATCGTTTTGCTGACCCGTCCGCGTGGCCTGATGGGCCGCAAGGGCGTGATGGAGGATTAAGCCAATGCTGGGACTGACACGCAAAGACGGCCTTCTGCTGGTGCTGGTCGCAGCGCTCGCGCTGCTGGCCCCCTTCATCCTGAACCCGTTTCCGGTGAACTCGAACATGGCGCAATTCAACGCGGGCTATCCCGACCTGATGCAGCGCTTCGTGATCTTCGGGATCTTCGCCATCGGCTTCAACATCCTGTTCGGCCTGACCGGCTATCTCAGCTTCGGCCATGCCGCCTTCCTCGGCGTGGGCAGCTATGCCGCGATCTGGATGATGAAGCTGCTGACGGCCAACATCATCCCCGGCATCATCATGTCGATCATCGTCGCGGGCCTCTTCGCCCTGATCGTGGGCTACATCTCGCTGCGCCGGTCGGGCATCTACTTCTCGATCCTGACGCTGGCCTTCGCGCAGATGTCCTATGCCCTGGCCTACTCGGTCCTCACACCCATCACGGGCGGCGAGACGGGCCTTCAGCTCAAGCTCAACGACGCGCGCATTCTCGACGCGGCGCTCGAGGGCGGCGAGCGGGCGAGCGCCAATCTCTTTGGCCTCGACATGACCTCGAGCATCGACCTCTATCTGAGCGGATGGCAGTTCACCTTCAACGCGGGCTACTACATCGCCGCCGTGGTGATGGTGCTGGCCTTCTACCTCTCGATCCGGATCTTCCGCTCACCCTTCGGGATGATGCTGCGCGCGATCAAGTGCAACAACACCCGCATGACCTATACGGGCCTCAATGCACGTCCCTACGCGCTGGCGGCCTTCGTGATCTCGGGCATGTATGCCGGTCTCGCCGGTGGCCTGATGGTCGCGATGGACACCCAGGTGGGCCCGGAGCGGATGTTCTGGACGGCCTCGGGCGAGGTCGTGCTGATGACGATCCTCGGCGGCGCGGGCACGCTCATCGGCCCGGTGCTGGGCGCGGGCCTCATCAAGTACATGGAGAACATCGTCTCCAAGATCAACTCGAGCGTCCTGCACGATTGGTTCTACTGGATGCCGGACGGGCTCGAGGACCTGATGGTGTCGCTGATCTATCCGTTCGTCGGCAAGGGCTGGCACCTGACGCTGGGCATCGTCTTCATGCTCGTCGTCATCTTCCTGCCCGGCGGCCTCGTCGAAGGGGGCCAGCGCATCCGCCGCGTCCTGCAAGGCAAGCGCGCCAAGCCGTCCTCGCAAACCTCGCCCGCTGAATAAGCCGGCACCGAACAAGGAAACGCAACCATGGGCATTCTCGAAGTCAAGAACGTCAACAAGCGGTTCGGTGGCCTTCAGGCACTGGGCGACGTGAACCTCAGCGTCGCGGAAAACACCGTGCACGCGATCATCGGCCCCAACGGGGCCGGTAAATCCACCCTTCTCAACGTGCTGGTCGGCAAGCTGATCCCCGATACCGGATCGGTCAGCTTCGACGGCCAGTCCGTGCTGGGCCGCAAGCCCTACGAGATCAACCAGATGGGCATCTCCCGCGTGTTCCAGACCCCCGAGATCTTCGGCGATCTGACGGTTCTGGAGAACATGATGATCCCGATCTTCGCCAAGCGCGACGGCGCCTTCCGCATGCATGCCATCGAAAGCGTCGGCAGCGAGCGCGATGTCGTGGCGCAGGCCGAAGAGATGCTGGAGAGCCTCGGCCTCGCCGATCAGCGGCACAATCACTCCGCCGCGATGAGCCGTGGCAACAAGCGGCGTCTCGAGATCGGCATGTGCCTCGCGCAGAACCCGCGTCTTCTGCTGCTGGACGAGCCGACGGCCGGCATGGCGCGGGCCGATACCAACAACACGATCGACCTGCTCAAGCAGATCAAGGAAGAGCGCGACATCACCATCGCCATCATCGAGCACGACATGCACGTGGTCTTCTCGCTGGCCGAGCGGATCACCGTGCTGGCGCAAGGCACCCCGCTCGTCGAGGACACGCCCGACAAGATCAAGGGCCATCCGAAGGTGCGCGAAGCCTACCTCGGCGAAACCGCCGCCTGACGCGCGACGATCACATGAGCCCGGACGGATCCGGGACGGGAGACAGACATGACCGCACAACCCGACTTTTCAAAGCACGCCAACCACGCCTCGACCGCGCCCGCCTTTCTGTCGGTCTGGGGGATGCAGGCCTATTACGGCGAGAGCTATATCGTTCAGGATATCAGCTTCAACGTCCATGAGGGCGAGATCCTCGCGCTTCTGGGCCGCAACGGCGCCGGCAAGACGACGACGCTGCGCGCCATCGCCCGGATGGACAATCCGCAGCTGAACCACGGCGAGATCTGGCTGGACCACCAGCCGCTGCACAAGATGAAGAGCCATGAGGCCGCCATGGCCGGGATCGGCCTCGTGCCCGAGGATCGCTGCATCATCCCCGGCCTCACGGTCGAGGAGAACCTGCAACTCGCGCAGATCGCGCCGCCCATCGGCTGGTCAATCGAACGCCTTTACGACCTTTTCCCGCGCCTCGCCGAGCGCCGCCAGCAGGAAGGCGTGACCCTTTCGGGCGGCGAGCAGCAGATGCTTTCCGTCGCGCGCGCGCTGGCCCGCGACATCAAGGTGCTTTTGCTCGACGAGCCTTACGAGGGCCTCGCGCCCGTGATCGTGGACGAGATCGAGAAGACGCTGCGCATCATCAAGGAGCAGGGCATCACCACCATCCTCGTCGAGCAGAACGCCGTGCGCGCGCTCAACCTGTCGGACCGGGCCGTCATCCTTGACACCGGCGGGATCGTTTTCGACGGTAGCGCCGAAGAGGTGCTCAACAACGAGAAGCTACGCGCGGAATACCTCGCGATCTGACGCCCCGGCGCTCCGATCCGCGCGCATCCCGCCTGCCAAATCACCACGAGGTCACATCCATGTCCGACACTACCTACGCACCCAGCCCGGAATTCGCGAAATCCGCCCATATCGACGCCGACGCCTATGACAGGATGTATGCGGCCTCGATCGAGGATCCCGATACGTTCTGGAAGGAACATGCGCAGAATCTCGATTGGATCCAGCCTTTCACCAAGGTGCGCAACGCCTCGTTCAAGCCGGGCAATATCGACATCCGGTGGTTCGAGGACGGCCAGCTCAACGTCGCGGCCAACTGCATCGACCGCCATCTCGCCACGCGCGGCGAGCAGACCGCGATCATCTGGGAGCCGGACGATCCCGAAACGCCCGCGCTGCACATCACCTACAACCAGCTCAACGAGAAGGTGAACCGCTTCGCCAACGTTCTGCTGAGCCAGGGTATCATGCGCGGCGACCGTGTCGTGATCTATCTGCCGATGATCCCCGAGGCCGCCTATGCCATGCTGGCCTGCGCGCGGATCGGCGCTGTGCATTCAGTCGTCTTCGCCGGGTTCTCGCCCGACGCGCTGGCGAACCGCATCAACAACTCGGGCGCCAAGGTCGTCATAACGGCCGACGAGGCCCCGCGCGGCGGTCGCAAGACAGCGCTGAAATCGAACACCGACGCGGCCTTGCTGCATTGCTCGGACAAGGTGCGCTGCCTCGTGGTCAAGCACACCGGCGGGCAGACCACTTGGATCGAAGGGCGCGACATCGACGTCAAGGCGCAGATGGAGCATGCCAGCCCCGACTGCCCCGCGCGCCCCATGAATGCCGAGGACCCGCTTTTCATCCTCTACACCTCGGGCTCGACCGGCCAGCCGAAGGGCGTGGTACACAGCAGCGCGGGCTACCTGCTCTATGCCGGCCTCACGCATAAATATGTCTTCGACTATCACGAGGGCGACGTCTTCTGGTGTACCGCCGATGTCGGTTGGGTCACCGGCCACAGCTATATCGTCTATGGCCCGCTGGCGAACGGCGCCACGACCGTCATGTTCGAGGGCGTGCCGACCTATCCCGACGCCAGCCGCTTCTGGCAGGTCTGCGAGAAGCACAAGGTGAACCAGTTCTACACCGCCCCCACCGCCATCCGTGCGCTCATGGGTCAGGGCAAGGAATTCGTCGAGAAATGCGATCTGAGCGATCTCAAGGTGCTGGGCACCGTGGGCGAGCCGATCAATCCCGAGGCCTGGAACTGGTATAACGATGTCGTCGGCAAGGGCACCCGTCCCATCGTGGACACATGGTGGCAGACCGAAACGGGCGGCCATCTCATGACCCCACTGCCCGGCGCGACGCCGACCAAGCCCGGCAGCTGCACGCGTCCCTTCTTCGGGATCGAGCCGGTCATTCTCGACCCGCAGACCGGCGAAGAGCAGACCGAGACCGAAGCCTCGGGCGTTCTGTGCATCAAGAGCAGCTGGCCGGGCCAGATGCGCACCGTCTTCGGCGATCACGAGCGGTTCGAGAAGACCTATTTCTCGGACTACAAGGGCTACTATTTCACCGGCGACGGCTGCCGCCGCGACAAGGACGGCTATTACTGGATCACGGGCCGCGTCGATGACGTCATCAACGTCTCGGGGCACCGGATGGGCACCGCCGAGGTCGAATCGGCCCTCGTCGCGCATTCGGACGTGGCCGAGGCCGCCGTGGTCGGCTATCCGCACGAGATCAAAGGTCAGGGCATCTATGCCTATGTCACCGTCATGAACGGCGTCGAGCCCTCCGAAGAGCTGCGCAAGGAACTCGAGAAATGGGTGCGCACCGAGATCGGCCCCATCGCCAAGCCGGATCTCATCCAATGGGCGCCCGGCCTGCCCAAGACCCGCTCGGGCAAGATCATGCGCCGCATCCTGCGCAAGATCGCCGAGGACGATTTCGGCGCCCTGGGCGATACCTCGACCCTCGCCGATCCGTCGGTCGTGGACGATCTGATCGAGAACCGGATGAACCGCAAGTAAGACAAGGCGCCCCGCGAGATCCTCGCGGGGCGCCGAGTTTCAAGGGTCCGTCTCAGCCCCTTCCGCGATAGGGCGGCACGCCCTGATCGGGAATCCAGACGCCTTTCGGCATCTCGCCCGTCTGCCAGAACACGTCGATCGGAATGCCGCCGCGCGGATACCAGTAGCCGCCGATGCGCAGCCATTTGGCCTCGGTGAACTCGGCGATGCGGCGCCCGATGGTGACGGTGCAATCCTCGTGAAACGCGCCGTGATTGCGGAAACTGCCCAGAAAGAGCTTGAGCGATTTCGACTCGACCAGCCATTCTCCCGGCACATAGTCGATCACGAGATGCGCGAAATCGGGCTGGCCCGTCATCGGGCAGAGCGACGTGAATTCGGGCGCGACGAAGCGCACGTTATAGTCGGTGTCCGCCTGCGGGTTCTGCACCCGCTCAAGCTCGGCCTCGGACGGATCGCTCGGCAGCTCGGTATTGGCGCCGAGCTGCTTGAGGTTCTGGTAGATATTCTCGCTCATTCGGTCTCCTTTGCCGGCTCAGACGCCGCGCTTGTTTCCCCACAGCATCACGTGAAGCTGCGGCAGCACCCGCGCCGCATGCCATTTGTCGTCGATCACCCGGTCCACCAGCCAGCGCATGCGCGCATCGATACCTTCCTGATCGACGGTCGCGCTGTCATCCTCGGGCGGGGGCGGCGTATGGTTGCCGGGCTGAAGGTAGATCGGCAGATCCGGATGCCGCGCGGCCACGTCCCGCGCATAGGCGTAATCCGCCTCGTCGAAGACGACGATCTTCAGCACCGTGGGCGCGCCCTTGGCGGCATCGATGCAATCCCGAAGGATCGCCCAATCCGTCTCCATCTCCGACGAGGGCGGTTTGGGGCTGAGCACCAGCATGTCGAGCCGCGCGAACCAGTCCCGCGCGACCGAGCCTTGCGTCTCGATGGCGAAGCCATAGCCTTCGGCGCGGCCCATCTCGATCAGATCGCCCAGCGGCTGGATCGCCGGATTGCCGCCCGAGAGCGTCACGGTCAGCGGCACACCGCTTGAGAGGCGCCGCACTTCGTCCATCACCGCCTCGGCGCTCATCGGCGCCCATGTGTGGCGATACTCGCTTTCGACCGCATGAAGGCTGTCGCACCACACGCAGCGGAAATCGCAGCCGCCCGTCCGCACGAAGACGGTGGGCACCCCGATCAGCGCGCCCTCGCCCTGAATGGTCGGCCCGAAGATCTCGGAGATGCGCAGCGTGTCGCTCACGGGCGGTACTCGGCCCATGTCTTGGGCGTCTCGCTGACCTTGACGGCACTCGTCTCGGGCCAGCGGGCGGCGCACCACTCATAGAGATGCTTGGCCATCCGCTCGGCGGTCACGCAATCGTCGCCCAGCACATCGTTGAGATGCCGGTGATCGAGCTCGTCGTCGATATAGCGCTTGAGCGGCGCCAGCTCGAGATAGTCGCGGATGAAGCCGTGCCGGTTCAGCGTCTCGGATGTGAGTTCGATGACGACGATGTAGTTATGGCCGTGCAGCCGCGCGCATTGATGCTCTTCGGGTAGCCCGAAAAGCTGGTGCGACGCGGAGAAATGGAATTCCTTGGTGATGCGATACATCGCTCAGCCCTCCTGCCCGGTGGCGCTGCGCCAGAAATCCGGGTCTTCATAAATCGTGGGGTCCGCGACGCCCGCGAGATGAAACGCCTCGCGCCGCTCGACGCACGTGCCGCAGCGCCCGCAATGCAGATCGCCGCCCTTGTAGCAGGACCATGTCTGATCGAAGGGCGTGCCGTTCCTGGCGCCATCCGCCGCGATATCGGCCTTGGTGCCGTGCACGTAGGGCGTGAGCAGTTTGACATCGGCATAGCCTTCGAGCGCATGGGCCTGCATCGCGCCGAACGCCTCGACAAAGCCGGGGCGGCAATCGGGATAGATGAAATGGTCCCCGCCATGCACCGCCGTCGCGACCGCATCCGCCTTCTGCGCCACGGCGAGGCCGAAGGCGATGCTGAGCATGATGGCATTGCGGTTGGGCACCACGGTGATGCGCATCGTCTCTTCGGCATAATGCCCGTCGGGCACGTCGATATCGTCCGTCAGCGCACTGCCGCCGAGCGCCGCGCCGATCGCGGAGATATTCAGCAGATGATGCGGCACGCCCAGACGCCGCGCGCAGGCGGCGGCGAAATCCAGCTCCTTGGCGTGGCGCTGGCCGTAGTGAAACGACAGCAGGGCGTGCAGATCGCCCGAGGCGGCATAGCGGTGCGCCAAAGCGACCGAATCCATCCCGCCGGAGCAGATGACTATGGTTTTCATGTCTCGTCCTTGTTTTGAGCGGGTAGGCTGCGACCGCGTGTAGTGCCTCCGCCTTTACGCCCGCGGACGCCGCCTTGCAACCCGCAGGCTGTCGCAGGCCCGGTCGGTCGGGCCGCGCAGGCCGCGGACCGCGCATCGCACAAAGCCGGTTTTCTATGGCGTCCGCTTCGCATATAAGCGCGCAAAATCACAAAGCGCCAAACGGGCGCAAGCCGTTTGAGGACCAACGATGCCCAAGACCACGCATGACGACGATGTCGCCTTCATCAAGGCGCTGGCCGAACTCCTGAACGAGAACGACCTGACCGAGCTTCAGGTCAAGCGCGATTATGGCGAGGACGACAGCCTGAACGTGCGCGTCAGCCGCAGGACCGAGGCCGCCCCGCAGCAATATTACGCCCCCGCCCCGGCCCAGCAGGCCCCCGCCGCCGGTGCCGCATCGGCCCCCGCCGCCGCAGCCGCGCCCGCGCAGGGCGAGGATCCGGCCAGCCATCCGGGCGCGGTGACATCGCCCATGGTCGGCACGGTCTATACCCAGGCCGAGCCGGGCGCGCCCGCCTTCGTGTCGGTCGGCGACAAGGTCAGCGAGGGCGACACGCTCCTGATCATCGAGGCGATGAAGACGATGAACCACATTCCGGCCCCCCGCGCCGGCACGGTCAAGCGTATCCTCGTCGAGGATGGCGGCGCCGTGGAATACGGCGCGCCCCTGATGATCATCGAGTAAGGCACACCCATGTTCGACAAGATCCTCATCGCCAACCGGGGCGAAATCGCCCTGCGGGTCATCCGCGCCGCGCGCGAGATGGGCATTCACACGGTCGCCGTGCATTCGACCGCCGACGCCGATGCGATGCATGTGCGCATGGCCGACGAGAGCGTCTGCATCGGCCCGCCCGCCAGCACCGACAGCTATCTGAGCATCCCCGCGATCATCGCGGCCTGCGAGGTCACGGGCGCGCAGGCGATCCATCCGGGCTATGGCTTTCTGTCGGAAAACGCGACCTTCGTGCAGATCGTCGAGGATCACGGCCTGACCTTCATCGGCCCCACCGCCGAGCATATCCGCGTCATGGGCGACAAGATCACCGCCAAGGACACGATGAAGCAACTCGGCGTGCCCTGCGTTCCGGGCAGCGAGGGCGGCGTCGCCAATCTCGCCGAGGCCAAGCGCATCGGTGACGAGATCGGCTATCCGGTCATCATCAAGGCCACGGCGGGCGGCGGCGGCAAGGGTATGAAAGTGGCGCAGAGCGCCGCCGAGATGGAGCGCGCCTTCCAGACCGCGCGCGCCGAGGGCAAATCGAATTTCGGCAATGACGAAGTCTATATCGAGAAATACCTGACGACGCCCCGCCATATCGAGATCCAGGTATTCGGCGACGGCAAGGGCCGCGCCGTGCATCTGGGCGAGCGCGACTGCTCGCTCCAGCGGCGCCACCAGAAGGTCTTCGAAGAGGCGCCCGGTCCGTCGATCACGCAAGAAGAGCGCGACCGCATCGGCAAGATCTGCGCCGACGCCGTGGCGCGCATCAACTATACCGGCGCCGGCACGATCGAATTTCTCTACGAGAACGGCGAGTTCTACTTCATCGAGATGAATACGCGCCTGCAGGTCGAGCATCCGGTGACCGAGGCGATCTTCGGCGTCGATCTCGTGCGCCAGCAGATCCGCGTGGCGGCGGGGCTGGACATGGAATTCCAGCAGGACGACCTCAAGATCAACGGCCATGCCATCGAAGTGCGCATCAACGCCGAGAAGCTGCCGGAATTCTCGCCCCGTCCGGGCCGCATCACGCAGTTTCACGCGCCGGGCGGTTTGGGCGTGCGCATGGATAGCGCGCTCTACGATGGCTACAGCATCCCGCCCTATTACGATTCGCTCATCGGCAAGCTGATCGTGCATGCCGCCGACCGACCCGCCGCGCTCGCGCGTCTTAACCGGGCCCTCGGCGAGTTGATCGTGGACGGCGTCGATACCACGGTGCCGCTCTTCCACGCGCTTTTGCAGGATGCGGATGTGCAATCGGGGGACTACAATATCCACTGGCTGGAGCACTGGCTGGAGACGAATCTGCGCGGCTGACGCGCGTTGCCGGGAGCGCGAGATGAAGGATGCCGACTTTTCGCTGACGCCGGACCTTCTGCTCAACGCCTATGCCTCGGGCATCTTCCCGATGTCCGAGGGCCGCGACGATCCCGAGATCTTCTGGGTCGATCCGCGCCGCCGGGGCGTCATGCCCCTGGACGGCCCGCACATCTCGCGCAGCCTCGCCAAGCAGATGCGGCGCGGCGGCTACGAGGTCTCGCTCGACCGTGATTTCGGCGCGGTCGTCGATGCCTGCGCCGACCGGCCCGAGACATGGATCAACTCCGAAATCCGCGATCAATACGTCGCGCTGCACCGCTTGGGGCATGCCCATTCGCTCGAGGTCCGGGCCGAGGGCGCGCTCATGGGCGGTGTCTACGGCGTGAGCATCGGCGCCGCGTTCTTCGGGGAGAGCATGTTCTCACGCGGCACGGGCGGCTCGAAACTCGCGCTGGTCCATCTCATCGACCATCTGCATCGCTGCGGCTATCTGCTTTTCGACACACAGTTCATCACCGAGCATCTGGCCAGCCTCGGCGCCATCGAGATAAGCCGCGCGGCCTATCGCAGCGCGCTCGCAACCGCGCTCAACTCACCTGCGGATATACGGCGCGTGCCGCTCGATCCGTCGCCTCACTCGGTCCTGCAACGCAGGACCCAGACGTCGAATCGCGGATGATCGAGCGCGTTGAGCGCCGGTGACGACGCGACCATCCAACCCGAAAAGATCGGCTCGGCCACGGTCTCGTCCCGGATGGTGAGGAAGGCGAAGGCATCCGCCGCCGGATCGCCCTGCGGGTAGCGGCATTCACGCAGCTCCACGGTGAGCGGCCCGATCCGGGCCGCGTCGCCGGGGCTGAGCGTCATGTCCACGATATCGCCCGACACCTTCTCGAGCCCGCGCAGCACGGCGCCGACGCCCTGCTCGGCGTTCTCCTGCGCGTTTGCCAGCCCCGGCAAAAGGGCGGCGAGCGCCAGCGCGAGGGCCGTCCGCATCATTCGGACGGCGCCGCCGCCGCATCGTCGTCGCCGACGAACTTCATCAGGAGCGAGACGAGACTGACCGAGCCTTGGGTGAATTCGATCTGGTCGCCCGGCGCGAAATACATGGGCGAGCCGCCCGGCAGGATCTCGACGTAATTGCCGCCCAGCAGCCCCTCGGAGGAGATGGCGAGCGCGCTGTCGTCGGGCACGTCGATCCCCTCGGCCACGCTGATCGTGGTGCCGGCGCGGTAGGTCTGCGGATCGAGCTCCATCGAGGTCACGCGGCCCACCTTCACGCCGGCAAGGCGCACATCCGTTCCAACGGTGATCCCGTCAGCCGAGCGAAAAGAGGCGCTCAGCTCATAGCTGTCGCCGCCGGCGGACGCGCCCGTCAGCTTGCCCGCATAGACGACGAAGCCGACGGCGACGGCCAGCACAACTGCGCCCGCGATGATTTCGCTCTTGTTCTCTGCCATGATCGCTCTCTGCTGGGGGCGCGGCGTTATTCGGGGCGCCATGCCTCGTAATCGCTGCGCTGCTTCGGCTCGCTGCGGCGGATGGAGCCGGCGGGCGCATAGGCCAGCGCGGTGCCGGTCAGGTTCTCGAGATGCGGCTTTTCCCAGGGCTGGCGGGTCAAGGGCGCCTCGGTCGGCGGGTCCTGATAGGTGTGATGCAGCCAGCCATGCCATTCGGGGCTGACCCGGCTCGCCTCGGCCTCGCCATTGTAGATGACCCAGCGGCGGTCGCCATCCTTGGAGCGGTAGAAGATGTTGCCTTGGCTGTCCTCGCCCACCTTGACGCCGCGGCGCCAGGTATAGAGCTGAGTGTTCAGCGTCTGGCCGTTCCACCAGGTGACGGCGCGCAGCAGCGTGTTGAGAATGCCCATGTCGTCCTCCGAAGGTCGTTGCTCCTGATATGGCGCATCGGCGGGCAAAGGTCCAGTGGGGCAGACGGCGGAATGGCGCCAGAATCCCGCCGAAGCGGGCGGGCGGATACGAAAAAGGGCAGGCCCGGCGGCCTGCCCTCGATCGCGTCTCGATTTGCCGCGGATCAGCCCGCCGACGCGCCCTCTTTCTTGGCGCTCTCGGCGTAGATCATCAGCGGCTTGGCGCCCGATGTGACCGCCTCTTCGTTGACGATCACTTCCTCGACATTCTCCATGCTGGGCAGCTCGAACATCGTGTCGAGCAGAATGTCCTCGAGGATCGAGCGCAGGCCCCGCGCGCCGGTCTTGCGCTTGATCGCGCGCTTGGCGATGGCGGTCAGCGCGTCGTCGGTGAAGGTCAGTTGCGCGTTCTCCAGCTCGAAGAGGCGCTGATATTGCTTGACCAGCGCGTTCTTGGGCTGGGTGAGGATGGTGATGAGCGCGTCCTCGTCCAGATCCTCGAGCGTCGCGATCACCGGCAGACGGCCGACGAATTCGGGGATGAGGCCGAATTTCAGCAGATCCTCGGGCTCGAGATCCTTGAAGACCTCGCCGATGCCGCGGTCGTCCTTGTCGCGCACATCCGCGCCAAAGCCCATCGCGCTGCCCTTGCCGCGCGCCGAGATGATCTTGTCGAGACCCGCGAAGGCGCCGCCGCAGATGAAGAGGATGTTCGTCGTGTCCACCTGCAGGAATTCCTGCTGCGGATGCTTGCGCCCGCCCTGCGGCGGCACGGCGGCGACGGTGCCTTCCATCAGCTTGAGAAGCGCCTGCTGCACGCCCTCGCCCGACACGTCGCGGGTGATCGACGGGTTCTCGGACTTGCGCGTGATCTTGTCGACCTCGTCGATATAAACGATGCCGCGCTGCGCGCGTTCGACATTGTATTCCGAGGCCTGAAGCAGCTTGAGGATGATGTTCTCGACATCCTCGCCGACATAGCCCGCCTCGGTCAGCGTCGTCGCGTCGGCCATCGTGAACGGCACATCGAGAATGCGCGCCAGCGTCTGGGCCAGAAGCGTCTTGCCGCAGCCGGTGGGGCCGATCAGCATGATGTTGGATTTCTGAAGCTCGATATCCCCGGATTTGCCCGAGTTGTTGAGCCGCTTGTAGTGGTTGTGCACGGCGACCGACAGCACCCGCTTGGCGGTGAACTGACCGATCACGTAATCATCCAGGACGTCGCAGATCTCGCGCGGGGCGGGAACGCCCTCGGACGACTTGAGGCCCGCGCTGCGGGTCTCCTCGCGGATGATGTCCATGCACAGCTCGACGCATTCGTCACAGATGAACACGGTCGGCCCCGCGATCAGCTTGCGCACCTCATGCTGGCTCTTGCCACAAAAGCTGCAATAGAGGGTGTTCTTGCTGTCGCTGCCTGAACTATTCGACATGTTCTACCTTTCAAGCGATGCGTTGCAAATCGGGGGCCAAAGCCGGGTCCGACCGCCGTTTTTCTTAGCTTATGGCAGGCACCGAGCGGCGACAATCGCAAAATGCCGCGCGGGCCGGTGCCCGCCGCGCCCTTTAGGACTTGGGCTTTTCCTCGTCCTCGGGCTTGGCGCGGTTTTCGACGATCTCGTCGATCAAGCCCCAGTTCTTGGCGTCCTCGGGCGACATGAAATTGTCCCGCTCGAGCGCGTCCTCGACCTTCTTGAGCGTCTGGCCGGTATGCTTGACGTAGATCTCGTTGAGGCGCTTCTTGAGCTTCAGCGTCTCTTCGGCATGGATCATGATGTCCGTCGCCTGGCCCTGGTAGCCGCCCGAGGGCTGGTGGACCATGATGCGGCTGTTGGGCAGCGAGAAGCGCATGCCGGGCGCGCCCGCGGTCAACAGAAGCGAGCCCATCGAGGCCGCCTGGCCGATGACCAGCGTCGAGACCTTGGGGCGGATATACTGCATCGTGTCATAGATCGACAGGCCGCTCGTCACCACGCCGCCGGGGCTGTTGATGTACATGCTGATCTCTTTCGACGGGTTCTCCGCCTCGAGATGCAGAAGCTGCGCCACGATCAGGCTCGACATGCCGTCATGCACGGGCCCGTTCAGAAAGATGATCCGCTCCTTCAGCAGGCGCGAGAAGATGTCGTAGGCACGCTCGCCCCGGCTGGTCTGTTCGACCACCATAGGCACGAGGGTGTTCATGTAGATGTCCATCGGGTCTTTCATAATCCGCCTTGCCTGCTGAGTGCGTCCGCCGTCTAGCGGATCATTCCTAACGAAGTCTTAGTGCCGCGCCAACCCACCCGCAAGGGGACCGGCCTGAATTGTCCCCTTGCCGCCGGGTCGCCGCGCCGCTCTGCCGCAGGCGCGCGCTCAGCCCTCGGCACTTTCGCGCCCGATGGTGCGGCACAGCAAAAGCACCGGGATCAGCCCGAAGGCGACGAGCGCCAGCGACGGCACCGCCGCCTCGCGCAGCCGCTCGTCCGCGGCGAGGCGATAGGCCTGCACGGCCAGCGTCTCGAAATTGAACGGATGCAGGATGAGCGTCGCGGGCAGCTCCTTCATCACATCGACGAAGACGATCAGAAGGGCCGTGAGAACCGAGGTCTTGGCCACCGGCAGATGGACCCGCCACAAAAGCCGCGCCCGCCCCTGCCCGAGGCTGCGCGCGATGGCGTCGTAATGGCTGGGCACCGTCGCCATGCCGCTGTCATAGGCGTTGAGCGCGGCGGCCATGAACCGCGCCATGTAGGCCAGCACCATCAGCCAGATCGAGCCGGTGATGAGCAGCCCGGTATCGATGCCGAAATTCGCCTCCATGAACCGGTCGATGGCATTGTCGAGACCCGCGAGCGGCACCATCAGCCCCACGGCGATCACCCCGCCCGGCACCGCATAGCCGAGCCCCGCCCCGACGACGAGGCCGCGCGACGTCCGGTCGGGCCGGGTGCGCGCGCGAAAACCGATCAGGATCGCGCCGAGCACGGTCAGGACGGACGCCACCATCGCGAGCAGCACCGAATTGCTCATGAACCCGAGATAGCGCGCCTCGAGCACGCTCTGGCCCGACCCCCAGGCCATGAGGCCGAGCATGACGACCGGCACGAGAAAGCCGAGCAGAACCGGCAGCGTGCAGATCGCCACCGCGCCCCAAGCGCGCCAGCCGGTCAGCAGCGGCTTCGTCAGAACCTCGAACCGCGCGCCGCCGCCCGCCGCGCGCCGCACGCTGCCGCGCTGCGCCCGCTCCAGCCCGGCGAGGAGCAGCGCGAAGGTCAGAAGGCAGAGCGAGAGCTGCGCCGCCGCCGCCCTGTCGCCAAGGCTGAACCACGCCTGATAGATGCCGGTCGCGAAGGTCTGCACGTTGAAGAAGGCGACGGTGCCGAAATCGGCGATCGTCTCCATCACCACCAGAAGCGTGCCGCCCACGATGGCCGGGCGCGCCATCGGCAGCGCCACCGCGCGGAACGCGGCCAGAGGCGAGCGCCCGAGCGTGCGCGCGACGAGAAACGCGTTCGAGCTTTGCTGGCGAAAGGAGGCGCGCGCCAGCAGGTAGACATAAGGATAAAGCACCATCACCAGCATCAGCGCCGCGCCGCCTAGGCTTCGGATCTCGGGAAACCAGTAGTCGCGCGGCCCCCAGCCGGTCACGTCGCGCAACAGGGACTGCACCGGGCCGGGATGATCGAGCAGCGAGGTGTAGGCGTAGGCCAGAACATAGGCCGGAAAGGCGAGCGGCAGCGCCAGCGCCACCTCGAGCCAGCGCACGCCCGGAAAGCGGTAGACCGTCACGAGCCAGGCCGTCGAGGTTCCGATGATCGCCGCGCCGGCGCCCACGATCACCACGAGCGCGAGCGTCGTCACCGTGTAGCGCGGCAGAACCGAGGAGAGCACGTTGCGCCACGTATCGAGATCGCCGCCCAGCGCCGCCAGCGCGGCCGCGACGATCGGCGCCACGCAGAGCGCGGCGACGAGCCACGCCATCCGGTTCATCAGCCGTTCCGTCACTTGCCTGCCCTTCGCCTCCCGGCCCCGCGCGGCGACGCCCGCACGGAAGGCCGAGCGGGGCCGGCCAGGACGATGCGCGCCAATACTTGAGTATTTCGATCACTATTGCGCCCGCCCGGTGGGGTCAAGCAGCCGGCCCGCCGCTTTGCCCGAGGCGGCCCCGAGCCGGCCCACGCCGATTCGCACCGCCCGCGCAAAATTGTTGCGTTCCAGCGCGCTGATTTTTCTCATAATTTCATCCTACGTTACGTCAAGCACACGGAATGGCTGTCTTTACATGCTCCGAGAATCGGGACACCTTTCCACATCGCCAAGGCGGGACGGCAACGATCGCCACCGCCGCGATCACGATCAGGGAGATCATCATGAAAACACTCAGACACCTCGCCACGGCTTCGGCGACCGCTCTGCTCATGGGTGCGGCGACGCTCGCCTCCGCGCAGACGCTCAACTTCGCCTATGACGCCGACCCCGTCTCGCTCGATCCGCACGAGCAGCTTTCGGGCGGCACGCTTCAGCTCAGCCACATGGTCTTCGACCCGCTCGTGCGCTGGAATAAGGATCTGGGCTTCGACGGCCGCCTCGCCCCGGAATGGGAGCGTGTCGACGACACCACGATGCGCTTCATGCTGCGCGAAGGCGTCAAGTTCCACTCCGGCAACGAGATGACCGCCGAAGACGTGGTCTGGACGATCGAGCGCCTGAAATCCTCGCCGGATTTCAAAGGCATCTTCTCGGCCTGGACCTCTGTCGAGGCGCTGGACGACTACACGATCGAGATCAAGACCGACGGCCCGAACCCGCTGGTCCTGCACACCGCGACCTATGTCTTCCCGATGGACAAGAAGTTCTACGAGGAAGGCGGCGCCGAGATCGCCAAGCATGGTGACAGCTTCGCGTCCAAGAACATCTCGGGGACCGGCCCCTTCACCGTCGCCGAGCGCGAGCAGGGCGTGCGCGTCGTGTTCGAGCGCTTCGGCGATTACTGGGACACCGAAAGCCCGGGCAACGTGCAGACCGCGATCCTGACGCCGATCAAGGAAGCGCCGACGCGCGTCGCGGCGCTCCTGTCGGGCGATGTCGATTTCATCGCGCCCGTGCCGCCCACCGATCTCGAGCGCATCGAGAATGACGAGAACACCAATCTCATCACCATGTCGGGCACGCGGGTCATCACGCTCCAGCTGAACCAGGAGCGGAACGAGGCGCTGGCGAACCAGCAGGTCCGCCTCGCCATCGACCACGCGATCAACAACGCCGGCATCGTCGACAAGATCATGAAGGGCTTCGGCACGGTCGCCGCGCAGAACTCGCCCGAGGGCTATCTGGGCCACAATCCCAGCCTCGAGCCGCGCTTCGATCTGGAGAAGGCCCGCGCGCTGATGGAAGAGGCCGGCTATGCCGATGGCTTCTCGGCCAGCATGATGTGCCCGAACAACCGCTACGTGAACGACTACAAGATCTGTGAAGCGGCGGCAGCGATGCTGGCGCAGATCAAGATCGACGTCGATCTGACCACGATGCCCAAGGCGCAGTACTGGCCCCAGTTCGACGAGCGCGCGGCGGACATCATGATGATCGGCTGGCACGCCGATACCGAGGATTCGGCCAACTTCTACGAATTCCTCAACATGACGCCGAACGCCGACACCGGCAAAGGTCAGTACAACTCGGGCAACTACTCGAATGCGCGGGTGGACGAGCTGACCATGGCATCGCTGACCGAGACGGACCCCGCCAAGCGCGCGGAGATGCTCCAGGAAGTCGAGCAGATCCTCTATGACGAGGCGGCCTACATCCCGCTGCATTGGCAGGACCTCGCATGGGCGGCCCGCAAGGGCGTCGATATCGAGCCCGTCCTCAACGTGATGGATTTCCCCTATCTGGGCGATCTCGTCATCGAGGAATGAGTTTAAATGGCGGGCCGGAGCGATCCGGCCCGCCATCCTTCGTCTGTCCTCAGCAGACCTCCGCCGCGTCACCCTGCCCCTCGGGTTGACGCGCCGCCCCGCCCGGCCTAGACGGCGCCGGATTTCGGGGCCGCTTGCAAGAACGCCCCTCCAGCAGCCGCCAGAGACGTAAAAGCACCATGCATATTCTCGCCTTTCTCATCCGGCGCGCCATTCAGGCGGTGATCGTGATGTTCGTCATCTCGCTCATCGGGTTCTCGATCCAGGACAATCTGGGCGATCCGTTGCGCGAACTCGTCGGCCAATCCGTCTCCGAAGCCGAGCGCGAGGCGCTCCGCGACGAGCTGGGCCTCAACGACAGCTTTCTCGTGCAATACGGGCGCTTTCTCGGCAATGCCGTGCAGGGCGATCTGGGCACGTCCTATTTCTTCAAGCGTCCAGCGCTCGACGTGATCATGGACAAGTTTCCCGCGACGTTCGAGCTGGTCCTCGGCTCCGTCGTGATCTTCCTGTCGCTCAGCATTCCGGGCGGCATCTACTGCGCGATCAACCGCGAGAAATGGCTCGCCAAGACCATCATGACCGCCTCGATCGTCGGCATTTCCATCCCGGTCTTCCTGACGGCCATCCTCTTGGTCTGGCTCTTCGGGGTCGAGCTGGGCTGGCTGCCGGCCTTCGGACGCGGTGACACGGTCGAGCTGCCCTGGGGCTGGGACACGGGCCTTCTGACGCTCGATGGCCTCTCGCACCTCATCCTGCCCTCGATCGCGCTCAGCTCGATCATGTTGCCGCTCTTCATCCGCCTCATCCGGGCCGAGATGATGGAGGCGATGGGCACCGATTACGTGCGCTTCGCCCGCGCCAAGGGCCTCTCGACGCCGCGCGTGCGCTATGTCCACGCCTTCCGCAACACGCTGCTCCCTGTCGTCACGGTGGGCGGCCTTATGATCGGCACGCTCATCGCCTACACGATTCTGACCGAAACGGTCTTTCAATGGCCGGGCATGGGCTTTCTCTTCCTCGAGGCGGTGAACCGCGTCGATACCCCGCTCATCATCGCCTACATCATCGTCGTCGGGCTGATCTTCGTGGTCGTGAACACCATCGTCGACTTCATTTACACACTCATCAATCCGATGGTGAAACTTCCGGGGGCCAAGTCATGATCACCTGGCAAGGATTTCTCAAACGCTTCCTGTCGGACCCCGTCGCCATCGGCGCCGGATTCGTCCTTCTGGTTCTCGTCACGCTGGCCGTCCTCGCGCCCTGGATCGCACCGCAGAACCCCTATGACCTGATGCAGCTCAACATCATGGACAGCGAGATGCCGCCCTCCTGGCGCGAAGGCGGGGACGAGCGCTTTTGGCTCGGCACCGATGCGCAGGGCCGCGGCGTCTTCTCGACCATCCTCTACGGCACCGGCATCAGCCTGCTGATCGGGATCGGCGCCGTCTTCGTGCAGGCGATCCTCGGCGTCAGCCTCGGCCTCTGGGCCGGCTATCGCGGCGGCTGGGTCGACAGTTTCCTGATGCGCATGGCTGATATCCAGATGTCGCTCTCGACGCTGATGATCGCCATCATCGCGCTGGCCCTCTTCAAGGCGGCCTTCGACGCCAATATCTACGCCGACTATGCGATCATCATGCTGATCCTCATCATCGGCGTCGCCGAATGGCCGAAATTCGCGCGCACCGTGCGCTCGTCGGTGCTGGGCGAGAAGGGCAAGGAATATGTCGATGCGGCCCGCGTGATCGGCCTGCCCGCGCGCAAGGTGATGTGGGGCCACATCCTGCCCAACACGCTGACGCCGGTGCTGGTCATCTCGACCATCCAGGTCGCCGAGGCGATCATGACCGAAGCGGCGCTGAGCTTTCTCGGCCTCGGCATGCCCACGGACAAGCCGTCGCTCGGCTCGCTGATCCGCTCGGGCTTCGAATTCATCTTCTCGGGCTCGTGGTGGATCACGCTCTATCCCGCGATCGTGCTCGTCACGCTGGTGCTCGCCCTCAACCTTCTGGGGGACTGGCTGCGCGACGTGCTCAACCCGAAACTGCGCCGGGGGGACGACTGATGGCACTTCTCGAAGTCAAGGATCTGCATGTCGCCTTCCCGCGCGGCAAGAAGGGCGAGGTCGAGGCCCTGCGCGGCGTCGATCTGGTGCTCGAAAAGGGCCAGCGCCTCGGCGTCGTGGGCGAATCGGGCGCAGGCAAGTCGATGCTCGCCTTCGCGATCCTCAATCTCATCGCCGAGCCGGGGCGCGTCACGCAAGGCTCCGTCACCTTCGACGGCCAGAACCTGCTCGAGCTTTCGGAGCGGCAGATCCGCCGCATCCGTGGCAACCGCATCTCGATGATCTTCCAGGACCCTATGGTCACGCTGAACCCAGTGCTCAGCATCGGCCAGCAGATGATCGAAACGCTCAAGGCGCATCGCAGCATCTCGACCCGCGAGGCGCATCGCCTCTGCGTCGAGAAGCTGAAACTGGTCGCCATTCCCTCGGCCGAGAGCCGCATGGACGCCTACCCGCACGAGCTGTCGGGCGGCCTGCGTCAGCGCGTGGTCATCGCCATCGCCCTGCTGACGGATCCCGAACTCATCATCGCGGACGAGCCGACAACGGCGCTCGACGTGACGATCCAGGCCGAGATCATGTCGCTCATCCTGCGGCTCTGCCGCGAGAATGACGTGGCGCTCATCCTCATCACCCATGATCTGGGCGTCGTCGCCGAGGTGACCGAGCGCATCATGATCATGTATGCCGGCAAATGCGTCGAGACGGGCCGCACGCGCGACATCATCGACGCGCCGAAGCATCCCTATGCCGTCGGCCTTCTGAAAGCGCTGCCGCAGAACAGCACCAAGGGCGCCAAGCTCTACCAGATCCCCGGCTCGATGCCCCCCATCACCAACCTGCCCTCGGGCTGCCCCTATCACCCGCGCTGCGAGCGGGCGACGGAGGAATGCCGCGCCTCGATGCCGCCGCTCACGCAGGGCGTGGCCTGCTATCACCCCATGCACGAGAATGCGGAGACCGCAGAATGACCTCATCCGCGACAGAAGACACCGGCACGCCCATCGTCGAGACCAAGGGGCTCGAGCTGCGCTTCAACCTGCCGACGCATTTCCTGAGCCGCGAAAAGCCGGTCCTGCATGCCCTCTCGGGCGTCGATCTACGAATCGAGAAGGGCGAAACCTTCTGCGTCGTGGGCGAGAGCGGCTGCGGCAAGACCACGCTCGGGCGCGCGATCATGGGCCTGCTCACGCCGTCGGCGGGCGAGATCTACTTCGAGGGCCGCCGCATCGACACGATGGGCGAGGAGGCGCGCAAGCCGATCCGCGCCGACATGCAGATGGTGTTTCAGAACCCCTATGCGTCGCTCAATCCGCGCCGCACGGTGTTCCAGACCCTCGCCGAGCCGATCCGCCATCTGATGCCCGAGAAATCCGAGGCGGACGTGCGCAGCCAAGTCGAGAACGTGCTGGACGCGACCGGCTGCGACCAGAGCTGGCAGCGCAAGCTGCCGCATGAATTCTCGGGCGGTCAGCGCCAGCGCATCGCCATCGCCCGCGCGCTGGTGACGAACCCCGCCTTCATCGTCGCGGACGAGCCGATCTCGGCGCTCGACGTCTCGATCCAGGCGCAGATCCTCAATCTTCTCAACGATCTTCAGGACGAACGCGGCCTGACCTACATGTTCATCACGCACGATCTGAGCGTGGTCGAGCATTTCGGCGACCGCGTGGCGGTGATGTATCTGGGGCAGGTGATGGAGCTGGCCGAGGTGGGCGCGATCTTCGCCGAGCCGAAGCATCCCTATACCCAGCTTCTGCTCGACGCGATCCCCCGGCTCGAAGGCGGCTCCTTCGATGCCCCGCGCGAGCCGGGCGAGTTGCCCGATCCGGTGAACCCGCCGCCGGGCTGCCCCTTCGCGCCGCGCTGTCCCATCGCGCAGGATATCTGCCGCGCCGAGCGCCCGCGCCTGCGCCCGGTGGGGGATCGCGGCACGATGGCGGCATGCCATCTCGCCGAATAGGCGCCCTGCAGGGTTTCGACATGCGCTTGCGCCGCCGCGGTGGATAACCCGGCGGCGCGGATCATTTTTCGGACAGGTCTAGCCAGCGGCGCCGATATCGGCCCGCGCGACCGCCGTCGCCTTCAGCACCGCGAAGCAGGGCGTGCCGGGCGTGAGGCCCAGCTCGTCCATCGCCTCGGAGGTGATCCGCGCGAGGATACGCTCCTCCCCGAGGCGCAGCGACAGCGCGACCCCCGGCCCGCCGCCGCGATGCATCGCCTCGACCGTGGCAGGCAGGATGTTGCGCGACGACAGCCCCGTGGGCCTCGCGAGCGCGATCAGCACGTCTTGCGCGAGGATGCGAATGCGCAGGACGGTGCCGACCTCCGCCGCGATCCCCGGCAGGCGCAGCTCGCCGCCGCCGAAGGCGAGCCGGCTCAGCCCGCCGGGGTCCGCCTCGGTCACGCGCGCCATCAGCACCGACCCCGCCTCGCGCACTCCCATGAGCGGCACCATCGCCGGATCGCTCAAAACCTCCGTCATGGCCCCGGCGCGCAGAACCCGGCCGTCGCGCAGCACGACGATCCGGTCGGCCAGCCGCGCGATCTCGGACACGGCGTGGCTGATATAGACGATCGGCACGCCACCGGCCTCGCCGCCCGCATCGCGCAGCCGCTCGAGATAGGGCAGGATCTCGTCCTTGCGCGGCCCGTCGAGTGCCGCCAGAGGCTCGTCCATCAGCAGAAGACGCGGGCGCATGGCGAGCGCGCGGGCGATGGCGACGCGCTGCTTCTCGCCGCCCGAGAGGCCCGCCGGACGCCGCGCCATCAGCCCGCCGATGCCGAGGATACGCTCGATCACCTCCGCGCCAAGGCCCGGCGCGCCCTTGGGCGCATGCCGCGCCCCGAAGGCGATGTTCTGCGCGACCGTGAGATGCGGAAAGAGCCGCCCGTCCTGAAACACGACGCCGACGCGCCGCCGCGCGGGCGGCAGGTTCACGCGCCGCGCCGCATCGAAGAGCGTGTCGCCGCCCAGATCGATCCGCCCAGCATCGGGCGTCATAAGCCCCGCGACAGCCTTTGCGATGGTCGTCTTGCCCGAGCCCGAAGGCCCGAAGATCGCAGTGACGCCCGGACCCGCGTCGAAGGCCGCCTCGAGCGCAAAACCTCCGATCCGGTGCGCGATGTCGATCCCGAGGCTCATGCCGCCACCCGTGCCGCCATGCGCCGCGCCAGCCATTCCGACAGCAGCACCGCGCCGACCGACAGCGCCAGTGCCACGGCGACGAGGCGCAGCGCCGCCCCCTCACCGCCCGGCACCTGTAGAAAAGCGTAGATGGCCGACGGCAGCGTCTGCGTCTCGCCGGGGATGTTGGCGACGAAGGTGATCGTCGCGCCGAATTCCCCCATCGCCTTGGCGAAGCCCATGACGACGCCCGCCAAGAGCCCCGGCGCGATCAGCGGCAGCGTCACGCGGCAGAAGACGCCCCAGCGCCCTGCCCCCAGCGTCGCCGCCGCCTCTTCGAGGCCCGGATCGACCGCCTCGATCGACAGGCGGATCGCACGCACCATCAGGGGAAAGCCCATGATCGCCGCCGCCAGCGCCGCGCCGGTCCAGCGAAAGGCGAAGACGATCCCGATCTCGGCGAACGCGCCCCCGATCCAGCCCTGCCGCCCGAAAGCCAAGAGGAGCAGATAGCCCGTGACGACCGGCGGCAGGACCAGTGGCAGATGGACGAGCGCGCTCAGCGCCGAATGGCCCCAGAAACGCCGCCGCGCCAGAAGCCAGGCCACCCCGACCGCGAAGGGCAGGCTGCACAGCGTCGCGACGATCGCGACGCGCAGCGACAGGAGCACGGCGTCGAGAGCGGCGGCATCCAGCATCAGCGCGCGCCCGCCGGGGGCAGGAAGCCCGCCTCGACAAAGATGGCGCGGGCCGCCTCCTGATCGAGAAAGGCGATGAAATCGGCGCCCGCGGGCGTCAGCGCCGCGGCGGGATAGACGATGGGCGAGTGGAGCGCCTGCCCCACCTCATGAAGCACGCGCACGGAAGGCTCCGCCACCGCGTCGGTCGCGTAGACGATGCCGAGGGGCGCCTCGCCCCGCGCGACCAGCGCGAGCACCGCGCGCACATTGTCGGTCTGCGCGAGATGCGGGCGGAGCGCGTCCCAAAGCCCCGCGGCCTCGAGCCACTCTCGCCCGTAGATCCCGGCGGGCACGCCCTCGGTCTGCCCGATCGCGAGCCGCCCTCCACCCAGCCGCGCGATCAGGCTCGCCGCGCTCGTCTCGGGCAGATCGGGCGTTCCGGCCGGGGCGATCAGCACCAGCCGATTACCCAGCAGATCGACCCGCGCTCCGGCCGCGACATGCCCCTCGGCCTCCAGCCAATCCATCCATTCCGCATTGGCGAGAATCACCGCATCGGCGGGCGCGCCCTGCGCGATCTGCCGCGCGATCGTGCCGCTGCCCGACGCCGAGACGACAACCTCGCCGGGATAGATCTGCGCGATCTTCTCGAGCACGTCCGACAGCGAGGCGGCGGCGAAGACCGTCACCTTCGGCGCGGCCGGGGCCGGCGCGGCCACGAGCGCCAGCAGGCAAAGGAGCGCCACCCGCCCCGCCAGAGCGCGCCTGTGGATGATCGTGCCGTCTCGCATGCCTTGGCCTATCCGGGATGCGCAAGCGGGGCCTCGATGTGCCCTCTGCGCACCACACATGGTTGTTTTCGGGGAGGGTTCGCAATATACTGTATGAAAGCAAGAGCAAAAGCGCATATGGGCGATGGCTAACGAGGTGCGACCCTCAGGCGCAGCAAGTAGAGCAGACGACGACGTGAGCATGAATTTTTCAGTGGCTCTCGAGCCGATAGACCTGACGGATGCGCACAAACGCGACGTGCGCACCCAGTTCGGTGCGCTCTGCTTCCGCATGAAACGGGGCAAGCCGGAAATCCTGCTCGTGACCAGCCGCCGCACGGGGCGCTGGATCGTGCCCAAGGGCTGGCCGATGGATGGCAAGACGCCGACCGAATGCGCCGAGATCGAGGCCTGGGAAGAGGCGGGCGTGCGCGGACGCGTCTATGACCGCTGCCTCGGGCTGTTCTCCTACCGCAAGACGACCGATGACGGCGAGGATTTTCCCTGTGTGACCATGCTCTACGCACTCAAGGTGCGCGAGCTTGCGTCGGACTATCCCGAGGCGCATGAGCGCCGGCGCAAATGGCTGCGCCCCAAGAAGGCGGCCGCGCTGATCGAGGAGCCGGATCTCGCGCATATGGTCAGATATTTCGACCCTGCCTTCGTGAAGGTCTGAGCCGCCGCGCGCGGTGATGCGCGCTTGAACTCGGCCGCGTTGCGGCTATGTCTAGCAAGTCGAAATCAGGCGCTTGGGACATGATCAAGTTTTCGCTCAAATGCAGCAAGGACCACCGGTTCGATAGCTGGTTTCAGTCCGCGGATGCGTATGAAAAGCTCGCATCGCGCGGCATGATCGCCTGCGCGGTCTGCGGCGACACGGATGTGAGCAAGACCGTCATGGCCCCCAGCGTGCGCCCCGCCCGTACGACCGAGGCGCGCTTGCCCAAGGACGCGCCCCGGGCCCATGCCCTGGCCGCGCCCGCGTCGCCCGCCGAGGCCGCCATGGCCGAGCTGCGGCGCCGCATCGAGGCGAATTCCGAGTATGTCGGCACCGATTTCGCCCGCGCCGCGCGGCAGATGCACGAGGGCGAGGCCCCGACGCGCTCGATCCATGGCGAGGCCAAGCCTGCCGAGGCGCGCAAGCTGATCGAGGACGGCGTGCCGATCCTGCCCCTGCCCTTCATGCCCGCGCGCAAGGTGAATTGACGCGCCGTGCCCCTGAAACAAAGCCGATGAGGAAGACACCGATCATGACAGGCGAGCACGATCTGAAACGCCTTCTGGCCGGCATGTCGCCGGTTCTGGACGAGGCGAGCTATGTCTTCGTGACCCTTCCGGGCCGCGAGGTGCCTGAGGGCCTCGCCCCGCGCATGACCATGCAGGAGGGCGAAGGGACCACCATCATCGTGACCCGCGAGGAGGCGGAGGCCGCCGGGCTCGATCATGTCTTCGAATGCCGCATGATCACGCTCGACGTGCATTCCGCGCTCGATGCGGTCGGCTTTCTCGCGCGCGTGACGACGCGGCTCGCCGATCTCGGGATGGGTGTGAACCCGGTCGCCGGCTATTATCACGACCATCTTTTCGTGCCGACAGACCGCGCCAGCGACGCGATGACCGCGCTCGGCGAAATGGCGCGCGAGGCCGCGGGATCGGCGCGCGCCTGATCCCGCGCCCGCGTGCATCCCCTTGCCCTCGCCCGCGCCGCCGCGTAAACCGCGTGCGATTACAGCCAAGGGACGCCCCATATGCCCGTTCTCGTGATGAAATTCGGCGGCACCTCCGTCGCCAATCTCGACCGCATCCGCCGCGCCGCCAAGCGCGTGGGCGTCGAGGTGGCCAAGGGCTATGACGTCATCGTCATCGTGTCGGCCATGTCGGGCAAGACGAATGAGCTCGTGGGCTGGGTGGGCGAGACCTCGCCGCTCTACGACGCGCGCGAATACGATGCCGTTGTCTCCTCGGGCGAGAACGTGACCGCGGGCCTCATGGCGCTGACCTTGCAGGAGATGGAGATCCCCGCGCGCAGCTGGCAGGGCTGGCAGGTGCCGGTGCGCACCACGTCGGCGCATTCCGCCGCGCGCATCGAGGAGATCCCGTCCGAGAATATCATGGCAAAGTTCGCCCAAGGCATGCGCGTCGCCGTCGTCGCGGGCTTTCAGGGCGTCAGCCCCGAGGGCCGCATCACGACGCTGGGCCGGGGCGGGTCGGACACGACGGCCGTCGCCTTCGCCGCCGCGTTTCATGCCGAGCGCTGCGACATCTACACCGATGTGGACGGCGTCTATACGACCGATCCGCGCATCGCCTCCAAGGCCCGCAAGCTCGACCGCATCGCCTTCGAGGAGATGTTGGAGCTGGCCAGCCTCGGTGCCAAGGTGCTTCAGACGCGCTCGGTCGAGCTGGCGATGCGCTACAATGTCAAGCTGCGCGTGCTCAGCAGCTTCGAGGAACAATCAGATGACGCCGGCACCCTTGTCTGCGCCGAGGAGGAAATCATGGAATCCAATGTTGTGACCGGCATCGCCTATTCCCGCGACGAGGCCAAGATGACCCTTCTGTCGGTGGCCGACCGCCCCGGCATCGCCGCCGCGATCTTCGGCCCGCTTTCGGATGCGGGCGTGAATGTCGACATGATCATTCAGAACATCTCCGAGGACGGACGCACCGACATGACCTTCTCCTGCCCCACCGATCAGGTGATGCGCGCCGAAAAGGCGCTGAAGGACGCAGTTGCCGCCGGCCAGATCGAGTATCAGGACCTCGTGGCCGACACGGACGTCGCCAAGGTCTCGGCCGTGGGCATCGGCATGCGCAGCCAGTCGGGCGTGGCGGCGCAGATGTTCAAGACGCTCTCGGACGAGGGCATCAACATCAAGGTCATCGCCACCTCCGAGATCAAGATTTCCGTGCTGATCGACAGGAAATACATGGAACTCGCCGTGCAGGCGCTGCATGATGCGTTCAAGCTGGAAAAGGCGGGCTGAGCCGATCGCCCCCTTCCCCACACAGACCGGCGGACAGGCGACGCGCTGATGAGCCATGATTTCCAGACTGACAGCCGCCAGATGCTGGGCCGCCTCCGGGCGGTCATGGCAGAGGACGCCGCAGGTCAGGCGCGGCTCGACCAAATCACCCGCCTCATCGCCGAAGAAATGCGCATCGAGGTCTGCTCGATCTATCTTTTCCGCGACGAGGAAACGCTCGAGCTTTGCGCGACCGAAGGCCTCAACCCGTCCGCGGTGCATGAAACCCGCATGAAGCTGGGCGAAGGCCTCGTGGGGCGCGTCGCGCGCACGGGCCAGGTCATCAATACCGACGACGCGCCCGGCACGCGCGGCTTCCGCTTCATGCCCGAGACGGGCGAGGAGGCCTATTCCTCCTTCATGGGCGTGCCGATCCAGCGCCTCGGCGAGAAGCTGGGCGTTCTGGTCGTGCAGTCGAAGGACGCGCGCACCTTCTCGGACGAGGAGGTCTATGCCGTCGAGGTCGTCGCCATGGTGCTGGCCGAGATGGCCGAGCTGGGGGCCTTCATCGGCGAGGGCGCCGCGATGAAGGCGCGCCACCAGCATCCCGTGCTCTTTCGCGGCACCACGGCGCAGGAAGGCGCGGCGCGCGGCCATGTCTGGCTGCACGAGCCGCGCGTCGTCGTCACGAACCTCATCGCCGAAGACCCCGCGCGCGAGCTCGAGCGTCTCAACGAGGCCGTGGAGGAGCTGCGCGTGGGCGTCGACCGCATGCTCACAAGCGCCCGCTTCGGGGACAAGGACCAGCTCGAGGTGCTCGAGGCCTACCGCATGTTCGCCAATTCCAAGGGCTGGATGCGGCGGATGGAGCAGGACATCAATCGCGGCCTCTCGGCCGAGGCTGCCGTCGAGAAAGAGCAATCAACCGCCCGCGCGCGGCTCGGACAGGTGGCCGACGCCTACCTGCGCGACCGGCTTCATGACCTTGATGATCTGTCGAACCGCCTGCTGCGCATCCTGACCGGACAGGGCAACGAGACCGGCGCGGACATGCCCGCCGATCCCATCCTGATCGCGCGCAATATCGGCCCCGCCGAGCTTCTGGATTACGGGCGCAGCCTCAAGGGCATCGTGCTCGAGGAGGGCGCCGTGGGCAGCCACGCGACCATCGTCGCGCGCGCCCTCGCGATCCCGCTGGTCATCCACGCAAAGAACATCACGACCGAGGCGCTGAACGGCGATCCGATCCTCGTCGACGGCGATCAGGGCATCGCCCATCTGCGGCCCGACGACACGGTCTTCGCCGCCTTCCGCGACAAGATGGCGATGCAGGCCAAGGCGCAGGAGCGCTATGCGTCGATCCGCGACAAGCCGGCCAAGACGCTTTGCGGGCGCACGCTCTCGCTGACGATGAACGCGGGCCTCATGGCCGATCTGCCCAGCCTCGAAGGCTCGGGCGCCGATGGCGTGGGCCTTTTCCGCACCGAGCTGCAATTCCTCGTGCGCTCGAAGATGCCGCAGCGCGCCGAGCTGAGCGAGCTTTACAGCCGCGTCATGGATGCCGCCAAGGGCCGTCAGGTGGTCTTCCGCACGCTCGACATCGGCTCGGACAAGGTGCTGCCCTACATGAAGCCCACCGACGAGCCGAATCCCGCGCTCGGCTGGCGCGCGATCCGCGTGGGCCTCGACAAGCCGGGCGTGATGCGCATGCAGCTTCAGGCGCTGATCCGCGGCGCCAAGGGGCGCCCGCTCGCGATCATGTTCCCCTTCGTCGCGCAGCGCGAGGAATTCGATGCGGGCCGCGCCGAGATGGACAAGGCGATGGAGCGCGAGCGCATCCTCGGCCATCCGCTGCCCGAGACGCTCAAACTCGGCGCGATGCTCGAGACGCCAAGCCTCGCCTATGCGCCTGACCAGTTCTATCGCAGCGTCGATTTCCTCTCGATCGGGGGCAACGATCTCAAGCAGTTCTTCTTCGCCGCCGACCGCGAGAACGAGCGGGTGCGCCGCCGCTACGACACGCTCAACGTGAGCTTCCTGACCTTTTTGCAAAACATCGTCGAGCGCTGCATGGCGACGAACACGCCGCTGAGCTTCTGCGGCGAGGATGCGGGCCGCCCGGTCGAGGCCGCCTGCCTCGCCGCCATCGGACTGCGCAGCCTCTCAATGCGCCCGGCCTCCATCGGCCCGGTCAAGTCGATCCTGCGCCGCACCAATCTCGACGAGCTGCGCAGCGTAATCGACGAGGCGGGACGGCGCGGCGATCAATCGGTGCGCCCCGCCGTGATGGACTACCTGCGCGAAAAGCTCTGATCCGGCAGGGCTTGACGTGTCCCATGCGCGCCGTGTCTGCTGCGCCATCCGCACCCCGAGGAGACGCTCGATGACCTTCCCGGCCTTCATGGAGGCATTTCCGGCCCTGGATCTGCCCTTCCCCGACGATGTCGTGACGACACGGGCGATCCGCTCGGACGCCGGTCTCGTGGTCTTCTTCACCTTCCTCAAGGATTTCGAGCTTCCGGCCCATGCGCACAAGGCGCAATGGGGCACGGTCGTCGAGGGCGAGATCGAATTCACCATCGGGGACGAGACGCGCATCTAGCGCCCCGGCGACAGCTACACCATCGCCGAACGCGTGCTGCACAGCGCCAGGATCAAGGCCGGCACGCGGGTCATCGACGTGTTCGAGGAAACCGATCGCTACGGATTGCGCGGCTGACCGCCCTGCGCCGTCTCAGCGCCGCGCGGGCGGCGCGACGAGGCGCGCACGGAACCGCTCCAGCAACTCGGCATGGGGAATGTCGGCCTCGATCGCCAGGCGGCGCAGGCCGAAATGCACATGGGCCATCTGCTGGTAATAGCTGGTGAAGGCGTAATTCGTGGCCGCCCCAGCCGCCGCGCCCAGCACCGGCACCGTCTGCGCGGCGAGTTTCTGGCCCAGCACCACACTGAGGCGCGGCGCGACCTTGGCGATCAGCGCCTGCATCGCCTTGCCCGTCACCGCGACCCGCGTCGTGAGAAAGGCGAGGTCCGCGCCGTCATCGTGATCGAGCGGCCCGGCCGCCGCGAAGACCTGAACGCAATCGAAGCGCACGCCCTCCTCCGCCGGATCGAAGCCGTATTCGCCCGCCACGTCCTGAATGGCGCGCAGCAGGATCGTCGTGGTGATCGGCAGTTCCGCCATCGCGCTCGGCAGCCCGCCGAAGCCGCCCGCCGCGCCCATCGCGGTCGTGACCGCGCGGCTCAGCCAGCCGGGCTGCGTGCCGACCATCCCGCGCGAGCGATGCGCCGCGTTCATCGCCATCTCGAGCGCCTGCTGCGTGCCGGTCTCGAGGCGGCCCATGACGGTGTCGGGCAGCCGGTCGAGCAGCGCCTCGGCGCGGCCGCCCACGACGTTCAGAACCTGAATCCCGAGATTGCCCGCGCGCCGGTGCCGCAGCGCCAGCGCATCGAGCCGCGCATCCACGTCGGCCTTGTCGAGAGGGGGTCCAAGCACGTCCATCATCCGCCATAGATCGGCGCAGCGGGGCGCGGTTTCAAGCGGCGCGGGTCACTTTACCCGCGATCCCCTCCCACGCGCCCGGCACGAGATCGAGGCCCAGCACGCGGTCGGGGTTGGTCGGCGGGGGCATCTCGACATGGTCGAGCCGCTCGAACCCAAAACGGTTGTAATAGGGCGCATCGCCCACCAGCATCACGCGCTCCCACCCCTTCTCGCGCGCCGCTGCCAGCGACGAGCGCATGAGGAACGCGCCGAGGCCCTCGCCCTGATGCGTCGGGTGCACGGCGACCGGCCCGAGGAGGAGCGCCGTCACGTCGCCGATGCGCACCGGCCAATAGCGGATCGCCCCGGCGAGGATGCCCGCCTCGTCGCGCGCGACCGCGCTGAGGCCGGGAACGGGGGGAATGCCCTCGCGCAGACGGTAGGACGACAAGGCCTCGCGGCCCGGCGCGAAACAAAGATCGAGGAGCGCCTCGACCTCCCACCAGTCGGCTTCCGTTTCGGGCCTGAGTTCCAACGCCGCGCCGCTCCCTTCGCATCACGGCGCTTGGCTAGCATGGCCCGCGCCGCGTCACAATCGCGCGCGGCCCCTAGTGGCCGCCGCCCAGAATGCCGGTGCGCACGTCGTAATCGACCGCGATCTGGTATTCGGGATCGTCGTCGCTGTCGATCATGAGATGGCCCGCCTTGGTCAGCAGGCGGTGGCAATCGCGGCTGAGATGGCGCAGTTGCAGCGTCTTGCCCGCCGCCTGATACTTGCCCGCGAGCGCCTCGATCGCCTGAAGGGCGGACTGGTCCACCACGCGGCTCTGGTCGAAATCGACGATCACCACCTGGGGATCGCCCGCCACGTTGAACAGCTCGCCGAAACCCTCGGCCGAGCCGAAGAAGAGCGGCCCCTCGATCGCATAGACACGCGCGCCGCTCTCGTCGAGCCGGGTGGTGGCGTGAATGCGCTTGGCGTTGTTCCACGAATAGGCCAGCGCCGAGACGATGACGCCCACCACGACCGCGATGGCCAGATCGTATTTCACCGTCACCGCCGTCACGAGCACGATCACCATCGCGTCGGTTAGCGGCACCTTCCGCAGGATGGTGAGCGAGTTCCACGCAAAGGTGCCGATCACGACCATGAACATGACGCCCACGAGCGCGGCGAGCGGGATCTGCTCGATCAGCGGCGCGGCGAAGAGGATGAAGATCAGCAGGAAAAGCGCCGCCGCGATTCCCGCGATCCGCGTGCGCCCGCCCGATTTCACGTTGATCATCGACTGGCCGATCATGGCGCAGCCGCCCATGCCGCCGAAGAAGCCGGTGACGGTATTTGCGAGCCCTTGCGCGATGCATTCCTGGCTCGCGCCGCCGCGCTTGCCGGTCATCTCGCCCACGAGGTTGAGCGTCAGAAGGCTCTCGATCAGGCCGATGGCGGCGAGGATGATCGCATAGGGCAGGATGATCTCGAGCGTCTCGAGGTTGAGCGGCACCATCGGGATATGCAGGCTGGGCAGCCCGCCCTTGATCGAGGCGAGATCGCCGACGCGCGGCACGTCGAGGCCGAAGGCGATGACGATAGCCGCGACGACGCCGATGCCGGCAAGCGGCGCCGGGATGACGCGGGTGATACGCGGCATGACGTAGATGATGCCCATGGTCAGCGCCACGAGCGCCAGCATCACGAGAAGCGGCTGGCCCGAGAGCCAGACGCCGCCGTCCATGCCGTGGCCCGTATTCTCCATCGTGCCCGGCACCTTGAACTGCCCGAGCTGCGCGAGAAAGATCACGATGGCGAGGCCGTTGACGAAGCCGAGCATCACCGGGTGCGGCACAAGCCGGATGAACTTGCCCCATCGAAGCACGCCGGCCGTGACCTGCAAAATGCCCATGAGGACCACAGTGGCAAAAAGGTACTCGACGCCGTGCTGCGCGACGAGCGCCACCATCACGACCGCGAGCGCGCCCGTCGCCCCGGAAATCATGCCGGGCCGCCCGCCGATCAGCGCCGTGATGAGACCCACGAGGAAGGCGGCGTAGAGACCGACCAGCGGATGCACGCCCGCAACGAAAGCGAAGGCCACCGCTTCGGGCACCAGCGCTAGCGCCACGGTCAGGCCCGACAGAAGCTCGATGCGGATGCGCGACGCGCTGAACGTCTCGTCCTGCATGACGCTGAGATCGGGCATGGTGATGGTCTTGGCGAAAGCGGCGAGCGAGGTTCTCAAGGGGATTATCCTGACAATCGGCGGTATGCGCGGGGTTGCGTGGCGAATGGCCCCCTTAGCCGTCCTTGGCCCGGTTGGCCACACCCCAATTGCCCGCCGCGCGCCGCGGCGGCCCGATGGCAACAGGGATATACGCCCCTCTCGCGCGCCGCCCACGGCATCGTGACAGCCTCCGCCGCTGCATTGGGCGCTGCACGCTTTTCATCGGGGGCGCGGACGCCTACAGCTTGGGGACTGCAAGGAAGAGGGGCACGCGCATGGGCGAACGGATGATCGGGGTGATCGGCGGATCGGGGGTCTACGACATCGAGGGACTGGAGGGCGCGGAATGGCGCGAGGTGCGATCGCCCTTCGGTGCGCCCTCGGACCGGATCCTGACCGGCACGCTCAGCGGCATGAAGATGGCCTTCCTGCCCCGTCACGGGCGCGGGCATGTCCACAGCCCCTCCTCGGTGCCCTACCGCGCCAATATCGATGCGCTGAAGCGTCTGGGGGTGACGGATGTGGTCAGCGCCTCGGCCTGCGGGTCCTTCCGCGAGGAGATGGCGCCGGGCGATTTCGTGATCCTCGACCAATATATCGACCGCACCTTCGCGCGCGAGAAATCCTTCTTCGGGCCGGGCTGCGTTGCGCATGTCAGCATCGCGCACCCGACCTGCCCGCGCCTTTCGGCGGCCTGCGCCGATGCCGCCGAGGCCACGGGCAGCCGTGTGCACCGGGGCGGCACGTATCTCGCGATGGAAGGCCCGCAATTCTCGACGCTGGCCGAGTCGAAGCTCTATCGCGAGCACTGGGGCTGCGACGTGATCGGCATGACCGGCATGCCCGAGGCCAAGCTCGCCCGCGAGGCCGAGCTTTGCTACGCCAGCGTGGCGATGATCACCGATTACGACAGCTGGCACCCCGATCATGGCGAGGTGGACGTGACGGCGATCATCGCGACGCTCATGGGCAATGCGGCGCGCGCCAAGGACATGCTGCGCGCCCTGCCCGATCATCTGGAGAGGGACGCATCGCCCTGCCCCCATGGCTGCGACCGCGCGCTGGAATACGCGATCCTGACCGCGCCCGAGGCGCGCGATCCCGCGATGCTGGAAAAGCTGGACGCGGTGGCGGGCCGTGTGCTGAATAAGGCGGACTGATCCGCGCGCCACAGGAGTTCTCCCATGCCCTTCGAGCTTTGGCTGGCCTTCGTCGCCGCCTCCACCGCCCTTCTGCTGATCCCCGGACCGACGGTTCTTCTGGTGCTCAGCTACGCACTCAGCAAGGGTCGGGGCGTCGCGCTCGCCTCCGCCGGGGGCGTCGCCTTGGGCGATCTGGTGGCGATGAGCGCGTCTCTCATGGGCCTAGGCGCGCTGGTTCTGGCCTCGGCCACGCTCTTCACGGCGCTCAAATGGGTCGGCGCGGTCTATCTGATCTGGCTCGGGATCAAGCTGATCCGCAGCGCGCAGGCCACCGGGCTCGAGCTGCCCCAGGGCGCGCGGGTCACGGGGCGCAGCGTCTTTTGGCATGCCGCCGCCGTCACCGCGCTCAATCCCAAATCCATCGCCTTCTTCATCGCCTTCGTGCCGCAATTCGTGACGCTGAACGCGCCGCTCGCGCCGCAATTCGCCATTTTGGTGGGCACGTTCGTCGCACTCGCCGCGCTCAATGCGCTGGCCTACGCGCTTCTGGCGGATCGGATGCGCGCGCGCATCGCGCGGCCTGGCGTGATCGCGTGGATCACCCGCGCAGGCGGCGGCGCGCTCATCGCGATGGGGTTCGCCACGGCCTTCCTGCGGCGCAGCGCGGCATGACGGGCGCGGCGAGCGGCAACCACGATCTGCGCGCGCTGATCCGCACCATCCCCGACTTTCCGAAGCCGGGGATCCTGTTCCGCGACGTGACGACCCTTCTGGCCGATGGCGCCGGGCTGCGCGCCTCGGTGGCGCGGATGGCGGAGCCTTGGGAGGGCCACGGCATCGACAAGGTGATCGGGCTCGAAGCGCGCGGCTTCATCCTCGGTGGCGCGGTCGCCTGCCATCTCGGCGCCGGCTTCGTGCCGGTGCGCAAGGCGGGCAAGCTGCCCGGCAAGGTGCTCACGCAGGATTACGCGCTCGAATACGGCAGCGCGACCTTCGAGCTCCACGAGGACGCGATCGAGGCGGGCGAGACGGTGCTGATCGTGGACGATCTTCTGGCCACGGGCGGGACCGCCGAGGCCGGCATCGCGCTCCTTGAGCGGCTGGGCGCACGCATCGCGGCCTGTAGCTTCATCGTCGATCTGCCGGCGCTCGGCGGGCGCAAGCGGCTCGAAGCGCTCGGCATGAGCGTGCATACGCTCGTCGCGTTCGACGGGGCCTGAGCGCTCAGACCGGAGCGATCAGACCAGAGCGCGCGAATAGAGCAGCATGCCCCAGTCGCCCAGCTCCTTGTGGAGCTTGGCCCAGAGCGCCCCGGCGCGGATCGGATCGAGCCGCGCCGCATCCGCGATCTGGCTGAGGCTGCGGCGCCCGTCGATCGCTCCGATGAGCGGCGCCGCCTCGCGCGGCAGGTGCAATTGCGCGGCGATCCCCGAAAAATCGAGCCGCGGCGCCGCCCCCCGCGCGATGGCCTGCGCCAGCGGTCCGGCCTCGATCCCCTTGAGATGGGGAATGAGGGCACGGTTCTGCCCGCTGGGCGGCCGGGCATGGCGCGCGCCCTTGGGCACCGCATAGGCCACATGCGTCTTGATCGTGCCGCGCAATTGCTCGGCCACGGCCATCTGACGCGCCGCGTCCAGATGCGGCGGCACCGGCGCGATGCGCGCCAGATCATAGAGCGCGGGCATGGTGAAGCCGCCGAAACTCCAGCCCGAGGCGTCGAGCACCGCCAGAAGCTCGGTGGTACCGAAGGCGCGATCCTGCGAATGGAGCAGCAGATCGTAAAAGCCCGCGTCGCTGTCCTTGTGATCGCCGAGATTGGGATTGCGCGCGAAGGGATGCCCCTCGGGCAGCGCCGCGACGAGACCGCGCGCCGCCGCGAGCCGCGCCTCGGGCGCAAGGCCCTCGAAAAGCGCGCCGAACGCCGCCTGAAGCGGGTAGACCCCGGAGCGTCCGTAAGGCGCATAGACCATGAAGCCGAGCCCGCCCCCCGCCTCGGCCACCTCGGGCGCGAGCGCGGCGTGGAGCGCGGCGAAGCCCGCCGCCGGATCGGGAAGATGATGGAGCACGCCGCAGCAATCGATATAGTCGAACGCGCCCAGATCCGCCGCCTCCATGAGCGATCCGGTGACGAAGCGGATGCCGGAAAGCCCGCGCGCCGCCGCCCGCGCCTCGGCGATGCGGCGCGAGGCGGTGCTCAGATCGACATAGGTGATCTCGCAGGGCTTGCGCATCCGCGCCATCATCTGCGCGAGCTGGATCAGCCCGTCGCCCGTGCCGCCGCCCGCGACCAGCACGCGCAGGGGCCGCGACCAGTCGCGCGTGCCGGAATAGAGGAAATGGTCGATCTCGAGCGGATGCGAGGGCGAGCCGGTGACGAGCCGCCGCGCCTCGTCCGCCGGATCGCGGGCGGGATAGGGATAGGCCTCGTATTGCGATGCGACGTCGCTCATCTGGCTGCCTCGTCAGGATGCGTGCGCCAAGGTATCCCCGATCCCGGCCCCGAAGCAAAGCCCGCACGCACGGGCCGGCCGGGCATGAGTATTTTTCCCAAGATGAAGCGGGGGCGCGCCCACGCCCTCAATCCCTTGACCGGCGGCGCGGCGCGCGGCATCAGGGGGCCATGATAGTCTACAAGATCTTCCGCGCGAGCGAATGGGCGGCCCTGCGCCGCGAGGGCACCAGCGCGGGCGCGCCGGTGGACCTCGCCGACGGCTATGTGCATCTTTCGACGCCCGAGCAGGCGGCGGAAACGGCGGCCCGGCATTTCGCGAACGAGACCGAGCTTTTCCTTCTCGGCATCGAGACGGAAAGGCTGGGCGAGGATCTGAAATGGGAGCCGTCGCGGGGCGGCGCGCTCTTCCCGCATCTCTACCGCGAGCTGCGCCTGTCGGACGTGGCCTGGGCGCAGCCGCTGCCGCTCGTCGACGGCGTGCACAGGTTTCCGGCGGGCGCGGCATGAGCGCGCTCGAGCGGGCGGGCCTCGGCCTTCTGCGCCGCCTCGATCCCGAGCGCGCGCATGGCCTCGCGCTGAAGGCGCTGCGCTCGGGGCTGGTGCCGCTGCCCGGCCGCGTGACCTCGCCGCGCCTGGCCTGCGATCTCGCGGGGCTGCGGCTCGACAACCCGGTGGGGCTCGCGGCGGGGTTCGACAAGAATGCCGAGGCGCTGGCGCCGCTCGCGCGGGCGGGCTTCGGCATGATCGAGCTCGGCGCGATCACGCCGCGCCCGCAGCCGGGCAATCCGCGCCCGCGCCTCTTCCGCCTGACCGAAGATCGCGCCGTCATCAACCGGTTCGGCTTCAACAACGAGGGGATGGAGGTCGCCGCACGCCGTCTGGCCGCGCGGCCCGAGGGCGCGGTGATCGGCCTCAATCTCGGGGCGAACAAGGACAGCGACGACCGGGCCGAGGATTTCGCCCGCGTGCTCGCGCATTGCGGACGGCATCTCGATTTCGCGACAGTCAACGTCTCGAGCCCCAATACCGAGAAGCTGCGCGATCTTCAGGGCGGCGCCGCGCTCACCGCGCTGCTGGCGGGGGTGATGGAGGCGCGCAACTGGCTCGAACGGCCCATCCCCGTCTTTCTCAAGATCGCGCCCGATCTGGACGATGCGGCCCTGACGGAGATCGCCGAGGTGGCGACACGCGCGGGGCTTGCAGGCATCATCGCCACCAACACCACGCTGGATCGCGGCGGGCTGCGCAGCGCGCGGAAGGGCGAGGTGGGCGGTCTCTCGGGCGCGCCGCTCTTCGAGCGCTCGACACGGGTTCTGGCGCGGCTCTCGCAGCTGACGGAGGGCCGCATGCCTCTGATCGGCGTGGGCGGCATCGCCTCGGCCGAGGATGCCTATGCCAAGATCCGTGCGGGCGCGTCGGCGGTGCAGCTCTACTCGGCGCTCGTCTACGAGGGGCTGAGCCTCGTGCCCCGGATCGCACGCGGGCTCGACCGGCTGCTCGAGGCGGACGGGTTCTCAAGGGTGGCCGAGGCGGTGGGAACGGAGCGCGGCAAATGGCTCTGATCACTTTCTGGCACAATCCGCGCTGCTCGAAATCGCGCGCCGCGCTGGCGATGCTCGAGGGGCGGGATGTCGAGGTTCGCCGCTATCTCGACGACGCGCCGGGCGAGGCAGAACTGCGCGCGGCGCATGCCCAGCTGGGCGGGCCGGTCATCGCGATGATGCGCACCGGCGAGGCCGCGTTCCGGCAGGCGGGTCTGACGAAGGACAGCCCCGAGGACGCGCTCTTCGCCGCGATGGCCGCGCATCCGATCCTGATCGAGCGGCCCCTCGCCATGACCGCGGGCCGCGCCGTGATCGGACGCCCGCCCGAAGCGGTGCTGGCGCTTCTGGACCGATGAGGCGGGCATGATCGGCCCCGCCGCGAAGTGGATCGACGCCACGCTCTTCGAGCTTGCGCGGCAGATGCGCTGGTCCTACCTGCCGCCGCTCATGGTCTATCTCGCCTATGGCATCTCGACCATCACGGGCATCGTCGGCACGTTTTTCGTCAAGGAATATCTCGGCCTCTCGGCGGCCTTTCTCGCCGGTCTGGCCTTTTGGGCGGGATTGCCCTGGGCGCTGAAGATGCCGCTCGGGCATCTGGTGGACATCATCTGGAAATGGAAGGGCGCGCTGGTCTGGCTCGGGGCGGGCCTCGTCGCGGGCAGCCTCGGCGTCATGTATCAGCTCGTCGCCGCGCCCGGTACGATGGCCGCGCTCATGCCGATCGAGGCGTGGTATGTGGGCGCGATGCTTCTCATGCCTTGCGGTCTGGTGCTTCAGGACGCGGTGGCCGACGGCATGTCCGTCGAGGCGGTGCCGGTCGTCGATGCGCAGGGCGCGCCGCTCGACGAGGAGACGTCACGCGCGCTCCATACCACGATGCAGACGCTGGGCCGCATCGCGCTGATCGGCGGCACGCTCATCGTCTCGGCGATCAACATCACCGTCTTCGCGGGGGTCGAGGATCTGCCGCAAGAGATGAAGGCCGACATCTACGCGCGCATCTATGCCATCGCCATGATCGTGCCGGTCATCTCCGTCTCGGGGGTCATGCTGGCCGCGTGGCAGCGCCGCCGCGCCATCGTGCGCGCGACGCGGCTCGGGCATGACACGGCGCCGCTGATGGAGCGTCCCGGCCCGCCGACCGAGGTGAACCCGTGGTATTTCATCGGCGGCGGCGCCTTCGTCGCCCTGTCGCTGGGCGTGGGGCTCTTGAACGTGCCGTTCGCGCAGGAGATCGTCTTCGCCGGCTCGATGGGCATCGTTCTGGTGCTGATGCGCCAGCTCATGCGCGCGCTCGATCCGGCGCAGGCGCGCATGCTGGTGGGCACGGCGCTGATCGTCTTCGTCTTTCGCGCGGTGCCCCTGCCCGGCCCCGGCGCGACATGGTTCGTGATCGACGGGCTGGGCTTCGATGCGCAGTTCCTGTCGGTCCTCGGCATGATCGCGGCCCTGCTGACACTGGCGGCGATGCTGGTGCTGCGCCCCTACATGGCGCGGCGCAGGCTGACGCGGGTCTATCTGGTGCTGACGATCATCGCGGGCGTTCTGGCCCTGCCCAATATCGCGCTCTACTACGGCATCCAGAACATCACCGCGCCGCTGACCTTCGGCATCGTCGATGCGCGGTTCATCGCGGTTCTCGACACGGCCGCCGAAAGCCCGCTCAGCCAGATCGCGCTGATCCCGATGCTGGCATGGATCGCGCGCAACGCCCCGGCCGAGCTCAAGGCCACGTTCTTCGCCGTCATGGCCTCCTTCACCAATCTCGCGCTTTCGGCCTCGTCGCTGGCCACGAAATATCTCAACGAGATCTTCACCGTGACCCGCGAAGTGACCGACCGCGAGACCGGCGCCGTCACCGTGCCCGCCGATTACAGCGAGCTCGGGATGCTCCTGATCGTGGCGGGCGTTCTGACCGTCGCGCTGCCGCTCGCCACGATCTGGCTGGTTCAGCGCTCGCGGCTGCGCACCAGCGACTAGGCCGGGCCCGCCGCCGCCCGCTCGAGCGCGGGATAGCGCGCGCCGAGCGTGAGGCCGCGCACGGCGAAGCTGACGAGAAGCCCCATCCAGAGGCCGTGATTGCCGAAAAGGGGCACCAGCGCGAGGAGCGACGCGCCGTAGATCAAAAGCGAGAGCGCCATCATGTTGCGCATGTCGCGCGTGCGCGTCGCGCCGATGAAGATGCCGTCAAGCATCCACGCGGCGGCCCCGAAGAGCGGCGCGGCGACCATGTAGGGCAGATAGCTGCGCGCGGCCTCGCGCACGGCTTCGTCGGTCGCCAGCAGGTCGATCGCTGCGCCTCCGCCCAGCGCGAAACACGCGGCCAGAAGCGCGCCCGCGCCCAGCCCCCATTGGCTTGTCAGGATCGAGGCGCGCCGCACCGCGCCGATGGCGCGCGCGCCCACGGCCTGCCCCACCAGCGCCTCGGCGGCGAAGGCGAAGCCGTCCATTATGTAGCTCGACACATGCAGGAACTGCACCAGCACCTGATTGGCCGCGAGCGTCACGTCGCCCAGATCGCTGCCCAGAAAGATGAAGGACAGCATCACGACCTCGAGCATGGCCGAGCGCAGCAGGATATCGGTATTGACCGACGCCATGCGCTTCAGCCGCCCGGCATCGAAGACGAGCGGCCAGTTGCGCCATGCGGGCACGCGGAACGCGTCGCGGCAGAGCACGAAAGCGGCGATCAGCCCGGCCCATTCGGCGACGAAACTGGCCCATGCCACGCCCTCGACACCCCAACCGAGGCCCAGCACGAACCAAAAATTCAGCGTGATGTTGAGGCCGTTCATCACGAGCTGGATCATCAGCACGGCGCCCGTGCGCTCCATCGCGATCAGCCAGCCGGTCATGCCGAAAAGCGCGATCATGGCGGGCGCGCTCCAGACGCGGATGCCCATGTAGTCCTGCGCCAGCCGCTCGACCTCGGCGCTGGCGGGCGCGATGGCGAAGGCGCCTTGAAAAAGCGGCACATGAAATAGCAGCACGAGCGCGCCGCCCGCCGCCCCGATCAAGAGCGCGCGGGTCAGCATCGCAGCGACCTCGGGCACGTCCCCGGCGCCGCGCGCCTGCGCGGTGAGGCCCGATGTGCCCATGCGCAAAAAGCCGAACATCCAGTAGATCGCGGTCAGGATCACCGCGCCGATCCCCACCGCCCCGATCGGCGCCGCCTCGCCGAGCTGGCCGATCACGCCGGTATCGACAAGCCCCAGAAGCGGCACTGTCGCGTTCGACAGCACGATGGGCCACGCGATGCGCAGCACCCGGCGATGGGTGAGGCGCACGGGCGCCGTCTCGAGTGGCTGGGTCGTACTCATGCCCCGTTATTGGCGGGCCGCACGGCAACCGCAAGGGCGCGCGCGGCGCGTGAACACATAAAAGTGACGTAGCGTTCGTGCCGCGTCACCCTCGCTGCGTGTTGCATCTTACGCTGCGTTCATTATGTCGCGGGCATCAATGAAATAGACGGGATACTCCCATGACCACTGAAACGATGACCATCCGAGAGATGTGCGACACCTACGAGGTGACGCCGCGCACCTTGCGCTTCTACGAGGCCAAGGAATTGCTGGCACCGATCCGGCAAGGGCAGAAACGCCTCTTCACCAAGCGCGACCGCGCCCGGCTCAAGCTGATCCTGCGCGGCAAGCGCTTCGGCTTCTCGCTCGAGCAGATCCGCCAGCTTCTCGATCTTTACGATGCCGGCGACCAGCAGCGCTCGCAATTGCAGCGCACGCAGGAACTCGCGGCCGAGCGGCTGAACGATATGGAGCGCCAGCGCGAGGAGCTCGACGAGGCGATCGAGGATCTGCGCAACCAGATGGACTGGTTCGCGCGCATGCTGGCCGAGCGCGACGCTGCTGCACAGGCGGCCGAATAAGTTGGGCGGCCTGATCCGCGCGTGACGCGGACGGGCGCCGCGGTCTATGCTCTGCATGGCGGCGCGGGCGATCCTGCCCCGCGCCCGCCAGCCCGACCCGGAGAGCCGCGATGCCCAAACGATTCCGCATGACCCGCCGCTTCAACGTGGCGATGACAGAAGACGGCTATCGCCGCCTGCGGCGCCTCGCGCAGGAAGCGGGGCTCGACGAGGGCGAGGCGCTGTCTTTCCTGTTCGAGAATTTCGACAGCGTGATCGACGAGGACACGTTCAGCCACCGCCTGCGGCTTTTCAATTCCGAACTCGACGCGCGCAAGAAGTAGGGCTACCCCTTCCAGTATATTCCCCCAAGCCCGCCGTCGCGGGCGCGGCGACGAAAGGACCGGAATGACCCTCAAACTTCATTGCATGGGCGAGTCGGGCAATGCCTACAAGGCGGCGCTTCCGCTCGCGCTCAGCGGCCTCGACTGGGAGCCGGTCTATGTCGATTTCTTCGGAGGCGAGACGCGCACCGAGGCATTCCGCAAGCTCAACCCGATGGGCGAAGTGCCCGTGCTGGTCGATGGCGACAAGGTCATCACCCAATCGGGCATCATCCAGATGCACATCACCGATCTGACCGGCAAATTCGGCGGCGAGACGGCGGCCGAGGCGCGCGACGTCCTGCGCTGGGTGCTGTGGGACAATCACAAGCTCAGCAGCCAAGCCGGGGCGACGCGCTTTTTGATGAACTTCCTGCCGGAGGAAAAGCGCAACCCGGACGTGATCGCGTTCAATCAGGGCAGACTCGCCGCCGCCTATGCGGTACTCGAGGCGCATCTGACCGAGCGGTCCTGGATCGTCGGAGACGCCCCGACCCATGCCGATTTCAGTTGCTGCGGCTATCTCTTCTACCCCGAGCCGTTCGGCTTCGTGCGCGGCGACTGGCCCGCCATCGACGCGTGGCTGGGCCGGATCGAAAGCCTGCCGGGATGGAAACATCCCTACGATCTGATGCCGGGCAGCCCCGCCGACCGCGCCTGATCCGGCCCGCCGGCAAGGCGCGCGGCCACCGCTCGCGCTTCCCGCGCGCCGAGCCGTGGATAGCGCAGCGCACGCGGCGCGTCGTCCAGAAGGTCCGGCGCGGCGCCGGGGCAATGCAGCATCGCGCCGCCTCCCGCGAAGACGATCTGCTCGACCGCGAAACCCAAGCTCACCATGACCGCCTCCGGCGCCGGCGGCGCGCGGTGAATGCCCGGCAGATCCGCGAGGCTCTCGGCACTCAGCAGCGCGAAGGGATCGCCCGTCCGGGCTTCGGCCTCGTCGCTTTCGATCAAGAAAAGCTGGTCCGGCGCAAGATGGATGAGGTCGCGATTGCCGAGCACGCCCGGCGCCACCTCGACCGGCCAGAGCGCTGGCGGGCATGGGCCGGTGCCGGGCCAGACCGGCTCGGAGAAAACCGTCTCGACCCGCTGCAATCCGGCGTCGAACGTCAGGATATCGTCGCCCGGCTCGATCTCGCCTACGGGTCTCCAGCCATCCGGCGTGGCCACGCGCACGGCACCGGCAAGCCCCGTCCGCCCCGGCCCCGGCGCGCCCGTCTCGGGTGCATCCGGCCCGGTCCCACTGCCCAGCCATCCGAACATCCGGTCCTTTCCGTCCCTGCGGCGCCGCGTCCTGCCTGCGCCAAGCGCAGCATGTTAAACAATCTTTCTGGCGATCCCTCGGCCATGCTGTGGCGCCTTCGGGGCGCGCCGGCCCAGCTTTGCACGAAAAGTGACGTCATGCGCGGGTTTTCCGCCGCCGCATGTCAGTGCAGGAAGTCATAGCCGAACCGCGCGATATCCTCGGCGCAGATCGTATCGACGATGGCGCGCGTCTCGGCATCGTATTGCGCCGCATAGCTGGGTGCCCGCTCCGAGCGGTTGAGATGCGGCAATTCGAGCCGAAAGCCGAGATGGTCCCAAAGGGGCTCGGCATCGTGTTCGAAATGCTCCAGCCGGATGAACACGGGCGTCGCCGCGCCTTCGACATAGCGCGCGTAGGGATGCGCGCGGATCGCGCCTTGCGTTGCCGGAAGGCGCAGGAACCCGGCGAAGTCAGTCGCTTTGGCAGCCTCGACGGCCGGATGATCGAAGCGCTGCATCCGCAGCCAGTGATAGTAGCTCACCATCCTGTCCCACGGGTTGCGCACCAGCGTGAAGACGAATGCACGCGCTATCCAATCGCCGGGCATCAGGCCTTCGATGTCGGCGATGCTCGAATGCTTCCAAAGCCGCCCCGCCGTCTCGAGCCCCTCGAGCCGCCCGCGCCGCCGCCGCGCCTTGGGCGTGTCCCCGATGAGCAGATCGTCCTTCATCGCCCGCCCCTCGAGCGCGGCGGCGAGCGAGGTACCGCCCGTCTTGGGGATGTGGACGAAGATGTAATTGCGGCCGGGCGAGACGATCATGCACGAAGACTAGACCGCGCGCGCGACCCGCGAAAGAGCCGCGCGCCTTGGCGGGCCAAGACATCACCGCCCAAACGCGACATCTCCACAAATCGCGTTGATTGTGAACCCTAGACGCCCGCCATGAGGACATCGACAGCTTTCGTGACCGTATCACCCTGGTCCGCGACCGTCCCCACGCGGCGAAGACCCGCCCGTCGAACGGCGGAAATCAGCCTCGTGGCAAGGATCAGGCGTTTGCCGTCGCACTGAAGTTCGGGGTTCAGATACCGGACCGCCGGGTAGTCGGCCAGAAGAGGGATCACGACCACGGCAGGATCAGGCGGTAGCAGTTCGCTCTCGACCGTGACCATGAGAACGCCGTTGTATTCCGCGACATCGAAGCGTCTCAACTCTTCCAAGACGATCCTCCTGGCGCCACGATGATGTCGGCCAGAGGGTGCCCGTTCCTCTCGTGCCACTCCGACTGGGCCGCGAACGCATCCGCGTTCTCGGCGAGCCATTTCTCACGTCGTGCGTCGGCGACGGCCTTGACAAGCGCTGCCTCGGCGACGGCGGAGACATTGATCCCAAGCTCCCTTGCGCAATCGAGCGCTTCAGCATTGAGGGTCAGGGATGTCTTGCGCCGGGTTTGAGATGACATTCAACCATACTCCGCATCAATACCTCTACTATATACCGCCCCCAATGTGATACAAGACCACGGCCGCCGAGCCATCAAGTCGACCGACAGAGTCTGCAAACACCGCGCAAGAAAAAAGGCGGCTCAAATGAGCCACCTTTTTCCCGATCATGACACTGATCCGAGGAAAGCGCGCCGTTAATGCTTGGCGGCGAAATCATCCACTTGGCGCTCGGCCTCGTCCTTGGCGACGCCGTAGCGTTCCTGAATCTTGCCGACCAGCTTCTCGCGCTCGCCTGCCGCTTCCTGAAGGTCGTCATCCGTCAGTTGGCCCCATTGCGCCTTGGCTTCGCCGGTCATCTGGTTCCAGTTGCCTTTGATGGTATCCCAATTCATGTCTGCACTCCTTTAAAGCCTTGAAACGATGCGCGGGGCTCGCCCGCGCCGGTTCTGTGGCCTCAACCCATCGCAGGCGTCTGGGTTCCGTTCGACAGGAGCGAATTCACACGAATTGTTCGCGCAGCAGCCGCTCTTCGAGACCGTGACCCGGATCGAAGAGGATGCGGTGGCCGATGCTCGGCTCGGAGCGGATCTCGACCCAGAGCACATTATCGACCGAGGTCGCGTCGGCCACGGCCATCACGGGCCGTTTCTCGGGCTCGCAGGTGTCGAAGCGCACGACGGCGCCCTTGGGCAAAAGCGCGCCGCGCCAGCGCCGGGGGCGGAAGGCCGCGACGGCGGTGAGCGCCAGCACATCCGCGCCGATGGGCAGGATCGGGCCATGCGCGCTGTAATTATACGCGGTCGAGCCTGCGGGCGTCGACACCAGCGCACCGTCGCAGACCAGCTCGGACAGGCGGACGAGACCATCGACCGAGATCCGAAGCTGCGCCGCCTGCGGGCCGCCCCGCAAAAGCGATACCTCGTTGATCGCCAGCGCATGGTGAAGCTTGCCATCGGCGGATTCGGCGCGCATCGAGAGCGGGTTGATTACCTCCTCGCAGGCCGCATCCAGCCGCTCGATCAGATCGTCCTCGCCGTATTCGTTCATCAGAAAGCCGACCGTGCCCCGGTTCATGCCGTAGACCGGCACGTCGAGCTCCTGCGTGCGGTGCAGTGTCGCAAGCATGAAGCCGTCGCCGCCCAGCGCGACGATCACATCGGCTTCCCCCTCGGGGGCGTCCCCATAGCGCGCGACCAGCTCGGCCAGGGCGGCCTGCGCGATGGGCGCGCGGCTGGAAAGAAAGGCGATTTTGCGCGTCATGCCGCCTGGCCCGTCATGCTGGATCATCCCCGAAATTCAGATCCCGCCAATGACACCACAGTTTGCGCCGCACCGCCAGCGCTGCCGCATCGCCAACGGAAATTGTCGCTTTGCCCGCTTACAATGAAGCGCGCTTTCCGCTACGCCATGCGGCAACATATTTCACTCCAAGGGAGACCACCCATGTCCGATGCCGGTTTCTTCACACAAGCCCTGTCCGACCGCGACCCCGAGCTCTATGCCTCGATCACGCAGGAGCTGGGCCGCCAGCGCAGCGAGATCGAGCTGATCGCCTCCGAGAACATCGTCTCCGCCGCCGTGATGGAGGCCCAGGGCTCGGTCATGACGAACAAATACGCCGAAGGCTATCCGGGGCGCCGCTACTATGGCGGCTGCCAGTTCGTCGATATCGCCGAGAACCTCGCGATCGAGCGCGCCTGCAAGCTCTTCGGCTGCGGTTTCGCCAATGTGCAGCCCAATTCGGGCAGCCAGGCCAACCAGGGCGTGTTCCAGGCGCTGCTTCAGCCGGGCGACACGATCCTCGGCATGAGCCTCGATGCGGGCGGGCACCTCACGCATGGCGCGGCGCCCAACCAGTCGGGCAAGTGGTTCAACGCGGTGCAATACGGCGTTCGCCGCGATACGCTCGATGTCGATTACGACCAGATGGAAGCGCTCGCGAAGGAGCACAAGCCCAAGATGATCATCGCGGGCGGCAGCGCCATCCCCCGCCATCTCGATTTCAAGCGCATCCGCGAGATCGCGGACATGGTCGGCGCCTGGGTGCTGGCCGACGTGGCCCATTTCGCGGGCCTGATCGCGGCGGGGCAATATCCCTCGCCCTTCCCGCACGCGCATGTCGCCACGACCACCACGCACAAGACGCTGCGCGGCCCGCGCGGCGGCATGATCCTGACCGATGACGAGGCGCTGGCCAAGAAGTTCAACTCGGCCATCTTCCCCGGCATCCAGGGCGGCCCGCTGATGCATGTGATCGCCGGCAAGGCCGTGGCCTTCGGTGAGGCGCTGGATCCGTCCTTCAAGGACTACATCGCGCAGGTCATCAAGAACGCGCAGGCTCTGGCCGATCAACTGATGAAAGGTGGGCTCGATATCGTCACCGGCGGCACCGACACGCATGTGATGCTCGTCGATCTGCGGCCCAAGAAGGTGACCGGCAACATCACAGACGCCGCGCTCGGCCGCGCGCATATCACCTGCAACAAGAACGGTGTGCCGTTCGATCCCGAAAAGCCGACCGTCACGAGCGGCATCCGCCTCGGCAGCCCCGCGGGCACGACGCGCGGCTTCAAGGAGGCCGAGTTCCGCCAGATCGGCGACTGGATCGTCGAGGTCGTGGACGGTCTGGCCGCCAACGGCGCCGATGGCAACGAGGCGGTCGAGGCGAAGGTGCGCGGCGAGGTTGAGGAAATGTGCGCGCGCTTCCCGCTTTATCCCAACCTCTGAGCCTCAGGCTTGGACAAATGCGGCGCCGCGGGCAATCGCGGCGCCGCATCGCGTTTCAGACGATCCCGCGCCAGCGCAGAAACGCGACAAGCAGCGCGCCGAAGAGGAGCAGATTGCCCACCACGGCGCCGGCGATGCGCAGCGCCCGGTCCTTGCGCCGCTCCTTCACGTCGATCTTGTCGAGCGGGGCATTGAGCGCCGCGAAGGCCGCCGCGGCATCCTCGGCCCGGACGAGCCGCCGAAGGCGCGGATGCGCCATCATCGCCTCGAGCTCGACCACCCGCTTGCCGCCCGCCCGCGCGGGCTTGGGCAGCGCCCGGCCCGCGCGCCCGATCTGCCGCGCCAGCGTGGCGCCGCGCGCGCCGAGACGGTTGCGCAGCTTCTCGGAGGCCGCGTCGAGATCGCTCTGAAATGCCTTGGGATCCACCATCGCGGGCCTCCTTTCCAGTGGCCGAGCCTACAGGCCGCGCCCGCAAGGCTCAATGGGGGCTGGAAGGGCGCGAGGCCCCGCGCTATCACGGCGCCCATGTTGAACATGATCGAGCACGGCGCCGCCACGGACGCCCCCACCCTTCTCATCGCGCATGGCCTCTACGGCTCGGCGCGCAACTGGGGCGTGATCGCCAAACGCCTGGGCGAGGCGCGCCGCGTCGTCGCGGTGGACATGCGCAATCACGGGGAAAGCCCGTGGTTCGACACGCACGGCTATCCCGACATGGCTGGCGACTTGGCCGAGGTGATCGAGGCGATCGGCGGGCCGGTCGACCTTCTGGGCCATTCCATGGGCGGCAAGGCGGCGATGACGCTGGCCCTGACCCGGCCCGATCTGGTGAGGCGTCTGATAATCGCCGATATCGCGCCGGTCACCTACACGCATAGCCAGCTGCCCTATATCGAGGCGATGAAGTCCGTGGACCTATCGGGCGTCGAGCGCCGCAGCGACGCCGCGCCCCTCCTCGAGGCGGCGGTGGACAACCCCGCGCTGGTCCCGTTCTTCCTGCAATCGCTGGACGTGGCTCAGCGCCGCTGGCGCTTGAACCTGGACGTCCTCGCCGCCGAGATGCCGAAGATCATGAGCTTTCCCGAGGTATCGGGAGAGTTCGCCGGCCCCGCGCTGTTTTTGTCCGGCGAGACCTCGGACTACGTGCGGGCGGAGCACCGCGAGGTGATCAAGCCGCTCTTCCCCAGTGCCCGCTTCATGACGCTGAAGGGTGCAGGGCATTGGCTCCATGCGGAGGAGCCGAGGGCGTTTGTGGATGTCGTGGGTGGGTGGTTGGCGCGGGCTTAAGTATTACCATACTTGCCTACCTTTTTACGCATCAACGAAATTGTGGTTTTCCATTGCTTAAGCTTCACCTCGATAAGATGATCGAGAAAGCGCACTGAAGTGTTCTCATCATGTTGCCGCCTAAGAATCTTTTCAAGGCTAATCGCATTTCCTGAGTTCAGATCATTCATGAATTGGAAGTAAGCTTTCACACCGTCCGCGCCTACAATTGCATGAAAATGGCCCGTATTTATGAGTGGATCTACCATGCGGTAATTGAAATCGAAGAAGTTGAAAATGAAGTCAGTTTCATTTTGCTGACCAGAGACAAACAAGCTCTTCTTCCGCAGAAGATCTGCCTCTACTCCAGCCAATAATTCCGAGTTTATCTCAAGCTCAACTCTGAATAGTCTTTTTGCATTAGCTCTTTGCGAAAGGCTTATGATGTAGTGAAAGAAGAACTGAATAATTGCGCCTGCAACAACGCCAACGAATACCCAGAACGCGCTTTCAACCATCACTTTTGATCCAACTTTTCCACGTTCCAAGCTCGCTTGAGGTCAAACCTCAGCCCTTCAAAACCCCCTCGAACTCCCGCCATTCCCCCTTGCTCATGCCGGAAGTCTCCTGCGTCACCTCTTCCCCCTTCAGCATCCGCCGCACGCAGTCCAGAGCGGTCGCCGAGAGCTGCGCGCCGCCCATGCGGTAATCCTCGAAGGCGCGGTAGGCGAAGGGCACCCAGTCGGCGACGATCTTGCAGATTTCCTCGGCATAGACGCGGATCTCGTATTGCGCGTGGCTGTCGGCGCGCAGGCGCAGGAAGTGCAGGAGGTTGTGCAGGTCCACCTTCCAATACCATTGCGTATAGATATTGGCGGGCAGGTTCATACGCGCCAGCTCGCGGGCAAGGCCCTGCTGGCCCTCGGTCGAGATCATTTCCTCGTAATGATCGTAAGCGCGCATCGCGTCGTCCTGCAGGAATTTCAAGACGCGCTGCGCCTCCTCGCCCTCCAGCACCTCGCCCCGGCCCTGATTGTTGACCACCGATTGCGCGTTGAGCGCATCGGGCGCGGGGATATAGAATTCGCGGTCGAGGATCGAATAGCGGGCCGAGTATTCGTTGACGTTGGCGGTGCGGTGGCGGATCCACTGGCGCGCGACGAAGACGGGCAGCTTCACATGCAGCTTGATCTCGCACATCTCGAAAGGGGTCGAGTGCCAGTGCCGCATGAGATAGCGGATCAGCCCCTCGTCGTTCTGCACCGATTTCGTGCCCTTGCCGTAGCTGACCCGTGCGGCCTGCGTGATCGCGGCGTCGTCGCCCATATAGTCGATGACCCGCACGAAGCCGTGATCGAGCACCGGATAGGCGGTATAGAGATGCGCCTCCATCCCCTCGGCGGTGGCGCGCAGCGTCGTCGCGGTCTGGGCGCGCTGCGCGTCGATTTCGGCGGTCTGCTCGGGCGTGAGGGGCATGGGCATGGTCCTTGGCGCAAAAGTGCATGAATCGGTCTGCCCATATCTAGCCGCATGCCCCCCGAAAAGGCCAGCGGGCTGGACGGGCCGCCGTTTCCGCCTAAGCTGTTCCCGAGCAATAAGGAGGAGAGCCACATGGCGACGCGATATCTGCACACGATGGTCCGGGTGAAGGACCTCGAGACATCCATGGCGTTCTACGAGCTTCTGGGCCTGCGCGAGACCAAGCGGATCGACAACGAGGGCGGGCGTTTCTCGCTCATCTTCATGGCGCCCGAGGGCCAGGAGGAGTGCCCGGTCGAGCTGACCTATAATTGGGACGGCGACGACAAGCTGCCCGACGACAGCCGCCATTTCGGGCATCTGGCGTACCGGGTCGACAATATCTACGACATGTGCGCGCATCTGCAGAAGAACGGCGTGACGATCAACCGCCCGCCGCGCGACGGCTACATGGCCTTCGTGCGCAGCCCCGACAACATCTCGGTCGAGCTGTTGCAGGCCGGCGACGCGCTGGAGCCGGCCGAGCCTTGGGCCAGCATGGAGAATGTCGGGCATTGGTGAGGCTCGCGGCACTGGCGCTCGGCGCGCTGATCTGGGCCGCGCCCGCCGCGGCCCAGGGGCAATGCCGTCTGGCGCTGGTGCTCGCGCTCGACGTGTCGGCCTCGGTCGATGCCGAGGAATACGATCTTCAGCGCCTCGGCCTCGCGGCGGCGCTCGATGCGCCCGATGTGCGCAGCGCGATCTTGCGCGGCCAGGGCGGCGCGGTGGCGCTCTCGGTCTTCGAATGGTCGGGGCGCTTCCAGCAGCAGATGCATCTCGACTGGAGCCTTCTGGCGAGCCATGACGATATCGACCGGGCGGTTCTGGCCCTCGGCAATATCAGCCGCAGCTACGAGGGCTTTCCGACCTCGGTCGGGCAGGCGCTGGGCTATGCCGCTTCGCTGCTCCGGCGCGGGCCGGATTGCGACCGGAAGGTCGTCGATATCTCGGGCGACGGCGTCAACAATTACGGTTATGGCCCCGCCGAAGCCTACCGCCATTTTCCCCTGCGCGACGTGCAGGTAAACGGGCTCGTCATCCTCGGCGACGATCCCGGAGTCGAGGCGTTCTACCGGCGCGAGGTGGTGCACGGGCCGGGCGCCTTCGTGGAGCTGTCGAACGGCTTCGAGGGGTTCCGCGCCGCCATGACGCGCAAGCTTTTCCGCGAGATCAACGACATGATGCTGGGCGCGCATGATCTGCCGCGCCCGTCGCCGCATGGGTAGGGCGGCGCTGGTCGCGCTCTGTTTCGGGCTTCTGGCCGCGCCCGCCGGGGCGGGCTGCCGCCTCGCGCTGGCGCTCGGGCTCGATGTGTCGGGCTCGGTCGATGATGCGGAATATCGCCTCCAACTCGACGGCGTCGCGGGCGCGCTGATGGCGCCCGAGGTGCAGGACGCGCTGTTCGGGGTTCCGGGCACGCATGTGATGCTGTCGGTCTATCAATGGGGCGCCGAGCGCCAGCAGACGGTGCTGCTCCGCTGGAGCCGGATCGAGACGCCCGCCGACGCGGCCGAGGCCGCCGAAGCGCTGCGCCGGGCCGATCTGCGCTTCGACGATCCCTTTACCGCGCTCGGGGCCGCTATGCGCTTCGGCGGCGCGCTTCTGGACGAGCGACGCGAATGCTGGCAACGCACGCTCGACATTTCGGGCGACGGGCCCTCGAATGCCGGCCCCCTGCCCGCGACCGTGCTGACCGATCCGGGCGCTGGCATCACGATCAACGCGCTCGTCGTCAATCCGGGCGGGCGCGACAACGTGACGAAGGATCTGACGCATACCCGCACACTGCTCGATCACTACCGCGCGCATGTTCTGCGCGGCCCCGGCGCCTTCGTCGAAACGGCCCGTGATTTCAGCGATTTCGAGGCCGCGATGACGCGCAAGCTCATGCGCGAGATACGGCCCGCGGCCCTGTCGCTCGGCCCGGCGCCTCAGTAGATATAGCGGATCTGGTCGGCCCAGTAGCGCTCGACCCGGCGCAGCGAGGCCGCGATCTGGTCGATCCCGTCGACGCCCAAAACGCCGCTCGCCTGCAACCCCACGGCATGGCGTCCGAAGAGGTCGGTCACGATATCGCGGATATCCCGGCCCTTCTGTGTCAGGCGCACCCGTACCGAGCGGCGGTCGATCTCGCAGCGCTGATGGTGCATGTACTCCATCTCGACCAGCTTCTTGAGATTGTAGCTGACATTGCTGCCCTGATAGTAGCCGCGCGATTTCAGCTCGCCCGCCGTCACCTCGTGATCGCCGATGTTGAACAGCAAGAGCGCCTGCACCGCGTTGATGTCGAGAATGCCGACGCGCTCGAATTCGTCCTTGATGACGTCGAGAAGCAGCCGGTGGAGCCGCTCGACCAGCGACAGGGCGTCGAGATACCCGGACATGAAGCCCTTTTCATGGGCGCTCGGCCCCAGGGATGTGTGCATGCTCATTTCTTTCTCCGTGCGAAATCTGCTCGGAGGGAAATTGAGGCAAATTGCCGAACATCCGGTTAAACCGCGCCCATGAAACGCTTTCATGGATAAAATGCGAGGTATTTCGCGGAAAAGGCCGGCTCAGAGTTCGCCGGGCGCGGACGCGATATCCTCGATCAGCGCGCCATAGCGGGCGGGCGGCGCGACTTGCCCGCTGACCCACTGGTAAAGATCCTGATCGTTCTCCTCGAGAAGCGCGTCATAGACGTCGAGTTCGGCATCGCTCAGCGTATCGAGCCGCGCCTTGACGTAGCGCATGAGCAAGATGTCCATCTCGCGGATGCCGCGCCGCATCGACCGCATGGTCAGGCGGCGCAGCCGGATCTCGCGCGTCTCGGTCATGGAAGTCGCCGGATCAGCCATCGGCGTCCTTCAAAAGCCCCTTCAGCTCTTCCTCGACGCGCGCCAGACGCTCGGCGCTCAGCGCCATCTGCGCCGAGATCGCGTTGATCTCGTCCAGAAGCTGATGCGCGCCGCGCACATAGCTTGTGGCATCGCCCGGCTCGCCCGGACCGTCGCCCTCGCCGGTCAGAAGCCACAGGAGCGAGACATTGAGCAGTCCGGCCAGCATCGACAGACGCATGGCGCGCGGGCCGCGCAGGTCGTTCTCCCAATCCTCGAGCGTCTTCTTCTTGACACCCAGCCGCTTGGCCAGCTGCGCCTGCGTCATGTTCGCCATCTCTCGGGCACCGGCCAGACGATCCCCGAATGTCGTCGCGTCGGGGTCGAACCATTTTTCGGCGGTGTCGTCTTGCATCTGAGGGATCTCCCGAAAGGTTTGTCATGGCGCTTGAACGGCCTTGCGTTGCAACCTAGAACAGCGACGCCGAAGTTTCAAATCCGGAGACCGACATGATCACCCTGTCCGCGACATTGTCGCGCGTGAAGCCCTCGCCCACCATCGCCGTCAGCACCAAGGCGCGCGAGCTCAAGGAAGCGGGGCGCGACGTGATCGGCCTCGGCGCCGGGGAGCCGGATTTCGACACGCCCGAAAACATTCGCGAGGCCGCCAAGCGCGCCATCGACGAGGGCAAAACGCGCTACACCGCGCCCGACGGCATCCCCGAGCTGAAAAAGGCGATCTGCGCCAAGTTCAAGCGCGACAATGGGCTGGACTACACCCCCGCCCAGGTCAGCGTCGGCACGGGTGGCAAGCAGATCCTCTACAACGCCCTCATGGCCACGCTCAATCCCGGCGACGAGGTCGTCATCCCCGCGCCCTACTGGGTCAGCTATCCCGACATGGTGCTTCTGGCGGGCGGCAAGCCGGTCTTCGTCGAGGCGGGCATGGACACCGCCTACAAGATCACCGCGGATCAGCTCGAGGCGGCGATCACGCCCAAGACCAAGTGGTTCATCTTCAACTCGCCCTCCAACCCCACCGGCGCGGGCTATACCTGGGACGAGCTGAAGGCGCTGACGGACGTTCTGCTGCGCCATCCGCATGTCCTCGTCATGACCGACGACATGTATGAGCACCTCGTCTTCGGCGACTATGAATTCTGCACCCCCGCCGAGGTCGAGCCGAAGCTCTATGACCGCACGCTCACCTGCAACGGCGTCTCCAAGGCCTATGCGATGACCGGCTGGCGCATCGGCTATGCCGCCGGTCCCGAGCAGATCATCAAGGCGATGGGCAAGATCCAGAGCCAGAGCACGTCGAACCCCTGCTCGATCAGCCAATGGGCCGCGGTCGAGGCGCTGAACGGCACGCAGGACTTCATTCCGAAGCATAACGAAATCTTCCAGCGCCGCCGCGATCTCGTGGTCTCGATGCTGAACGATGCGGAGGGCATCGAATGCCCCATGCCCGAGGGCGCCTTCTACGTCTACCCGTCCATCGCCGGCTGCATCGGCAAGACCGCGCCCAGCGGCACGAAGATCACCGATGACGAAGTCTTCGCGACCGAGCTTCTCGAGGCCAAGGGCGTCGCCGTGGTGTTCGGCGCGGCCTTCGGACTATCGCCGAACTTCCGCGTCAGCTACGCTACCTCCGACGAGGCCCTCAAGGAAGCCTGCACGCGCATTCAGGATTTCTGCAAGAGCCTGACCTGACCCGGAGGAGGCGCCCATATGGCCGGAGAGCTGCCGGACTACTATTTCAGGGTGCGCGAGAACGGCGCTTTCGTCTACCGGGTGGATACCGAGAACCGGCAGCGCCGCATCGACCTCGATCAGATCGCGACGGTCAATATCCGCAAGGGCGAGATCAAGCCGCATGGCGAGCGTGAACTGACCGAGGAAGATACCGCCGTCATCTCTGAATGGATGGCCGAGCGGCTCGAGCTGCTGGAATACCGCGATATCGACGACATCCACCGCGCGGTGGACTATCTCAACACCACCGCGCATTGGGTGCAGTCCAAGGCCACGGACGCGCAGCTCGAGGCGGTGACGGATGCGCTTCTTCTGGCCATGCACGATCTGCGGACCGTCCTGGTGCGCAAGAAGGCGGACCGGCTCATCGGCGGGAAGTAGGCGCGTCAGACCTGCCAGCGCTCGAGCCAGCGCCAGAAGCGCAGACCCAGGAGGCAGGACGCCGCGACGAGGCCCACGGCCAGCCCGATCCAGACGCCCACGCCGCCGAAGCCCAGCGTGAAGCCCAGAAAATAGCTGCAGGGAATCCCGATCAGCCAATAGCTGATGCCCGCGAGGATCATCGGCACCCGCGTGTCGCGCACCGCGCGCAGGAGCCCGAGCGCCATCACCTGCCCCGCATCCGCGATCTGAAAGAAGGCCGCCGCCGCGAGAAGGCCGATGCCGATGGCGATCACCGCCGCCCTGTCGGGCTCGTCCGGGCCGAGGAAGATCGACATGAGCGGCTCGGGCGTGATCACGAAGACCGCCGCCGTCGCCACCGCGAATCCCGCCGAGAGCGCCGCCGCGACGAGCGCACCCGCGCGCAGGCCCACGGGATCGCGCAGGCCGTAGGATTGCCCCGCGCGCACCGTCGCGGCGTTCGACAGGCCCATATGCACCATGAAAGTGATCGAGGTGAGTTGGATCGCGATCCCGTGGGCGGCGAGCGGCAGCGTTCCGAGCCAGCCCATCATGACGGAGGAGGCGGCGAAAAGGCCTGTCTCGGCGAGGTTCGTGATCCCGATGGGCCAGCCGAGCCGCACCACATCGCGCAGCGCTTCCCAGTCGGGACGCCAGACCCGGCTGAAGATCGCATGCTCGGGCGTCGCGCGCGCGACATAGACGCACAGCGCCAGCAGTGTCGCCGTGGTGGTGATGAGCGACGCGATGGCCGCCCCCTCGACCCCCAGCTCCGGCGCGCCGAGATTGCCGAAGATCAGCACCCAGTTAACGCCCGCATTGAGAACGACGCCCCCCACCGTGACCCAAAGCACGACCTGCGTGCGCTCGAGCGCGGCGAGATAGGACTTGAGCACCATCACGATCAGCGCGGGGATGATGACCCAGCCCGCGATGCGCAGGTAATCCGCCGCCAGCGCCGCCGTGCCCGGATCCTGATCCAGCAAGAGGAAAAGCGTCTCGGAGCCGATCATCAGCGGCAGCACCAGCGCCGCGTAGATCAGCGAGGCCCAGACCCCCATCCGCGTGACGCGCCGCACCTGCGCCTCGTCGCCCTCGGCGACGGCGGTCGCGACCATCGGCATCACTGCGAAGGCGAAGCCCGACCCCATGATGAAGAAGATGAACAGGAACGTGCCCGCCAGCACCTCGGCCGCCAGCGCCTCGACGCTGTACCAGCCGAGCATGATCGCATCGGTCAGGTGGATGGCCATCTGCGCGAGGTGGCTGCCGATCAGCGGAAGACCCAGCACCAGAAGCGAGCGCGCATCACGGCGAAAGGAGGGAACGGCGGGCGGCATTGGGCAGAGGTCTCGGATCGGGGGCGCGGATCAGCCCCCGAAGGCGATGGACCGCCGTGCCCGGTAATGCAAGCTCAGTGCGTCCACGCACCCTTGCGGTTGGTCGCGAAATTCTCGCCATAGCCGCCGGGGCGGATATTGGGCTTGCGCGCGTTCGGATCCTGCACGACGACGTCGATCCCGTGCTCCTCGGCGTATTCGAGCGCCGCTTCCTTGGTCGGGAAGGTCAGCCGCACCTGCGCCTGCGTGTCGCTCGACGAGGTCCAGCCCATCAGCGGATCGACCTCGCGCGCCGTATCCGCGACATGCTCCAGCACCCATTTGCGGGTCTTGGCGGTGCCCGACGACATGGCGGTGCGGGCGGGGCGATAGATACGGGCGGGCATCGGCATCTCCTTGGCGGAACGGGGACGTGCTGAGGATCAATTGCACCATGCGGGCGGGGGATGTCAATTGCGTGACGCCGCGCTGCGTCTGCTCTATCCTCGCCGGACCAAGGCGAAAGGCGATGCGGCCCCCGATGGCGATCAAGATCGAAATGTTGCGCTGCTTTTCGGCGGTGGCCGATCACGGCAGCCTGACCGGCGCCGCCGAGGCGCTGGGCCGCACGCCCTCGGCGGTCTCGATGATGCTGCGCCAGTTCGAGGACCATGTGGGCGCGCCCCTGTTCGAGAGCGCGCGCAAGTCGCGCCTCACGCCGCTCGGCGCGCAGATCCGCGCCGAGGCCGCGCGCGAGCTGGCCCATTACGCGCGTACGATCGAGGCCATCGAGGCGCTGGCGCTGGCCAAGGCCGGGAATGTGCGGCTCTCCTGCACGCCCTCGGTCGCGGGGTCGGTCATGCCGCCGATCCTGCGCGATTTCATCGCCGCCCGGCCCGGCATGCGCATCGACATGCGCGACACCGACAGCGGCACGGTGCAGCGCGATCTTCTGGAGGGGCGCGCCGATATCGGCCTCGCGACCCTGCCGCCCTTGCCGGGTTTCCGCCGCGAGTTGCTTTTTTCCGATGCGTTTGGCGTGGTCTGCCCCGCCGGCCATCCGCTGACCGAACGATGGGATGAGCTCGGCTGGGCCGACCTCGCAGGCTACGAGTTCATCGCCAACGGGCTTTGCACGCAGATCCCCGATGCCGATTTTCAGCCCATCCTCGCCGCCTCGCGCCTCATGCTGCGCAATACGGCCTCGCTTCTCAGCATGGTGCGCGCCGGCGCGGGCGTGACGATCCTGCCCCGCCGCGCCGTGCCGCCCGAGCCTTCGGACCTCGCGTTCCTGCCGCTCATCGGCAGCGATGCGCGGCGCGAGGTGTGGATGGTCATGCCGCCCGAGACGGACGTCACCCCCGCCGCCGAGGCGCTTGCCGCGGCGATCCGCGCGGCGGTGATCGAACGCGGCGGCGACGGCGCCTGAACTTCAGAAAACCTGAAGCCAGCTTCACTACTTTGCGATTGCCCTGAATCGGCACTGCTTCGACAGTGCCGGGCAGCGCTTTCGAGCGTCTACCTTCGCATGCAATCAGAGGATTTCCGCCATGACCGACATTCGCAAGAACTACATCGCGGGCGAATGGGTCACCGGCCCGGGCCAGATCGAGAACATCAATCCTTCGGACCTCTCGGACGTGATCGGCACCTACGCCCAGGCCAGCGCCGAGCAGCTCGACCAGGCGCTCGACGCCGCGAAGACCGCGCAGGCCGAGTGGGCCGCCTACGGGCTCGAGCGCAAGCAGGCCGTGCTGAACGCCATCGGCACCGAGATGATGGCCCGCGCCGAGGAACTGGGCACGCTGCTGAGCCGCGAGGAAGGCAAGCCCTTCGCGGAAGGCAAGGGCGAGGTCTACCGCGCCGGGCAATTCTTCACCTATTACGCCGCCGAGATCCTGCGGCAACTGGGCGAGACCGCCGACAGCGTCCGCGCGGGCGTCGAGATCGACGTGCGCCGCGAGCCCGTGGGCACCGTGGCCATCATCAGCCCATGGAACTTCCCGACCGCCACCGCAAGCTGGAAGATCGCGCCCGCGCTCGCCTATGGCAACGCCGTGATCTGGAAGCCCGCCAACGTCACGCCCGCCTCCGCCCACGCGCTGACCGAGATCATCTCGCGGCAGGACATCCCCAAGGGCCTGTTCAACCTCGTCATGGGCGCGGGCCGCGACGTGGGCCAGCGCCTTGTCGAGAGCCCCAAGATCGACGCCATCTCCTTCACCGGCTCGGTCCCCGTGGGCCGCGGCATCGCCGCCGCGGCGGTCCAGAACTTCACCCGCGTGCAGATGGAAATGGGTTCGAAAAACGCGCTTCTGGTCTGCGACGACGCCGATATCGACCTTGCCGTGACGCTCGCGCTCGGCGGCGCCTTCGGCGGCACCGGCCAGAAATGCACCGCCTCCTCGCGCCTCGTGGTCATGGACGCCGTCCACGACGCCTTCGTCGAGAAACTGATCAAGGGCGCGAAGGCGATGAAGGTCGGCCCCGCATTGGCGGCCGGCACGCAGATCGGCCCCGTCGTCTCCGAAGAGCAACTGAACGAGAACCTCGCCTGGGTCGAAAAAGGCCGCGCGATGGGCGCCACCCTCGCCTGCGGCGGTGAGCGCCTGACGCTCGAGACCGAGGGCTATTTCATGTCGCCGGGCATCTTCACCGGCACCACGAACGATATGCAGATCAACCGCGAGGAAATGTTCGCGCCGCTGGCCTGCGTCATCAAGGTCGCCAGCTATGAGGAGGGCCTCGATGTCGTCAACGACACGAATTTCGGCCTCACCTCCGGCATCGTCACCCGCTCGCTCGCCCGCGCCACGCATTTCCGCCGCAACGCGCGTACCGGCGTCGTCACGGTCAACCTGCCCACGGCGGGCACCGACTACCACGTCCCCTTCGGCGGGCGCGGCGACAGCTCCTATGGCCCGCGCGAGCAGGGCCAGACCGCACGCGAGTTCTACACCGTCGTCAAGACCGCCTATATCTCGAGCGGCACCCCGGCATGACCCGCCCCGGCTTCATCTTGGTAGAAATACTCATACCCGGCCTCGCTACGGGAGACGCGGCATGAGCGATTTCGCCCCCCGCATCGACTGTCTGCAATACGCCAACTGGTCCGAGAAGATCTTCCGCGAGATGCGCGCGGGCGGTCTCGACGCGGTGCATGTCACCATCGCCTATCACGAGAATTTCCGCGAGACGGTGCTGAACATCGAGCGCTGGAACCGCTGGTTCGAGCAGTATCCGGACCTCATCATGAAGGGCCGCTGGGCGCGCGATGTGGGGGCGGCGCGCGAGACGGGGCGCACGGCCATCTTCTTCGGGTTCCAGAACCCGAGCCCCATCGAGGACGATATCGGACTGGTCGAGGTGCTGCACGATCTCGGCGCGCGCTTCATGCAGCTGAGCTACAACAACCAGTCCTTGTTGGCGACGGGCTGCTACGAGGCCGAGGATCCCGGCATCACCCGCATGGGGCGGCAGGTCATCAAGGAGATGAACCGCGTCGGGATGGTCGTGGACATGAGCCATTCGGCCGACCGCTCGACCATCGAGGCCGCCGATCTGAGCGCACGGCCCATCGCCATCACCCATGCGAACCTGCATTCCTGGCAGCCCGCCTTGCGCAACAAGCGCGATGACGTCATTCGCGCCGTCACGCAGAACGGCGGCATGATGGGCTTCTCGGCCTATCCGCATCACCTCAAGGGCAAGTCGGACTGCACGCTGCAGGACTTCTGCGAGATGATCGCCCGCGCCGCCGAGACCTTCGGGGCCGAGCATTTCGGCATCGGCACGGATCTGTGCCAGGACCAGCCCGACAGCGTCGTCGAATGGATGCGCGTGGGCCGCTGGACCAAGGAGATCGACTACGGCGAGGGCAGCGCGGCCGCGCCCGGCTTTCCGCCGCAGCCGGACTGGTTCAAGGACAACACGGATTTTCCGAATTTCGAGACCGGCCTCAGGCAGATCGGCTTCGACGAGAACGAGATACGCGGCCTCATGGGCGGCAATTGGTTGCGTTTCTTTGAAGAAAACTTCATCCCCCGCGGCTTCACCGCCGAATCCGCGGGCAATTGAGAATTGCCGGGATCATCCGGCACCACGGACCCATACACTCAGGGAGGGTGTAACATGAGCGATACCACGGCGGCGGGCAAACCCCGCGCGCATATCAACAGACCCCTGTTCGCGATCACCGGGGGCTTCATCGCCCTCTTCTGCATCGTCGCGCTGATCGATCTCGAACTTCTGTCGAGCATCGTCGATGCGGGCTTTGCCTTCTCGGCCAAATATTTCGGCCTCTACTGGCAGATCCTGCTTCTGGCCACGTTCCTCATCGGCCTCGTTCTGGTCGTCATGCCCGGCGGGCGCGCGATCATGGGCAACATGAGCGTGCCGGAATTCCCCGCCTTCCAGTGGGGCGCCATGATCATGTGTACGCTTCTGGCGGGCGGTGGCGTCTTCTGGGCCGCGGGCGAGCCGATGGCGCATTTCCTGTCGTCGCCGCCCTATTTCGGCGCGGAATCCGGCACCGCCGAGGCCGTCGGCCCCGCGATGGCGCAAAGCTTCATGCATTGGGGCTTCCTCGCCTGGGCCATTCTGGGCGCGCTCAGCAGCATCATGCTGATGCATTACCACTACGAGAAGGGCCTGCCGATGGCGCCCCGCACGCTTCTCTACCCGGTCTTCGGCGATGCGGCCATCAACGGCCCGCTCGGCTGGATCGCGGATGCGGCCTGCATCATCGCCGTGGTCGCGGGCACCGTCGGCCCCGTCGGCTTTCTCGGCCTTCAGGTGAGCTATGGCCTCAACGCGCTCTTCGGCATTCCCGACACGTTCACGACGCAAGCGATCGTTATCGGCGGTCTGGTCACGCTCTACACGATCTCGGCCATCACGGGCATCTCGAAAGGCATCCAGATCCTCAGCCGGATCAACGTGATCCTCGCGGGCGTTCTTCTGGCCTACATGCTGATCGCGGGCCCGACGACCTTCATCTTCTCGAGCTTCGCGCAGGGCTTTTCGACCTACATCACCGACTTCTTCGGCATGGCGCTCTATCGCGGTGAGGCCGAGGTGTTCGGCGAGCCGGGCTGGCTCGGCTGGTGGACCGTGTTCTTCTGGGGCTGGTTCATGGGCTACGGCCCGCTGATGGCGATGTTCATCGCCCGCGTGAGCCGCGGCCGGTCGATCCGCTCGATCATCATCATGCTGTCGATCGTCGCGCCGGTCGTGACCACCTTCTGGTTCTCGATCGTCGGTGGCTCGGGCATCGCGTTCGAGCTGAACAATCCCGGCTCGATCTCGACCGCCTTCGAAGGCTTCAACCTGCCCGCCGCGCTTCTGGCGATCACGCAGCAGATGCCGCTCGGCTTCCTCGTGTCGGTGCTGTTCCTGATCCTGACGACGATCTTCGTCGCCACGACGGGCGATTCGATGACCTATGTCATCTCGGTCGCCATGTCGGACGAGGACCGCAGCTCAACCGGCGTGCGCGTCTTCTGGGGCGTCACGATGGGTGTCATGGCCCTCATCCTGATCTGGACAGGCTCGGGCGGCATCGGCAAGCTGCAAAGCTTCATCGTCGTCACCGCCGTGCCGGTCTCGCTGATCCTGCTGCCCTCGCTCTGGGATGCGTTCCGCATCACCCTCGCGAAAGGGCGCGGCACGGATTGACACGAAAACACTGGGCGGCCCGATCGGGCCGCCCTATTTATGAGAAGGGAGGATTGAAAAGATGCAGATCGACATGCCCGCGGCCATCGCCGCCATGCGCCAGCCGAACCAGGTGATGCGGCTCGAACGACTGGGATCCTTTCATCAATGCCGCCTTTCCTTCATGCGCATCCTGCTGCGCCGCCTCAAATCCGAGAACTGGCGGATCGAGCGCACGCGCTTCGACATCGACGCGCGCGGCACCGGGACGGCGGTCTATACCGCGCACGGGCCCAAGCACAGCTACAGCCTCGTCGCCTTCGCCAATGATCTCGACCCAGCGAAACGCTCGGACCGCGTGATCGCGACCGAATGGGACGCGACCTTCACCCTTTTCGACGGCATCCCGACCGAGGCCGACATCGACCGCCTGCGCGCCAACGTGCCCTTGCAGGAGGCCGGGCGCATTTCCGAGAGCGAGCTGTCGCTCAGCCGCGCGAACCGTTCGGTCCGGCTCTGGGATCATGTCGTGGACGCGCTCGCGGCGGGCCGCCAGCCCGATACGGCCATGATCGACGACGTCGGCTATCTTATGCGCACCACTGCCGTCTACGGCTCGGGCAAGTTCGGCGCCGCCGACCGCGCGGCCACCTCCTCGCGCCCCGAATTCCAGGCGCCCTACCAGGTCGAGATGCTTTCGGTCTATCTCACCCGCGCCTTCGTCATGGACCTCGTCGAGGAAATGGCCCGCCAGCGCGCGCCCGAAACGGCCGTGCCGATGAACCCCGCCTTGCGCCGCCGCTTCGGCATCGGCAATTCCACCGGCCTCGGCATGGCGCCGTATCTGCTGAATCACCCGGCCCTCCTGCACAGCTGGATCGCCGCGCGCGAAACCGCCTTCTCGCGCATCCGCGCGCTCGGCACCGCCTCGCCGAGACATGCGGCCAAGTTCCGCGAAATGGTGTCCCGCGCGATCCTGCATGCCGAGGCGTGGCACAGCGAGCATCCCGCGCAGGTGGCGAAACTGGCCGATCTGCGCGGCGATCTGGCCAAGCTGGAGGCGCATCTGGACACGAAGGGCCTTGCCCGCCGCCGGCCCTGGGACGCACTCTGGCACTGGGCCGAGGAGGCGCTGACGCTCGAAGGGCAGGAACAGCTCGTCTCGCTCTTGCTCGAGCCCTACCCAGAGATGGTGGACGATCTCGCCGGCTCGATGGCCTGCGACGAGGAGCGTCAATGGCGCATCTGGGGTGGCATGAGCCGCGAGCGCCTGTCGGTCATCGTCAAGGATATCTACGGCTGGGCGCTCGAGACCGATTGGGACGCGCCCGAGGCGCAGGCCCGCGTCTGGTACGTCTCGGAGGCCAAGCTCGAGCCGCGCCTCGGCGAGCGCCATCTCGAGCCGGTGGCCGCCTACGAGCAGCCGCTCTGCCCCGGCCGCGATGCCGCGCGCATGATGGAGGATCTGGAGCGCTTCGAGGGCGACACCGTCGCCGCCTTCGTGCTGGCCCATCCCGAGCACCGCCATATCGTGCGCCGCGCGCAGATCGCCGCGCGCCTGCCCTACGCCGAGATCCGCGGCAACACGATCGGCGCCGCGCTTTTGCCCATCGACATGCTGCGCGCCAAGCTCAGCTTCTTCGGCGCGTGCCATTTCGATCCGCGCTCGGACCGCTGGGTGCGCATCACGATGTTCCAGAACGCGCCCTATCCGGGCGAGCTGGCGACCGGCGATGCAGACGATTGGACCTACCCGGCGCTGGATGCTTTATGAGCTGGGCACTGAGCGAGATCGAGGGCCTCGCGCGCAAGGCCGCGCGCGGCGCGGGCTTCAGTTGGGGCATGGCCGAGGAGGCGGGCAAGGCGGCGCGCTGGCTGGCGGGGATCGGCCTGCCCGGCCCCGAAGTGCTTGCCGATTTTCTCGAAGCCTACGACCGTACGCCCCATAGCGAGATGCGCCCGCGCGATACCGGGATCGACAGATGGACGGCGGCGGGCGGGGTGATCTGCCCGATTTCGGCGGGTTGCGCGCTCTGCGATCTGGCGCAGGACGACGCGCCCAGCCGCGACATCGACATCGAGAATTGCGCCTATCCCCTGCTCCTCTTGCCCTTCGTGCGCGCCGCCGCCGAGGATGGCGCGCAGTCCGAGCGCCTGATCTGGCCGGGCGGCGAGTTCGCCTTCTCCTCCGAGGTGCGGGGCGCGGCGGCGACGCCGATGCTGGCGCTCTCGCCCGCGCGGGTCCAGCAGGGCGAGAACGACGCTTTGCCCCTCCCCGATTGCCAGATGCGCTACGATCTGGCCGAGGAGCCCGCCGCGCGCCTCGCGGCTTTCGCCGCGCGCACCTATGCGCCCGACAGCGAGGAAAGCCGCCTGTCGGGCGCGGGCGCGGGCCTCGCCGATAACGATTGAGGCGGGAGCGGTCAGGCGGGCTCAGCCATCGAGGCGCAGGAAGATCTGTATGTCGGCCACATTCGTGCCCGTCGCGCCGATGCTGAGCAGATCGCCCGCCGCGCCGAGGATGCGGTAGCTGTCGTTATCGGCCAGCGCCGCATCGACATCCACGCCGCCCGCCCGCGCCTTGCCGAGCGTGCGGCTGTCCACGATCCCGCCCGCCGCATCGGTCGGCCCGTCGCGGCCGTCCGTCCCGCCGCTGAGAAAGACCCACTCTCCGGGCAGGTGCGCGGCGAGCCTCGCGAAACGGACCGTTAGTTCCTGATTGCGCCCGCCGCGTCCCGTCCCAGCGATCCTCACCGTCGTCTCGCCGCCCCAGATGAGCAATTGGCGCGCCCCTTTCGGCGCCGCCTCGATCTGCGCGAGAAGGCTTCGCGCCGCGTCGCCCACATCGCCGACGAGCGGCTCCTTCGCGACTTGAGGCGCCCAGTCGGGCGCGGCATCCGCTATGGCCGCAAGGCTTTGGGCGTTCGAGCAGATCAGCGCATTCTCGGCATCGCGGCGCGCGACGCGCCGGGGTGCGCTCAGCAAGTCGCGCGCGACGGCGGGCAAGGCGTCCCACAGCCCCGCCGATTGCAGCAGATCGGCGGGATCGGCGCCGGTCGCGGGCGGCGCGGTCGGGCCGCTGGCGATGATGCTCAGATCATCCCCGACGACGTCCGATATGATGAGGCTGCGCACCGGTGCGGGATGCGCCAGATCGACGAGGCCGCCGCCCTTGAGCACCGACAATCGCTGCCGCACGCGGTTCATCTGCCCGATATCGAACCCGCCCGCGAGCAGAAGCCGGCTGACCTCGATTTTCTCGCCGAGGCTCAGCCCCTCGCGCGGCGTCGGCAGCAAGGCCGATCCGCCGCCCGAAATGAGGCAGAGCACGCGGTCCTCCGCGCCCGCCGCGCGCAGCATGTCCATCACGGCGACGCCCGCCTCGAGCCCGTTCTCGTCAGGCAGCGGATGGCCCGCAGGCATGACGCGGCATCCCTCGATGGGGGCCGCGTTCTCGTAATTGGGAACGGCGATCGCCTCGATCCGCTGGCCGCGCGGCACATGGCGCAAGGCTTCGGCCATCATCGCGCAGGACGCCTTGCCGAAGGCGATCAGCAAAAGCCGGCCCTTCGGCGCAGGCGCGAGGGGCGCGGCGCTCAGGGCGCGCCGCACCGCCTGCCCCGGATCGGCGGCCCGCACCCCTGCCAGAAAGAGATCGCGGACCGCGGCCTTCAGATCCTTGCCCGTCATCCTGCGGCGATTTGCCTTGCCTTCTCGACCAGAACCTCGGCCTGCCGGATCGAGGCATAGTCGATCAGACGCCCGTCGAGCGACACAGCGCCCTTACCCGCCGCCTCGGCCTCGGCCATCGCCTCGATGATGCGCCGCGCCTTCGTGACCTCGGCCTCCGAGGGGCTCATGACCTCGTTGGCGAGTGCGATCTGGCTGGGATGGATCGCCCATTTGCCCTCGCAGCCGAGCACGGCGGCGCGGAACGCCGCCGCCTTGTAGCCCTCGGGATCGGAGAAATCGCCGAACGGGCCATCGACGGGGCGCAGCCCGTTGGCGCGCGCGGCCACCACCATGTTGGCGATGGCCGAATGCCACATGTCGCCCCAGTGCACCTGCCGCGCGCCCGCCTCGTCGGGGTCGGTCAGCACCGAATAATGCTGGTTCACGCCGCCGATGACCGTGGTGCGCGCGCGCATGCTCGCGGCATAGTCCGCGACGCCGAAATGCAGGCTCTCGTTGCGCTTGGAGGCGCCCGCGATCGCGTTGACGTTCTGCATGCCGAGCGCGGTTTCGATGATGTGCTCGAAGCCGATGCGCTTGGAAAAGCCCATCGCATCCTCGATCTGGGTCACCATCATGTCGACGGCATAGACATCGGCGGCGGTGCCGACCTTGGGGATCATGATGAGATCGAGCCGCTCGCCCGCCTGCTCGACCACGTCCACCACGTCGCGATACATGTAATGCGTGTCGAGTCCGTTGATTCGAACCGACATGGTTTTCGTGCCCCAATCGACCTCGTTCAGGGCCTTGATGATGTTCTTGCGCGCCTGCGCCTTCTCGTCCGGCGCGACCGCGTCCTCGAGATCGAGGAAGATCACATCGGCGTCGGATTGGGCCGCCTTTTCAAACATTTGCGGCTGGCTTCCGGGAACGGCCAGCTCCGATCTGTTCAGGCGCGCGGGGGCTTGTTCGATGGGATGAAAACTCATGAGCTGGGATCCTGTCGGTTGCGGGTGGGCAATGGCACCAAGACAGGTGAGAAAAAATTTTTCTTGTCAAGAAATATGTTTTTCGGTCTCGACGGGGCCGCGATCAGTCCTCGTCCTCGTCGCGTGTGCCCATCTGCGTCGAAAAGAAAAACGCCACCGCCTGCGTCCGGCTGCCGACCGACAGCTTCTCGTAGAGGTTCGAGAGGTGGAATTTCACCGTGTTGGCCGAAATCTCGAACTCGGTCGCAAGCTGCCGATTCGAGAGGCCGCGCGCCAGCGCGCGCAGCAGCGCCTTCTCGCGCTTGGTGAGCTGATGGATCGGGTCGCGCTGCAATTCGCGGACGTCGAGAAACGGGAAGACCATCTGCCCCGCCGCCACCGCCGCCGCCGTGTCGAGCAGGCCCTCGACCGGGCCGCTCCGGGGCGTGAAGCCCGCGGCGCCCGCCGCGAGCGCCTGGCGCGGCACCGCCCCGGCCTCGTCGCCATAGACCAGAACGCGCGGCGCGGTCGCCTGATCGCGTAGCACCTCGATCAGTTTCTTGCCGCCCAGAACCGGCAGGTTCCAATCGATGATGCCCACCTGCACCGGCACGCGCAGCACCGTGCTGAGGAAGTCCTCCGCGGCTGAAGCCGTGGCCACGAGAGAGAATCGCGGATCGCGGTCGAAAATCTCGGACATGGCGGACAGCACCAGAACGTTGCTGTCCGCGAGCGCCACCGTGATCGGGGCCGATTGGGCCTTAACGTAGGGCATTTGCTGTCCTTTTTCGTGAATACCTACCCGGAAGAGTGGGCGAATTTTGGGTATACCACGGTATTTCCACCGCTTTGAGTAGTAAATTAACTACCCGAATAGATACCCGAAAGCAGGAGTATCCTACGTTGCGGCAAAAACCAAACGCGCATTTCATCGTGGTGAGAATTATTTCTTACCGAGGTGGACGCCGCCATGACGCAAGCTTCTTCATTCCCCAAACTCGTGATCCCGGACACGCTGGCCGCCGGCCCCGGGCCGGGCAATACCGATGCGCGCGTTCTCGCGGCCTATGCCGAAGCGGGCCTTGCCGATCACATGCATGCGGACGTCCTGCGCGGCATGATCGAGTGCAAACACATGCTGCGCAGCTTCATGGGCACCAAGAACGTTCACACCTTCGGCGTCGCGGGCACCGGCTGGAGCGGTCTCGACTGCATGACATCGGCCGTCATGCCCGGCGATACCGTGGTCGTCTTCGCCAACGGCACCTTTTCGGGCATCGACGCGCTGACGCTGCGCATGAAGGCGGCGACGCGCGCGGAACTGGCCGCAAGCAGCCTTGACCCCAAGCCCGCGAGTGTCACCGTGATCGACGTGCCGCACGGGCAGTCCGTCACCGCCGAGATCATCGAGCGCGCGCTCGCCGCTCACAAGCCGAAATGGGCCTTCATGGCGCATTGGGAGACCGGATCGGGCCGGATCAACGATCTTCGCGGCTTCTCGGACGCCTGCGAGCGGCATGACGCGATGGGCCTCGTCGATGCCGTCTCCTCGCTCGGCGTCGCGGATTTCGCCATCGACGATTACCCCGGCGTGGTCGGCTGGGCCTCCTGCCCGCAAAAGGGCCTCTTGTGCCTACCGCTGACCTATGCGCCGGTCAGCTTCACCGATCGCTACATCGAGACACTGAAGGCTAACGGTGCCTACACCTATGCGAACCATCCGATCATGGAAGCGCGCCATTGGGGCATCGTGGACGGCAAGGATGTAGAAAAAGGCGCCTATCACCGGACCCATTCGGCCTATGCGGTCTGCGCCTTCCACGAGGCGCTGCGCATCAACCTCGCCGAGGGGCTGAGCGCGCGGGCCAAGGATTACGCCTTCCACGAAAAGGCCCTGCGCGGCGCCGTGACGGCGATGGGCTGCGACGTCACCTCCAACATGACGAGCCTTGTGGTCATGAACCTGCCCCCCGCCTTCGCGGGCCGCGAGATGGAGCTCGTTCAAAGCTGCCGTGCGCAGGGCTTCGGCATCTGGCCGACCCTTTCGGCGCCGGTCCAGATCCGCATCGGCATCCTGAACCTGCTCAGCCAATCGGCGATCACCGAGATCGTGACGCGCTTCGCGCAGGCCATGACGGCGCTCGGCGCCGAGGTCGATCTCGAATCGATCCTCGGCGATCTCGACGCACATTATCAATCCCGCATCGCGGCATAGGAGGCGGCAATGGATATCCACGAATACCAGGCCAAGGAAATTCTGAGCAATTTCGGCGTCGAGATCCCCGGCGGGGCGCTCGCCTACAGCCCCGAGCAGGCCGCCTATCGCGCCCGCGAGCTGGGCGGCGACCGCTGGATCGTGAAGGCGCAGGTCCATGCCGGCGGGCGCGGCAAGGCCGGCGGGGTCAAGCTCTGCGATACCGAGCACGAGATTCACGCCGCCTGCGAGGACATGTTCGGCAAGAAGCTGGTGACGCATCAGACCGGCCCCGAGGGCAAGGGCATCTACCGCGTCTATGTCGAGGCCGCCGTGCCGATCGACCGCGAGATCTATCTCGGCTTCGTGCTCGACCGCACCTTGCAGCGCATCATGATCGTGGCGTCGGCCGAGGGCGGCATGGAGATCGAGGACATCTCCGAGAAAAAACCCGAAAGCATCGTGCGCTCGACGGTCGAGCCCGCCGTGGGCCTGCGCGACTTCCAGGCGCGCGAGATCGCGTTCCAGCTCGGGATCGAGCCGGGCCTCACGCAGGCGATGGTCCGCACGCTTCAGGGCTGCTACCGCGCCTTCCGCGAGCTCGACGCGACGATGGTCGAGATCAACCCGCTCGTCATCACCGGCGACAACCGGGTTCTGGCGCTCGACGCCAAGATGACCTTCGACGACAACGCCCTCTTCCGCCATCCGCAGATCAGCGAGCTGCGCGACAAGAGCCAGGAAGACCCGCGCGAGGCGCGCGCGGCGGATCGCGGCCTCTCCTATGTGGGGCTCGAGGGCAATATCGGCTGCATCGTCAACGGCGCGGGCCTTGCCATGGCGACGATGGACACGATCAAGCTCGCGGGCGGCGAGCCGGCCAACTTCCTCGATATCGGAGGCGGCGCCACGCCCGAGCGCGTGGCCAAGGCGTTCCGCCTCGTCATGTCCGACAAGAACGTGCAGGCGGTGCTCGTCAATATCTTCGCCGGCATCAACCGCTGCGATTGGGTGGCCGAAGGTGTCGTACAGGCGCTGCGCGAAGTGCAGGTCGATGTGCCCGTGATCGTGCGCCTCGCTGGCACGAATGTGGAGGAAGGCCAGAAGATCCTCGCCAAGAGCGGCCTGCCAATCATCCGCGCATCGACGCTGATGGAGGCCGCCGAGCGTGCGGTCGCCGCATGGAAAAGCGACAACTCCCCCAATCTGAAGGCTTCATAATCATGAGCATCTATCTCAACCGCGAGACCCGAGTCATCGTTCAGGGCATCACCGGGCGGATGGCGCAATTTCATACCAAGGAAATGCTGGATTACGGCACCAACGTGGTCGGCGGTGTCGTCCCCGGCAAGGGCGGCTCGAGCGTGCATGGCGTGCCGGTCTTCGACACCGTCAAGGAAGCGGTCGCCGAAACCCAGGCCGAGGCCAGCCTCGTCTTCGTGCCGCCGCCCTTCGCCGCCGACAGCATCATGGAGGCCGCCGATGCGGGCATCCGCTATTGCGTCTGCATCACCGACGGCATCCCCGCGCAGGACATGATCCAGGTGAAACGCTACATGATGCGCTACACCAAGGAGCGCCGGATGGTTCTGACCGGCCCGAACTGCGCGGGCACGATCTCGCCGGGCAAGGCGATGCTCGGGATCATGCCGGGGCATATCTTCCTTCCGGGCAATGTCGGCATCGTCGGGCGCTCGGGCACGCTTGGCTACGAGGCGGCGGCGCAACTCAAGGAGCGCGGCATTGGCGTGTCGACCAGCGTCGGCATCGGGGGCGATCCGATCAACGGCTCGTCCTTCCGCGACGTGCTCGAGCAGTTCGAGAATGACGACGAGACCCATGTGATCGCCATGATCGGCGAGATCGGCGGCCCGCAGGAGGCCGAGGCGGCCGCCTATATCCAGGACCATGTGACGAAGCCGGTCGTGGCCTATGTCGCGGGCCTCACCGCGCCCAAGGGCCGCACGATGGGCCATGCGGGCGCGATCATCTCGGCCTTCGGCGAAAGCGCCTCCGAGAAGGTCGAGATCCTTTCGGCCGCGGGCGTGACCGTCGCCGAGAACCCCGCCGTCATCGGCGAGACCATCGCGCGCGTGATGTAGGGAGAGCCGAGGTGGCCAAGCCCAGAGTGCTCGTCACGCGCCGCTGGCCCGACGCGGTCGAGGCGCGGCTCGCCGAGGAATTCGATGCGGTCTTCTCGGAGCATGACAGACCCCTTGATACCGGCGCATTCCGGGAGGCGTTCCGCGATTTCGACGCGGTCCTGCCGACCGTGACCGACCGCATCGACGCAGGCGCGCTCGATGTGGACGCCCCGCGCTGCCGGATCCTCGCCAATTACGGTGTCGGGTTCAGCCATATCGACATTCCGGCAGCCAGCGCGCGGGGCATGGTCGTCACGAACACGCCGGACGTTCTTTCGGAATGCACGGCGGATCTGGCCATGACGCTCCTTCTAATGGCCGCGCGCCGCGCCGGCGAGGGCGAGCGCGAGCTGCGCGCGGGCGCATGGACGGGCTGGCGGCCCACGCATCTCGTCGGAACGCGCGTCTCCGGCAAGACGCTCGGCATCGTCGGCTTCGGGCGGATCGGGCAGGAAATGGCGCGGCGCGCGCATTTCGGCTTCGGCATGGATATCGTCGTTCACAACCGCAGCCGCATCGCGCCCGAGACCCTTGCGCGCTTCGGCGCGCGCCAGGCGGAGAGCCTCGACGATCTGCTCCCGCGCTGCGATTTCGTCTCGCTCCACTGCCCCGGCGGCGCCGAGAACCGGCACCTGATCGACGCCCGCAGGCTCGCGCTGATGCGGCCCGGCGCGTTCCTCGTCAACACCGCCCGAGGCGAGGTGATCGCCGAGCGCGACCTTGCCGAGGCGCTGACACGAAAGACCATCGCCGGGGCGGCGCTCGACGTCTTCGACGGCGAGCCTGCCATTGCGCCCGAGCTTCTGGCATGCGAGGGCCTCGTGATGCTCCCGCATCTTGGAAGCGCGACCGCCGAGACGCGCAACGACATGGGCTTTCGCGTGCTCGACAACCTGCGGGCCTTCTTCGAGGGACGCCCGCCTCCCGACCGCGTGACCTGATGGTGGCGGGCGCGGCGAAAATCCCCGGCGCCGAGGGCGATGGCTATGCCGCCCAGCTGCGCGACCTGCTCTGGAGCCAGCTTCTCAGGGTCGTGCTGCACCGTGCGCCGGGCGTCGCCGCGCTTCTCCGCGCGCCGGACGAGGCGGCGCCGCCCGCGCCCGAGCAGACCGGCGACTTTCTCCAGGCGGTCAATATCTGGTTTCACCTGACGAAGATCGCCGAGGAGAACGCCGCCGTGCGCGCGCGCCGCCGAACCGAGGCGACGCGCGGCGCCCAGAGCGTCGAAGGCAGTTTCGCCGAGGCGATGGCCGAGATCGCCGCAACCGCACCCGAGACTTTCGAGAGCGCCGTGGGCTGCCTCGCGGTCGGGCCCACGCTCACCGCGCATCCGACCGAGGCCAAGCGCGTCACGATCCTCGAAATCCACCGGCGCATCTACCGCCTGCTCGTCTCGCTCGAAACCCACCGCTGGACCCCGCGCGAGCGCGCCGCGAGGATCGAGCGGCTGCGCGGCGAGATCGACCTGCTCTGGCTTTCGGGCGAGCTGCGGCTCGAGCGTCCGAGCCTCGCGGACGAGATCGAATGGGGGCTGCAATTCTTCCGCGACAGCCTCTTCGATGCGACGCCGCAACTCTTCGAGCAGTTCATCGCCGCGCGCGAGGCGTTCTTTCCACAGCAGGCCGGCGCCGTGCGGCCCTGCCTCAAGTTCCACTCGTGGATCGGCGGGGACCGCGACGGCAATCCGAACGTCACCGTCGAGGCGACCAAGGCCGCGCTCGCCAAGGGCCGCAGCACCGCCATCCAGAGGCATATGGCCGACCTTGCGCGCGCCGCCCGCGATATCAGCATCAGCCGCGACATCGCGCACATTCCCGCGCCCCATCTCGCGGCGCTCGACGCCATCGTGGCGCGCGCCGACGATCATGAGGCGATCGCGAGACGCAACCCAGGCGAGATCTTCCGGCAGGCCACGAGCGCGATCATCGCGCGGCTCGACGGGCGGCCGCGCTATCGGCATGTCGAGGATATGGCGGCCGATCTGCACCGCATCGAAGCGGCCCTCGCCGCCATCGGCTCGGAGCAGCTCGGCGAGAGCTATATCCGTCCGATCCGCTGGCGCGTCGAGGTCTTCGGGTTCCGCACGACCGCGCTCGACATCCGCCAGAATTCCTCCGTGACGACGCGCGTGCTGGCCGAAATCTGGGGCGACGAGCTGGACTACGGCAGCGCCGCCTGGTCCGCGCGCCTGAGGCAGGACCTGGCCGCCGAGACGCTGCCCCCGGTCGCCATGGCCAGCCTCGGCGACGAGGCGCGCGAGCTTCTCACGCTCCTGCGCACCGTCCTCGATGTGCGCGCGGGCGATGATCCGGACGCCATCGGCGCCTTCATCCTGTCTATGACGCGCTCCACCGACGATCTTCTGGCGGTCTACCTTCTCGCGCGCCACGCGGGCGCCGCGGGCGAAGCGCTCGATTTGCCCGTCGTGCCGCTTTTCGAGACCATCGACGATCTGCGCCGGGCGCCGCGTATCCTGGCGGATCTGGCCGAGGTGCCGACCGCGCGCCGCAGCCTCAAGCGGCAGGGAAGCCGCGTCGAGATCATGCTGGGCTATTCGGACAGCAACAAGGACGGCGGCTTCATCTGCTCCACTTGGGAACTCGAGCAGGCCCAGCGCGAGATCACGCGCGCACTCGGCGCGCTCGGCCTCGTGCCGGCCTTCTTTCACGGGCGCGGCGGCTCGGTGAGCCGGGGCGGCGCGCCGACGGGACGCGCGATCGCGGCCCAGCCCGCGATGACGCTCAACGGCGCGATGCGCACCACCGAACAGGGCGAAGTGGTGTCGGCCAAATACGCGAACCGGGGCACGGCGCTCCGCGAACTCGAGCAACTCGCCTCCTCGGCGCTGCGCCATACCGCGCTCTCGGGCACCGCACCGCTCCGCGATCCCGCGCATGACGACGCGTTGCGCGCGCTCTCCGGCATGTCGCAAGTGGCCTATGCGAGCCTGCTGAGCGCGCCCGGCTTCGTGCGGTATTTCCACGAGGCGAGCCCCGTCGAGGAGCTGGCCATGCTCAAAATCGGATCGCGCCCGGCGCGGCGCTTCGGGGCGGCGGAGCTGTCGGACCTGCGCGCCATCCCGTGGGTCTTCGCCTGGTCGCAGAACCGGCATCTGCTGACCGGCTGGTACGGGTTCGGGACCGCCTGCCAGTCCTTCGCGAAGGTGCGCGGCCCCGCGGGCTGGGACATGCTGCGCGAGATGTTCGCGGCCTCGAAGCTCTTTCAGCTGATGGTCGACGAGGTCGAGAAGACGCTCTTTCAATCGGACATGCAGATCGCCGCGCGCTATGCCGCGCTCTCGACGGACGCCGAGAACGGCGCCGCGATCTTCGGCATGGTGCGCGCCGAACATGCCGCCTCTTGCGAGGCCATCCACGCGATCACGGGCCAGCCGGTTCTGGCGGCGCGTTTCCCGCGGCTCACCGCCCGCGTCGAGGCGAGCCGCGCGCATCTCGGCATCATTCATGGGGTCCAGATCGAGCAATTGCGCGCGCTCCGCGCGGACCCCGAGCGCTCCGATACCGCTCGCCTCCTCCAGTCGATGACCTGCATTTCCGCGGGGCTGGGCTGGACGGGCTGAGAGGCACGAGGCCGATCCTCGGGACCCCTCAGCCGTCCAGCGCCTTCAGCAATTCCTCGGTCGGAAAGCCGTCGGCGCGCATCCCGGCGGATTTTTGAAAGGCGCGGATCGCGTCGATCGTGTTCGGGCCGATGATGCCGTCGATCTTCTCGACCGCAAAACCCCGGCTTTGCAGCTTGCGCTGAAGCTCGCGGCGCTCGGCAGCGCTGATGGCGCGGTGCTGGCGCGGCCAGGGCGCGGCGATGGCCGGCCCGCCCCTCAGCCGGTCCGCCAGATGCCCGACGCCGATCACATAGGCATCGGCCTTGTTGTACTGCTCGAGCACCTCGAAATTGTCGAAGATCATGAAGGCCGGACCGCTCGCGCCGCCGGGCAGCAGGATCGAGGCGCGGCCATGATCGGGAACCGGGCGCCCCTGCGTGTCGAGAATGCCTTCCTCGGCCCAGAGGGTCGGGCTTTGCATCAGATCGCGGCGCGCGCGGACCGGATCGAAGCCCTCTGGCAGCACCACCTCGACGCCCCAGGGTTGGCCGGGCGTCCAGCCGAAATGCCGCAGATAGGCCGCCGTCGAGGCGAGCGCGTCGGCGGGATCGTCGGACCAGATGTCGCGTCTGCCGTCGCCGGTGAAATCGACCGCATGCGCGAGATACGAGCTGGGCATGAACTGCGTGTGGCCCATCGCGCCGGCCCAAGAGCCGGTCATGTCGGCGGGGCGCACATCGCCCGATTGCAGGATGCCGAGCGCCGCCAGAAGCTCGGCCTCGAAAAACGCGCCGCGCCGCCCGTCATAGGCCAGCGTGGCCAGCGCGGTGATGAGGGGCGTCTCGCCCCGCACCGCGCCATAGGCGCTCTCGAGCCCCCAGATCGCGGCCACGATCTCCTTGTCGACGCCGTAGTCCTGCTCGATCAGGCGCAGGGTGCGGCCCTCGGCGGCGATGGCGCGGCGCCCGCTGTCGATGCGCGCATCCGACACGGCGGTGTCGAGATAGTCCCAGATCTGCTTGGAGAATTCCGACTGGTTGCTGTCGTGCCGCACGATGCCAGCGTTGTAGCGCGCCCCGGCGAAAGCCGCATCGAGCGTGGCCTCGAGGATGCCCGCCTCGACGGCGCGGCCGCGAAACCCCGCGAGCCAGTCGCGAAAACCCGCATCCGACGCGGCGAAGCGCTGCGCGGCCTCCTCGAGCGCGGCGGGCCTCGGCTTGGGGCGCAGCTCGCCCGCCAGATCGGCGCGCGCGAGGGACGGCACCAGCAAAAGCGCCGCCGCGGCACATGCCCATAGACCCCTCATCGCCCGCTCTCCCTCGCGCATCACCGTTTCAGAATACGCAACAATTCGGCCCGGTGAAAGCGGCTTGGCCATCCTGCCCGCAAACATCCGCCGAGAGGCGGTCAGCCGATCAGCCGCTCGGCCAGATCCCCGGCGAGATAGCTCGCCCGTCCGCCCGAGAAGGTGCCCGCAACGCGGCGCGACGCGGCCTCGAGCACCACGAAATCCGCGCGCTGCCCGGGGGCGAGATCGCCCCGGTCGTCCAGTCCCAGAATGCGCGCAGGGCCTTTCGAGACGAGCCGCCACGCCCCGGCCAGATCGTGGATGCCCGCATCGCTCAGAAGAAAGGCGGCGCGGCGCAGCGAGGGGTAATGATAATCCGACGCGAGCGCGTCGATCAGCCCCATCGCGGCCATGTCGGGCGCGCTCGCATTGCCGTTATGCGAGCCGCCCCGCACCACGTTGGGCGCCCCCATGACGATCGCGTCGCCCCCCGCGCGGGCCGCCTCGGCCGCGTCGATCGTTTCCGGAAACTCGGCAATCGGCACGCCCATCGCCCGCCAGCTTGCGCGCGCCTCGGCGGTCCGGTCGTCATGGCTGCCCATCCGCACGCCCGCCTGCGCAAGGTCGCGCGCGAGATGCGCCAGCGCCTCGGGCACGCGGTCCATCCCGGCGTGCAGGGCCTGCATCGCGGCCAGATGCGCCTCGGGATTGCGACCGATCCGGAGCGCCTGCCCCGTCAGGCGCGGCGGACGCTTGCCCGCCGCCAGCGCCTCATGCGGCAAATGATCGTTGAAGACGACATAGCCGATGCGATGCGCCGCGACGAGCGCGCGCACCGCGTCATACGCGTCCAGCATCGCGATCTCGAAGCGCAGCTGCGTGTGAAGGTCGGTCACGGTCTCGGGGCGGACGCGGTCCAGCCCCTCGAACACGGAGCGCGCGAAATCGGGCCCGCGCATGCCGCCTTCCCAGCTGTAGAATTGCGCCAGAACCGCCGTCGTGATGCCGTTCGCGGCAAGCTCCGCCTCGGCGGCCAGAAGGCCCGTGCCGATATCCTTCATCGCGCCGCGCCGAGGCGCCAGATGCCGCTCGAACCCGTCGCCGTGAATATCGACGATGCCCGGCAGGATCATGTAGCCCGACAGATCGACCTCGCGCCCGCCCGCCTCTGCGATGCGCCCCTCCGCGATCGAGAGAGGCGCGGTCTCGAGCCCGCCGGGATGCAGAACCTCGGCGCGGGTGAAGCGCAGGGTCAGCGCCACGGCGCGCTCCAGTCGAAAAGATCGCTGAGGCCCATCTCGTGATCGAAGGCGCCCGTCTTGAGGAAGATCTCGACCTGCGCGATCACCATCGGGTTGTTCATCATGAAGGTATGCGTGACCGGCAACGTGATGTGATCGGCCATGCCGTCGATGCGCGTCGAGGCGACCGAGACCTTGCCGTCATCCGCCCCTTCCAGAAGAACCGAGAAATAGGGGTTGAGCGAGCGCGTGCCTGCGATCACCCCCAGCTCGAAATCGACGGCAGGCAGGGTTTCGGTATAGGTGCCGGGGCCGGTATCGAGCTGCATCCCCGCGGGGCCGTTGAGCCATTCGAACAGCTCGAGCGCGCCCAGTTCGTCCACCACTTCGCTGCCGTGATTGGGCGGCGCCATCATGACGACGCGGCCCAGCTTCTCGGGGCGATGCTCGGGCAGCCACGCGCGCAAGAGGATGCCGCCCATCGAATGCGTGACGAAATGCACCGTCTCGTCCCCGCAGGCGGCGACCGCCTCGGGCAGGACTTCGTCCGCGAGCGCGGCGATACGCGCCTCGGTCGAGGGGTAGGACGGGCGCACGACGGTGAAATCCGCCAATTCCAGCGCCTCCTCCATCACCAGAAAGGACGCGTCGCTCCGCGCGAGGCCGTGCAGGAGCACCGCGCAATCGGCCCGCGCCGCCATCGGCAGGCCAGCCAAGATCAGCGCGAGCGCCGCTATGATGCGCGGTGTTTTCATCGCAGTGGAGATATGCGCAAACTGGCGCGGCGAAAAGGCCATAACCCGCGCCCTGCGCGCGCCCACGCCGAAGGAAGTCCGCCCCATGCCGATCCGCCTCGCCGCCCGCGCCGTTCTGGTCCATGAGGGCAGGCTTCTTTTGGTCAACGCCTACCCGGACGGGAAAAGCGATCTGTGGTGCGCGCCGGGCGGCGGCGTGCATCTGCATGACGGGCTTGGGCAGACGCTGCTCCGCGAAGTGCACGAGGAGACGGGCCTCGAGATCGAACTGGGCGCGCCTTGCCTCGTGAACGAGTTTCACGATCCCGAAGGCGCGTTTCATCAGGTCGAGATCTTCTTTCGCTGCACGCTCGTCGCGGGCGCGCTCGACGCCGCGTGGCGCGATCCCGAAGGCGTGGTGACGCATCGGCGCTGGTTCGCGCGCGATGAGCTCGGCGCCATCAGGCTCAAGCCCGACAGCCTGCCCGATATCGCCTTTTCCGGCGGCATCCTCTATGATCCGATCGAAGCGATCATCGGCTGAGGCGGCATGAACAAGGCATTCACCAAGGAAGACGACGGCAGCGCGGGGCCTCAGCGGCTCGACGATCTGCCGATTTCGCCGCATCCAAATCACGTCACGCCGAATGGCCTCGCGCAGCTTCACGCCCGCGCGGAGGCGCTCGAGACGGAAATCGCGCGGCTTCGCGCGATGGGCGAGGATGCCGAGGCGCTTTATCCGCTGGCCGTGGCCGAGCGGGATCTGCGCTATGTCGAGGCGCGTCTCGCCTCGGCCATCCTGATCGAGCCGCCCGAGGGGGATTATCCGCGCGTGCAGTTCGGCGCCGTGGTGGACGTGCTCGATGAGGACGGCAGGCCCGCGCGCTATACCATCGTCGGCGAGGACGAGGCCGATCCGGCCAAGGGGCTGATCGCCGCGCCCTCGCCGCTCGCGCGGGCGCTGCTCGAGGCCGAGACGGGCGACGTCGTCGAATGGCCGCGCCCGAACGGCATGGTCGAGCTCGAAATCGTGGCGATTCGCAAGGCCTGAGCCGTCAGCGTCGCAAGAGCGACAGTCCGACACCGCCGAGCACGATCAGCGCCGCGATGGCGAATTCCGCCGTCACCGGCTCGCCGAGAAAGGCCGCGCCGCCCGCCATGGCGAGGATCGGCACGCTGAGCTGCGCGGCGCCCGCGCTGCTCGCCGCGAGGCGGGGGAGCACCGCATACCAGAGCGCGTAACCGAGGCCCGACGTCACCGCGCCCGACATGATCGCGAGCAGAGCGCCCTGCGCGTCGATGCGCAGGATCTGCGTGCCGGGCAAGAGGCTCGGCCAGAGCAGAAGGAGCGCCGCCGCCCCGAGCGCGGCCAGCGCCGCCCAGACGAAATTCGCCGCCGTGCCCGCCAGCGGATCGCCCGCGCCCCGCCCGCTGAGCGAGTAGATGCCCCAGGCGATGCCCGCCGCCGCCATCATCGCCCCGCTCAGCGGCGCGACGCGCGGCGCGGCCTCGGCGCCGCCCGGCCACAGCAACCAGAGCAACCCCGCGAAAGCGATCCCCGCCCCGATCCAGCGCAGTGGCGGCACGCTCTCGCGCTGCACGAGGGCGCCGCCGAACATCGTGATCTGAACGCAGCCGAAGAGGATCAGCGCGCCCAGCCCCGCATCGAGGCCGAGATAGGCCAGCGAAAAGCCGAAGACGTAGATGGAGAGCGCCAGCGCCCCCGTGAGACGCCCGCGCCCAAGCAGCGGCACGCCCCCGCGCAGGAGCGCGAGCGGCGCGAGCACCGCCGCGCCCGAGGCGAGGCGCAGGACGCCGAAGGCGACGGGATCGACGCCGCCCCCGGTGAGCGCGGCGCGGTTCAGCACCGAATTGGCCGCGAAAGCCGCCATCGCGAGACAGACGAGGCCGAGAAGCTTCATGCGCGGGGCGCCATGTCCGGCGGAAAGACGAGCGCCGAGGCCTCCGGCGCGGGGCCAGCGACGTAGAGCCCGGCGCCCTCCATCGGCACGAAGCCCGCGCGCTCGAGAAATGCGCCCGGGCCGCGCGCGACGACGCTCCTGCCGCTGAGCCGCGCCCATTCGGAGAGCATCCCGATCAGGCGGCGCCCATGCCCGGCGCCCTGCCAGTCCGGCGCGATCGCCAGCGCGGCGAGGCAAAGACAGCCCTCGGGCGCCTCCATGCCCGCCAGAGCGTAATAGCCCACGATTTCGCCCTGCCACGGCAGCACCGTCTCGCCCGCGATCCTGCCAGAGCGGCGCAGCGCAGCCACGCGGCGCACCGCAACTCTATCGGTCTCGGCCAGAAGCGAATCGACCGCCGCCTCGTCGCCGCGCCGCATGTCGCGGCTGAATTCGGGAAATCTGAGTATCATGCGCCGGCGCTTAGCACGCTTCGGGGCGGCGCGCCCGCGTTTTCAATGCCGCTTCGATGCCGCGCGGCACAGAGGCCACAGGCCGCGGGGATCGCGGAACGCTCGCCTTGCCGGGCGTCATGACCGCCCGCTATGCTCGGCGCGGCGGCCCCCGAGGGTCGGCTGAACGGCTCCGCGAAAGGGATGCGCCCGATGACCCTGCCCGATCCCGAAATCCGGCCCCGGCCGCCGCGCGTCACCGGCGCGCGCCACCTTGTGGCCGCGACGCGCTATTCGGCGGGCGGTGCGCGCAGGCTTTGGCAGGAAACGGCGCTGCGGCATATCGCGCTCGGCTTCGCCGCCTCGCTCGCCCTGCTCATATGGGCGCGCGCGGGGCTGTCCGAAATCGCGATCTTCACCGTGCTGACGCTGATCCTCGTCGCGGTCGAGGCGCTCAACACGGCGATCGAATGCGTCGTCGATCACCTTGCGCCCGATTGGCAGGAATTCGCGCGCGACGCCAAGGATCTCGGCTCTTTCGCGACGATGTGCCTGCTGGTCGCGAACGGGCTTTTCCTCGCCTCGGTGCTGGCGGGTGCGGCGGGCCTTCTCTAGCGCGACACGGCCCGATGTCGCCGCCCCCCTTGCACCCGGGGCGCATCCTCTCTAGATACCCGGGTGAGAGGTTGGCGCGGGCAGGCGCCTCGCCAACCCGGTCAGATCCGGAAGGAAGCAGCCGTAACGAGCCCCGCTTGGGTCGTTGTCCAGCCTCTCACCCTTACCCCTCTCATGCCGCGTGGTCGCCCCCTTGCAGGGCCCAGCGCGCCTGCGTGTCCGTCAGGGCGGTTTGGGGGCGCAGATGGCGCAGCCGCGCCAGCGCCGCCGCCCCCGGCTCGCCCGCCTCGGTCATGAGGCGCAAGGCCGCCATGCCCGACCGGCCCGTGCCGTTCCCGCAATGGACGAGCACGCGCCCGCCGCCGCGCAAGGCCGAGAGCGCGAGCGGCGCCGACTTGCGCCACGTCGCCTGACCGGCGGCATCCGGCACGCCCGATCGCACGACCGGCACATGCACCCAGCGCGCCCCGAGCGCGACGACCGAATGGCCCATCTCGCCGGCCCCGGCCTCGACCATCTCGGCGCGGCTCGTGAGGCTCATGACCATCGAGGGGCGCCAGTCGCGCAGATGCTCCATGTCGCCGGCGTAATCCCCGCCCGACCCGGGCAGCGGCACCAGCGCGAGGATGCCACGCAGGACCGGAAGCGCATGTATGACGAAGCCCCCCATGACCCCGCCTAGCGCCGCGCGGGCCTCTGCCGCGTCGACCCCTCCGGGAGGCGCCGCATCCCGTTCGCGCGGGTGGATTCGGGGCGCGTGACATTCATGGCGACCTCTTCGGCAGGACCGTCCTCTACGTTGCAAGCTATACCGGCGCGCCCTCCGCGCGCCACAAAAACAAGCGCGGGGCGCGGGCACCGGCGGATCCGCCCGCATGAAAGCGCTTCTGCACGGCGCGGAATGGCTTTAACCTTAGGTCATGAGTGACAAGAACGAGAAAGCCGCGCAACGCACCGATTGGGCCGAGGACCGGACCATCATGGCGAATGAGCGCACGTTCAATTCCTGGATGGGGCTCGGCCTCGGGGCCGTGGGTGTCGCCATCGCGCTCAAGGCCGTCTTCGGCGATTTCGCCCCGACATGGGCCGCCAAGCTGGTCGCCTCGCTCTTTCTGCTCGCCGCGATCGTCATCTACTGGACCGCCGCCGCGCAGGCCCACAAGACGCATGAGCGGCTCACCTGCCGCGATGCCGAGGTGACGGAGGCCAAGAATTTCCGCCGCCTCGCCCTCCTGCTGACGATTGCGACGCTCGGCACGGGCGGGGTGCTCTGGATGCTGTGACGTCGCGGGCGGTGGACGCGGGCGCGCGGCGCCGCTACCTTAACCGCCTGACATCAGACGAATCCCGCAGGCGCCCTCCCGATGACCGATACCGCCCCTTCCGGCTACCGCGTTCTGGCCCGCAAGTACCGGCCCGAAACCTTCGCCGATCTCGTGGGGCAGGATGCGATGGTGCGCACGCTCAAGAACGCGTTCCAGGCGGATCGCATCGCGCAGGCCTTCATCATGACGGGCATTCGCGGGACCGGCAAGACCACCACCGCGCGGATCATCGCCAAGGGCATGAACTGCATCGGCGCGGACGGCACCGGCGGCCCCACGACCGACCCCTGCGGCGTCTGCGAGCATTGCACGGCCATCATGGAAGGCCGCCATGTCGATGTGATGGAAATGGACGCGGCGAGCCATACGGGCGTGCAGAACATCCGCGACGCGATCATCGAGACGGTCAGCTACCGCGCCGCCAGCGCGCGCTACAAGATCTTCATCATCGACGAGGTGCATATGCTCAGCACCTCGGCCTTCAACGCGCTCTTGAAGACGCTCGAAGAGCCGCCCGCGCATGTGAAATTCATCTTCGCCACGACCGAGATCCGCAAGGTGCCGGTCACGGTCCTGTCGCGCTGCCAGCGTTTCGATCTGCGCCGGATCGAGCCCGAAGTGATGCTGAAGCTGATGCGCCGCATCGCCGACAGCGAGGGCGCCGAGATCACCGACGACGCGCTGGCGCTCATCACCCGCGCCGCCGAAGGCTCGGCCCGCGATGCGACCTCACTGCTGGATCAGGCGATCAGCCACGGCGCGGGCGAGACCGGCGCCGATCAGGTGCGCGCGATGCTGGGCCTTGCGGACCGGGGCCGGGTGCTCGACCTGTTCGACCTTATCCTGAAGGGCGACGCGGCGGGCGCGCTGACCGAGCTCGGCGCGCAATATGCAGGCGGGGCCGACCCGCTGGCCGTCCTGCGCGATCTGGCCGAGATCACGCATTGGACTTCGGTGGTCAAGATCACGCCCGAGGCCGCCGACGATCCCACCATCGGCCCGGACGAGCGCGCGCGCGGGCTGCAAATGGCCGAGGCGCTGCCGATGCGGGTGCTGACCCGCATGTGGCAGATGCTGCTGAAAGCGCTCGAGGAAGTGTCCGGCGCGCCCAACGCGATGATGGCCGCCGAGATGGCCGTGATCCGCCTCACCCATGTGGCCGACCTGCCCAGCCCCGAGGACATTCTTCGCAAGCTTAAGGACGCGCCGCAGCCGGCCCCCGCCCCCTCGGGCGGCCCGGCGGGCGGCAGCGGCGGGCAGGCCGTGCAGCAGGGTGGCACGGGCAGCACGGCGCAGGGCCCGGCGCAGGGCATGTCGCAACCTCCGGCGCACACGTCCCATCAGCCGCGCGCGTCGGGGGGCAACGGCGCGGGCCAGACCCTCGCGCTCGCCGCCGATGCGGCGCTCGCCCATTACCCGAGCTTCCACCATGTGGTCGAACTGATCCGCTCGAACCGGGACGTGAAGCTTCTGGTCGAGGTCGAGACCTGCGTGCAGCTCGCCGCCTATCAGCCCGGCCGGATCGAATTCGTGCCCACCGAGAACGCGCCGCGCGATCTCGCCCAGCGCCTCGGCGCCGCGCTCCAGCGCTGGACCGGCAATCGCTGGGCGGTCACGCTGGTCAACGAGGGCGGCGCCAAGACCATCGCGGCGCAGCGCGACGCCGAGGACATGGCGCTGCGCGCGGAGGCCGAAGGGCATCCGCTCGTGCAGGCGGTCAAGGACGCCTTTCCCGGCGCGGAGATCATCGAGATCCGCACGATGCGCCAGATCGAGAACGCCGCGCTCGCCGATGCGCTGCCCGAAGTCGAGGATGAATGGGACCCGTTCGAGGAGGATTGATCGCGGCGGCCCTGGCGCTGTCTCCGGGCGCGGCACTGGCCGGCGCCTGCGATCTGATGCGTCCGGGCTGGGACGGCGCGCCGGTCACGATCTGGGCGGAGACGCTCGCGCTTTTCGCCAGCCCCGCGGCGCTCGCGCTCCTCGTCGGCTCGGCACTCGCCGTCGCCTTCCGCAGCCCTTGGGCCGCGCTCGTGCTCTGCGTGCTCTGGTCGGGGCTCACGATGCTGGTCGCGGTCGCCGATCCGGGCGGGCTGCGCGCCGAGGCGCTGGCCGAAGGCTGCCGGGCCTCGCCCGCGCTCTTCATCGTGATCGTGGCCGCGATCTGCGGCGCGATGATCCTGCGCACGGGCCGCCCGGCCCCTGAGCGCGACGAAACGCCCTGACGGGCCGGCAGCCCCTGCGGCCTCCGCCCCCGGCCTGCCCTCCGGCCTGCCCTCCGGCCTGCCCCTTGTGCGCAGGGGGCCGCCCCCGTATCTATCAGGCAAGATCCTCAGCAATTCGGAGACAGACATGTTCAAGGGACTGGGCCAGATGGGCGACATGGCCAAGATGATGAAGGCCGCGCAGGAAATGCAGCAGAAGATGGCGGCGCTCCAGGAGGAGATGCACGCGATGACCGTGACCGGCGAAAGCGGCGCGGGCCTCGTCAAGGCCACCGCATCCTGCAAGGGCGAGCTCAAGAGCCTCGACATCGACCCTTCGATCTTCTCGGGCGACGACAAGGAAGTCGTCGAGGACCTGATCCTCGCCGCGATCAAGGACGCGCAATCCAAGGCCAACGACCGCGCTCAGGAAGAGATGAGCAAGCTGACCGAGGGCATGGGCCTGCCCAAGGACATGAAACTGCCCTTCTGAAGCGCCTCGCCGCAGCTTCATCTTGGCGAAAATACTCTCGCCGAAGGCGTCCAGAGACAGATCCGGGACCGACCGATTGAGTTCGACACGCGATATCGACAGCCTGATCGAGATGATGGCCCGCCTGCCGGGTCTCGGACCGCGCTCGGCCCGGCGCGCGGTGCTGCATCTCATCGCCAAGCGCGAGATGAAGCTGATGCCGCTGGCGGACATGATGCAGACCGTCGCCGCGACCGCGCGCGAATGCGCGACTTGCGGCAATGTCGGCACCACCGAGATCTGCGACATCTGCGCCTCGCCCAAGCGCGCGAACGGCATGCTCTGCGTGGTCGAAAGCGTCTCGGACCTCTGGGCGATGGAGCGCGGCGGCGCCTTCAAGGGGCGCTATCACGTCCTCGGCGGGACGCTGAGCGCGCTCGACCAGATCGGACCCGAGCAACTGCGCATCCCGCAGATGATCCGGCGCATCGAAGCGGAGGGGATTGAGGAGGTCATCCTCGCGCTGGCCGCCACCGTCGATGGCCAGACCACCGCGCATTACATCGCCGACCAGATCGAGGGGCGCGTGCGCCTCACCTCGCTCGCGCAGGGCGTGCCCATCGGCGGCGAGCTCGACTATCTCGACGACGGCACGATCAGCGCGGCGCTGAGCGCGCGCAAGGATATCTGAGCCCTTTCGATCCGGCGGCGGGATTTGAGTATTTCCGCCAAGATGAAGCCGGGCGCGGCGCGCTAGCGAAGCTCCTGCTCTTCGGGCCATTGCATACTGTAATCGATCCGGAGCCTGCGCGTCTCGCCGGGCGCCATCTCGAAGTCCCAGGCCAGAACGCCGGTCTGATCCTCCACATCCACCTCGTCCGGGCGCGGCTCGGCCTGCCAGTCGATCTGCAGGTCCTCCTGCTCGGAATAGGGCACGCGGTCGAGAAGGCGGACGGGCCATGCCTCGGCGGTCAGGTTCTCGATCTCGATGCGTGCGGTCTCGTCCAGATCGTTCGACTTGCGGATGAGGCCGCTGCCGCCCTCCTCGCGGTCCAGTACGGTGCGCATGAGGGTCAGCCCGTCGATCGGCCCGAAGGAGGCCTCGCTCTTGGCGCCTGCCGGGATGAGATCGCCCATCGTCTGGCCGACATAGCTCTCGCCCAGATAGAAATGCGTCTCGCCGGGCAGGATCAGCTCGCCCGTGTCGTTGGTGAATTCGGCCATGAGGAAGGCGTTCGAATCATAAAGCGGCACGGCGCGCGCCTCGATGGTCGCCTCGGTCTCGAGCGTTCCGAGCGCGATGCGCAAAGCGTCCGCGCCCGAGGCGACCGAGACGGGCGGCGCGTAGTCGTAGCTGACCGAGAGGCCGTCGAACTCGGCAGAGGCCGTCTCAACGATTGGAGCGTCTTGCCACGAAGGCGCGGCCTCGCTCATCGCCATGCTGTCCATCGCGGCGCCGAGCGCCTCCTTGCGCAGCTGGGGCTCCGGCGGGCCGATGCGGCGCAGAAGCGGGCCGATCTCGCTGGGCCGGGTCTGGCCGCTCGGCCGCTGGGTGGAGAGGCTGAGTGCGACGTCCTGCCAATTCTCGCCGGTCTGCTGGCGCACATAGGCGCCGCGCTCGATCGTCAGGAGGCCCGTCTCGCGCGCGAGGCTCATGTCATAGACCGGCGCCCAGCCCGCGTTCCATGTCTGATACGTCACCGCGAGCGTGCCGGTCGATGGCTCCGCCGCCGTGATAGTGACAGCGAGCATCGCGCGGTCCTCTTCCTCAGGCACGAGCGCGGCGAGGGCCTGTCGCGCCTCGGCGAGCGCCTCCTCGAGATCCTCGAGCCCGCGCTCGGCGATCTCGGCGGCGCGGGCGGCGTCATGGGCGGCCTCGCGCGCGGCGAGTGTCTGCTGGCCGATCATCTCGGCCATCTCGCGCAGCGTTGCGACATCCTGCGCCGCGATCCCCTCGCCCTGCCCGAGCTGGCCCAGGAAAGCGGTCTGCGCCTCGGCGGCATCGACGGCGAGGCGCAGGCGCGCGATATCGGCACGGGCGGCGCGCAAGGCGTCCTCGCGCCGCTCGACCTCCTCGCGGGCGGCCTCGATGGCGGCGCTCTGCGTCTCGCTGCGGGGCGGCTGGGCGGTGCGGCGGGTGGTCACGCTGCCCATCTCGGCGCCGCTCACCTCGGCGCGGAGGGTGGCCAGATCGGTGTCCTGCGGCAGATCGACGAGGACGAGATCATGCTGGCCGGCGGGCACATCGAACGGCACCTCGCGCACCACGCGCGCGCCCTGCGGATAGAGCGTGACGGCTGCAACGCGGCTGGTGAGCGCGATATCCTCGGCCGCGGCGCCGAGCGGCATGGCGATGACGAGGCACAGAAACGGAACGGTCGCGCGCATGGTCGGTCTCCCCCAAATGGTCGTGCCCAGTCTTGGGCGGCGCCCGCGCGAATGCAAGCGGGCCGCGCTCCGCTTGCGCGGAAACGCGCGAGTTTTACGCGGCCTGCGCCTGATATAACGAGGACAGGGAGTTTGCGGATCGTGGTGTTCGAGGTGGGCCGTCATCTCGCCCGGGCCGCCGCGCGGCGCCGGGCGATTATTTGCCGGATGGCAGAGGGCGTCAGCCCTTTTTCAGCACGCGCTGGCCCAGCGTCTCGGCGATCTGCACCGCGTTGAGGGCCGCGCCCTTGCGCAGGTTGTCCGAGACGCACCAGAGGTTCAGCCCGTTGTCGATGGTGCTGTCCTGCCGGATGCGGCTGATGAAGGTCGCGAAATCGCCGACGCATTCGACGGGCGTGACGTAGCCGCCGTTCTCGCGCTTGTCGATCACCATGATGCCCGGCGCCTCGCGCAGGATGTCGCGCGCCTCGTCCTCGTCGAGGAAATCCTCGAACTCGATGTTGATCGATTCCGAATGCCCCACGAAGACCGGCACGCGCACGCAGGTCGCGGTGACCTTGATCGCGCTGTCGAGGATCTTCTTGGTCTCGGCGACCATCTTCCACTCTTCCTTGGTGTCGCCCGAATCCATGAAGACGTCGATATGCGGGATCACGTTGAAGGCGATCTGCTTGGTGAATTTCCTGGCGGGCTTGTCGTCGGTCGGGTTGTAGATCGACTTGGTCTGGTCCCAGAGCTCGTCGATGCCTTCCTTGCCCGCGCCCGAGACCGACTGGTAGGTCGACACCACGACGCGCTTGATGCGGGCGCGGTCATGCAGGGGCTTGAGCGCCACGACCATCTGCGCGGTCGAGCAGTTGGGGTTCGCGATGATGTTGCGGTTCTTGACCATCTCGACCGCCTCGGGATTGACCTCGGGCACGATGAGCGGGATGTCCGCGTCGTAGCGGTAGAGCGACGAGTTGTCGATCACGACGCAGCCGGCCTTGGCGGCCTTGGGCGCGTAGGTCTTGGTCGCATCCGAGCCGATGGCGAAGAGCGCGATGTCCCAGCCCGCGAAATCGAACGCATCGAGATCCTTGGTTTTCAGGGTCTTGTCGCCATAGCTGACCTCGGTGCCGAGCGACTTGCGGCTGGCAAGCGCGACGACCTCGTCGGCGGGAAACTGGCGCTCGGCCAGGATGTTCAGCATTTCGCGGCCCACGTTGCCCGTGGCGCCGACGACGGCGACCCTGTAGCCCATCTGATAAAACTCCTGATGCAAATGCGGTATGGCTCGGCGCCTCATATCCCGCATCGCCGCGATATGAAAGGGGTCAGGCGGGCGCGTCGCGGCTGAAGAGATAGGCCAGCACGCCAAGGAGCGAGACCGCCCCGAAAAAGGCAAAAAGCACCTGATACGAGGCGAGCGCGCCCGCACCGGCGGCGACCTGCGCGTGAATGCCGCCCGAGGCGAGCTGCATCAGCCCGACCCCGCCGATGCCGAAGAGGTTCATCAAGGTGACGCCGCGCCCGGCGAGATGCGCCGGGAAAAAGCCGCGCGCATGCGCGATCATCACCGGAAAGCTCGCGCCGAAAAGCCCGATCGCCGCGCAGAGCGCGATACCCACCGCCGCGCTCGTGCCCGCAAGAAGCGCCAGCGCCAGCGCCGAGAGGCCGCACGCGAGGTTGCCGACGAGGATCACCCATTTATGCGTACCGAACACACGGTCGAGCGGGCCGTAGATCAGCGTGCCGCAGATCATCGCGATGCCCATTACCAGCGAGGCCTGCCCGAGCTGCGTCACGCTCAGCCCGAAGATATCGCTGAGGTAGGGCCCGATCCAGAGGCCGCGCACAGCGGCGGCGGGCGCATAGCAGGCGAACATCATCGGGATGATCGGCCAGAGCGCGCGCATCTTCAGCAGATCGAGCACCGATCCGCGCCGCCCGTGCTCGGGCGCTTCCGGATCGCGCACGACCATGAAGAGCGCCAGCGCCGCCGCACCGGTCAGCGCCGCCAGAAGGACCATCGCCGCGCGCCAGCCCACCGTCTCGACCGCGAAGGCCATGGGCCAGGACGCGCCCAGATTGCCGATCGACCCGATGCCGAGCAAAAGCGCCGCCATCGTCGCGAATTGCGCCGGGCTGCCTTGCCGGGCGAGGATGTAATAGGCCGAGACGAGCACCGGCGCGCAGCCCGCCCCGATCAGCATCATGGCGAGTTTGACATGGAGCGCGCTGCCCGCCACGGAAAACAGGAGCGCGCCGCCCGCGCCGCCCAGCATCAGAACGCTCGACACCGTCCGGCGCGGCCCGAGCCGGTCCAGCGCCCAGCCGATGGGCAGTTGCGCCAGCGCGAAGGCCAGAAACCACAGGCCCGACGCCGTCGCCAGATCCTCCGGGCCGGCGCCCAGATCGCGCAGGAGCGCGGGGCCGAGAACCGCGAGGAACGCGCGGTAGAACTGGCTGAGCACATAGGTGAGGCACAGGAGCGAAAGACCGGCGCGCATCGGGATCCTCCGCGTCGAATGGCTCGCCTCTCGTGGCACGGCGCCGCGCGGCTGGCAAGCCTGCGCGCGGGTCAGGCGCCGCGCGCGATCAGCACGTCCACATGCGCCGCCGCGCTCTCGGCCAGCGCGCGCAGATCGTATCCGCCCTCGAGGCACGAGACGAGGCGACCGCCGCATCGCGCATCGGCAAGATCGCAGAGCGCCTCGGTGATCCAGGCGAAATCCGCCGTCTCGAGCAGAAGGCCCGCCAGCGGATCGGCCCGGTGCGCATCAAAGCCCGCCGAGACTATCAGAAGCTCGGGCGCGAAGGCATGGGCGGCGGGCAGGATCTCGCGCTCCATCGCGGCGCGGAAGGCGGCGCTCCCCGCGCCCGCGTGCAGCGGGACATTGACGACATTGCCGTCGACGCCCGTCTCCGACGGATCGCCCGTGCCGGGATAGAGCGGCATCTGATGCGCCGAGAGATAGGCGATGCGCGCCTCCCCCTCGACGAGAGCTTGCGTGCCGTTGCCGTGATGCACGTCGAAATCCACGATCGCGACGCGGCTCAGCCCGTGATGGCCCAGCGCGTGCCGCGCGGCGATGGCGACATGGCACAAAAGGCAGAAGCCCATGGCGCGCGACGCCTCGGCATGGTGTCCGGGCGGGCGCGTCGCCACGAAGGCGTTCCGCGCGCGGCCCTCCATCACCATGTCCACGCCCTGCACGGCGCCCCCCGCCGCACGCCGCGCGGCGATGAGCGAGCCGGGCGAGAGCCATGTGTCGCCGTCGATCGGCGTGCCGCCCATCTCGGGGATCATCGCCGCGAGCGCCTCGAGATGCGCCCTCGGATGCACGGCGCAGATCTGCGCATCGCTGGCCAGCGGCGCCTCGGCGCGGAGAAGATCCTTGCCGTCGAGCGCGCGCAGGACCGCCGTGAGCCGGGCCGCGGATTCAGGATGGCCCTCGGGCATGTCATGGGCGAGGCAATCCTCGTGGGTGATGAGGGCGGTGGTCATGGCTGGCCTTTCCGGATGCGCGCGCCCCAGCCAAACGCAAAAGCGCGGGGCCTGTCCAGTCCCCGCTTGCCGCACCCCGCGACCCGTGCCACCTTAAGCGTCATGGCCACGGACCCGACACTTCCCCCCATCGAACAGGCGCAGGACATCGCGATCGGCCTCTGGGCGCAGGGACATGGTTTCGCGATGGGCATGATGCGGCCCTGGAACGCCTATCAGATGCTCATCATCCTCGGCCTCATCTTCGCGGCGCATCTGCTGCGCGCGGTGCTGGGCCCGCGCCTTCATGCGTGGATGCGCACGCGCGAGGGCTGGCCGAAATGGCGGATGCGCTTTCTGGTCATGGTGCATCGGCGGCTTCGCCTCATCTTCTTCGTGCTGCTCGCCTGGATCACCTTCGCGGTGATGCGCGAGGTGACCTGGCACAGCCGCTCCTACCTCATCGAGATCGCGGCGAGCCTCGCCACCGCATGGCTCGTGATCGCGTTCGTCACGCGGCTTATCGCCAACGGCTTCCTGCGCGGGATCGTGCGCTATGCGGGCTGGGCCTGGGCGACGCTCATCATCCTCGGCCTCACGGACGAAGCGCAGCAGCTTCTCGACAGCCTCGCCGTTCACCTGGGCGAGACACGCATCTCGGTCTGGCTGGTGCTTCAGGCGGTCGTGATCCTCGGCGCGCTTTTCTTCGTGGCGCGGCTCGTCTCGCGCACCACCTCGGCGCGCATCGCGCGGAACGAGGAAATCTCGCCCTCGATGCAGGTTCTGGCGGTCAAGTTCCTTCAGGTGCTGCTCTACGGCGCGGCCTTCTTCATCGGGCTGCGCACCGTGGGCGTCGATCTGACGGGCCTTGCGGTTCTCTCGGGCGCGATCGGCGTCGGCCTCGGCTTCGGTCTGCAAAAGGTGGTCTCGAACCTCGTCTCGGGCGTCATCATCCTGCTCGACAAGTCGATCAAGCCGGGCGACGTCATCAGCCTCGGCGAGACCTTCGGATGGATCAACTCGCTCGGGGCGCGCTATGTCAGCGTGGTCACGCGCGACGGCAAGGAATACCTCATCCCGAACGAGGATCTGATCACCAGCCAGGTGGTCAACTGGTCGCATTCGAACGAATTCGTGCGGCTCGACATCTATTTCGGCACCGCCTATGCGGACGATCCGCACCTCGTGCGCAAGATCGCGATCGAGGCGGCGGCGGGCGTGCCGCGCGTGCTCAGCATGAAGGCGCCGGTGTGCCATATCGTCGGTTTCGGCGACAGCAGCGTGGATTATATCCTGCGCTTCTGGATCCGCGACCCCACGCAGGGCCTCACCAACATCCGCGGCAATGTCTATCTCGCGCTCTGGGACGCCTTCAAGGAGCACGGGATCTCGATCCCCTTCCCGCAGCGCGAGGTGCGCATGCTGGAGACGCCCGAGGGCAGCAAGGAGGCCGCACCGGCGCTCGATTGACGCGCGCCGGCGCGAAATGGCCGCACCGGCCACGCTTCGCTCCATGCTTTGTTGAAACTTCGCCGCCGGGTCGCTATTTTCGGGATAGGCCCGGCACCGGGGCGGGATACAGGTGCGCAACCAGGAGGACGACGTTCTGTCCATTTCCGCCCAAGCGGCCGACGCCGCCCACACCGCCACCCCTGCCGGAGCGCATGCCGCGACATCCGGCGACGCCACCAGCCGCCAGCAACTCGATCTCATCCTCGCCTCGCTCGATGCGGACAAGGCGGAGGATATCGTCGAGGTGGACCTGCGCGGCAAATCCTCGATCGGCGACTACATGGTCATCTGCTCGGGCCGCTCCTCGCGGCAGGTCAGCGCCATCGCCGAGAAGCTGGTCGACAAGCTCAAGCACGATCTGAACCGCGCGAGCCGCATCGAGGGCCGCGAGACGGGCGACTGGGTGCTGATCGACACGGGCGACGTGATCGTCCATGTCTTCCGCCCCGAAGTGCGTGACTTCTACCAGCTCGAGAAGATGTGGGTGCCGGCGGGAGCCGCAGGCGCCGCGACACCGCCCCCCGCCGGGCGCTGATGCGGCTTCATATCTGCGCGGTGGGCCGGATGCGCGCCGGCCCCGAGCGCGATCTTCTGGACGATTACCTGTTGCGGGCCGATCGCACCGGCCGCGCCCTCGGCCTCGGCCCCACCACCCTGCACGAGGTCGAGGACAAGAAGGGCGGCGGCCCCGCCGCCGAAGCGGCCCTTCTCGAGCGGGCCTTGCCCTCCGGCGCCCTGCGCATCGCGCTCGACGAGCGCGGCAAGCTGATCGGCTCGCCCGATTTCGCCGCAAAACTCGGTGATTGGCGCGACGCCGGGCGCAGCGATGCCGCCTTCCTCATCGGCGGCGCCGACGGGATCGATCCCGCCCTGCGCGCCACCGCCGATTTCACGCTCTCCTTCGGCGCGATGGTCTGGCCGCACATGCTGGCGCGGGTCATGCTGGCCGAGCAGATCTACCGCGCAACGACCATCCTCGCGGGCGGACCCTATCACCGCGCCTGACGCCCCGGCGGCGCCGCGTATCCTCCATCTTCTCCGAAATACCGATGCGCCGACCGGGCGCCGGGCGAAACCTTGCCGGGTTTAGCGCAACCATCCACCCATGCCCTGTTTCAAACCCCCGCCATCTTGAGTAGAACCCGGGCAGGCAAGCCCAAGCGCGGAGCGACAGATGAGCATCCCCAAACCCGTGGTTCTTTGTATCCTCGACGGCTGGGGCCTGTCCGACACCGAGCACGGCAACGCGCCCGCGCTGGCCCGCACACCCAATTTCGACGCCGCGATGGCGCGATGCCCGAATGCGCGGCTCGTCACCCATGGGATCGACGTGGGTCTTCCCGAGGGCCAGATGGGCAACTCCGAGGTGGGCCATCTCAATATCGGCGCCGGGCGCATCATCGAGATGGACCTGCGCCGAATCGACCGCGCGGTCGAGACAGGCACCTTCGCCGCCCTGCCCGGCATCCGGCGTTTCGTCGAGGCGATGAAGGCCTCGGGCGGCACGGCGCATCTTTTGGGCGTTCTGTCGAACGGCGGCGTGCATTCGCATATCAGCCACATGATCGCCGCCGCGCATACGCTGGCAGCCGAGGGCATTCCCGTCGCGATCCACGCTTTCACCGATGGGCGGGACGTCGCGCAGGTTTCGGCCATGTCCTATCTGGACGAGTTGCAGGCGGCGCTCCCGCTCGGCGCGCGCATCGCGACCGTCTCGGGGCGCTATTACGCGATGGACCGGGACAACCGGTGGGAGCGCGTCTCGCTCGCCTATGCCGCCATCGCCGCCGCCGAAGGCTATCACGCCGAGACCGCCGCCGAGGCGATCGACAACGCCTATGGAAAGGGCCGCACGGACGAGTTCATCAAGCCGCGCGTTCTGGGCCAATATGCCGGGATGCGCGACGGGGACGGCCTCATGTGCCTCAATTTCCGCGCCGACCGCGCGCGCGAGATCCTCGCGGCCTTCGCCGATCCGGAATTCGACAAGTTCGAAACGGGCCGGCGCCCGAAATTCGCCATCGTCAGCGGCTTCACCGACTATTCCGCGCGCCACAAGACCTACATGGACTGCATCTTTCCGGACGAGCAGCCGGACAACACGCTGGGGATCTGGGTGGCCAAGCAGGGCTTGCGGCAATTCCACATCGCCGAGACCGAGAAATATCCGCATGTCACCTTCTTCCTGAACGGTGGCCGCGAAGCGCCCGAGGAGGGCGAGGACCGCTACATGGCCGCATCGCCCCGCGTTGCGACCTACGATCTCAAACCCGAGATGTCGGCGCCCGAGGTGACCGATCACCTCGTTGCGGCCATCGCGGAGGGATATGATCTCATCGTCGCCAATTACGCCAATCCCGACATGGTCGGGCATACGGGCGATCTGAACGCCGCCATCGCCGCCTGCGAGGCCGTGGATCAAGGCCTCGGCCGTGTGATGGAGGCGGTGGAGCGCGCGGGCGGCGCCATGATCGTCACCGCCGATCACGGCAATTGCGAAACGATGATCGACCCCGAGACCGGCGCGCCCCATACCGCCCACACGGTGAACCCGGTGCCCGTCATCCTCGTCGGCGGGCCCGAGGGTGCGGCGCTGCGGGACGGACGCCTGAGCGATCTCGCCCCGACGCTTCTGACGCTCATGGGACTGGACGTGCCGCCCGAAATGACCGGCCGGTCGCTGATCGTGCCGGCCGAGGCGGCGCGCGGCGCGGACGCGGCGGAATGATCCGCCTCCTCCTCGGCGCGGCTCTTCTGGCGCTCGCGCCGTTCGGCGCGGCGGCGGAGGACGGCGCCGCCGATCCCGGTGCGGCCGCGCGCGAGGCTTCCGAGATGCTGTCCGAGGCGACGCGCGCGCTCGACGAGGCCGAGGGCGCCGCGAGCCGCGTCAAGGCGCTCAGCCAGACGGTGCGGGCCTTCGAGGCGGGGCTGCGGGCGATGCGCGTCGGCATGCGCGAGGCCGCCATCCGCGCGCAGACGCTCGAGCGCGATCTTGCCTCGCGCGAGGACGAGATCGCGCAGCTTCTGGGCGTGCTCAGCTCGATCAACGCGACACCCGCTCCGGTCACGCTTTTGCACCCCTCGGGGCCGGTCGGCACGGCGCGCTCGGGCATGCTGCTCGCCGATGTGACGCCCGCGCTCAACGCGCGCGCCGCCGTGCTGCGCGCCGATCTCGAGGAACTGGCGGCGCTGCGCGCGCTTCAGCAGAGCGCGGCGGGCAAGCTCGAGGAAGGGCTCGCCAGCGCGCAGGAGGCGCGCACACGGCTCAGCCAGGCCATCGCCGACCGCACCGACCTGCCGCGCCGCTTCACCGAGGATCCCGTGCAGACCGCCCTCCTGATCGCCTCCACCGAATCGCTCGACGGCTTCGCCAGCGGCCTGAGCCAGATCGCCGTGGGCGAAGTGCCGGGCAGCCTGCCGGGCATCGAGGACCGCAAGGGCGAGCTTCCGCTCCCGGTCGAGGGGCGCATCCTGCGCCGCGCGGGCGAGGCGGACGCGGCGGGCATCACCCGCCCTGGCATCGTGATGGCGGCGCCGCCCCGCGCTCTGGTCACGACGCCCGCCGCCGCGACGCTGCGCTATCGCGGCCCCTTGCTGGATTACGGAAATGTCGCCATTCTGGAGCCTCAATCGGGGATTCTGCTGGTCTTCGCGGGAATGGACGTGGTCTATGGCGAGACGGGGCAGGTTCTGCCGGGCGGCAGCCCCGTCGGGCTGATGGGGGGCGTCGGCACCCCCGGAGACGCGGCCGATGACGAAATCGTGCCCGCCGAGCTGCTGGAGGCGGCTACCGAGTGGACGCAAACCCTCTATATTGAGGTGAGGCAAGGTGACACCGCCGTGGATCCCGCGCTGTGGTTCAAGACAGACAAGGATGAATGAGCAATGAAGAAATTCCTGATGGCCGCCGGCGCCGGCACCCTTGCCGGCGTGATCGTGACCACGCAGGTCGCCGCGCCCCTGATGGCGCAGGAGACGGAGCGCAACACGAATGTCTATGAACAACTGGACCTCTTCGGCGACATCTTCGAGCGGATCCGCGCGCAATATGTCGAGGAAGTCGACGAGGGCGATCTGATCGAGGCCGCGATCAACGGCATGCTGACATCGCTCGATCCGCATTCGAGCTACCTGCCGCCCGAGGATGCCGAGGACATGCAGGTCCAGACGCGCGGCGAATTCGGCGGGCTCGGCATCGAGGTCACGCAGGAGGAGGGTTTCGTCAAGGTGGTCTCGCCCATCGACGGAACGCCTGCCTACAATGCGGGCGTCGAGGCGGGCGACTACATCACCCATGTCGATGGCGAGAGCGTTCTGGGCCTGAGCCTCGACGAGGCGGTGGACATGATGCGCGGCCCGGTGGGCAGCGAGATCGTCATCACCGTCGTGCGCGAGGGCGAGGCCGAGCCCTTCGATCTGTCGATCGTGCGCGACACGATCAAGGTGACCGCCGTGCGCGCCCGGACCGAGCAGAAGGCCGTGGTGCTGCGCGTGTCGAGCTTCAGCGACCAGACCTATCAGAACCTCGAGGACGGCCTCGCCGAGGAGATCGAGAAGGCGGGCGGCCTCGACAATATCAACGGCATCGTGATCGACCTGCGCAACAATCCCGGCGGGCTTCTGAACCAGGCGATCAAGGTGTCGGACGCCTTCCTCGAGAAGGGCGAGATCGTCAGCACGAGGGGCCGCGAGGCTCAGGATGGCGAGCGTTTCAACGCGACGCCCGGCGATCTGGCCGAAGGCAAGCCCATCGTCGTGCTCATCAATGGCGGCTCAGCTTCCGCTTCGGAGATCGTCGCGGGCGCGCTGCAGGACCACGGACGCGCCGTGGTCGTCGGCACCAAGAGCTTCGGCAAGGGGTCGGTCCAGACCGTCATGCCCCTGCGCGGCGACGGGGCGATGCGCCTGACCACCTCGCGCTACTACACGCCGTCGGGCCGCTCGATCCAGGCGCTGGGCGTGTCGCCCGACATTCTCGTCGCGCAGCCCCGCCGCGCGCCCGAGACCGAGGAAGAGGAGGAGAACGGCGCCCCGCCGCTCCTGCGCTCCGAAGCCGATCTGCGCGGCAGCCTCGACAATGACAGTCTCACCGAAGACGAGATCCAGCATATCGAGGAAACGCGCGAGCGCGCCGAGGAGAGCGCCAAGCTGCGCGAGGAGGATTACCAACTCGCCTACGCGGTCGACATCCTGAAGGGTCTGACCACGCTGAACGGCGCCAAGTAAGGCGCCCTCGTCCGGCCCGCCCTTCGGGGTGCGGCCGGGCGCGTTTTGCCTGCCCCCGCCCCGATCCGAGGCCCGCGCATGACCCCCGATCAGATCGCCGCCCTTCCCTATCGCCCCTGCGTGGGCGTGATGCTCGCCAATGCGGCGGGCGAGGTCTTCGTCGGCCAGCGCATCGACACCGAGGCGCCCGCCTGGCAGATGCCGCAAGGCGGGATCGACGCGGGCGAGGCGCCCGAGGCGGCGGCGCTGCGCGAGCTTTTCGAGGAGACCGGCGTCACACCCGATCTGGTGCGCATCGAGGCCGAGACCGACGGCTGGGTGCGCTATGATCTGCCGCATGATCTGGTACCGCGCATGTGGAAAGGCCGCTATCGCGGGCAGGAACAGAAATGGTTCCTCATGCGCTTTCACGGGCGCGATGCGCAGATCGACATCGCCACGCCGCATCCCGAATTCTCGCAGTGGCGCTGGCTGCCGCCCGGCGATCTGGAGGCGAGCATCGTACCGTTCAAGCGCTCGGTCTACGCCGCGGTTCTCAAGGAATTCAAGGAGGTGCTCTGATGCGGCTTTCCCCAATGATCGCCGCCGCCCTCGCGGCAGCCATGGCCAGCGGTCCCGCCGCCGCCTTGTCATGCCTGCCGCATGACCTTGCCCGGACGTTTGAGAGGGTCAATTCCGCCGCCGAGACATACGTCGCGTTCAACGGCACGCTCGAGTTCGACGAGAGCCTCCTGCCCGAGGTGGACATGGCCGATCAGCAGGCCACCCCGAAGGAGACGCGGATCCCCGCGCGCATATCGGGCGAAGCGCTGAGCCGGGTGGGCTTCAACCGTCCGTTCGCGGGGCCGGTGACACTCATCGTCGAATGTTTCGGGCCGTGGTGCGCCCAGCCGCCCGCCGTCGGCGAGGTGCTGGCCTTCCTGCGGCAGGATCCCGAGGGCTTCACCCTCACGACCGATCCGTGCGGCGGCGATGCCTTCTTCGGGCCGGACGCCGCGATGCTGGACAAGGCGCATCGCTGCTTTACCGGCGGCGAGTGCGAGGTCGAAGAACCCCAGTAACCCCATGATGAAAATCCGTCTCATGGGGACTCGGCATAAGAACAAAAGGTGAATATAAAGTGACTCGCCATGCGAGATCACAGCCCTTTCGCCGAATTGTCGGCGCTCAGCAATTTCACCTTCCTCACCGGGGCCTCGCACCCCGAGGAATACATGCAGCGCGCCGCGCTTCTTGGCCTGCCCGCCCTCGCCATCGCGGACGAGAACACCGTCGCGGGCATCGTGCGCTCCTGGTCGGCGGCGCGCGAGATCGCGCGGCAGGTGGCCGAGCGGCAGGCGCTCGAGGCGCGGGACGGCATGATCGGCCCGCCCGCGCCGCAGCCCCGCGCGCCCGATTGGGCGAATGTGCCGCGCCTCATCCCCGCCGCCCGACTGGTGCTGGAGGAAGGGCTGACGCTGACCGCGCTGGTCCGGGACCGCACCGGCTGGGCCAGCCTTTGCCGCCTTCTGACCACGGGCCGCCGCCGCGCGCCCAAGGGGGATTGCGCGCTCCGGACCAGCGACCTGCTCGAGCGCGCCGAGGGGCTGACCCTCCTTCTGCACGCGCCCGAGGGCGATCCGAGGCCGTGGCGCAAGCATGCGGCGCCGCTCGCCCGGGCGCTCGGGACGCTCGGGGCGCGGATGTATCTGCTCATGGCGCCGCGATATGACGGGCGCGATGCGGCGCGCTTCGCCCGGCAGGAAAAACTGGCCGGCGCCCTCGGCCTCGAGACCGTCGCCAGCGCGCAGCCGCGCATGCATCACGGGCGGCGGCGTCGATTGGCCGATGTGCTAACGGCGGTGCGCACCGGCACGCGCGTCGATGATCTGGGCCGCGCGGCGCTGGCCAATGGCGAATGCCGCCTGCGCAGCGGGGCCGAGATGCGACGCCTTTTCAGCGGCCATGAAGGCGCGGTGGAGCGCGCAGGCACGCTCGCCGCCGGGCTGACATTCTGCCTCGGGAGCCTGCGCTACGAGTATCCCAGCGAGATCGCCGAGGGCGAGACGCCCGGCGCCCGCCTGCGCCGGCTGGCCGAGGAGGGGCTGAAATGGCGCTATCCGCATGGCGCGAGCGACCGGGTGCGGAACCTTCTGGAACATGAGCTGACGCTGATCGCCAAGCTGAAATACGAGCCCTATTTCCTGACCGTGCGCGATATCGTCGCCTTCGCGCGCGCGCGCGGCATCCTTTGCCAGGGGCGCGGCTCGGCGGCGAATTCGGTGGTCTGCTACTGCCTCGGCGTCACCTCGGTCAGCCCCGAGATCGGCACGATGGTCTTCGAACGTTTCGTGAGCGAGGCGCGGGACGAGCCGCCCGACATCGACGTCGATTTCGAGCATGAGCGCCGCGAGGAGGTGATCCAGCATATCTACGAGCGTTACGGCCGCCACCGCGCGGGCCTTTGCGCCACCGTCATCCACTATCGCGGCAAGCGAGCGATCCGCGAGGTGGGCCGCGCCATGGGCCTGAGCCAGGACACGATCGGTGCGCTCTCCTCGCAGCTCTGGGGCTTTTTCTCGACCGGCGCGGTCGCACGCGAACGCATGCGCGAGATCGGCCTCGATCCGGATGACGCCCGCCTCAAGCAGACGATGGCGCTGGTCGAGGAGATCGAGGGCTTTCCCCGGCATCTCAGCCAGCATGTCGGCGGCTTCGTCGTGACGGAAGGGCGGCTCGATGAACTGGTGCCGGTCGAGAACGCCTCGATGGAGGGGCGCACGGTGATCTCGTGGGACAAGGACGATATCGAGGCGCTGGGCATCCTCAAGGTCGATGTGCTGGCGCTGGGCATGCTCACCTGCATCCGCAAGGCGTTCGGCCTGCTGGCGCAGCATCACGGGCAGAAATACGATCTCGCGACGCTGCCACCCGAAGATACTAAAGTCTATGACATGCTTTGCCGCGCGGACAGTGTCGGCGTCTTTCAGGTCGAAAGCCGCGCGCAGATGAACTTCCTGCCGCGCATGCGCCCGCGCTGCTTCTACGATCTGGTGATCGAGGTGGCCATCATCCGCCCCGGCCCCATCCAGGGCGACATGGTCCATCCCTATATCCGTCGCCGCAACGGCGAGGAGCAGGTGACATTTCCCTCGGACGCGCTCGGGGCGGTGCTGGGCAAGACGCTGGGCGTGCCGCTCTTTCAGGAGCAGGCGATGCAGATCGCCATCGTCGGCGCGGGCTTCACCCCCGATCAAGCCGACCGACTGCGCCGCGCCCTCGCCACCTTCAAGAAGCTGGGCAATATCAGCGAGTTCCGCACGCTCTTTCTGCGCGGCATGAAGGCGAACGGTTATGAGGATGATTTCGCCGAGAGGTGTTTCGCCCAGATCGAAGGGTTCGGCAGCTACGGCTTTCCCGAAAGCCACGCGGCCAGCTTCGCGCTCCTGGTCTACGCCTCGGCCTGGATCAAGTGCCATCACCCGACGATCTTCGCCTGCGCGCTCCTGAACTCGCAGCCGATGGGCTTCTATGCGCCCGCGCAGATCGTGCGCGACGCGCGCGAGCATGGCGTGGTGGTGCGGCCCGTCTGCATCAACGCGAGTTTCTGGGACAACACGGTCGAGCCCAACGGCAAGGGCGGGCTGGCGCTCCGGCTGGGATACCGTCAGATCAAGGGCATGGACGAGGAAAGCGCGGCCTGGCTCAGCGCCGCGCGGGGCAACGGCTATGGCACGCCGGGCGATGTGTGGCGCCGCGCGGGTCTGCCGCCCTCGGTCATCACGCGGCTGGCCGAGGCAGATTGCTTCGCCGGCGAGGGGCTGACGCGACGCGAGGCGCTCTGGCAGGCCAAGGCGCTGACGGCGGAGCGGCCGCTGCCCCTCTTCGCCGCCGATCTGGGCGAGGAGATCCTGAACGAGCCTGCCGCCCACCTGCCCGCCATGACGCGCGGCGAGGAGATGGTGGAGGATTACGTGACGACGCGCCTCAGCCTCAAGGCGCATCCGCTGGCCCTGCTCAGGGCGCGGCTGACACCCCAGAGGGCGGCGGAGGCGCCGCCGCCGCACCGTCCTGCGCCTCCTTGAGACCCGCATAGACATGCCATGACGCATGGCCGAGCCACGGCAGCACGACGATGAGGCCCAGAAAGGCCGGGATCATCGCCAGCACGATGGTGACCGAGATGAAGGCCGCCCAGCCCAGCATCGGCGCCGGATGGCCCATGACCACCATGACGCTGCGCGCCGTCGCGGTGATGCAATCGACCTCGCGGTCCAGAAGGAGCGGCAGGCCGATCACGCAGATCGCATAGAGAAAAAGCGCGAAGCCCGCCCCGATGGCCGAGCCGAAGGCCAGCATCATGAGGCCGTTCGGGCTGAGGAACACCTCGGCGGAGGACATGATGTTGGTCATCGGCTTGAGGCCCAGAAAGAGCGCGAAGATCATGTGCCCCAGAAAGAACCAGAAGAGCAGCATCACCATCATCAGCGCGCAGAGCATCGGCAGATGCTTGCCCCGCTCGTGCATCAGAACGTGGATCACCCGCCCCACCGACGGCGCCTCGCCGAGTCCGCGCAGCCGCGAGACCTCGTAGGTGCCGAGCGCCGCGAAGGGCGCGACCAGCGGAAAGCCGAAGACCCCCAGCACCAGCCAGAACGTATGGCCCGCCCAGATGGTCAGCCCCGCCATGCCCCAGCCCGCCAGAAGGCAGAGCGACGCGACGATCAGCCCGAAGGCCGGGGCCGCGCGAAAATCGCGCCAGCCCGCCGACAGCGCCTTGCGAAAGAGTGCCGAGCTCGGCGCGCCGAGCGGCGGGATGCCATGGGCGCGCTCCGATGTGATCTCCATGTGATTGCCCTCCTACATCTGCGGCGGGCGGGCCTGCGGCCAGCCCGTCCCGTCATGCCATTGCTGCGCCAGCCGCAGCAGCGCACCGTCGCTGCCGCGCGGCCCGATCAGCTGCATCCCCGCCGGCAGGCCGTTCCGCCCGAAGCCGACCGGCACATTGACCACCGGCAGGCCGATCAGGCTCGCCGGCACGACCACCTGCATCCAGCGGTGATAGGTATCCATCTCGCGCGCGCCGATACGCTCGGGCGCGGTCCAGGTCACGTCGAACGGCCAGACCTGCGCCGAGGGCAAGGCGAGCACGTCGAAGCCTTGGAAAAGCGCCTGCGCGCTGCGGAACCAGTCCGAGCGGCGCGCGCTCGCCTCGAGGATGCGCCTCGCATCCAGCGCCAGCCCGCACTCCACCTCCCAAAGGGCGGCAGGCTTGAGATGCGCGCGCTTGGCCTCGTCGGCATGGAGGCCGCGCAGCTTGGCCGCGACGGCGAGCGCGCGCAGATCGCACCACGCGCGCCACATCAGGTCGGCGTCGAAGGGCGGCCCCGGCGCGTCGATCCGGTGGCCCATATCGGCCATCTGCCGCAATGCGCCCTCGCAGATCTCGGCGATGCCCGGCTCGTAGGGAAAGGCGCCGCCCCAATCGCCGAGCCAGCCGATCCGCAGCGCGCCGGGCGGCGTCTCCATCGCGGCGCGGGCGCTGCCGCCATCCGTGCTGAGCGGCAGGGCCGGGTCCGCGCCCGTCATCGTATCCAAAAGCGCCGCCATATCCGCCGGGCTGCGCGCCATCGGCCCGAGCGTTGAGAGCGGATGCAGGAAAAGATCGCCCTCGGCATCGCCCGGAACCGTGCCCCATGTGGGGCGCATGCCGTAGACGTTGTTCCAGCCCGCCGGGTTGCGCAGGCTGCCCATCATGTCCGATCCGTCGGCGACCGCCAGCATCCCCGTCGCCAGGGCCGCCGCCGCCCCGCCCGAGGAGCCGCCCGCCGAGCACGCCGTGTCGTAGGGGTTGCGCGTCGCGCCATGCACCGGGTTCACCGTGTGCGAGCCGAGGCCGAATTCGGGCGTGTTCGTCTTGCCGATGACGATGGCGCCGGCCGCACGCAGCCGCGCGACCATGATGTCGTCGCGCGCCGCCACCTGCCCGGCGAAGAGCGGCGAGCCCTGCGAGGTTGGCAGACCCGCCGCGTTCGCCAGATCCTTGATCGCGATCGGCATGCCGTGCAGCCAGCCCTTGCGCGGGCCTTCATCCGCCGCGCGCGCCTCGGCGCGGAGCGTGTCACCATCGCGCAGGCTCACCACGGCATTGATCGCGGGATTGACCGCCTCGATGCGCGCAAGCGTCGCCTCCATCAGCTCGAGCGCCGACAGATCCCTCCGCTCCAGCGCGGCCGACTGGCCGCGCGCCTCCATGTTCAAGATGTCCATGCGGCACTATGGCCCCGCGCCGCCGCACCGCGCAAGTTTCTATGTGGCTTTTTGCCGCGCCTCGGGAGCCTACCGGGCCGGAGTCAGGCGAACTCGCGCAGCCGCGCGACATAGCGCGCCATCGTGTCGATCTCGAGATTCACCGCATCGCCCAGCTTCGCGCGTCCCCATGTCGTGACCTGCTTGGTATGCGGGATGAAATTGATGCCGAAGCTGCACCCATCGACCTCGTTGACCGTCAGCGATGTGCCGTTGAGCGCGACCGACCCCTTGGGGGCGATGAAGCGCGCAAGATCCTCGGGCGCGGTGAGCGTGACACGGGTGCTGTCGCCCTCGTCCTCGACCGCCGTGATCCGCGCGATGCCGTCCACATGCCCCGACACGATATGCCCGCCCAGCTCGTCCCCGACCTTGAGCGCGCGCTCGAGATTGACCTCGCGCCCGATCTCCCAATCGCCGAGATTGCTCTTCGAGACGGTCTCGGCCGAAATCTGCACGTCGAACCAGTCCGGCCCCGTCTCGATCACCGTGAGGCACACGCCGTCACAGGCGATGGACGCGCCCAGAGCGACACCGCTCATGTCGTATCCGCAGGCGATGCGTGCGCGCAGATCGCCCGCCTGCTCGAGCGCGCGGATGGTGCCCTGATCGGTTACGATACCGGTGAACATGATGGCCGTCCTTGTCCTTCTGGTGCCTCCGAGGTAGCCGGGCCGCGCGGCCTCGGCAAGACGGCGCGGCGCATTTGTCTTAATTTCGCCTCACTCGCGTCGTATTCGATAGTGGTATTTGAGCAGTTGTTAAAATTTCGAGCGTATGATCCGAGCATGACCACATCCGCCGGCGGGCGCCGCGTATTTCTATTCCTGCAAGGGCCGCACGGGCCTTTCTTCGCCCGGCTGGGGCGGATGCTGCGCCGTGCGGGCGCAGAGGTCTGGCGCGTCGGCTTCAACGCGGGCGATAGCGCCTTCTGGCCCGACCGCGCCAGTTTCCTGCCCTTCACCTACGCTCCCGAAAGCTGGGCAGAGACGCTGGACGGCATCCTGAAAGAAAAGGGCATCACCGATATCGTCCTTTACGGCGACACCCGCCCGATCCATGCCGAGGCGGTGCGCGCGGCCCATGCGCGCGGCATCACGGTTCATGTCTTCGAGGAAGGCTACATGCGGCCCTATTGGGTGACCTACGAGCGTGGCGGCAGCAACGGAAATTCGCGCCTGATGGAACTGAGCGTCGAGCGCATGCGCGCCGATCTCGAGCAGTCGGACATGGACAGCGCCCTGCCGCCGGCAAGCTGGGGCGACATGCGCCATCACATCTTCTACGGCGCGCTCTATCATTTCTGCGTGCTGGCGCTGAACTGGCGCTACCGCAATTTCCGTCCCCACCGCGCGCTGAGCGTGCGCAAGGAATTCGCGCTCTATCTCCAGCGCCTCGTGCTCATGCCCTTTCAGGCAATCGAGCGGCGCATTGCCACCTGGCGCATCCGCCACGGCGGTTTTCCCTATCATCTGGCGCTCCTGCAACTCGAGCATGACAGCAGCTTCCAGATGCATTCGCCCTTCGGCACGATGACCGAGTTTCTCGAAACGGTCGTGACCGGCTTCGCGCGCGGCGCGCCGCGCCATCATCACCTCGTCGTCAAGGCGCATCCGCTCGAGGATGGGCGCGTGCCGCTGCGCCGCGAATTGCGCCGCCTCGCCCGCGCCCATGGCGTCGCGGACCGCGTGCATTACGTGCGCGGCGGCAAGCTCGCGCAGCTTCTCGACGAGGCGCGCAGCGCCGTGACGGTGAACTCGACGGCCGCGCAGCAGGTGCTCTGGCGCGGAATTCCGCTCAAGACCTTCGGCGCCGCCGTCTATGCCAAGCCCGAATTCGTCTCGACCAAGCCGCTCGCCGATTTCTTCGCCGCCGCCGAGCGTCCCGACCGGCGCGCCTATACCGATTACCGCCGCTATCTTCTTGAAACCAGCCAGATCGCAGGCGGATTCTACTCGGCACAGGGTCGCCGGCAGGTGCTGCGGCAGGCGGTCGACATGATGCTGAGCGCGGACGATCCCTATGATGCGCTGCGCCGCGGGACCGCGGCGCCGAGGCAACAGTTGCGCGTGGTGAAATGACAGGAACGCGCGCCAACGCTTTCTTTTGATTTCGAATTCGTCTACCGTGACAAAAAACAGCGCTGCGAAGACGGCGTGAAAACAAGACCGAGGCAGAAATCAGGTCGAGGAGACCGAGCAGTGAACATCCAGACAAGCCGCTGGGCGCGGTCCGTCGCCGCCATGGCCATTTCCATGATGGTCGCCTCTTGCAGCGTTCTGCCGCAGGTCGGCCCGAACAAGCGCCAGATCTATTCCGGATCGGTCCAGAGGTCGGGCGACGCCTTCGTCGTCTCCGTCAACGACCGCGTGACCCGCGCCACCGCCGTGCAGCCCGCGCTCGGCTTCAGCGAGGCGTTCCGCAATGCGGGTCAGCTCGGCTCGGACACGATCAACCCCGGCGACACGCTCGGCCTGACCATCTGGGAGAACGTCGATGACGGCCTTCTGGCCGGAGAGGCGACGAACCAGACCATCCTCGAAGAGGTGCAGGTCGACGGCTCGGGCTTCATCTTCGTGCCCTATGCGGGCCGCATCAAGGCCGCGGGCAACACGCCCGAGGCGATCCGGCGCATCATCACGTCCAAGCTCGACGAGCAGACGCCCGACCCGCAGGTGCAGGTGCGCCGTCTCGCCGGAGACGGGGCCACCGTGTCGCTCGTGGGTTCGGTCGGCGCGCAGGGCGTCTATCCGATCGAGCGCCCGACGCGCACCCTCTCGGCCATGCTGTCGGCGGCGGGCGGCATCGTCATCCCCGCCGAGGTCGCGCAGATCACCGTTCTCAGGGGCGGGCAGCGCAGCAAGGTCTGGTTCCAGGATCTCTACAAGCATCCCGAATTCGACATCGCCCTGCGCGGCGGCGACCGCATCCTCGTCGAGCAGGACACGCGCTCCTTCACCGCGCTCGGCGCGACCGGCGCGCAATCGCGCGTGACCTTCGAGACCCAGACGCTCAGCGCGATCGAGGCGATCGCCACCGTGGGCGGTCTTCAGGCCGCCGCGGCGGACCCGACGGGCGTCTTCATCCTGCGCAACGAGCCCGCCGAGATCGCCAATCAGGTGCTGGGCCGCAACGACCTCGTGGGCGACCAACGCGTCGTCTACGTGCTCGATCTGACCAAGCCGAACGGCATGTTCATGGCGCGCGACTTCTCGGTGCGCGATCAGGACACGCTTTATGTGACCGAGGCGCCCTTCGCCCAGTGGAGCAAGGTCATCGGCGCGCTCACCGGAACGCTGGGGGTGATCGGCACGGTCGACTCCGCATCGACGGCGCTCGGCGGCAGTTAATGCGCGGCACAGACGAACACGATCCCGCCGGGGCCGAGGGGCGCCGGCGGGTTTTCTATTTCAACGCCGGTTTTCTGCGCCAGCGCCGCCTGCGCCGCATCATGGAGCTGGCCGCGTACGATCTGCGCCTCGGCTGGCCCGGCCCCGAGGACCGCATCGCCGTCTGGGGGCACAGCCCCTATGCCGCGCGGGGCGAGGCGGCCGCGCGGCGCACCGGCGCGGGGCTGATCCGGCTCGAGGATGCGTGGCTGCGCTCGGTCCATCCCGGCCGCGCGGGCGAGCCGCCGCTGGGCCTCTTGATCGACACCCAGCGCGCGCATTTCGATCCCTCTGGTCCGTCCGATCTCGAGGATCTGCTCGCGCGGCACCCGCTCGACGACACCGCCTTGATGGACCGCGCCCGCGCCGCCATCGCGCGGCTGCAAGAGGCGCATCTGAGCAAATACAACGCGCACGACCCCGCCGCGCCCTGCCCCGATCCGGGCTATGTTCTGGTGATCGACCAGACGCGGGGCGACGCCTCGGTGCGCATCGGCGGCGCAGATGCGAACACCTTCCGCGAGATGCTCTATTACGCGCAGGAGGATCACCCCGGCGCGCGCATCGTCATCAAGACCCATCCCGAAAGCGCCGCCGGCCACCGACCCGGATATTTCGGACCCGAGGACGCGAACGGACGCATCGGCCTCTGTACCGATCCCGTCAGTCCGTGGGCGCTGCTCGAGGGGGCCATCGCCGTCTATACCGTCTCGAGCCAGCTCGGGTTCGAGGCGATCTTCGCCGGGCACCGGCCTTGCGTCTTCGGGCGACCCTTCTACGCCGGCTGGGGCCTCACCGACGATCGCAGCCCCCTGCCCCTTGCGCGCAGGGGCCGCGCGCTCAGCCGCGCGCAGCTCTTCGCGGCGGCGATGATCCTCTATCCCAAGTGGTACGATCCCTATCGCGACCGGCTTTGCGGGATCGAAGAGGCCATCGGCACGCTCGCCGCTCTGGCGCGAGAATGGCGCGAGGATCGTCTCGGCTGGCAGGCGCATGGCATGCGCCTGTGGAAACGCGCCCCGCTGCGCAAGGTTTTCGGGCGCCATGGCGCCGTGACCTTTCCGGGCAAGCCGCGCCGCGTGCCGCAGATGGTCTGGGCGGGCAAGGCCGAGGCGGCGCCCGAGGATGCCGTGCGCGTCGAGGACGGGTTCCTGCGCTCGCGCGGGCTCGGGGCCGAGCTGGTGCCGCCGCTCAGCCTCGTTCTCGACCGGCGCGGCATCTACTACGATCCGACGCGGCCCAGCGATCTCGAGGACTGGATCGCGCGCCGCGCCCATATGCGCCCCGATCAGACGCGCCGGGCGGAGGCGCTCATCGCGCGCATCACCGCCGAGGGGCGCACGAAGTACAATCTCGGAGGGACGGTCCCCGACCTGCCCCGAGGGCACCGCATCCTCGTGCCGGGCCAGGTGGAGGACGACGCTTCGATCCGCGCCGGCGCGGGGCGCATCCGCACGAACCTCGCGCTGCTCGAGGCCGCGCGCGCGGCCCATCCGGATGCGGTCCTGCTCTACAAGCCGCATCCCGATGTCGAGGCGGGCCTGCGCGCGGGGGCGATCGCCGAGGAGGACGCATTGGCGCTCGCCGATATGGTGCTGAGCAAGGCCGACCCTGCGGCGCTGCTCGGCATGGTCGACGAAGTCTGGACGATGACGTCGCTGATGGGGTTCGAGGCGCTGATGCGCGGCTGCCGCGTGACCACGACGGGCGCGCCCTTCTATGCCGGTTGGGGCCTCACGCCCGATCTGGGGCCGGTGCCCGCGCGCCGTCAGGCACGGCCCGGCCTGCCCGGCCTCGTCCATGCCGCCCTCATCGACTATCCGCGCTATTTCGATCCACAGACCGGCCTTCCCTGCCCGCCCGAGATCGTGCTCGACCGGCTGGCGAGCGGCGCCGTGCCCCATCCCGGCCCGGCCAACCGGCTTCTTTCGAAGCTTCAGGGCCTCTTCGCCTCGCGCGCCGCGCTCTGGCGCTAGAACGGCAAACGCCGCGACCCGAACAGGGGCCGCGGCGTTTTAATCTGTCTCAGGACATTCTTGCGAGTGGCGGTCAGGCGCGCTCGGAATATTCCATCGTTTCGGTGTTCACGATGATCGCCTCGTCCTGCCCGACGAAGGGCGGCACCATCACCTTGACGCCGTTGTCCAGGACCGCCGGCTTGAAGCTGTTGGCTGCCGTCTGGCCCTTCACGACCGGCTCGGTCTCGACCACGGTGCAGGTGACTTTCTGCGGCAGCGTGGCGTTCAGCGCCTCGTTCTCGTGATATTCGATATGCACGGTCATGCCGTCCTGAAGGAACGGGCGGCGCTCGCCGAGGATCTCGGCGGGCAGCTCGATCTGCTCGTAGGTTTCGCTGTCCATAAAGATCAGCATCCCCTCCTGCTCGTAGAGGAATTGCTGGTCCTTCTGCTCGAGGCGGACGCGCTCGACCTTGTCGGCGGAGCGGAAGCGTTCATTGAGTTTCGAGCCGTTGCGCAGGTTGCGCAGCTCGACCTGGGCGAAGGCGCCGCCCTTGCCGGGCTTGACGTGATCGACCTTCACGGCGGACCACAAACCGCCGTTATGCTCCAGCACGTTACCGGGGCGGATCTCGTTTCCGTTGATCTTGGGCATTGTGTCAAAATCCTGACAAAAGGTTGATAGATTTCTGGCCAACCCTATATATGGCGGCACGGCACGGGGCAAGCGAACGTATCTCGTGTGCCAACTGACGGAGCCATGCGCAGAGCGCATAAGAGGTATGCAAATCTGCTCTATCCGAATCACCCAAACTCCGCCATAACCGGCCCCACGCCCAAAGTGCAAGAGCAATAAAACAAGGACGAACCATGAAGGATTTCGTTGACGGCGCCGCCTTCAATAACGAACAAGGCAATCGCGCCCGCAAACTTTTCGCGGCCGTTGTACTGGCTGCACTCGATGATGCCATTTCGGATGACAAGAAATATGGCAACGGCCCCGATCAGATCGCCCGCTGGGCGCGGTCGCGCGACGGGCGCGAGGTTCTGTCCTGCGCCGGGATCGACCCGAACGAGCGTGTCGTGTCGGGCCTGATGGAGTTCGTCTCCAAGGGCGTGCGCACCTCCGTCGCGCTGTCGCGCGAAGAGAGCGAGCGCCGCAACGCCGCCGCGCAGGCCGAAGCCGCCTGATCGCGCCACATCGGCGCGACCCTGCAAAGCCCCGCCTCTCGGTGGGGCTTTTGCGTGTCCGGGCATCGGCTTCGGGCGGGCACTCACAGCACGGGAGAGGGCCATGGCCCGAGCGATCATGATCCAGGGCGCCGGCTCGAATGTCGGCAAGTCGATGCTGGTGGCCGGCATCGCCCGCGCCTGCCTGCGCCGCGGCATGAGCGTCGCGCCCTTCAAGCCGCAGAACATGTCGAACAACGCGGCGGTGACCGTCGATGGCGGCGAGATCGGCCGCGCGCAGGCGCTTCAGGCCCGCGCCGCCGGGCGCGCGCCGCATAGCGACATGAACCCGGTCCTTCTCAAACCCGAAAACGAGACGGGCGCGCAGATCGTCCTTCAGGGCCGCGCGATCGGGCGGTCAGAGGCCAAGGCCTACGGCACGCGCAAGGCGGAGCTCCTGCGCGCGGTGCTCGAGAGTTTCGCGCGGCTTGCACGCAGCGCCGATCTGATCCTCGTCGAAGGCGCGGGCAGTCCCGCCGAGATCAACCTGCGCGCGGGCGATATCGCCAATATGGGGTTCGCGGAGGCCGCGCGCGTGCCTGTCGTGCTCGTCGGGGATATCGACCGGGGCGGCGTGATCGCGCAAGTCGTCGGCACGCAGGCCGTGCTCGACCCCGCCGATGCGGCGCTCATCCGCGCCTTCGCGATCAACAAGTTCCGGGGCGACACCGCGCTTTTCGCGGACGGCCTGCGCGCCATCGAGGCGCGCACGGGCTGGCCGTCGCTCGGCGTCGTGCCGTGGTTCCCGGACGCGTGGCGCCTGCCCGCCGAGGATGCGCTCGACATCGTCGAGCGCCCGGGCGGGGAGATGATCGTCGCGGTGCCCCGGCTCGGACGGATCGCAAATTTCGACGATCTCGATCCCCTGTCGGCCGAGCCGGGCGTGAGCGTGCGCATGATCGAGCCGGGCCGCCCCCTGCCCGGCGACGCGAGGCTGGTGCTGATCCCCGGCAGCAAATCGACCATCGCCGACCTCGCCGCCTTCCGCGCGAACGGATGGGATATCGACCTCGCGGCGCATGTGCGGCGCGGCGGCGCGGTGCTGGGTCTTTGCGGCGGATACCAGATGCTGGGCCGAAGCGTCTCCGATCCCGGCGGGGTCGAGGGGCCGGCCTGCACCGTGCCGGGCCTCGGGCTGCTCGACGTCGAAACCGTCATGCACGCAAACAAGCGCGTGACCGAGGCGCATGGCCGCCACGTTGCCAGCGGCGCCGAGATCACCGGCTACGAGATCCACATGGGCCGCACGCAGGGGCCCGATTGCGCGCGCGCCTGGCTGGAGATCGGCGGCGTGCCCGAGGGCGCGGCCAGCGCGGACGGGCTGATCCGCGGATCCTATGTGCACGGCCTGCTGAGCTCGGACGAGTTTCGCGCGGCCTATCTGAGCGATCTGGGCTGCGCGTCCACCACGCGGTTCGAGCGCGGCGTCGATGCGGCGCTCGACGCGCTCGCCGATCACCTGGAGGCGCATCTCGATATCGACCGCCTGCTGTCGCTGGCCGCCGATATCGGCTGATTACTGGAAGTCCTGACTGGTGAGCGCGCGGTGAATCTCGCGTCGCACCAGCTTGCGCACGTTGCGCGTGATCCGCTCGCCCAACGCGCCCTGCAATTCCTGCCGCACGATATCGGCCACCAGATCCCGCAACGCGTCCTCGTCGAGAAACTCGTCATTGCCGGGGAGGAAGTCGTTCTCGTGAAGGCCGTCATCTTCGGCACCCTCGAAGCGGTGCCCGTCCTCGGCGGCGAAATTCGCGGGAATGTCGTCCTCGTCGCGCTCGGGCCGGGCCTTGGCACGATCCGCCTCTGCCCCGCGGGCCGCGTGCCGCACAGCCGGCTGCGCCGCCTCCCGAATGGCGTCCTCGACGACCTCCTCGGGCGCGCCCTCGTCCTCGGACTCGTCCTCGGGGCTGTAATCCTCCCACGGAAGGGGCGAGACGGGGCTGCCCGAATTGCCGTCGCCGCCCGGGCCGTCGGGCTCCCACTGATCGGGTTGGCGCGCGACGACTTCCTCGAGCTCGGCCACGCGCTGACGCAGCGGATCTGTCCGGGGCGTCTCGTCGCCCGCATCCTCGGCGGCGGGGGCGGCATCCACCTCGGCCATCGCGATATCCGCGTCGAACTCGTCCTGGGGCGCCGCGTTCATGTCCTCGGCCTCGGCATCCGGGGCGTCCACCTCGTTCGACCAGTCATCTTCCGACCAGTCATCGCCGCCCAAGTCTTCGCCCGCCACGGCCTCGACGGAGTCGGCACCATCCTCTTCATCCGCATCGGCGGCCTTGGCCGCGTCATCGACACGCAAAGAGGGTGTCAGCACGAGGCGCTCAGGCTCGGCAGGCTTGGAGGGTTTGGCAGGCTGAGCGGGCGTCTCGCCCGCTTTCACAGGGCGCCCATCGCTCGAAACCAGCCTGCGGATCGACGACAGCACATCCTCGATTTCGACATTCGTGACGGGATCGGACATTGTTTTTATCGCCCTCGGTTCTTGCCTCGGTCGCCAGTTTACCGGCGCCGAGGCTTTCGCACAACAGATAGGCGCAGTTTTACTGGTTTCCGATCTTGCGCAGCACCCGGTCGAGCTGCTGGCCCCGCTCGCTCAGCGCGGCGGGCGCATCTTCGACGAGGTTGTAATAGGCTGCGGGATCATAGGTCTGCACCGCGAGATTGAGATCCCGCGCGGTCAGCTCGCCCACCGATTCCAGCACCGAATAGGCCGCGATAATCACATCGGCCTGCGCCGAGATCTGGTTGGCCTGCGCATCGAGGAATTCCTGCTCGGCGTCGAGCACGTCGAGCGTCGTGCGCGCCCCCAGATTGGCCTCCTCGTTGACGCCCTCGAAGGCGATCCGGCCCGCGCGCACCTGCTCGGCGGACGCGACGGCCGAGGCGCGCGCGGCCTCGAGAATCGCATAGGCGTTGCCGACATTCTGGCGGATGCGGTCGCGCGTCTGGTGGAGGATACCGAGCTGCGCGTCGCGCTGCGCATAGGCGCGGCGCTTGGCCGAGGAAAGCGCGCCGCCCTGATAGATCGGGCCGCTGATGCCCACGCCGAGGCTGCCCGTCTCGGAGGTCACATCGCCGTTCAACTCCTCGCGCACGCCCAGGGTGGCGTTGAGCGACACGCGCGGCTTCATCGCCGCCTCGGCGACCAGCACATTGAGCTTCGCGGCCGCCACGTTGAATTGCGCGGCCAGCATGTCGGGATGGTTGCGAAGCGCGACCTGCTTGGCCGTCTCCTCGTCGCGCGTGAGGCGGGGCGGGCTGGGCGGCTGGGACAAGGTGCCGGGACGCCGGCCCGTCACGGCGACGTATTCCTCGATCGCGCGCTCGAGATCGCCCTGCGCCGTGGCGAGGTTGCTGCGCGAGAGCGAAAGACGCGCCTCGGCCTGCGCGACATCGGTACGCGTGACCTCGCCCACTTCGAACCGGTCTTGCGCCGCGCGCAGCGACTCGCCGATCACGCGCACGTTGTTGCGCCGCAGATCGACGAAGCGCGTGTTGCGCACCACGTTCATATAGGCCTGAACCGCGCGCAGCATGACCTGCTGCTCGATCCCGATGAGCGACTGGCGCGTGGCCAGAACCAGCTCCTTGGCGGCATCGACGCTCAGATCGGTGCGCCCGAAATCGTAAAGCAGCCACTCTGCGGTGATCCCGGCGTTGAGGTTGGTCGTCCCCGAACTGCCGTTGGCAAGCGCGTTTGCGCCCCTGTTCCCGGAAATGTTCGAGTAGTTGCGCGTGACGTCGGTCGACCAGTTGATGATGGGACGCAAGCCCGCGACGGTGCTCGCCACGTCTTCGTCGGCGGCGCGCAGAAGCGCGCGGTTCTGCTCGAGAAGCCCGCTCGTGTTGTAGGCCCCGGCCAGCGCGTCTGCCAGCGTGTCGGCCCGCGCGTTCGGCGCGGCGATCGCGGCGGGAAGCGCCAGCGCGATGGCGGCTGCGGCGCCCTTTAGGCCCCGCGAAAGACCGAGCCGGCGGAAAGGCCACGCATTGTTGCGAAGGGTCATCATCGAGATCTTCCTTTCGGTCATGCCGGGTCGGCGCGGCGTGGCGCCTGGTTTCAGGTCCAAATCGTCAAAGCGCGAAAGCGGTCTTTCGCTCGAATCCCGGCAGCACCGGCGCGCCCGCATTGAAGGCGAAGCGCCAGGTGAGCTTGCCGTTCAGCTTGTAGCCGATGCGCACGGCGCCCAGCGCGCCCTCCATGAAGAGACAGGCGATGCGCCCGCCTTCCTTGAGCTGATCTCCGAGGGCCGCAGGCAAATCCTGCACGGCGCCTTCGATCACGATGACATCGTAGGGGCCATGTTCGGGCGCGCCTTCGTTCAGCGGCGCGGCATGGGCGATCACATTGTCCGCGCCATGCTCGAGCAGGAGCGCCTGCGCCTCGCCGCCCATCGTCTCGTCCTCTTCGAGGGCGACCACGGCTTCGGCCATGCGCGCCATGATGGCCGCGGAATAGCCCATGGCACTGCCGACATCGAGCACGAGCTCGTCGCCGCGGATGTCGAGCGCATCGAGGATCTTGGCGAGGGTGCGCGGCTCGAGCAGCACGCGGCCCCCGCCCAGCTCGAGATTCTCGCCGATATAGGCGGCCTCGCGCAGGGCGCGCGGGACGAAGGCTTCGCGCGGCACGCTCAGCATCGCGTCGATGATCGGGAACTTGGTGACGTCCGCCGGTCGGATCTGCGTGTCGACCATCATGGTGCGGCGGGCGGCGTAGTCGGTCATGGCTAAACTCTTCCGTTCAATCTCTTGACCGATGGTTTGCCACATAAGCCGGACATGGGCAACGGCGCTCTGGCCTCGCGGCGCCTCTTGCGGCGTGTTTCGGCGCCCGGGCGCCCCCGCTCATTCCGCGGCGGCGAGGGGCCGTCCGCCCTCGGCCTCGCCGAACGCGTCGAAGGGCGGCGCGGCGGGCGCGTATCCGAGGGGCGCCGCCGCCATCAGCGCGCGGAGCCGCGCGCAGTCCTGCGCCATGCAGGCCGCCATGAGAGCGTCGAGAAGAGTGTCGAGCTTGCCGGGCGCGAGGCGGCTTTCGCTCGCCGTCAGGATGCGCGGATGCAGGGTGCGCCGCGCCGTGCCGCCGATCAACAATTCCTCGAAAAGCTTCTCGCCGGGCCGCAATCCGGTGAAGAGGATCGCGATATCGCCGTTTTCCTTTTCGGCCTCCACCGGACCCGGTGCGCCGCCCCCGTGCGCCGCGAGACGGTAAGGCGTGAGGCCGCTCAGGCGCACCATCCGCTCCGCGAGATCGACGATCCGGATCGGCTCGCCCATGTCGAGCACGAAGACATCGCCCCCCCTCGCCATCGCACCCGCCTGGATCACGAGCTGCGCCGCCTCGGGGATGGTCATGAAATAGCGCGTCACGTCGGGATCGGTCACCGTCACCGGCCCGCCGCGCGCCACCTGCTCGCGAAAGCGCGGGATGACGGAGCCTGAGGAGCCGAGCACGTTGCCGAAGCGCACCATGGAAAAGACGGTACGGCTTTGCCGCAGCGCCGCGGCCTGAAAGATCAGCTCGGCGAGGCGCTTCGAGGCGCCCATGATGTTGGCGGGGCGCACGGCCTTGTCGGAGGAGACGAGGATCACCGCTTCGACGCCCGCGTCGATCGCGGCCTCGGCGAGAATGCGCGTGCCGAAGACGTTGTTGCGCACGCCCTCAATGGCGTTCCGTTCGACCAGCGGCACATGCTTGTAGGCGGCCGCGTGATAGATCGTCTGCACGCCGAAGCGCGCCAGCGCCGCCCCGAGCCGCGCATGATCCTGCACCGAGCCCATGAGCGGCACGAGCCGCACGGCCAGACGGCGCGCGGCCACAAGGTCCTCGAGCTCGGCATGCAAGGTGTAGAGCGCGAGCTCGGACAGATCCCACAGGACGAGCGCATCGGGCCCCTGCGCGATGATCTGGCGGCAGAGCTCGGAGCCGATGGAGCCGCCCGCGCCGGTCACCATGACGGTCTTGCCGGCGATGCTGGCTTTCATCAGCGGCTCCATCGGTGGCACCGGATCGCGGCCCAGAAGATCCTCGATCGCCACATCGTGCAGATCGCTCAGCCGCGCCTTGCCCGAGAGGATATCGGACATGCCGGGCACCGTCTGAACGCGCACCGGGAAGGCGGCGAGGCGCGTGAGAACCGCGCGCCGCTCGGCGCGCGAAGCGCTGGGCATGGCCAGCAGAACAAGGCTCGCCCCATGCGCGGCGATGAGCCGTCCGAGCCGGGCGGGATCATGCACCTGAAGTCCGCCGATCTCCGATCCGTGAAGCTCGGCGGCATCGTCGAGGAAGGCGACGGGCGCATAACCCGGATGCTCGCGCAGCGAGCTGAGAAGTTGCCGGCCGGACCGGCCCGCGCCATAGAGGATCACCGGCCTGCGCGCGCCGGCGCCGTGAAGCTGCAGGATCTCGCGCATCGCCATGCGCATGCCGCCGAGACCGGACATCGCGATGAGCGCGTAGATCGGAACGATCGTGAGCGGGCCGGGCGATCCGGCCACCAGCACCGCCGCGAGCAGGACGGCGGCCGAGGCCTGAACGCCGACGAAGATCGTCAGCAGGAGCCGCATGGACAAGTAGCGCACGACCGCCCGGTAGAAGCCGAGCCGCACGAAGATCGCAAGGCTGAGCGGCACGAAAAGCGCGGCCGCCAGCCAGAAGGCGCCGCTGCCGCGTCCCACGATGACGCCCGGCGCCGCCAGATCCACCCCGGCGAGACGCGTCGCCGCGATATAGCCGAGCACCAGAAGCGCCGCATCGAGGACGAGCTGAATCGCGCGCTTTTGCGCGCGGCTCAGCGCCAGCATGCGGGTGAGTGCGGATTTCAGCATCGACAGTGCGCACTTTTTGATCGGAGCCGCGCCGCCTCGTAGGGCGGCACCTTGGTGGAACACATGCCGATGCTTCGGCGCATACTCTTGAGATTCCGTTAAAAAATCCGAAGACTCAACCCTTGATTGAGTCGCGCACAAATTTGGCACCGAGCGTCGGCGGTATTCCCCACGAGCGGCAACGCCCGCCTTTCGCCGCAGCGCCGTTTCGCTTAGGCTGCGCCGCAAAACGAACAGCGAGAGGCAGGCATGAGCGACGACATCAAAAGGCCAAGCGGCACACGGCAATCGCGCGGCGTCAGCAGACGCAGCTTCGGGATCGGCCTCGCCGCGATGGGGCTTGCCGGCTGCGGCGACATGCGCGGGCTCGGAATGGCCAACGCGTCCGAGAGCCGCCCGCGCGCGCGCCCCACGCTCGACGACGATCTGCGCCCGACGCCGAACGCCGCCTATGACGCCTGGGTCGCATCCTTCCGCAGCCGCGCGGGCAGCTACGGAATCAGCGAGCGGACCCTCGCCGCGGCCTTTAGCGGCACCGGCTATCTGCCCGGCGTCGTCAAGCGCGACCGCAACCAGACGGAATTCACCCGCACGCTCGAGGATTACCTCGCCATCGCCGCCTCGGACGAGCGCGTGGCCAAGGGGCGCGCGGCCTTCCAGCGCCACCACACGACCCTGAATGCGCTCGAATCGCGCTACGGCGTCGATGCGCACATCATCTGTGCGATCTGGGGTCTCGAGAGCTTTTACGGCGAGCGGCGCGGCGACGTGCCGGTCATCTCGGCGACCTCGACGCTCGCCTTCGACGGGCGCCGCGGGGCCTTTTTCGAAAAGCAGCTCGTCGCGGCGCTCAAGATCATCCAGAACGGCGACATCGCGGCGGATCGCATGACCGGCTCCTGGGCCGGGGCGATGGGGCACACGCAGTTCATCCCCACCTCCTACGAGCTGTTCGCGGTGGATTTCGACGGCGACGGACGGCGCGATATCTGGTCCGAGGATCCCTCGGACGCGCTCGCCTCGACGGCGGCCTATCTCGCCAAGAACGGCTGGACGCCGGGCACGCCCTGGGGCCGCGAGGTTCTGCCGGGACAGAGCGCCTCGGGCGAGATCATCCAGCCGCAGCCGGGCGGGCCGCGCTTCGCGGTCACCGGCAATTTCCGCGCCATCAAGCGCTACAACAACTCGGATGCCTATGCGATCGGCGTCGGCCATCTGTCCGACCGCATCGGCGGCGCGGGCCCCTTGCAGAGCAGCTTCCCGCCCGATGCCACGGGCCTGACCAAGGATGACCGGATCGTGCTGCAGACGCGCCTGACGGCGCGCGGCTTCGACACGGGCGGGGCGGACGGCGTGATCGGGCCGAACACACGCAGTGCGATCAGCGCCTATCAGTCCAGCATCGGCCTGCCCGCGACGGGCGAGCCCTCGCCCGAATTGCTGCGCAGCCTGCGCTGACGCAGCTCAACGCGCCGGAATTTCGGACGGGGCGCCGGGCGGCGCCTCGTTCGGCAGATCGTTCGGCGTCTCGGGGGGCGGGCTCGGCACAGTCTCCGGCGGAAGATCGTTCGGCACCTCTTCGGGGGCGCGTTCGGGATCGGGGCGTCCGGGATTGGCCGGGCCGGGATTGGGCGTGTTCGGCTCTCCGGGGCGGGGGCCCGGCTCTGCGCCGGGAGCGGTGCTCTGCTGTTTCATGGGCAAGTCCTTTTGCGTGGGATGCGGCGCCGCGCCGCGTGCCTGAGCCAAGAACCTGCGACATGCGCGCCCGGTTCCCGCCCTCGCGGAACCCGGCGGAGGGCGGCGCCGTTTCGCCCCTGCCCTGCTACGCGCCTCTGACCCGAAGGCCCCGATGCCCGATTTGCCGCCCAATCTGCGCTACTATCCCGACGACCGGCCCGGCATCCGGCGGCGCCGCTGCGGGCGCGGCTTCACGTATCTGGGCACCGATGGCACGCGGATCGACGCCGCCGCCGAGCGCGCGAGGCTCAAGGCGCTCGCCGTGCCGCCCGCCTGGGAGGACGTCTGGATCTCTCCGCTGCGCAACGGGCATCTCGTCGCCACCGGGCAGGACACGAAAGCGCGCAAGCAGTATCGCTATCATCCCGACTGGACCGCGCTTCGGGCCGCGATGAAATTCGCGCATCTGCCCGAATTCGCCGCCGCCCTGCCCGCCATCCGCCGCCGCATCCGCCGCGATCTGGCCGAGGAGGCGGGCGAGGAGGCCTTCGCCGTCGCCGCCGCCGCCGCGATGATCGACCGGCTATCGCTGCGCGTCGGCAGCCCCGAATACACCCGCAGCAACGGAACCCACGGCGTGCTGACGCTACGCGGACGCCACGTGCGCCTCACCGATGGACGGCTCGACATTTCCTACAAGGGCAAAGGCGGCAAGCGCGTGCGCCGCCAGCTCGCCGATTCGCGGCTGATGAAGGCGCTCGAGCGCATCCGCGATCTGCCCGGCGCCGAGCTTCTGACATGGCTCGACGACGAGGGCGCCCCGCGCCGCGTGACCTCCGAGCGGCTCAACGCGTATCTTGCCGAGGCGGGAGGGATCGAGGGCCTGACCGCCAAGACGTTCCGGACATGGTCGGGCAGCGTCGCCGCCTTCGAAGTCGCGCTGGGCACCCCGCGCCCCACGATCAAGGCGATGGCCGAAGCCGCCTCCGAGCGCCTGCACAACACACCCGCCATCGCGCGCAGCAGCTACATCCACCCCGAGATCCTGTCGCTCGCCAAGACCGAACGCCCCCTGCCCGCCCCATCCGGCCGGCGCGACCTCAGTGTGAGCGAACAGCGCCTCGAGGCGTTTCTCGCCGAGCGGACGTGAGGTGATTTGGGTGAATTTTGGAGGCGAGTACCGGAATCGAACCGGTGTACACGGATTTGCAATCCGCTGCGTCACCACTCCGCCAACTCGCCTGCCGTGGTGGTAGGGATCAATTAGTGGATGGCGCGGGACGGTGCAAGAGCGCTTTCGCCCGCCTCCCTACGGCCTTGTCGCTAAACGGACCCCCACCGCTCGAGAAGGGCCTGTTGCAGGCCCTTGGCGCGGCGGTTCCAGTCCGACACGCCCGGCGGGCTGTCGTCGGGCAGGCCGGCGATGGCGGCGCGGCGGCTCTGCTCCTCGGTGAAGATCGCGAAGGCGAGCGGGCGGCCCGAGGGTCCGGTCGCGTAGCCCGCGAGCGCGCTGACGAAATGGAGCGTTCCGGTCTTGGCATCGACGCGCACCGGGTGGTTGTCGTCGAAGCCGCCGTTCCGCCCGCGCATCCGGAATTCCTTGAGCATCGGGCGCAAGGCCGCGTGGCGCTGCGCGGCGGCCAGAACGCGGGCTAGCGCGAGCGGGCTCACGCGCGAGCTGTCGCCGAGCCCCGAATGATCGACGAAACGCGCGCCCTCGAGCCCGAGCGATCCGCGTGCCCAAGCCGTCATCTGCTGCGCGGAGGCATCGAGCGAGGCGACGCCGCCGGTGCGTGCCTGCGTCGCGGTCAGGCCGATCAGCTCGGCGGTCAGGTTGTTCGAAAATTTCAGCATTCCGGTCAGAAGCTCGGGGAGCGGATCGCTCAGATGGCTGACCAGCGTATCGCCCGAGGGCGCGCCTTGCTGCATGCGCGGCGCGCCGAGGGTGATGCCCTGCGCGCGGGCGAGGCTGGCGAAGACCTCGCCCGCGTATTCGGCGGGCCGCCGCACCGGAAGCCAGCGCGTGCCCGAGGTGCCGAGCGCCCCGCGCGCGACGCTCCATTGATCGTGATCGCCGCCGTCCTGGTAGACGAAGATCGGCGCCGCGCGGTCCGAGATCTGCATGCGCGCGATCGACACTTCGGGGCGATACCGGCTCGAGCGGGCGTCCATCGTCACCGCATATCCGTTCGCGCCGCGCTGCCATTGGAAATGCACGCGGTTGAAATTGAGGCTGAGGCCTGAGATCGCGGGATTGTAGCCCACCTGATCGGGTTGAGAGGCGTCGATCACCCGCTCGTAGGGGAGCGCGCCGCCATAGACCCGGAAGGCCCCCGTGACGCCGCGCACGCCCGCGCTCTTGAGGCCGGCCGCCATGTCGCCCAGCGCATCGGTGTCGAGCACCGGATCGCCGCCGCCCGCCAGCACCAGATCTCCCTGGATGATGCCGTCCACCACGGGCCCCGTCGCGACGAGCCGGGTTCGGAAGCGGTAGGTCGGCCCCAGCGCCTCGAGCGCATAGAGCGCCGTCAGCGCCTTGGTGACGCTCGCGGGCGGAAAGCCCGTGGCGCCCTCGCGCGATTCCAGGACCTGCCCGCTCGTCATGTCGACCACGGCGAAGCCCACGCGCCCGCCCAGCCGCGCCTCGTCGATGAGCCGTCCCGCATCGGGCAACTGGCCGAGATCCGAAGGCCGCGGATTGGGCCGCAGGGAGACGGCGGGCGCACCGGCCTGCGCGCAGCCGCCGGCCAGCGCCGAGAGGGCCGCGCCGATGAAGAGACGTCGGGAGATGGGATGTGTCATGCGCGGGATTTAACCGCAGGCACCGGGGCGCCGCAATCGCCTTGTGGGGCGGGCGCGATCACATTCGTGCAGGGCGGTGTTTCACCACACCCCCTGCGCGCGCAGGCGGCTCGACGACAGGGTGACCATCGGCACGTTCGCGAAGCACCAGGCGGGCGCCTCCATCCGCCCGAGGCGCCGAGCGGCGCCGAGCGGCACGCGCGCATGCTCGTAGATCCGCGCCGCGACCGAGGCCCGCGCGGCCAGACGCGCGCCGGGACGCGCGAGGATGCCGATGGGCACGCTCTCCATGATGCTGCGCCAGTCCTGCCAGCGATGAAACTGCACCATGTTGTCGGCGCCCATGAGCCAGACGAAGCGTATTTCGGGACAGGCCTCCTGAAGCGCGGTCACGGTATCGGCGGTATAGCGCGCGCCGATGCGGCCCTCGATGTCGCTGACATGGACGCGCGGATGCCGCATGATCGCGCGGGCGGCCTCCATGCGGCGCGGCAGCGGCGCCGGCCCATGCGCCTTGAGCGGATTGCCGGGGCTGACCAGCCACCAGACCGCATCGAGCCCGAAGAGCTTGAGCGCCTCGCGGGTGATGTGGACATGCCCCTCATGCGGCGGATCGAACGAGCCGCCCAGAAGACCGATCACCTGCCCCCGCCGCGTGGGCGGCAGCGCACCGGCATCGCGCAGGGGCGTGCGGACGGGCGGGCGCTCGGGCGCGGTCATCATCGCAGTCTCCTAAAATTCAACGATTTTTCTAAACAGAAAGCGGGGGCATGGCCACCCGATATTAACGGCGCCGCGCCACGCTCCGCCATCGGGGATTTGAACAGGTGAGCGCGTGAGCGGCGAAGCGACAGGGCTAGGCACAAAAGGCGTCCGGGCGGCGCCTCGGCACGGTGCGCATCCCGCGCCGGGCACGCCTCGGGGTCTGGCCGAGGGGCATCTGAGCGGGCTCATTCTCGATCACGCGCGCGACGGGATCGCGCTTCTCGACATGCGCGGGCGCCTTTTGTGGATGAACCCCGCGCTCGAGCGGATGCTGGGCTGGACGCTGGACGAGGCGCGGGGACGCAACCCCGCCGAGCTGATCTCGCCCCCGGGCGCCGGGCCGACCCCGGAGGCGCTGGCGCGGTTCCGCTACGATCCGGCCTCCTCGCTCTTCGCCAAGTATCGCGTGACGCGCCACATGCGCCGCGACGGCACGCTCTTCTGGAACCAGCAGAGCCATGCCTTGATAGATCTCGGCCCCGCCGAGACGCAGAAGATGGTGGTCGTCACCTGCCGCGACATCTCGGACGAGGTGGAGGTGCAGACCGCGCTGCGCAGCGCCAAGGACGATCTGGAGCATGCGGCCCATCACGACGATCTGACCGGCCTCGGCAATCGCAAGAAACTCTCGCGCTTCTTGCGCTCCGCCCCCGCCCGGGCAAGCCTGCGGGGGGCGCGGATGGGCGTGCTGCAACTCGATCTCGACCGCTTCAAGCAGATCAACGACACGCTGGGCCATGACGCGGGGGATGCGGTGCTGCGTCACGTCGCGGGCGCGCTGTCGCGCAGCATCGAGGCGGGCGATCTGGCCTGCCGGATGGGCGGAGACGAGTTCGTGCTGATCTGCACCGATGTGCCGGACCGCGCGCGCCTCGTGCGGCGCGCCGAGGACGTGCTGGCGCAGGCCGCGCGCCCGCTGCACTGGCGCGGCCAGACGATCCTGCCGGGCGTCTCGATCGGCGCCAGCATGCCCGGCGGCGATCGAGACGCAGAGACGGGCGAGGCGCTCGACGGCGAGGCGCTGATCCGGCAGGCGGATCTGGCGCTCTACAGCGCCAAGGCGGCGGGGCGCGGCCGCGCGGCGCTCTACTCGCCCGCGCTCGGGCGGCGGCACCGGGCCGAGCAGGCCCTCGCCCGCGATCTCAAGGACGCGGTCGAGGAGGGTCAGTTCTGCGTCCATCTGCAACCCATCGCAGAGGTCGAGACGGGCCGGATCACCGGCTGCGAGGCGCTCTTGCGCTGGGCGCACCCGGCGCGCGGATTGCTGCCGCCCGCGTCCTTCCTCCCGGCCGCCGACTCCGCGCAGCTTCTGAGCGAGATCGACTATCTTGCGATGAATGCCGCGCTCGATGCGCTGGCAGAGCTGCGGGCCGCGGGCTTCGCGGATCTGACCATGTCGCTCAACGTGTCCACCTCGATCCTCGTCGATGCCGATTACCCCGCGCTTCTCGACTGGGCGCTTCAGACGCGCGGCCTGCCCTCGGCGGCGGTCTGCATCGAAGTGCTCGAGACGACGATGCAGAACCGCGCGGGCCATGACGTGACGGGCGCGATGACGCGGCTGCGCGCGCTCGGCATGCGCGTCGCGCTCGACGATTTCGGCACGGGCTATGCGGGCTTCGCGCATATGTCCGCCGTCGAGATCGACGCGATCAAGCTCGACCGCACGATGATCCGCCGCCTTGGGCAAGACCCGCGCGCGCGCGTCATCACACGCGCGCTCATCCGGCTCTGCGGGGTGCTCGGAATGGATGTGATCGCCTCGGGCGTGGAGACGGAGGAGCAACTCGGCATCCTGCGACGGGCGGGCTGCCCGCAAGTGCAGGGCTACGGGCTGGCCCGGCCCATGGCGCTGCCCGATCTGGCCGAGTGGCTGCGCGCGCACTCGCCCGGCCCGCTGGTGCTGCGGGCGGAGCCGCAGCATGGCGAGAGCGCGGCGCGCGCCCCGCACCGTAAGGCGGCGGGGGCGCCGCGCGATACATCCGATTGAATTCGCCCGCCGGCCCGTTTACATGGCCCTTGACTGCACGCCTCCGCCGCCCCGGCGCGGGCGCCGCAATGCCGGGCGGCTGCGCCCGTTCATCAGATCAAAGAGGTGCGTCATGGCTGCCAATCAATATGTCTATCACATGCAGGGCGTCTCCAAAGCCTATCCCGGCGGCAAGAAATGCTTCGAGAACATCCATCTGAGCTTCCTGCCCGGGGTCAAGATCGGCGTCGTCGGCGTCAACGGCTCGGGCAAGTCGACGCTGATGAAGATCATGGCCGGCATCGATAAGGATTTTCAGGGCGAGGCATGGGCGGCCAAGGACGCGACCGTCGGCTATCTTCCGCAGGAGCCGCAGCTCGACGAGAGCCTGACCGTGCGCGAGAACGTCATGCTGGGCGTCGCCGCCAAGAAGGCCAAGCTCGAGCGGTTCAACGAGCTGGCGATGAACTATTCGGACGAAACCGCCGACGAGATGGCCGCGCTTCAAGACGAGATCGACAGCGACAACCTGTGGGATCTCGACAGCCAGATCGACGTGTCGATGGAGGCTTTGGGCTGCCCGCCGGGCGACGCCGCGATCACCGGCCTTTCGGGCGGTGAGCGCCGCCGCGTCGCGCTCTGCAAGCTCCTGCTCGAAGCGCCCGACATGCTTCTCCTCGACGAGCCGACCAACCATCTCGACGCCGAGACCATCGCGTGGCTGCAACAGCACCTCATCGACTACAAGGGCACGATCCTGATCGTCACCCATGACCGCTATTTCCTCGACAGCATCACCGGCTGGATTCTCGAGCTCGACCGCGGCCGCGGCATTCCCTACGAGGGCAACTATTCGAGCTGGGTCGAGCAGAAGGCCAAGCGCCTGTTGCAGGAGGCGCGCGAGGACAAGTCCAAGCAAAAGACGCTCGAGCGCGAACTCGCCTGGATGCGGCAGGGCGCCAAGGCGCGTCAGGCCAAGTCGAAGGCCCGGATCAAGTCCTATAACGAGCTGGCCGACCAGTCCGAGCGCGAGAAGCTGACGAAGGCGCAGATCGTCATTCCGAACGGGCAGCGCCTCGGCTCGAAGGTGATCGAGGTCAACAATCTCAGCAAGTCCTTCGGGGATCGCAAGCTGATCGACAATCTCAGCTTCTCGCTGCCGCCCGGCGGCATCGTCGGCGTGATCGGCCCCAACGGCGCGGGCAAGTCGACGCTCTTCAAGATGATCACCGGGCAGGAGCAGCCCGACGAAGGGACGATCGAATTGGGGACGACCGTCGATCTGAGCTATGTCGATCAGTCGCGCGACGATCTGAAGCCCGACGAGAACGTCTGGGAGGCCATCGCGGACGGGCAGGACATCATCAAGCTGGGCGACGCCGAAGTGAATGCGCGCGCCTATTGCGGCGCCTTCAACTTCAAGGGCAGCGACCAGCAGAAGAAGGTCTCGCTCCTCTCGGGCGGCGAGCGCAACCGCGTGCACATGGCGCGCCTTCTGCGCTCGGGCGGCAACGTGCTGCTCCTTGACGAGCCGACGAACGATCTCGATGTCGAGACGCTCCGCGCGCTCGAGGATGCGCTGGTCGATTTCGCGGGCTGCGCCGTGGTCATCAGCCACGACCGCTTTTTCCTCGACCGGATCTGCACCCATATGCTCGCCTTCGAGGGCGACGGCCATGTCGAATGGTTCGAGGGGAATTTCGAGGATTACGAGGAGGACAAGATCCGCCGCATGGGCGACAGCGAGCCCTCGAAATCCAAGCACAAGAAATTCGCGCGCTGATCCTGCCGCGATCCCGGCGCCCCCGCCTCGCACGGGGGCGCCGCATGCCCTGCCCTCCAACGCTCTTGCAAATTCACGCGAATGCGCGTATCTGAGAGGCGCGACGTTACCACTATCGACCATCTGCTCCTTACGGCTCAGGCACTCGATCTTGCACTGACTAGCCGGGCTGCCGCACTGACGCGGGCAGCGAAATGAAGGAGTTACGGATATGGCCACTGGCACCGTGAAATGGTTCAACGCAACTAAAGGCTACGGCTTCATCGCGCCCGATGGCGGCGGCAAGGACGTTTTCGTCCACATCTCCGCAGTCGAGCGCGCGGGTCTGACCGGCCTCGCAGACGACCAGAAAGTGACCTTCGACATCGAAGCCGGCCGTGACGGCCGCGAGTCGGCGTCGAACATCGTTCTGGCCTGAGCCTGCGTTATAAGTGGTGAATCGGGGCCCCGCGGGGCCCCTTTTTGTGTCCGGCGCCTGATGTCGCGGGCGCCCGGCTCACCGGGCCGCCGCACGGTCCTTCAGAACGTCCGAGATCAGCGCCTGCACGCGCGGACCCATATCGGCCACGACCTCGGCGATGCCGCGCGCGTTGGGGTGCGTTCCGTCACTTTGCAGGTAAGGCACCTGATCCGAGCTTTTTTCCGGCAGAGCGCCGAAGAAATCGACCTGCAAGGGCACATCGTATTTCTCGGCCAGATCGGGGAAGATGGAATTGAACGCCTCGCGATATTCCGGCCCGTAATTGTCCTTGGCGACCAGCCCGACGAGCAGCACCTCGATGCCCTCCTCGGTCGCGCGCGCGAGGATCGTGTCGAGATTGGCACGCGTCTCGGACGGATCGGTGCCGCGCAGCAGATCGTTGCCGCCAAGCTCGAGGATCATCGCGTCGGGATCATCGCCGAGCGCCCAATCGAGGCGGCGCACGCCGCCCGCCGTGGTGCTGCCCGAAACCGAGCCGTTGAGGATGCGTACCGGCACGCCGTCCGGCGTTCCGTTCTCCCGCAGCCAGACGCTGAGCTGCGCCGCGAACCCGTCTTCGCGCGGCAGGCCGTAGCCCGCCGTCAGGCTGTCTCCGAAGGTCATGACGCGCACTTCGTTCGGCGCGGCCTCCTCGGCCGCCACCATGGCGCCGAACCCCATCAAAACCGCAAGCGCCAAAGCCTTGCCCCCTGCGGCCAAGGCCCCATATCCCAAGAAACTTCCTAATTTCAGGCGCATCCTATGACCTCTCCAATCGTGTCGCTCGATCATGCTGGGCTTACACTTAGATCCGGCACCGGCGACGTCGAGATCCTGCATGGGATAACGCTGGATGTCGCCGAGGGCGAGACGCTGGCTCTTGTCGGGCCGTCGGGGTCGGGCAAGTCGTCGCTCCTGATGCTCATGGGCGGGCTCGAGCGGGCCACGTCGGGTCGGGTGACGGCGCTGGGCCAGGATCTGAACGAGCTGAGCGAAGACGCGCTGGCGCGGCTCAGGCGCGGGCATATGGGCGTGGTCTTCCAGTCCTTCCACCTCATCCCGACGCTCACCGCGCTCGAGAACGTCGCGGTGCCGCTGGAGCTTGCCGGCATCAAGGATGCGGGCGCGCGGGCCGCGGCGCAGCTCGAGGCGGTCGGCCTCGCGCACCGCGCGGGGCATTACCCCTCGCAGATGTCGGGCGGCGAGCAGCAGCGCACGGCGCTCGCCCGCGCCACCGCACCCGCCCCGCGCCTCATTCTCGCCGACGAGCCGACGGGCAATCTCGACAGCACGAGCGGCGGCGCGATCATGGACCTGCTCTTCGCCCTGAGGGCCGAGCATGGCGCGACGCTCATCATGGTGACGCACGATCACGACCTCGCTGCGCGCTGCGACAGGACCGTATCGCTCTCGGACGGGCGCATCGCATGAACCTCAGGATCGCCGCCAAACTGGCCGCGCGCGAGCTTCGCGGAGGTCTCGCCGGGTTCCGCATCCTTCTGGGCTGCATCATCCTCGGCGTGGCCGCGATCGCCGCCGTCGGCACGATCCGCGCCAGTATCGAGGCGGGTCTCTCCGAGAAGGGTGCCGAGCTTCTGGGCGGCGATGCCGAGATCGGGCTGACCTACCGCTTCGCCACCGAAGACGAGCGCGCATGGATGGCGGCCAATGCCGAGGCCGTGTCGGAAGTCGTCGATTTCCGCTCGATGGCGGTGGTGGGCGACGACCGCGCGCTGACGCAAGTGAAGGCCGTCGATGCCGCCTATCCGCTTCTGGGCGATGTCGGCCTCGATCCCGCGATGCCCCTGCCCGAGGCGCTGGACGGGAGCGGCGCACTGCCCGGCGCGGTCATGGCGCCCGATCTCATCGCGCGCCTTGCGCTCGAGATCGGCGACAGCTTCCGCCTCGGCACGCAGGATTTCGTTCTGATGGCCGCGCTCGTCGACGAGCCCGACGGCGCCGCCGCGGGGTTCGCGCTCGGCCCGCGCACCTTGGTGCGCACCGAGGCGCTTCAGGCCTCGGGCCTCTTGCAGGAGGGCACGCTCTTCTCGACGGATTACCGCCTCGATCTGCCCGAGGGCACGGACCTCGCCGCGCTCGAGGCCGAGGCGCAGAGCGCGCTCGGCACCAGCGGGATCGAGTGGCAGGACGCGCGCGAGGGCGCCCCCGGCATCTCGGAATTCGTGAACCGGCTGGGCGCCTTTCTGGTCCTCGTGGGGCTGAGCGGCCTCGCGGTGGGCGGCGTCGGCATCTCCTCGGCGGTGCGCGCCTATCTCGCCCGCAAGACCGCGACCATCGCCACGCTGCGCACGCTCGGCGCGGATCGCGGCACGGTCATGGCCACCTATTTCCTTCAGATCGGCGCGCTCGGCGGGCTCGGCCTCGCGCTCGGCATCCTTCTGGGGGCGGGCGTGCCCGTGGCGCTCTCGCCGATCATCGAGGCGCGACTGCCGGTGCCCGCCGCCTTCGGCTTCTACGCGCAGCCGATGGCCGAGGCCGCGATCTACGGCGCGCTGGCGGTTCTGATCTTCACCATCGCGCCGCTATCGAGGATCGAGGAGATCCGCGCGGCCAGCCTCTTTCGCGATGGCGGCACCGGCGGGCGGCGTCTGCCGCGCTGGCAGATGCTGGCGATCATCGCGCTGCTCACCGGCCTTCTTCTGCTCGCGGCGGTGCTCTTCTCGGGCAACCTGCGGCTGACGCTCTGGACGGCGGGCGGCATTCTGGGCGCGCTGGCGCTCCTGTGGCTCGCCGCGTGGGGCGTGCAGGCGCTCGCCCGCCTCGCAAGAGGTCTGGGCTACGGACGCCCCGCGCTCGGCTGGGCGCTCGCCGCGATCGGCGGGCCGCGCAGCACGGCGGCCCCCACGATGCTCGCGCTCGGCCTCGGCCTGACGGTGCTGGCCGCCGTGGGCCAGATCGACGGCACGCTGCGCGGCGCGATTACCGGCAACCTGCCCGAGCGCGCGCCGTCCTTCTTCTTCGTCGATCTGCAACCCGACCAGATGGACGGCTTTCTCGAGCTGACCGAGGCTGATCCGGATGTGACCCGCGTCGACACCGCCCCCATGCTGCGCGGCGTCGTCACGCAGATCAACGGGCGCGACGCGCGCGAGGTCGCGGGCGATCACTGGGTCGTCAGCGGCGACCGGGGCATCAGCTATGCCGCCGCACCCGACGGCACCGTCACGGCGGGGGAGTGGTGGCCCGAGGACTATGACGGCCCGCCCCAGATCAGCTTCGCCGAGGAGGAAGCGCTCGAGATGGGTGTCGGCATCGGGGACGAGATCACCGTCAACGTGCTCGGCCGCGACATCACCGCCGAAATCACCAGCCTGCGCGACGTCGATTTCTCGACCGCTGGCATCGGCTTCGTCATCGTGATGAACCCCGCCGCGCTCGAGCGCGCGCCGCACAGCATCCTGTCGACCGTCTATGCGGATGCGGGCGCCGAGGCGCGGCTCTTGCGCGCCGTGTCCGAGACCTATCCCAACGTGACCGGCATTCCCGTCAAGGAGGCCATCGACCGCGTCGGCGAATTGCTCAAGGGGCTGGCCGCAGCCACGTCATGGGGCGCGTCGGCCACGCTTCTGACGGGCTTTCTGGTGCTGATCGGCGCGGCGGCGGCGGATCAGAACGCGCGCATTTTCGAGGCGGCGGTGCTCAAGACGCTGGGCGCCTCGCGCGCGCGCATCCTCGCGAGCCTCGCACTACGCGCGCTTCTTCTCGGGGCGGCGGCGGGGATCGTGGCGCTCGGGGCGGGCGCGCTCGGGGGCTGGGCGGTCAGCCATTACGTGATGGAGGTGAAATACAGCATCCTCTGGCCGTCGGCGCTGGTCATCATCGGCGCGGGCGTTCTGGTGACGCTGCTGACCGGCCTCGCCTTCGCGCTGCGCCCGCTCGCCGCGCGCCCCGCACGCGTGCTGCGCGCCCGGGAGTGACACGAAAAAGCGGGCCCCGCATCGGGGCCCGCTTCATGCCGGCATCTCGAGACATTACTCCGCCGCTTCGGCGTAATCCTCCATCGGCGGGCAGGTGCAGACGAGGTTCCGGTCGCCATAGACATTGTCCACCCGGTTGACCGACGGCCAATACTTGTCCACACGGAAGGCGCCCGGCGGGAAGCAGCCCTGCTCGCGGCTGTAGGGCCGGTCCCAGTCCTTGACCAGATCCTCCATCGTGTGCGGCGCGTTCTTGAGCGGGTTGTTCTCCGCGTCGATCCGGCCTTCCTCGATGTCGCGGATCTCGTCCCGGATCGCCAGCATCGCGTCGCAGAAGCGATCGAGCTCGGCCTTGGTCTCGCTCTCGGTCGGCTCCACCATCAGCGTTCCGGCCACGGGCCAGCTCATCGTCGGGGCGTGAAAGCCGCAATCGATCAGCCGCTTGGCGATGTCGTCCACGGTGACATGCGCGCCCTCGGCGAAGGGCCGGGTGTCGAGAATGCACTCATGCGCCACGCGCCCGTTCTCGCCCTTGTAGAGCACATCATAAGCGCCCTCGAGCCGCTTCGCGATGTAGTTGGCGTTGAGGATGGCCACCCGCGTCGCTTGCGTCAGCCCCTCGCCGCCCATCATCAGGATATAGGCCCAGGAAATCGGCAGGAGCGAGGGCGAGCCGAAGGGCGCGGCGCTCACCGGCCCCTCGTCGCCGCCCGTATGCGGATGGCCCGGCAGATGCGGGATCAGGTGCTTCTTGACGCCGATCGGCCCCATGCCGGGACCGCCGCCGCCATGCGGGATGCAGAAGGTCTTGTGCAAGTTGAGATGGCTCACGTCGCCGCCCAGATCGCCGGGGCGCGAGAGGCCCACCATCGCGTTCATGTTGGCCCCGTCGATATAGACCTGGCCGCCATGCTCATGCGTGATCTTGCAGACCTCGATCACCGTCTCCTCGAAGACGCCATGCGTGCTGGGATAGGTGATCATGCAGCCGGCCAGAGTCTCGCTGTACTTGCCGGCTTTCTCGCGGAAATCCTCCAGATCGATATCGCCGCGCGCGTCGCATTTCACGGGGACCACCTTCCAGCCCACCATCTGCGCCGAGGCGGGGTTCGTGCCATGCGCATTGTTCGGGATGAGGCAGACATTGCGGTCGTGATCGCCGTTCGCGCGGTGATAGGCGGCAATGCTCAAAAGGCCCGCATATTCCCCCTGCGCGCCCGAATTGGGCTGCATCGAGATGGCGTCATAGCCGGTGATATCGCATAGCTTCGCGCTCAGATCATCGATCAGCTCGTGATAGCCCTCGGCCTGATCCTTGGGTACGAACGGATGCATCCGGCTGAATTCGCGCCAACTCACCGGCATCATCTCGGCCGCCGAGTTCAGCTTCATCGTGCAGGAGCCGAGCGGGATCATCGCGCGGTCGAGCGCGAGGTCGCGATCCGCGAGACGGCGCATGTAGCGCATCATCTCGGTCTCGGCCCGGTTCATGTGAAAGACCGGATGCGTCAGGTAATCGCTCGTGCGGTGCATGTTCTCCGGCACGCGGTATTCGGGCGTGAAATCGTCGTCATGCTCGGTGATGCCGAAGGCGCGCCAGACGCTCTCGATATTCTGCGGGCGCGTGCACTCGTCGAGGGAAATTCCGACGCGCGTCTCGCCGACGCGGCGCAGGTTGATCCCTTCGTCCACGGCCGATTTCAGAACGGCGGCCTGAAGCGGGCCGACATCGACGGTGATCGTGTCGAAGAACGCCTTGGGATCCACCTGAAAGCCCGCGGCCTCCAACCCCTTGGCGAGGCGCACCGTCTTGCGGTGGATGCGCTGCGCGATGGCCTTGAGGCCCTTCGGCCCGTGAAAGACGGCATACATCGACGCCATCACCGCCAGAAGCGCCTGCGCGGTGCAGACATTGCTGGTGGCCTTCTCGCGGCGGATATGCTGCTCGCGGGTTTGCAGGCTGAGGCGGTAGGCGCGATTGCCGTGGCTGTCGATGGAAACGCCCACGATGCGGCCCGGCATCGCGCGCTTGTAGGCATCGCGGCAGGCCATGTAGGCGGCGTAAGGGCCGCCATAGCCCAGAGGCACGCCGAAACGCTGGGTCGAGCCCACGGCGATATCGGCATCCATCGCGCCCGGCTCTTTTAGCAGGGTCAGCGCCAGCGGATCGGCCGAGACGATGCCGATCGCGCCATGCTCGTGCAGCGCGGCGATATGATCGGTGAAATCGCGGACATGGCCATAAGTGCCGGGATACTGGAAAAGCGCGCCAAAGACCTGGCTGGCATCCATCTTGTCGGGATTGCCGACGATCACCTCGATCCCCAGGGGCGCCGCTCGCGTCTGGACGAGCGCGATGTTCTGCGGGTGGCAATCGCGGTCTACAAAGAAGGCCTTTTGCTTCGACTTGGCCACGCGCTGCGCGGTGGTCATCGCCTCTGCGCAGGCGGTCGCCTCGTCCAGAAGGGATGCGTTGGCGATCTCGAGGCCGGTGAGGTCCGACACCATCGTCTGGAAATTCAGCAGTGCCTCGAGGCGGCCCTGGCTGATCTCGGGCTGATAGGGCGTGTAGGCCGTGTACCAGGCCGGGTTTTCGAAGATGTTGCGCTGGATGGCGGGCGGCGTGACGGTGCCGTGATAGCCCTGCCCGATCAGGCTCACCAGAACCTTGTTCTTGCCTGCGACGCGCCGCATGTGATGGAGCAGCTCGCGCTCGGACTTCGCCTTACCGAAATCGAGCGGCGCCTTCTGGCGGATCGCCTTCGGCACCGTCTCGTCGATCAGCGCATCGAGGCTCTCGGCGCCCAGCACCTTCAGCATCTCGGCCATTTCCTCGGGCGAGGGACCGATATGGCGCCGGTTGGCGAAGTCATAAGGCAGGTAGTCGGTGGGCTCGAACGCCATGTCACACTCCATCATGTCGGGGGTGCGGGCAGGCCGCGATGTCGCCCCGCCCGTCTTTCGTCGTGTCGTGAACGCCCTTGCCGGAAAGCTTCTCAGGCAGGGGCCGGACGGGTCAGCCCACGAATTTCTTGTAGGCAGCCTCGTCCATCATGTCGTCGAGCTGGCTCATGTCGTCGGTCTTCATCTTGAAGAACCAGCCGTTGCCGATGGCGTCGTCGTTGACGGTGCTGGGCGAGTCGACCAGCGCCTCGTTGACCTCGACGATCTCGCCGTCGATCGGGGCGAGGATGTCGCTCGCCGCCTTGACGCTCTCGATCACGACGACCTCGTCGTCCTTGGCCACCTCGCTGCCCACCTCGGGCAGTTCGATGAAGACGATATCGCCCAGCTGTTCGGCGGCATGTTCGGTGATGCCGACGACGATCACGTCATCCTCGACGCGCAGCCATTCATGTTCTTCGGTGTATTTCATGCCTGGGATCTCCCTGAGGTATCAGCGTTTGAAATTCGCGGGTGTGAAGGGCAGCGCCGTGACGCGCGCCGCCATGCGCTTGCCCCGGACGTCGCCATAGACCGTCGTGCCGGAGGCCGCCAGATCGGCGGGCACATAGCCCATCGACATGGGCGCTTCGATGGTCGGACCGTATGCGCCGGAGGTGACGGTGCCGATGGGCGTGCCGCCGGTCGCATCGGCATAAAGCTCGGTGCCCTCGCGCATCGGCGCGCGGCCCTCGGGGCGCAGGCCCACGCGGCAGCGCTCGGTGCCTTCGGCCAACTGGCGCAGGATCACCTCGCCGCCCGGAAAGCCGCCCTCGCGGTCGCCGCCGCTGCGGCGGACCTTCTGGATGGCCCAGCCGAGGCTCGCCTCGACGGGCGTCGTGCCGCTGTCGATATCGTGGCCATAAAGGCAGAGCCCCGCCTCGAGGCGCAAGCTGTCGCGCGCGCCGAGACCGATGGGCGCCACCGCGTCGAGATCGAGCAGCGCGCGGGCGAACTCCTCCGCATGGTCCTCCTCGACCGAAATCTCGAAGCCGTCCTCGCCGGTATAGCCCGAGCGCGAGAGCCAAAGCTCACCCCAGTCGCTGTTCAGCTTGGCGATGTCCATGAAACGCATCTCGCCCGCCCCCGGCGCCACGGCATCGAGCGCGAGCGCGGCGGCCGGGCCTTGCAATGCCAAAAGCGCGCGCTCCGCCACGGGCAGCACGTCGCAGCCGGGCATGCCGGTCGTCATGCGGTGAATATCGGCCTCCTTGCAGGCCGCGTTGACGACGACGAACAGATCCTCGCCCCGGCGTGCCAGCATCAGATCGTCCTCGATGCCGCCCTCGTCATTGGTGAACATCGCGTAGCGTTGCCGTCCATCGGCGAGGCCCGCCACATCGACGGGCACGAGACGCTCCATCGCCTCGGCGACCTCGGCATAGCCGCCGGGTGCGCGCACGATGACCTGGCCCATATGGCTCACATCGAAAAGGCCCGCATGCGCGCGGCAATGCAGATGCTCCTTCATCACGCCCATCGGGTATTGCACGGGCATCTCGTAGCCCGCGAAAGGCACCATCTTGGCCCCCAGCTCGCGATGCAGCGCGTTCAGCACCGTCGCCTTCAGATCGCTCATACCGGCCCTCCTGCCATGGCTGCCGGGTCGATGGGAAATCAACTGCGGCATCGCAAAGACGCATAAGCCCTGTTCAGGCTGCGCCACGATGCCCCCTCTGTCCTTTCGCCTGAGATCGCTATCCCTTCGGCGCCCCCGCGCAAGTCGCCTCACACGCGGGTCTCTCCAGAGTCCTGTCGATCGAAAAGGTCCTGTCGCCTGAGAGTTTCCGGGGCGGTTGCTCCTTCGGCACTGGCCGGTGCCAGTTCTCCCGATTCAATCTATGTGGACGGTAGTATACCGCCCGGCGCGCGGCAAGAGGGGTTTTCTCGGAGGCGACATGGGAGGCGCCCAGTTGCGCTCGGACCGGCGCTCGGGCAGAAACGCGGCATGGAAACCGCATCCCACGCCTATTTCTTTGGCTATGGCAGCCTCGTCAACCGCGACACGCACGCCTTCAAGGAGGCGCATCCCGCACGGCTGAAGGGCTGGCGGCGGCGCTGGCGGCCTACCAATCTGCGCGAGGTCGCGTATCTTTCGGTCGTGCAGGACGAAGGCACCGCCATCGACGGTCTGATCGCGCCGGTGCCCGATGCCGATTGGCACGCGCTCGATCTGCGCGAGGGGGCCTATGACCGGGTGCCCGCGGCGCATATGATCGAGCATCCCCTGCCCCACCGCCCGCAGATCGCCGTCTATGCCGTGCCGGGCTATGCCGCACCTCACAAGGCCGAGGAGCGTGGGCACCATCTGCTCCTGAGCTATATCGACGTGGTGATCCAAGGCTATCTGCGCGAATTCGGCCCGGACGGCGCGCGGCATTTCTTCGAGACGACCGATGGCTGGGAGGTCGATGTGCTCGATGACCGCGCGGCGCCGCAGTATCCGCGGGCCTGCCGCCTCACGCCCTCCGAGACCGAGGTCGTGGATGCGGGGCTGGCTGATCTGCCTGTGCGGATGCGGAAGGCGTGAGGGGCGTCGCCCCGGATCGCTGCCCCGAAGGCGCCGCGCCTACCCCCGCGCGCGGATGACCTGAAGAAGCGGCAGCACCTGCGCCATCTCCGGCCCATGCGCCTGCCCGGTCAGCGCCTTGCGCAGCGGCATGAAAAGCCCCTTGCCCTTGCGGCCGGTCTCTTCCTTGACGGCGGTCGTCCAGGAACTCCAGCTTGTCTCGTCGAGCGGGCCTTCGGGCAGGAGCGTCATCGCCACGGCCACGAACTCCGCGTCCTCGTCGTCAATCGCGGGCTCGGCCCCGTCGCGGAACATCGCCCACCAGGCATCGAGATCGCCCAGCGTGGTGATGTTGTCGCGCGTCACCTGCCAGAAGAGCGGCGCGAGATCGTCGGGCACGCCCAGCTCGCGGATGCGGCCCTCGACCGAGGCGTAGTCCAGCCCTTGCAGGTAATGCGCGGTCAGCGGGTAGAGATCGTTCACGTCGAATTTCGTCGGTGCGGAGCCGAAGCGCGAGATATCGAACCCATCCAGCAGCTCTTGCATGTCGGTGCGCAGCTCGACCGGATCGGCCGAGCCGAGGCGCGCCATGAGACTCAAAAGCGCCGCCGGCTGGATGCCCGCCGCGCGCAGATCGCGCAGGGACAGCGTGCCGAGCCGCTTCGAGAGCGACTCGCCCTGCGGGCCTGTCAGCAGCGAATGATGCGCGAAATTGGGCACATGCCCGCCCAGCGCGTCGATGATCTGGATCTGCGTCGCGGTATTGGTCACGTGGTCCGAGCCACGCACGATATCGGTGACGCCCATTTCGGTGTCGTCGACGACCGAGGCCAGCGTGTAGAGCACCTGCCCGTCGCCGCGAATGAGGACCGGATCGCTGACCGAGGCGGCGTCGATGCTGATCGGGCCGAGAATGCCGTCGGTCCACTCGATCCGCTCCTGATCGAGCTTGAAGCGCCAGACGCCGGGGCCGCGCTCGTCGCGCAGGCGGTCCTTCTCGGCCTCGCTCAGCGCCAGCGCCGCACGGTCATAGACCGGCGGGCGGCCCATGTTGAGCTGTTTCTTGCGCTTGAGATCGAGCTCGGTCGGCGTCTCGAACGCCTCGTAGAAGCGGCCCATGTCGCGCAAGCGGTCGGCGGCCTCGTGATAGCGATCGAGCCGCTCGGACTGACGCTCGACACGGTCCCATGTCAGGCCCAGCCATTCGAGGTCGTATTTCAGACCGTCGACATATTCCTCCTTCGAGCGCACGGGATCGGTATCGTCGATGCGCAGGATGAAGGTGCCGCCCGCTTTGCGCGCGATGAGCCAGTTCATCAGCGCGGTGCGCAGGTTGCCGACATGGATGTAGCCGGTGGGCGACGGGGCGAAACGGGTGATGGTCATGGGCGCGGCTCCTTGGTCGGCCACGATGTGTCACAGGGGGCGTGGCTTGTCCAGATTGGGCGCTCAGTCGCGCCGCCGCACCATGAGCTGATTGCCCTCGCGCCGCGTCTCGAGCACCTTGATCGCCGCGATGAGATCGCTCAGCTTCTTGTGCCCGTAGCTGCGCGTGTCGAAATCGGGGTTTGCGGTGGTCATCTGCTGGCCGAGCCGGCCCAGCGCATACCAGTCGCTATCCTGATCGATGCTGTCCATCGCCTTGAAGAGCATGTCGCGCGCTTCGTTGAGATTGGCGGTCGAGGGCTTGGCCGGCTCCTCCTCCGGCGCGCCGCCGAGGTTTTCCAGATAGATGAACCGCTTGCAGGCCTTGCGGAACGCCTCGGGCGTTTTCTTCGCGCCGATGCCGAAGACGTCCAGCCCCTGCTCGCGGATGCGGCTGGCCAGCCGGGTGAAATCGCTGTCCGACGAGACCAGCACGAACCCGTCGAAGCGGCCCGAATGCATGAGGTCCATCGCGTCGATCACCAGTGCGATATCGCTCGCGTTCTTGCCCACCGTGTTGGCCGGCTGATGGTGCGGGACAAGCCCGAACTCGGCCTGCACCTTGTTCCAGCCGCTCATCTGCTGGGACGAGAAATCACCGTAGCAGCGGCGCACGGAGGCCTCGCCGATGCCCGCGATCTCGTCGAAGATAGCCTTGGTCCAGCGGGGCGAGGTGTTGTCGGCGTCGATGAGGACGGCGAGAAGAGGGGTGCTGTCGCGCATGATGGGCTCCTTTGCGGTCCTTCATGCCCTATCTGCGCGCGCGGCGAAAGGCGGCGCGGGCGAATGAGTATTTTCGCCAAGATGAAGCCGGATCCTACGCCCGGTGCAGATGGGCCAGAACATCGTCCGCCAGCGCGGCGACCTCGGCGGCGGCGGGCCCCTTGGGTGCGGCATCGCGCACCGCCTGCCCGCGCCCGAGCGTTTCGGCATAGGCGATGCGGTTGGCGAGCGCCGCGCCCGCCAGCGCCGCGTCGACCTTCGCGGCCTCCTCGGCGATCTCGGCCCCGAGGCGCGTGCCCGCGCGGGTGCGGTTGAGAACGATCATCGCCGGGGTTCCGGCGCGCGAGGCCAGATCGAGCACGCTTTCCGTGGCCCAGAGATCGACATGACTCGTGGCGACGGGGACCAGCACCAGATCGGCGGCGCGCAGCGCCGGGCGCAGATCGCTGTCGGCCTTGGGCGGCGTGTCGACCAGCACGAAATCATGCCCGTCCGCGAGCTTGCCCGCCTCGTAATCGACACCCCAGGCCGAGGAGGTGGAGAATTCGAGGCCGGGATGCGCCATCGCCTCGCGCCGTGTCATGAACCAGCGCCCGAGGCTGCCTTGTGGGTCGGTATCGATCAGCGCCACCTTGTGGCCGCGCGCGGCGAGTTCCGCCGCGAGATTGGCCGTCACGGTCGTCTTGCCCGAGCCGCCCTTCTGCTGGGCGATGGTGATAATCCTGCCGGTCATGTCCGCCTCCAAAGGTTGTGCTGCGCCGCAGCATCGCACGAATCGGCGCGGAAGGCACTAGCGCTCTTGCCGCTGCGTCAGCGGAGGCCACGCGGCGCCTCGGGGCTGGCCTTGGGCGGCGGCCTTGGGTATTTCTGGGCGCGCAGGCGACAAGGGGGGCGAGCGGGTGACGACACGGCGCGGGATGATCCTGGGACTGGGCGGAATGGCGCTGCTGGCGGGCTGCGGCGGCGCGCCCGCGCCCGGAGGCACTGTTAGCGGTGTCGCGGGGCTCGAGCGGGCCATTCTGGGCCTCGGCCCCGACGTGGACCCGGCCGAGGCCGCGCGCGCGGCGCGTATGGCCTATGCCGTCTCGGATCAGCTCGCCCGCGAATACGAGATCACGGACCCGCCGCTCGTGCACAACACCAAGGTCAATCTGGGGATCAAGGAGCGTGGCCTCTGTTATCACTGGGCGCGCGACATCCAGACGCGAATGACGGCGGCGCGCTATGCGACGCTGCAATTCACCGGGCTTGTCGCCAATGCCGATAATCCGTTTCTTCTGGAGCATTCCACCGCCGTCGTCATCCCGCGCGGCGGTGACTGGCGGCGCGGCATCGTGCTCGATCCGTGGCGCACGGGCGGCAGGCTCCACTGGGACCATGTCGCGAACGACACCAAATACAATTGGAAGGCCCGCGCGGATGTGCCCGTGCGCAAGCGCGGCGACGGCCCGGACCTGACCCGGGCCGACACCTGACGCCTATTCGGGCGTGCCGATCTTGTCCTGCGTTCGCGTGTCGAAATCCGCCGCGTCATGGCGCTCGTGGAGCTGCATCTCGGGCGCGCCGAAATTGCGGTTGACCTTGCGGCCCCGCTGCACCGCCGGGCGCGCATCGATCGCCTTGGCCCAGCGCTGCACGTTCTCGTAGCTTTCGACGTCGAGGAAGCGGCCCGCATCGCCGTATTGGCGGCCGAGCGCCAGATTGCCGTACCACGGCCAGATCGCGATATCGGCGATGCTGTAGACCTCGCCCGCGATATGCTCGCGGCTGGCGAGCTGCCTGTCGAGCACGTCGAGCTGGCGCTTGGTCTCCATCGCGAACCGGTTGATCGGGTATTCCCATTTCTCGGGCGCGTAATGGTAGAAATGTCCGAAGCCGCCGCCGAGATAGGGCGCACTGCCCATCTGCCAGAAAAGCCAGTTGAGCACTTCGGTGCGCTGCGCGCCCGAGGCGGGCAGGAAGGCGCCGTATTTTTCGGCCAGATGCAGCAGGATCGAGCCCGACTCGAAGACGCGCACCGGCGTCTCGCGCGAGCGGTCGAGCAGCGCGGGAATTTTGGAATTGGGATTGATCTCGGTGAAATCGCTTCCGAACTGGTCGCCCTTGCCGATGTCGATCAGCCACGCGTCGTATTGCGCGTCATGCCCGGCCTCGAGCAGCTCCTCGAACATCACGGTCACCTTGACCCCGTTCGGCGTCGCCAGCGAATAGAGCTGGAACGGATGCTTGCCCACCGGCAGCTCCTTCTCGTGCGTCGCGCCCGCGATGGGCCGGTTGGTCGAGGCGAACTTGCCCCCGCTTTCGGCATCCCACGTCCAGACCTCGGGCGGGGTGTAGGTATCGTCGGTCATCTGGTCGCTCCGGTTTGAAATCGCTTGGACGAAAGAGGTAACGGCCCTCACGGGCGATGCAAGGGGGCGCGCGTATTGGACGAACCGGCGCGCTTCATGGTTAACTCTACGCATTACGTACCGAATGGGGAGAATTTCATGAAAGAATTATCCGGTTTCGCGCGCCTGAGTGCCGCGGCATCGCTCGCTCTTGCGGGCCTCTTTTCAACCGCTGCCGAGGCGCAGGGCTTCGGCGTGTTCAACAGCTGCGCTCAGCCGTCGGCCTATGCGGGCAAACTCATCAAGCGCGTGCTCGACATGACGCGGCAGCATTTCCAGCCGCCCTTGCCGACCGTCTATGTGTGCCGCAATGCGTGGGTGCCGAATGCGATGGCCTTCACCCGGCAGGTCGGGCCGAACCAGTGGCGTCACGCCATGCATTACAACCCCGCTTTCATGGCGCAGCTCGACGCGGCGCGCCAGAACGAGTGGGCGCAGCTCGCCGTCATCGCGCATGAAATCGGCCACCTTGTGCAGGCGCATGAGGCGATCCAGCTAGGATCATACGCCCCTCCGCAGACGCTGGCTGCGCTGAACTATCCGTGGGGGCGCGAGCTTTATGCCGATCGGCATGCGGGCTTCGTAATGGCCACCCTCGGCGCCAAGCCGGAGGATCTGGCCGAGGCGCAGCTATTCATGTTCTCGCCGCATGGCAGCCCGAGCCATCCCGACACGGTCTCGCGGCTGAACGCAATTTACAATGGGTATACCCTGGGCGGCGGAAACGCGGCCGGACTTCCCGATCCGGCCTCGCTCGCCACCGACATCATGACGCGCATGACGCGCTGGTAGGACGGTGCGCGGGGCCGGCGATCCGGCCGGCCCCGCGACGGGGTCTCAGTAAACCACCACGCTGCGGATGCTCTCGCCCGCATGCATCATCTCGAAGCCCTTGTTGATCTCCTCGAGCTTGAGGATATGCGTGATCATCGGATCGATCTCGATCTTGCCGTCCATGTACCAGTCGACGATCTTGGGCACATCCGTGCGGCCCCGCGCGCCGCCGAAGGCGGTGCCCTTCCATGTGCGGCCCGTGACCAGCTGGAAGGGGCGCGTCGCGATCTCGGCGCCCGCCGGTGCGACGCCGATGATGACGCTCTCGCCCCAGCCCTTGTGCGACGCTTCCAGAGCGGTGCGCATCACGCCCACATTTCCCGTGGCGTCGAAGGTGTAGTCGCCGCCGCCGCCCGTCAGCTCGACGAGATGGCCGACGAGATCGCCCTTCACCTCGTTCGGGTTGACGAAATCGGTCATGCCGAAGCGCTTGGCCATCTCGACCTTCTTGGGGTCGATATCCACGCCGACGATCTGGCTGGCCCCGGCCATGCGCAGGCCCTGAATGACGTTGAGACCGATCCCGCCGAGGCCGAAGACGATGGCGCGGCTGCCGATCTCGACCTTGGCCGTGTTGATGACGGCGCCGATGCCGGTGGTTACGCCGCAGCCGATATAGCAGATCTTGTCGAAAGGCGCGTCCTTGCGGACCTTGGCCAGCGCGATCTCGGGCAGAACCGTATGGTTCGAGAAGGTCGAGCAGCCCATATAATGCAGGATCGGCGTGCCATCGAGCATCGAGAAGCGGCTGGTGCCGTCGGGCATGACGCCCTTGCCCTGCGTCGCGCGGATCGTCTGGCAGAGGTTGGTCTTGGGATTGAGGCAATACTCGCATTCGCGGCATTCGGGCGTGTAGAGCGGGATCACATGATCGCCCACCTCGAGCGACGTGACGCCCTCGCCCACCTCGACGACGACGCCCGCGCCCTCATGGCCGAGGATCGCGGGAAAGGCGCCTTCGGGATCGGCGCCCGAGAGGGTGAAATCGTCCGTATGGCACAGGCCCGTCGCCTTGATCTCGACCAGAACCTCGCCCTTCTTGGGGCCGTCGAGATTGACCTCCATGATTTCCATGGGCTTTCCGGCCTCGAGGGCCACGGCGGCTGTGGTGCGCATGATGCTGTCCTTGCTGTTTCGTGCTTCGGGCGGAGTTTGGGCGAAATGGTCGGGCGTTTCAATGCGCCAGAGCGGGGGACTTGAATTCGCGGCGCGGCTGCGCGACGCTGGCGGGGCAAGCCCCGAGGAGTGCGCCATGCAACGCCGTTCGACCGCCGCCCTGATCCTGCCCGCCGCGCTGGCGCTCGCCGCCTGCGGCGGAGGCGCGCCGGGCGCCCAGCGCGGGGCAGAGCCGGTCTTCACCCCGGCGGCCACCGACAGCTGCGGCGCGACGGCCTATTCGGACCGGATCGGCAAGGATCACAAGGCCTTCGACTTCAGCGCGCCGGATCGCCCGCTGCGCATCATCGGGCCCGACATGGCGATGACGATGGATTACAACCCCGCCCGGCTGAACGTGGATATCGACGGGCAAGGCCGCATCACGCGCATCTGGTGCGGATGAGCCGGGGCCGGCGCGCCGCATCCCCGCGACTCGACTTCGGTTTTTCCTCGCTATAACGATAAGAACAAATAGCGAACGAAACACTGCCATGCCCACCCGCCGAATCCTCTCCGTCTGGTTTCCCCGCCTCGGGGCCGACCGCCTGCTGCGCCGCCTCGGCGATCTGCACGGCGCGCCCTTCGCCGTGCTCGAGGAAACCGGCCAGATGCAGATCGTCAGCGCCCTTTGCCCGCTCGCCTCGGCGGCGGGGCTGCGCGTGGGCCAGCCCGCGCGCGATGCGCATGCGATGTGCGCGGGCCTCGTCACGCGGGTGCGCAACCCCCATGCCGAGGCGGCGTTCCTCAACGCGCTGACCCGCTGGGCCGGGCGCTACAGCCCCTGGGTCGCCGCGCAGCCGCCGGATGCGCTGATGCTGGACGTGACCGGCTGCACGCATCTTTTCGGCGGCGAGGCGGCGCTGATCGAGACCCTGACGCAGGAGGCCGCGGATCTGGGCGTACAGGCGGAATGCGGGCTGGCCGACACGCCCGGCGCGGCCTGGGCGCTGGCGCGCTATGCGGGGCGCGGCGTGCAGCACGACCGCTCGGGCGATGCGATCGACCAAGAGGCGCGCGCGACCCGCTCGCGCGCGGCCAAGCGGCGCCACTGGGAACGGGGCGGCGCCGCCCCCGCCGCGCAGACCAAGGGCGCCGCGCCGCGCATCGCCGCGCCCGGCCAGACGCGGCAGGCGCTCGCCCCCCTGCCCGTCACCGCGCTGCGCCTCGACGGCGAGACCGCCGCCGCCCTCGCGCGGCTCGGCCTTCGGCGCATCGGCGATCTGACCGGCCAGCCGCGCGGCCCGCTCGCGCGGCGTTTCGGCAAGGGTCTTTTGATGCGCATCGACCAGGCGCTCGGCGCGGTGCCCGAGCCGGTCTCGCCCCATGCCGCGCCGCCGCGCTTCGCCACCCGCCTCAGCCTGCCCGATCCGATCGGGCTGCGCGAGGATGTCGAGGCGGCGCTCGCCCGCCTCGTGCCGCGCCTGTGCGAGATGCTGCGCGAGAAGGGCCAGGGCGCGCGGGCCGTTCGGCTCGAAGCCTATCGCTGCGACGATACCGCGACCTGGGTGCAGATCGGCCTTGCCCGCCCCGCCGACCAGTCCGAGCGCATCGCGCCGCTTCTGGCGATGAAGCTGGACGATCTGGACGCGGGCCCCGGCATCGACATCCTGCGCCTCGAGGCGACGCAGACCGAGCCGGTGCACAAGACCCGCCCCGCCGGGCATCTCGATGCGGGCCGCGCGGCGCAGCAAAGGGCCGGGCGCGACACCGCGCTCGAGGATCTGATCGGGCGCATCGGCGCGCGCGTCGGCCTCGATGCGATCACGCGGCGCCATCCGGCCAGCAGCCACATCCCCGAGAAATGCAGCAGCGTGCAGCCCGCCGCATGGTCGCAGCCCGCCGCGTCCGGTGCATGGCCCACGCCGCCCGGCCCGCGCCCCCTCCTGCTCTGGCGTCCCGAACTGGTCACCGCCCCCGAAAGCCCGCGCCCGCCCGCGACGTTCCGCTGGCGCGGGCAGGATCACGCGCTGGCGGGCGCCACCGGCCCCGAGCGCATCGCGCCAGAATGGTGGCTCGACGATCCCGAATGGCGCAGCGGCGTGCGCGACTATTGGGACGTCGTGACGGCAGGCGGGGCGCGGCTCTGGCTCTTCTATGCGCATGGCGCGGCGCTCAGCCCCGGATGGTTCTGCCACGGCCAATTCGCCTGAGCCGCGCAAGACGCTTGATTTCGCGGACATTCAGGGCAAGTCTGAACGTATGAACTACCAACCCATCGCACCCGCATTCGCCGCGCCGGATCAGGTGGCCTTTCACCGGACCGAGCTGGGCATCATCCTGTCGCTCTACGGGCGCATGGTGGCGGCGGGCGAGTGGCGCGACTACGGCATCTCGAGCCTGCGCGACGTGGCCGTCTTCTCGGTCTTTCGCCGCACGGCCGAGCATCCGCTCTACCGGATCGAGAAGCGCCCCAAGCTGCGCGGAAGGCAGGGGCAATACGCCGTGATCGGGATGGACGGCCAGATCCTCAAGCGCGGCGCGGACCTGCGGCAGGTGCTGCGGGTATTGGAGCGCAAGCTGATCCGCGCGGTGGAGTGAACCCGGAAGGGGCGCCCGATGAGCCTCGAGACCTACCTGCTCTACCTCGCTGCAGTGGCCGTGTTCTTCGCCACGCCGCCCGATACCAACCAGCTTCTGATCATTTCAAACGCTATCCGCCACGGGCTGCGGCGCAGCCTCTGGACGGTGTTCGGAGACCTTTCGGCCAACGCAATCCAGATGAGCGCCGCCGCCTTCGGCCTTGCGGCGATCATCGCCACTTCGGCCACGGCCTTCGCCCTCATCAGGTGGCTGGGCGTCGCCTATCTTGCGTGGATCGGGTTGCAGCTGATCCTGTCGAAGGGCGGCGCGGACGAGGCCAGCCCCGCGCAGAACAGCGCCGCGCGCCTCTATCGCCAAGGCTTCCTCACATCGATGGCCAATCCCTTCGCCGTCGTGTTCTTCGGCGCGCTTTTCCCGCAATTCATCGACCCCGCCGCGCCGGTGCTGCCACACCTGGCCATTCTCGGCGCGACCTATCTGGTGGTCGACGGCGCGATCCTGATGCTTTGGGGGTGGCTCGGCGCACGGGCGGCGGGCGCCCTGCGCGGCGCGCGCTTCGGCCTTGTGAACAAGATCTGCGGCGGATTGATGCTGGCGGGCGCGGCGCTTCTCGCGCTCAAGGACATGCGCCCCGCGCGGTAGTCACTCCCGCCAGTCGAAAAAGCCCGGCCCCGCCTCGCGCAGCATGTCCGCCGCCATGGCGCGGCCCAGCTCGGCTCCGTCCGCGATGGGCGCGCTGCGCGCATCCTTGATCGATTGCGAGCCGTCGGGGCGCAGCACCTCACCGCGCAGGTGCAGCATGTCGCCGTCGAGCTCGGCCAGCCCGGCGATGGGCGTCTCGCAGGAGCCATCCAAAGCGGCCAGAAACGCGCGCTCGGCGGCGAGGCGCTGGCCCGTCTCCGCGTGGTGGATCGCGCTCAGCATCTCGGCGGCGCGGGCATCATTCGCGCGCCGTTCGATCCCGATGGCGCCCTGCGCGATGGCGGGCAGCATAACCGACGGATCGAGCGCGCTTTGCGCCACATCCGTGCGCCCCAAACGGTTGAGGCCCGCCATGGCGAGGAAGGTGCAGGATGCGACGCCGTCCTCGAGCTTCTTCAGCCGGGTCTGGACGTTGCCGCGAAACTCGACCACCTCGAGATGCGGATAGGCCACGAGCACCTGCGCGCGGCGGCGCAGGGACGACGTGCCGACCTTCGCACCCTCCGGCAGATCCGCCAGCGTGGCATGCCCCGGCGAGACGAACCCGTCGCGCACATCCTCGCGCGGCAGATAGGTGTCGAGCAAAAGCCCCTCAGGCTGGAGCGTCGGCATGTCCTTCATCGAATGCACCGCGATGTCGATCTCGCCCGACAGGAGCGCCTCCTCGATCTCGCGGGTGAAAAGCCCCTTGCCGCCGATCTCCTTCAGCGGCCGGTCAATGATCCGGTCACCCGTGGTCTTGATCACCACGATCTCGAACGCCTCGAGCGGCAGGTCATGCGCTTCGGCAAGGCGCGCGCGTGTTTCGTTCGCCTGCGCGAGCGCAAGCGGCGAGCCGCGTGTGCCCAGTTTCATCGGGGCCATGGGAGTGGGCATTTGCATTGTCATGCAGGAGGTTTAATTGTGCGTGGGACACGACGCAATAGAGCGCAGGGTTGACATCGCATCATCGCGCGGCGACCACCCGGGACGCAGAGAGAAGGACGCATCATGGCCCACCCCACCCCGGACAAGACGATCCTGCGCGCGCTCGCGGGCGAGACGCTGCCGACGCCGCCCATCTGGATGATGCGCCAGGCGGGCCGCTACCTGCCCGAATACAAGGCGACGCGGGCCGAGGCCGGGGATTTTCTCTCGCTCTGCTACAATCCCGATCTGGCGACCGAGGTGACGCTTCAGCCCATCCGCCGCTACGGCTTCGACGCCGCGATCCTTTTCGCCGACATCCTTCTGGTGCCGCAGGCCCTGGGCGCGGATCTGTGGTTCGTCACCGGCGAAGGCCCGCGCCTTTCGACCATCACGGGCGAGGCGGAACTGGCGCAGCTGCGCCCCGTGGACGAGATCCACGAGACCCTGTCGCCGATCTACCAGACGGTGCGCAACCTCGCCTCGGCGCTGCCCAAAGAGACGACGCTGATCGGGTTCGCCGGCGCGCCCTGGACCGTCGCCACCTACATGATCGCCGGGAAGGGCACACCCGACCAAGGCCCCGCGCATGAGCTGAAGGGAACGCATCCCGCGGTGTTCGATGCGCTGATCGAGCGTATTACAGCGGCGACGATCGAATACCTTTCAGCGCAGATCGACGCGGGCGCGGAGGTCGTCAAGATCTTCGATAGCTGGGCCGGATCACTGAAAGGCCCCGATTTCGACCGCTACGCGCTGGAGCCTACAAAGAAGATCATCTCCGAGCTGAAAAAGCGCCACCCGAACACGCCCATCATCGCCTTCCCGCGTCAGGCCGGCGAGAAGTATATCGGCTTTCACGCCGCCACGGGCGCCGATTGCGTCGCCGTGGACGACAGCGTGAGCGCCCAGTGGGTGGCCGAGCATGTGCAGCCCGGCGGCTGCGTGCAGGGCAATCTCGCCTCGCGGCACATGGTGACGGGCGGCGACGATCTGGTGCGCGAGACGCGCGCCATCGTCGAGGCGCTGCAGGGCGGCCCGCATATCTTCAACCTCGGGCACGGCATCACGCCCGATGCGGACCCGGCCAATGTGCAACTGATGATCGACACCGTTCGCGGCGCCTAGATCACTTGCGGCCCCGCATCTTCTTCGGCGTTTTCGAATGGAAGGTCGGCGGGCGCTTGCGGACCCATGCGATGAACTTGGCCAGCCTCGGATGCGCACGCAGCGCCTCGGGCGTGTTGAACTCGCGGGCAAGCTCCGCCTCGCTCAGCGTCGCGTGGATCTCGTTATGACAGATCTGATGGACCAGAACGACCGGGCCGCCCTTGCCGCCCTTCAGCTTGGGCACGAGGTGATGGAGGCTCTGCCGCGCATCGGGCGGGATGGGGCGCTGGCAGATCGGGCATATCGGGTGCTCGGCGTCCATCGCTTGATCCTCGGGTCTCTTCGGCCCATGAGGATGGCGCGGCTGCGCGGGGAGGCAAGGAATTGATCGCTGAAAACACGCCCTTTGCGCTCGTCATCGGCGCGGGTCCGGCCGGTCTGATGGCCGCGGAGGCGCTGGCGCGCGGGGGCCATTCGGTGATCGTGGCCGAGGCCAAGCCATCGCCCGCGCGCAAGTTCCTGATGGCAGGGAAATCCGGCCTGAACCTGACGAAGGCCGAGGAGGATGAGGCGTTCCGCGCGGCCTTTGGCGCGGACGCGGCGCCGCTCCATCCGATCCTTGCGGCCTTCGGCCCGGACGCGGTGCAGGACTGGGCGCGCGGGCTGGGCCAGCCGCTTTTCACAGGCTCGACAGGGCGCGTCTTTCCCGAGGTGATGAAGGCCTCGCCCCTCCTGCGCGCGTGGCTCGCGCGTCTGGAGGGGATGGGCGTGCGGATCATGCGGCGCTGGCGCTGGCTGGGCTGGGACGGCGGTGAGGTGCTCATGAAGACGCCCGACGGCGACCGGCGGCTGACCCCCGGGGCCTGCGTTCTGGCCTGCGGCGGGGCGAGCTGGGCGCGGCTCGGCTCGGACGGCGCATGGGCCGCGCATCTGCCGGGCAAGGTGGCGCCCTTCCAGCCCGCGAACATGGGTTTCGCGGTGGACTGGTCAGCGCATATGGAGCGTCATGTCGGCCGCCCCGTCAAAGGGATCGCGCTGCATGCCGGGCACATGGCATCGCGCGGCGAGATCGTGCTCAGCCGCGCCGGGATCGAGGGCGGCGGCATCTACGAGGTGTCGCGCGCGGTGCGGGAAGGCGCGGCGCTCACGCTGGACCTCATGCCCGATCTGACGCTCGAGGAGGTGCGCCGCCGCCTCGCCCGCAAGCGCGGCAAGGAGAGCATCGCGAACCACCTGCGCAAGGCGCTGAAATGGACGCCCGAGAAGCAGGCGCTGCTGATGGAATTCGCACGGCCCCTGCCCGATGATCTGGCGCCCATGATCAAAGCGCTCCCGGTGAGTCACAAGGGCCCGCTGCCGATGGATCAGGCGATCTCGACGGCGGGCGGGCTGCGCTGGGAGGCGCTGGATGCCGCGCTGATGCTGAAGGACCGCCCAGGCACCTTCGCCGCCGGGGAGATGCTGGATTGGGAGGCACCGACGGGCGGCTATCTCATCACGGCCTGCCTTGCGACGGGGCTTCACGCGGGGCGAAATGCGGCGGCATGGATTAAGAAAGGGCACCAGCCCTAAACCACCTCGCCCGCGTCCATCCGATCGAGAAACGCCTCGGCAGTATCGAGCACCTCGCGGCGCTTTTCCGCGTCCATCTTGTCCCATGTGCGGAACACCATGCCCATGCGGTGATTGCCCTCGAACCGCTGGCGATGCCGGTCCAGGAACTGCCAATAGAGCGTGTTGAACGGGCAGGACCCCTCGCCTGTCTTTTGCTTCACCGAATAGGCGCAGCCGTCGCAATAGTCAGACATCTTGTTGATATAGTTGCCGGAACTGACATAGGGCTTCGATGCGATGATGCCGCCATCGGCCCATTGGCTCATGCCGATCACATTGGGCGCTTCGACCCACTCATACGCGTCGACATAGACCGACAGATACCACTCGTGCACCTCTTCGGGCGCGATCCCGGCCAGCAGCGCGAAATTGCCGGTGACCATGAGGCGCTGGATATGGTGGGCGTATCCCTCGTCCCGCGTCTGGCCGATGGCGGCCTTCATGCAGGCCATTTTCGTCTCGCCGCCCCAATACATCCACGGCAGCTTGCGGTCATGCCGCAGGATGTTGCGCGAGGTGTAGTCCGGCCCCTCGCGGAAATAGATGCCGCGCATGTATTCGCGCCAGCCGATGATCTGGCGGATATAGCCCTCGGCGGCGTTGATCGGCGCATCGCCATCCTTCCACGCCTCTTCGACCCGCTGGCATACCTCCAGAGGTCCGAGCAACCCGAGATTGATGTAGGGCGAGAGGAGCGAGTGGTTGAGAAACGGCTCGCCCGTCAGCATCGCGTCCTGATAGTCGCCGAAGCCTTCGAGCAGGTATTTCACGAAGTGATCGAGCGCGCGCAGGGCCTGGCCCCGCGTCACCGCGAAGTTGAAGGGGCGCAGGGTGCCGAAATTGTTGTCGAAGCGCCGCTCGACAAGCTCCAGCACCTCCTCGGTGATCTCGTCGGGCGTGAAGGACATGGGCGCGCTGCGCAGCATGTCGGACTGCGCGGGCTTGCGGTTGTCGTGGTCGAAATTCCACTTGTCGCCGGCCGGCTCGCCATCCTTCATCATCAGCCCGGTCTTGCGCCGCATCTCGCGGTAGAAATACTCCATCCGCAGCTCTTTGCGGCCCTCGGCCCAATCGTTGAACTCATCGAGCGATGCGATGAACCGATCATCCGCCAGCGTGGTCAGATCGAGCGGCATGTCGTCCAGCGCCCCGATCAGGCGCCATTCGCCGGGCCGGGTGCAGATCACCTCGCGCGCCCCATGCGCATCGGCGCGGCGCAAAAGCTCGCCGGGGATGGAGCCGCTGTTCTCGGCGTCATCGAGCTTGGAATAGTCCACGGTCCAGCCATCCTCGCGCAGCTCCTGCGCGAAATGGCGCATTGCCGACAGGATCAGTGCGATCTTCTTGGGATGGTGCGGCACATAGCCCGTCTCGTCCGTCACCTCGGCCATGACGACGACGTCGCGCTCCTTGTCGGCCTTGGCGAGCGCGCTCAGCCCCTTGCTCAGCTGATCGCCGAGGACGAGAACGAGGCGCGGGCTCACCACTCCACCCGCTCGCCCTGCCAGTCGAAGAAAAGGCCGGTATCGTCCGGGCCGAGCCCTTCGAGCACGCTCAGCAGATTATGCGCGGCCTCGCTCGGCTCCACGGTCTTGTGGCGGCCCGCGTATTTCGCGGTGAAATCCGTGGCGACGGTGCCGGGATGGAGCGCGACGCAGACAGCCTCCTTGTGCGTGCGCTTCAATTCGATCGCGGCGCCGTGGATCATCTGGTTGAGGGCGGCCTTGGCGGTGCGGTAGGAATACCATCCGCCGATCTGGTTGTCGCCGATGGAGCCGACCCGCGCCGAAAGCGCGGCGAAGCACGAAGGCCCCTTGCGCGGCAGCATCGGCAGCGCGTGCTTCATGACGAGCGACGGCCCGATGCAATTGACCGCGAACTGATCCGCCATCGCCTTGGCGCTGATGTCCTTCAGCGCCTTTTCCGGCTCGGCGCCGTCCACTTCCAGCGCGCCGGTGGCGACGAAAATCAGCTGAAACTCGCCCTCGGCCTTCTTCATGCAGTCCGCGACGCTCGCCTCGTCGGTGACATCGAGCCCGTCCTCGCTGCGCGAGAGCGTCGTCACGTCACTGCCGTTTTCCTTGAGCCGCGCGGTGATCGCGCTGCCGATACCGCCCGAGGCGCCGATGATGAGGGATCTGTGTGTCATGGCCCGAATGGTAGAGGCGCGGCCCGGCCCTTCAACGCCCGGTATGGAAAAAACCGTCTTTTCATCACCGCGCGCTTTGCGTAACGTCAGGGCCATGACGAACGCGCAGCATATCCCTACGGATGCCCACGGCCCCGCCCGTGCGCGCCTTGCTGCCCTCCTGCTGCTTAGTCGCCTCTGAGCGTGCCGGCCCGGCGCGAGCGCTCAGGGGATGTGACATAGCGCGCCGGAACCCCACCCGGATCAGCATCAGGACCAAAACCATGCAGAAAATCAATCTTGCCGCCAAGCTGGCGCAATTCGAGACCCATTGGGACCCCAAGGTCGTCGCCAGTTACAATGGCAACGATGTGATGGTCGTGAAATTCGCGGGCGAATTTCCCTTCCACAGCCACGCGGACACGGACGATTTCTTTCTCGTGCTTTCGGGAAGCGTGACGATGGATTACGAGGGCGCCGAGAGCGTCACCTTCGGGGCGGGCGAGCTTGTCGTCGTGCCAGCGGGCCAGGTCCATCGCCCCCGCGCCGATGCGGAGGCGCATGTCCTGCTGATCGAGCCGAAGGGCGAGCCCAACACCGGCAACAGCGGCGCGCCAGCGGCCGCCAAAGACCATATTTGAGACGGAAGACGACCATGACCCATACACCCAAAAAGCGCGCCTCGGACGAAGGCAAAGACCGCGTCTATATCTTCGACACCACCCTGCGCGACGGCGAGCAATCGCCTGGCGCCACCATGACCCATGCCGAGAAGCTGGAGATCGCGCAGCTTCTGGACGAGATGGGCGTCGATATCATCGAGGCGGGCTTTCCCATCGCCTCCGAGGGCGATTTCCGCGCCGTCTCGGAGATCGCCAAGCGCAGCAAGGATGCCGTGATCTGCGGCCTCGCGCGGGCGAACCTCAAGGATATCGACCGCTGCTGGGAGGCGGTGAAGCACGCCCGCCAGCCGCGCATCCACACCTTCATCGGCACCTCGCCGCTGCACCGCGCCATCCCGAACCTCACGCAGGACGAGATGGCCGAGCGCATCCACGAGACGGTGACCCATGCGCGCAACCTTTGCGACAACGTGCAATGGTCGCCCATGGACGCGACCCGCACCGAGTGGGACTATCTCGCCCGCGTCGTCGAGATCGCCATCAAGGCGGGCGCGACCACGATCAACATCCCCGACACGGTGGGCTATACTGCGCCCGTCGAATCCGCCGAGCTGATCCGCCGCCTCATCAAGGAGGTGCCCGGCGCGGACGAGATCATCTTCGCGACGCATTGCCACAACGATCTGGGCATGGCGACGGCCAACAGCCTCGCCGCCGTCGAGGGCGGCGCGCGGCAGATCGAATGCACGATCAATGGCCTCGGCGAGCGCGCGGGCAACACCGCGCTGGAAGAGGTCGTGATGGCCATGAAGGTGCGCGGCGACATCATGCCCTACCGGACCGGCATCGACACGACCAAGATCATGAACATCTCGCGCCGCGTCGCCACGGTCAGCGGCTTCGCCGTGCAGTTCAACAAGGCGATCGTCGGCAAGAACGCCTTCGCGCATGAGAGCGGCATCCATCAGGACGGCATGCTCAAGAATGCCGAGACCTTCGAGATCATGCGCCCCGCCGATGTGGGCCTTGCCGAGACGAATATCGTCATGGGCAAGCATTCGGGCCGCGCCGCGCTGCGCTCCAAGCTGAAGGATCTGGGCTATGAGCTGGCCGAGAACCAGCTGAACGATGTGTTCGTGCGGTTCAAGGAACTCGCCGACCGCAAGAAGGAGGTCTATGACGAGGACCTGATCGCGCTCGCCACCACCGAGGCCGCCGAGGACGAAAACCGCCTTGTCATCAAGTCGCTGCGTGTCGTCTGCGGCACCGAAGGGCCGCAGACCGCCGCGCTGACGCTCCTGATCGACGGGGCCGAGCACAGCACCGAAGCCACCGGCGACGGGCCGGTCGATGCCAGCTTCAACGCGGTCAAGCAGCTCTTCCCGCATGAGGCGCGGCTGCAACTCTACCAGGTGCATGCCGTGACCGAAGGCACGGACGCGCAGGCGACCGTCTCGGTGCGGATGGAAGAAGGCGGGCGGATCGTGACCGGCCAATCGGCGGATACCGATACCGTCGTCGCCTCGGCCAAGGCCTATGTCCACGCGCTGAGCCGCCTCATCGTGCGCCGCGAGAAAGCGGGCAAGGACACGCCCGAGGTCAGCTACAAGGACGTCAGCTGAGCCAAGCCTCCAGCGGAAAGATACCCCCAAGGGTTGCGCGAAAACCCTTGGGGGACGCCGCCGTCAGGCGACGATCATGTACATCTTGCGCAGCTTCTGGGTGATCTCCCAGACGACATGCTGGCCCTTGGCGATGTAGAACGTATCGCCCGGCCCGAAGCTTTCGCTCCGCCCGTCCTCATGCGTGAGCGTCACCGCCCCCTCGACCACGGTCATCATCTCGTGCACCGGCCAGGACGCGACCACCTCGCGGCAGGGCGCGCATTCCCACGTGCCGACCGAGATGCTCTCGTCGGCGGTCTCGAAATGGGTGTGGTTGCCTTCCGAGCGGTCGTCGGTCGTGAAGGCATCCGCGCCGGTCAGCGACGAGGGCTGCATGGGCGGGGCGGGATCGATGCGGAATGTTTCCTGGCTCATGACGTCTTGTCCTTGTCGCTGCCGTTCTGCGTGCCGTCCGCCCATTCCCACGGGCGCGTGAATTCGCCCAGCGCCGCGCCGACGCGGTCGTCGCTCGCGCTTCCGTCGATCTGGGCGACGAGGCCGCGTTTCTTGTCGTCGTAAACCTTGGCGACGCGCGCGTCGCTCCCGGCCTCTTCGAGGGCCTTGTCGTAGATCCGCTTGATCGCGAGCTTGCGAAGGTCGGGCTTGAAGACCTTGCCCACGGCGGTTTTCGGCAATTCATCAAGAATTTCGATGTATTTCGGGATCGCCGCCCGTTCGCGCACGCGCTGGCGGCAATGCTCGAGCAGCGCCTCGGACGTGACCTCGCCGCCCTCGACAAGCTCCACATAGGCGCAAGGCAACTCGCCCGAATGCGCGTCGGGCTGGCCGATCGCGCCGGCGCCCGCGACGGCGGGATGCGCCATCAGCGCCTCCTCGATCTCGGCGGGGTCGATATTGTGCCCGCCGCGAATGATGAGATCCTTGGCGCGCCCGGTGATCCACAGATAGCCGTCCGCGTCGATGCGGCCCAGATCGCCCGTGCGCAGGTAGTCGCCGTGGAAAAGATCGCGGTTGCGGGCGGGATCGGTATAGGTCTCGCCCACCGATACGCCGGGATTGTTGATGCAGATCTCGCCCACCTCGTCAGGCTCGCAGCGCACCGGGCCGTCATCCGTCATGCGGATGATGCGCACATCCGTATAGGGCAGCGGAATGCCGACCGAGCCGACTTTCTTCTCGCCCTCGGGCGGGTTGACCGACACAAGGCAGGTCACCTCGGTCAGGCCGTAACCCTCGATCACCTTCATGCCGGTCGCGCCCTCGAACCGCTTGAAAAGCTCGAGCGGCATCGGCGCGCTGCCGGAAAAGGCGTTCTGGACCCGGCTGATATCGGCATCCACCTTGCGCTGCATGAGCGCCGCGACGGCGGTCGGCACGGTGATGACGAAGGTCACGCCCCAGCGCTCGCACAGCTTCCAGAAATTGCCGATCACGCCTTCGCCGCGATAACCGGCGGGTGTCGGCAGCACGATCTGCGCGCCCGATTTCAGCGCCGACATAAGCACGACATGGCAGGCGAAGACGTGAAAGAGCGGCAGCGGGCACATCAGCACGTCCTTCTCGGTGAAGAGAAGGTGGTCGCCGATCCATCCGTTATAGACCATGCCGGAATAGCGGTGCTGCGCCATCTTCGGCATGCCGGTCGTGCCGCCTGTGTGGAAATAGGCCGCGATGCGGTCCTTGCCGCCGTCGTCGAAGCTGAGCGTCTTGGGCTGGCGCGCGACCTCGGCGGCGTAGCTCAGCACATCGGCGCGATGCTTGGTGGTGTCGCGCGGGCGGATGAACGGCACGATCCAGCTTTTCGGCGGGCGCAGATAGCGGTTGAGGTCGATCTCGAGCACCGTGCCGACCTTCGGCGCGTGACGCACGGCCTCGGCGGTCTTGGCGCTGATATCGGTCTTGGGAAACGCCTTGAGCGTCACGACGACGCGCGCGCCCGTCTCGCGCAAGAGCGCGGCGATCTGCTCGGGCTCGAGCAGCGGATTGATCGGCGCGACGATGCCCGCGATCATCGCGCCCAAGGTGGCCGCCGCCGTCTCGAGGCAATTGGGCAGAACCAGCGCCACGGCGTCGCTCTCCTGCACGCCGAGGCTGCGGAAGAGATTGGCGGCGCGGCAGACTTCGGCATGAAATTCGGCCCAGGTCTGCGTCACCGCCGGATCCTTGGCGCCCGATGTCAGCTGATAGCCGATGGCCGGACGGTCTGGAAAGGCGCGGGCCGTCTCGGCCAGCATGGCGTGCATCGTCGCGGGGCGCTCGCGCGCCTCCCACGGCATCTCGTTCTGGATATCCAGCGCATCCTGTCGAACGGCGAATGTCATCGCGGCCTCCCCTCCTCGTGACGTCTCGTCATATGTCCGAGCGAGAATGATGACGATTGGTCGCGGGCGCAAGGTGCAGCGCGCAAGATCGACGCTTGACTCTTTTTGTCGGAAAAGAGATGTAGTTGATGAATTTTGTCAGAATAAAAGGATTCTCGTCCATGCTACGCTCTTTCACCCTCGCCACGTCGCTGGTCGCGCTGGCCGGCACCGCCATGGCCGCAGAGGTCAACGTCTACTCCTCGCGCCACTATGACAGCGACGATGCGCTCTACAACAAGTTCACCGAAGAGACTGGCATCACGGTCAACCGCATCGAAGGCAAGGCCGACGAGCTGATCGCGCGTCTCGAGGCCGAGGGCGACAACAGCCCGGCGGACGTGTTCATCACCGTCGATGCGGGCCGCATGGCGCGCGCCGAGGAGACCGAGATCCTCCAGCCCTACAATTCCGAGGTCATCAACGAGGCTATTCCCGCGAACCTGCGTCACCCGGACGATCTGTGGTTCGGCGTCAGCCAGCGCGCACGCATAATCTTCTACGCCAAGGACCGCGTCGAGAACCCGCCGCAGACCTACGAGGCGCTGGCCGATCCGCAATACGAAGGCCAGATCTGCATCCGCTCCTCCACGAACATCTACAACCAGTCGCTGCTCGCTTCGATCATCGAGGCCGATGGCGCCGAGGCAGCCAAGGAATGGGCCGCGGGCGTGGCCGAGAACATGGCGCGCGAGCCGCAGGGCGGCGATACCGATCAGCTTCTCGGGATCGTCTCGGGCGAGTGCGACATCGCGGTGTCGAACCACTACTACTACCTGCGCGCCTTCAGCGAAGAGGTCGAAGGGCTGACGTCTAACACCGACAATATCGGCTGGGTCTGGCCCAACCAGGACGGTCGCGGCACGCATGTGAACCTGACCGCCGCCGCGATGGCCAAATCCGCGCCCAACCCAGAAGAGGCCAAGGCGCTGCTCGAATTCCTGACCAGCGATTTCGCCCAGACGCATTTCGCAAGCCAGAACAACGAGTATCCGGCAGTCGAGGGCGTCACCAACGAGAGCACCGACCGTCTCGGCGAGTTCAAGGCCGACACCACCACGCCGACGGCCGTCTTCGCCTCGAAGGCGAAAGAGGCGCAGGCGATCTTCAACGAGGTCAACTGGCCCTAAGTTTTTGCTTGATCGAGAGATGTCAAAGCGGGCCTTCGGGCCCGCTTTTTCTTTGGCGCCTCAGAGCACTCTCAGGACGGCGCCCGGATTCATGATCCCCGCCGGATCGAGCGCAGCCTTGATCGCGCGCATCGCCGCAAGCTTGGCTGGATCGCCATAGCGCTCGAGATCGCCCACCTTGAGCCGGCCGATACCGTGCTCGGCACTGACCGAACCGCCGAGCGCGTGAACCATGTCATGCACGCATGTCTTGATCGCATCGCGCTGATCCTCGTGCTCGACGCGGCTGCGGCCCGGCACCGGAAAGACGTTGTAATGCAGATTTCCGTCGCCCAGATGGCCGAAGCAATTGATGCGGAAGGCGCCGATCCGGGCAAGCGCGCCGGGCGCCGCAGCGACGAACTCGGCCACCGCGCCGAGCGGCAGGGAGACGTCATGCGAGCTGATGGCGCCGATATGGCGGTTCGCCTCGGGGATGGATTCGCGGATGGTCCAGAAATCCGTGCGCTGTCCTTCGGACTGCGCGATCATGCCGTCGCTGACCAGCCCCGCCTCCAGCGCCGCCTCGAAAAGCGCCTCGAGCGCGCCCGCGGGATCGAGCCCGCGCGCGAGGCCCACGTCGATCAGCACGAACCATTCGGGCGCTGCCTCCCAGGGCTGGCGCACCTGCGGCATCGTCTCGGCAAGGAAATTCAGGCCCTCGCGGTGCATCAGCTCGAAGGCGCTGACCCCCTCGCCCATATGATCGCGCGCCATCGACAAGAGGCGCAGCGCGGCCGCCGGCCCTTCGACCACCATCAGCGCGGTGCCCTCGCCCGCCGGGCGCGGCGCAAGTTTGAGCGACGCGGCGGTAATGAGGCCGAGCGTGCCTTCGGAGCCGATCAGAAGATTGCGCAGATCATAGCCCGTATTGTCCTTGCGCAGCCGTTTCAGCCCGTGCCAGACCTCGCCCGACGGCATCACGGCCTCGAGCCCGAGGCACAGATCGCGCGCATTACCGTAGCGCAGCACGTTGACGCCGCCCGCGTTGGTGGCCAGCAGCCCGCCGATCCGTGCGCTGCCCTTGGCCGCGATGCTGAGCGGAAAGAGGCGGTGCGCCTTCTCGGCGGCGTCATGCACGTCTGACAGGATCGCGCCCGCCTCGACGATCATCACGTTTTCATCCGGATAGACCTCGCGGATGCGCGTCATCCGCTCGAGGCTGACGAGCAGCGGCGCGGCCCCGCCTTGCGCCACCTGCCCGCCGACGAGGCCCGTGCCCCCGCCATAGGGGATGACCGGCACGCGCGCTTCGCAGGCGAGCCGGAGCGCGGTCGCCGCCTCCTCGGCGCTTCCGGGCGCGACGACGGCGCAGGCCCGCCCTTCCCAGCGCCCGCGCGGCTCGGAGAGGTAGCGCGGCGCGACCGCGCGCAGCGCGGCGGCGGGCAAGGCGCCGGAGAGACGGGACAGAAAATCGGCGGGATCGCTCATGCGTCCGATCCTAGCGCCGCGCGCAGGGGCCGCAAATGGCAAAAGCGGCGCTCAAAGCCCCGCGTCGCTGCGCCCGCGCCGATCACCGCGCAGCGCGGCATAAAGGACATGCGTGCGCCAGCGCCCGCCGATCTGAAGATAGCTCTGCGCGACGCCCTCGTATTTGAAACCGGATTTCTCCAGAAGGCCGCGCGACGCCGTGTTCGACGGCAGACACGCCGCCTCGATCCGGCTCAGGTCGAGCCGGTCGAACGCGTAATGCACGACCGCAGGGATCGCCTCGCGCATGTAGCCCTGCCGCGCATAGGCCTCGCCGATCCAATAGCCGAGCGTGCCGGACTGGCTCGGACCGCGCCGGATATTGTCGAGCGTGATGGCCCCCAGAAGGCGCTCGTCCTCGCGCCGGATGAGGAAAAGCGGGAGCGCCGTGCCGCCCGAAATGCTGCGCTGCGCCCAATAGACGCGATTGGTGAAACCCTTGCGCGACAAATGGTCGGCGGCCCATGTCGGCTCCCACGGGGTCAGGAAATCAGCCGAGACGCGGCGCAGATGCGCCCAGTCCCGAAAATCGCTCATCATCGGCTGGCGCAGGCTCATCCGCTCGGTCTCGATACGGATCTTGCGCCGCGTCAGCAGCATCACGCAGCGCGCCGGGTCTGCAGAGCCTCCAGCGTCGGCGCGTCCTCGACCGGGCCATAGAGCGCCAGCGCGGCGGGCGCCTCAGCGACGGTGCGCTCGGCGATGGCGCGCACATCGGCCAGCGTCACGGCATCGATCTTCTCGACCACCTCCTCGACGCCGGGCACGCGGCCCCAGATCTGAATCATCCGCGCGAGGCGCTCGGCCCGGTTGCTCGGGCTTTCCAGCCCCATCAGAAGGCCCGCCTTCATCTGCGCCCGCGCGCGCTCGATCTCGTCGGGGCGCATGTCGCTCGCGGCGCGTTTCATCTCGTCGATGGTGATCTCGGCCAGACCGGCCATGGAATCGCCCGAGGTGCCGGCGTAGATCGTCATCATGCCGGTATCGGCATAGGCTCCCGCCTGCGCGTAGATGGTGTAGCACAGGCCCCGCTTCTCGCGGATCTCCTGAAAGAGGCGCGAGGACATGCTCCCGCCGAGCGCGGTGGAATAGATCTGCGCCGCGTGGATCGCCGGATCGCCATAGTCGGGCGATTCGAAGGCCAGCGCCATATGCGCCTGCTCGAGCACCTTGACAGTGCGGCTCTCGCCGCCGCGAAACTGCGCGCGAGGCGCCTCCTGCACCTCCTTGGGAGTCATGTCGCCGAACATGCGCTCGGCAGCCTTCACCAGCGCCTCATGATCGACGGCGCCCGCCGCCGAGAGCACCATCTGGCCCGGATTGTAATGCTGATCGACGAAGCCGGTCAGATCCTCGCGGCTGAACCGCGCGACGCCCTCTTGCTGGCCGAGGATGGCGCGGCCGAGCGGGTGGTCGGGATAGGCCTTCTCCTGCAGCCAGTCGAAGATGATGTCATCGGGCGTGTCGAGCGCCTGCCCGATCTCCTGAAGGATCACGCCGCGCTCCGTTTCGATCTCGGAGACGTCGAAGACCGAGTTGCGCAGGATATCGCCCACCACATCGAGCGCGAGCGGCACGTCCTGCTCGAGCACGCGGGCGTAATAGGCCGTCACCTCGCGGCTCGTGTAGGCGTTGATATAGCCGCCCACATCCTCGATCGCCTCGGCGATCTGCAAGGCGCTGCGCCGCTTCGTGCCCTTGAAGGCCATATGCTCGAGGAAATGCGCGATGCCGTTCTGCTGCGGCAGCTCGTTACGCGCCCCGGCCAGAACCCAGACGCCGATCGCCGCGGATTTCAGCCCCGGCATGTTCTCGGTCACGATGCGAAAGCCGTTGGGAAGGGTGGTGAGATTGACGCTCAATGGGCGGTCCGTTCTTTTATCAGAGATTCGATGGCGCCCAGATCGTTGGGCAACTCGGTGATGCGTTCCTCGCGGTCATAAAGGTCGGCCATGTGGGCAGGCAAGGGCGGATGCTGGCCGCTGGCCTCCTCGACGGCGGCGGGAAACTTGGCCGGGTGCGCGGTGGCGAGCGTGATCATCGGCACATCGGGCTTCAGGTGCTCTTCGGCCACATGCACGCCGATGGCACTGTGCGGGCAGAGCAGCTCGCCCGTCTCGTTCCATGTGCGCCGGATCGCGGCGCGGGTCTGGTCCTCGTCGCAGCGCCCAGACGAGAAGCTCTCGCGCAGCGCCTCGAGCGCGCCCTGGCTGACGGTGAAGCCGCCCGATTTCAGCTCGTCCATGAGCTGCGCCGTGGCGCTTCCGTCGCGGCCATAGGCCTCGAACAGGGCGCGCTCGAAATTGGAGGAGACCTGAATGTCCATCGACGGGCTGATCGACGGGATGACGCCGTCGGGCGTGTAGTCGCCCCCCGAAAGGCACCGATGCAGGATGTCGTTCTGGTTCGTCGCCACCACGAGGCGGTCGATGGGCAGGCCCATGCGCTTGGCGATGTAGCCCGCGAAGATATCGCCGAAATTGCCGGTGGGCACGGTAAAGCTCACCTTGCGATGCGGCGCACCCAGGGCGACGGCGGAGGTGAAGTAATAGACGACCTGCGCCAGAACCCGCGCCCAGTTGATCGAATTGACGCCCGCAAGGCCCACGGCGTCGCGGAATTCGAAATCGTTGAACATGTCCTTCACGCGGGCCTGGCAATCGTCGAAATGCCCCTCGACGGCGAGCGCGTGGACATTCGCCTCTCCGGGCGTGCTCATCTGGCGGCGCTGCACCTCGCTCACGCGGCCATGCGGGTAGAGGATGAAGACATCCACCGCCTCCAGCCCCCGGAACGCGTCGATCGCGGCCGAGCCGGTATCGCCGCTCGTCGCGCCCACGATGCACACGCGGCTCCCGCTGCGCGTCAGCGAGGCTTCGAAAAGCTGGCCGATCAGCTGCATCGCGAAATCCTTGAAGGCGAGCGTCGGGCCGTGGAACAGCTCCAAAAGGTGATGACCCGGCGCCAGTTGCACCAGCGGCGCGCGCGCGGCATGCGCGAAGCCGGCATAGGCGCGCGCGATGATGTCCTGGAACTCGGTATCGGTGAAGGCGTCGCCGATATAGGGCCGCATCACGCGAAACGCCGCCTCTTCGTAACTGAGGCCCGCGAGCGCGGCGATATCGGCGTGGCTCATCTGCGGGATCGTCTCGGGCAGGTAGAGGCCGCCGTCGCGCGCGAGGCCGGTCAGCATGGCCTCCTCGAAGCTGAGGATGGGGGCCTTGCCCCGCGTCGATACGTATCTCATGGCCTAGCCTTTCGTCTCGCGGCGGCGCGTGATGCGCCAGATCAGATACCCCGTCATCACCAGCCATATCGCGGCGAGCGAGAACCAGGTGATCGCGTATTGCAGGTGATTGTTCGAAATCGCGCCGGTGTCCACCGGCAATGGCGTGATATCGCCGCCCGGCCCGCCCTCCTGGCGCCGCAGGACGAGGAGCACCGGCTCGGTCCCGAGCGTCTCGGCCATCGCGGGCACGTCCCGCGCGAACCAGATACCGCGCTCCCGGTCCGGCTCGGGCGTGTAGCTGTCGATCTCGTCGGGCCAGTGCAGGTTGCCGCTAAGTGTCGCGCGGCCGCCGTCCCGTGGCGCGTCCTTGGCCTCGAGCGGGATGAGACCACGGTCCACCATGATGCGCCGGCCCGTGTCGGTCTCGAAGGGCTGGATCAGGCGATAGCCGGCGCCGAGCTCCTTCGCTCCCACCAGCACGTGGAGTTCAGGGCCCGTGAGCGTGCCCGTTTCGATCACCGGCAGATACCTGTCCGCCTCGGGGCTGAGCTCCGCGGGCAGCGGCGCTGGCTCGGCCGCGAGCCGCGCCTCGATCTCGGCCAGCACGCCCTCCTTCCACGCAAGGCGCTGCACCTGCCACGTCCCGAGGCCGATCAGGATGCCCGCCCCGATCAGACCGATCATCAATGGCACCACCAGACGCCGCATGAACCCTCATCCCTCAAACCGAAAATGCGGAAGGCGCGCCCCCCGCATTTTCATCATTCCATGGAAACTCTCGCCGAGAGCGCCGGAGCTGGCGAGAGGCGCCCGCCTCGGCCCCCGCGTCACTGGCCCCAGATATAGACCGCGGCGAAGAGGAAGAGCCAGACCACGTCGACGAAGTGCCAGTACCAGGCCGCCGCCTCGAAGCCGACGTGATTCTCGGGGGTGAAGTGACCCTTCACCGTGCGCAGGTAGCACACGAAGAGGAAGATCGTCCCGATCACGACATGGACGCCGTGAAAGCCCGTCGCCATGAAGAAGTTCGCGCCGTAGATGTTGCCCGAGAAGCCGAAGGCGGCATGGGTGTACTCGTAGATCTGGAAGCCCGTGAAGAGAACGCCCAGACCCACGGCCAGAAGAAGGCCCTTCTTCATGTCCGCGCGATTGTTCTCATGCACCAGCGCATGGTGCGCCCATGTCGCCGCCGCGCCCGAGCAAAGGAGGATCAGCGTGTTGATCAGCGGCAGGTGCCAGGGATCGAAGGTCTCGATGCCCGCGGGCGGCCAGACGCCGTCGATGCCGGGCGACAGCTCGCCCATCGGATACATCGCATGCTTGAAAAAGCTCCAGAACCATGCGGCGAAGAACATGACCTCGGACATGATGAACATGATGAAGCCGTAGCGCAGGCCGATCCGCACGACCGGCGTGTGATCGCCCGCCTTGTTCTCGGCGATGGTCTCGGCCCACCAGCCATACATGACGTAGAGCACACCCACGAAGCCGATCAGGAACAGCCAGGGCTGGTTGTTCTCGACGGCGGGCGACATCCAAAGCACCGCGCCGAACAGCATGACGAAGCCCGCGACCGCGCCCAAGAAGGGCCAGACGGACGGGGTGAGGATGTGATAGTCGTGGTTCTTTTCTTGTGCCATGTCAGGCTCCCTCGTGGTCGGGCTTATCTTGTGCGGCCGGCAGAGCCGCGTCAGTTGACGGTTCTACCCGTTTCAGCGTCATTCGCAAGTGCGGCCTGCTGCTCGGGCAGGTCGATCTCGTAGAATGTGTAGGAGAGCGTGATCGTGTGCGTGTATTTCGCATCGCGGTCGTCCACGATTTCGGGATCGACGAAGAAGGTCACAGGCATCTCGACGCGCTCGCCGGGCTGGAGCACCTGCTCGACGAAGCAGAAGCACTCGATCTTCTCGAAGAAGCCGCCCGCCTCGTAGGGCGTCACATTGTAGGAGGCCTGTCCCGCGATGGGGCGGTCGGTCGGGTTGTAGGCCTCGTAGAAGGCCAGTCCGGTCTCGCCGATGCGCACTTCCATCTCGCGCTGCATGGGCTTGAAGCTCCAGGCCATGTCGCGCTCGAGGCTGCCGTCGAAGCGCACCTTGATCGTCTTGTCGAGGATCACGTCCGACTCGGCTTCGGCCACGCCGGTCGCGCCGCCGAAACCGGTGACGCGGCAGAACCAATCGTAGAACGGCACCGAGGCCCAGGCCAATGCGCCCATCGTCACCACGACGCCGACGAGTTGCAGCACTGTTTTGCGCGTGTTCCTGCGTTTGGTGTCACCTTCAGTTGCCATATGCGCCTCCTGTGCCCGTCTCGGGGATTGCGAAATCGTCCTGACTGACCTTGGCGACGGTCAGGCCGAAAACCAATGCGACAAATGCTGCCAGAACAAGGCCGAGGCCCAGATTCCGGCTGAACCGGCGCTCGTGCATTTCGTGGCTTTTGCGGAAAAAGGCCATCAGACGCTCCAGACGCCGAAGCCGCGCAACGTGGCATCGATAAGGATCGCGACGAAGAGGCCGAAGAGATAGTAGAGCGAGTGTCTGAACACCGTCTTCTCGACGCCGTAGCCGTCCGCCTCGGCCATCGTCTCGTCGCGGCGCCAGATGCGCCACGCCCCGCGCAGGAAGAGCGCGTTGAGCGCGATCGCGGCCACGAGATAGGCCGGACCGCCAATCGAGGTGAAGACCAGCGCGAAGGAGACCGGCACCAGCAGCACCGTGTAGGCGAGGATGTGATTGCGCGTCACGCGGCGGCCATGCGTCGAGGTGAGCATCGGCACGCCCGCCTCGTCGTAGTCGGATTTCATGAAGAGCGCGAGCGCCCAGAAATGCGGCGGGGTCCACATGAAGATCAGCGCGAACATCAGCACCGCCTCGATGCCGACCGAACCCGTCGCCGCGGCCCAGCCGATCATCGGAGGAAAGGCGCCCGCCGCGCCGCCGATCACGATGTTCTGCGGCGTCCAGCGCTTGAGCCACATCGAGTAGATGACGACGTAGAAGAAGATGGTGAAGGCCAGAAGGCCCGCCGCGACGAAGTTGGTCGCAAGGCCCAGCATGATGACCGCAATGCCCGAAAGCGCGATGCCGAAACCGAACGCCTCGCCCTCGGTGATGCGGCCCGCCGGGATGGGCCGGCCCTTGGTCCGCTTCATGATCCTGTCGATATCGGCGTCCCACCACATGTTGAGCGCGCCCGAGGCGCCGCCGCCGATGGCGATGAAGAGGATCGCCGTGAAGCCCACCACAGGATGCACGCCCACCGGCGCGGCCAGAAGGCCGACCAGCGCCGTGAACACCACCAGCGACATGACGCGCGGCTTCAGAAGCGCGAAGAAATCCGAGAAGCCCGCCTCTTGCGGCTCTGCGGATCCCGCCTTGGACTGGCTGGCGTTGAGGCTTGCATCGCTCATGTCGAACTCCGGTCACGGGCTGCGCGCGGGCAGCTTTCGGCTAAGGGGTCGCATAACGCCCGCCCGCCCCTGCGATTGCCGAGGCGGGCGGATCGGGCCACGCTGCCGCGTCGGTCGCTTATTGCGCCGATGCGACCTTATAGGTGTCCTGCGCGGGCAGGCTCGCGTACTCGGCCTTCGCCTCTTCGAGCCATGCGTCATAGACTTCCTGGCTCACGACCTTGACGGTGATCGGCATATAGGCGTGATCCTTGCCGCAAAGCTCGCTGCACTGGCCGAAATAGACGCCCTCGCGCTCGGCCTTGAACCAGAGCTGCGCAAGGCGGCCGGGAACCGCGTCCTGCTTCACGCCGAAGGCGGGGATGGTCCAGCTGTGAATGACGTCCGCGCCGGTGACCTGCATCACGACCGTCTTGCCCACGGGCACGACCACGGCGGTGTCGGTGGCAAGCTTGAACTCGTCGGCGGTATATCCCGCCTCCTGAAGCTCCGCGATGACTTCGTCGTTCAGAACCTTGCCGTCGCCGATCATGAAGCTTTCGAAGCCGAAATCATGGTCGGTATACTCATATCCCCAATACCACTGGTAGCCCGTCACCTTGATGTTGATGTCGGCCTCGGGAATTTCCTGCTGCTTGAAGAGCACCGGAAGCGAGAAGGCACCGATGAAGAAGAGAATCAGGATGGGCACGACGGTCCAAGCGAATTCGATCGGGGTGTTGTGCGTGAAATTCGCGGGCTTCGGGTTCGCGCGGCGGTTGAAGCGGATGATCGAATAGGCGAGCAGCGCCGTCACGAAGAGGGTGATGATCGTGATGATGACCAGAACCATGCCGTCCAGCCAGTGAATGTCGCTGGCCAGCTCGGTCGCGGCGGGCTGAAAGCCGATTCCCCCCGGCGTCGGCTTGCCCACGATCTCGAGATCGGCTTGCGACAGCGCGTCCTGGGCGATGGCGGGAAGCGCGGTAAATGCCGCCATCGTGGCAAGCAAGGAGGAAATGTATCGCATATGGCACCCTGATCGGTTGAAGCGGATATGGTATCGAACTCGCGGCACGGGGCCACGCGGGGACCAGCCCCGTTGTATCTTGCCGCGTTAAAACCATATATCTGCCCGTGAGACAAGAATGACGGTTGCGGCAATCGGACGCTTCGTTTGATTTCGGTCAAATTCACGCGTCGTTTTCGTCGCAAGGACCGCGGCACGGCGTCGCGGCGACAGGACCGGAAGCGCGACCGCCGCGGGCGCGCCCCGCCCCAAGGATCAGGACGGACCCCATGACAGGCACGGCATTTCGCCCCTTCGAGGACAATCTGGACAAGGAGGCGACCCTCGCCGCGCTGCGCCGCGCAGTGGCGGGCGCCCACGATGGCGAGCTCTTTCTCGAGCGCGCGCGCAGCGAGTCGCTCGTCCTCGATGACGGGCGCGTCAGGACGGCGAGCTATGACGCCGCCGAAGGGTTCGGTCTGCGCGCCGTGCGCGGCGAGGCGGTGGGATACGCCCATGCGTCCGACATTTCCGAAGCGGCGCTGGCGCGCGCCGTCGATACCGCCCGGCTCGCGGTCGGGGATGGCGGCGGCGTAATGGCCCCCTCACCCCAGCCGACCAACACGCGGCTTTACAGCGACGACGATCCCATCGCCGGCGCCGCCTTTCCGGTGAAGATCGAGACGCTGCGCGAGATCGACGCCTTCGCCCGCGCGCTCGACCCGCGCGTCGTGCAGGTCACCGCCGTCATCGCCGCCTCCTGCCAGGAGATCGAGATCCTGCGCGCCGACGGCACGCATCTGCGCGATGTGCGCCCGATGTGCCGCGTCAACGTGTCGGTCATCGTCGAGGAGGACGGCCGCCGCGAGCAGGGCACGGCGGGCGGCGGCGGGCGCGTCGGTCTCGATGGGCTGATCGCGCCCGAGGGCTGGCAGGGCAAGGCGCGCGAGGCGCTGCGAATCGCGCTCGTCAACCTGCGGGCCGAGCCGGCGCCCGCCGGTGTCATGGACGTCGTGCTCGGCCCCGGCTGGCCCGGCATCCTGCTGCACGAGGCCATCGGGCACGGGCTCGAGGGTGATTTCAACCGCAAGGGCGCATCGGCCTTCGCGGGCCTCATGGGCCAGCGCATCGCGGCGCCGGGCGTCACGGTGCTCGACGACGGCACGATCCCGGACCGGCGCGGCAGCATCACCATCGACGACGAGGGCACGCCCTCGCGGCGCAACGTGCTGATCGAGGACGGCATCCTCGTCGGCTACATGCAGGACCGCCAGAACGCGCGCCTCATGGGCGTGGAGCCCACGGGCAACGGGCGCCGCCAGAGCCATGCGCATGTGCCGATGCCGCGCATGACCAACACCTACATGCTGGGCGGCGACACGGCGCCCGGCGATATCGTCGCCGATCTCAAGGACGGCATCTACGCCGTGGGCTTCGGCGGCGGGCAGGTCGATATCACCAACGGAAAGTTCGTCTTTTCCTGCACCGAAGCATACCGCGTGAAGAACGGCGTCGTCGGCGCGCCCGTGAAGGGCGCGACGCTGATCGGCGACGGCGCGACGGCGCTTCAGAAGATCCGCGCGGTGGGCGACGATCCGGCGCTCGATCCCGGCATCGGCAATTGCGGCAAGGCGGGCCAGTGGGTGCCCGTGGGCGTGGGCCAGCCGACGATGATGATCGGCGGGCTGACCGTGGGCGGCTCGGGAAGCTGAGCCGGGCGGCGGCGCGGAGTGACGCGCCGGGTGCGAGTATTTTTTCCAAGATGAAGTGCGGGCCGTGGTTTACGGCATGTTAACCACCCGTGCGCTAGACATGATTCTGCAAGCAGGCGGAGCCATGATGTCCGAGGAAACACATCCTTCCACTCACCCCCCACTCCCACCCACCACGGAAGATGATCGGGTCGCGTGGCTTCGCCTCTTGCGCTCCCGGCGCGTCGGGATCGCGACCTTCTATCGCCTCCTGGCCGAGCACGGCACCGCGCAGGCGGCGCTTCGGGCGCTGCCCGAGGTGGCACGCGCCGCCGGGATCGACGATTACGAGATCTGCCCCGAGTGCGTCGTCTTGGCCGAGATGCGCGCCGCGCGCATGGCCGGGGCCGAGCTTTTGTGCCTGACCGATCCGCTCTATCCCGCCGCGCTGCGCGACATCCCCGACCCGCCACCGCTTCTCTGGGCGATCGGCGATCTCGGGGCGCTGGCGCGGCCCATGCTGGCGATGGTCGGCGCGCGCAACGCGTCGTCGCTCGGCACGCGGATGGCCCGGGCGCTGGCGACCGAGCTGTCGAAGGATGGTCATGTGATCGTCTCGGGCCTCGCGCGCGGGATCGACACCGCGGCGCATACCGCGGCGCTCGAGGGTGGCACGATCGCCGTGATGGCCGGCGGCGTCGATGTCATCTATCCCGCCGAGAACGCCCGTCTCGCCTCGGATATCCTGCGCTGCGGGCTGCGCCTGTCGGAGATGCCGATGGGCACGGTGCCGCAGGCGCGCCATTTCCCGCGCCGCAACCGGATCATCAGCGGCCTCGCGCAGGCGGTGATCGTGGTCGAGGCGGCGGCCAAGTCCGGCTCGCTCATCACGGCGCGCGAGGCGCTCGATCAGGGGCGCGAGGTGCTGGCGGTGCCGGGCCATCCGTTCGACGCGCGCGCCGCCGGGTGCAACATGCTGATCCGCGACGGCGCCCGCCTCGTGCGCTCGGGCGCCGATGTGATCGAGGCCCTGCCCGCCGCGACCGAACCCGCGCACACGCCGCCCGAGACGATCCCCGCACCGCAGCCCGAGACGCGCGATCTGCGCGAGACGGCCGATCTTCACAGCCGCATTCTCGAGCGGCTCGGCCCCTCGCCCCTGGCCGAGGATCAGCTCATCCGCGATCTGGCGGCGCCCGCCCGCACCGTCGCCCCCGCGCTCGTCGATCTCGAGCTCGACGGGCGCATCCGGCGGCAGGCGGGGGGCCTTCTGTCGCTTGCCGAGTGAAAGAAGCCGCCCGGCGGCTCATTGACAATTCCCCTTGCACCACCACATGTTGCGCCGCCATAAGCGCGGCTCGGGCCGACCTTCGGCTATCGCGCCGGGAATCGGACCTTCGCGGCGAGGAAGATCGCGGCGATTTCGGCGCGGAACGCGTGCCCGGAAGGTGCCCTGCTCCGCGCCCCGCGCCCCGCCTGGGGCGCGTGCCGAAGCGAGAGAGTGAAAAGGAATTGCATGCCCGTCGTCGTCGTCGAATCCCCCGCCAAGGCAAAGACCATCAACAAGTATCTCGGTGCGGGCTACACCGTTCTGGCCTCCTATGGCCATGTGCGCGATCTGCCGCCCAAGGACGGCTCGGTCGATCCCGATAACGGTTTCGACATGAAATGGGAGGTGGGCGCCGACAGCCGCAAGCATGTCAAGGCGATCGCCGACGCGCTGGCCGAGGACAACGCGCTCATCCTCGCCACCGACCCCGACCGCGAAGGCGAGGCGATCAGCTGGCATCTCGAGGAGGCGCTGCGCAAGCGCAAGGCGATCACCAAGGACACGCCCGTCAGCCGCGTCGTCTTCAACGCGATCACCAAGACGGCCGTGACCGAGGCGATGGCCAACCCGAGGCAGGTCGATGCGCCGCTCGTCGAGGCCTATCTCGCCCGCCGCGCGCTCGACTATCTCGTCGGCTTCAACCTCAGCCCCGTGCTCTGGCGCAAGCTGCCGGGCGCCAAGTCGGCGGGCCGCGTGCAATCGGTCTGCCTGCGCCTCATCGTCGAGCGCGAGATGGAGATCGAGGCGTTCAATCCCCGCGAATACTGGTCCGTCAAGGCCCTGCTCGCGACGCCGCGCGGGCAGGAATACGAGGCGCGGCTCACGACGCTGGCGGGCAAGCGGCTCGAGAAATTCGATCTGGCCAACGCCACGCAGGCCGAGATGGCCGTGCAGGCGGTGTCGTCGCGCGCATTGAAAGTCACCTCCGTTGAGGCGAAACCGGCCAGCCGCAACCCGTCGGCCCCCTTCATGACCTCGACGCTTCAGCAGGAGGCCAGCCGCAAGTTCGGGATGGGCGCGCGCCAGACGATGAGCGCGGCGCAGCGTCTCTACGAGGCGGGGCACATCACCTATATGCGAACGGACGGGATCGACATGGCGCCCGAGGCGGTGAGCGCCGCGCGCGAGGCCATCGCGGATCGCTACGGCAAGGACTACGTGCCGAAGGAGCCGCGCATCTACAAGAACAAGGCCAAGAACGCGCAGGAAGCGCATGAATGCATCCGCCCCACCGAGATATCCAAGGACGCCGCCGCGCTCAAGATCGGCGACCGCGATCAGGCGCGCCTCTACGATCTGATTTGGAAGCGCACGCTGGCCTGCCAGATGGCCGGCGCGCGGCTCGAGCGCACGACGGTCGAGATCGGCTCGGATGACGGTCAGGTCGGGCTGCGGGCGACGGGCCAGGTCGTGCTCTTCGACGGGTTCCTGCGCGTCTACGAGGAAGGCCGCGACGACGTGGACGAGAGCGGCGAGGACGCGCGCCTGCCGCAGATTTCGGAAGGCGACAAGGCGGTCTTCGGCAAATCGGGCCTGCGCGAGCAGTTCCAGAAGGCCGACAAGTCCGAGGACAGCGCGGCGTCCAAGAGCAAGTCCGCGCTGCGCCACGACGCCGCGATCCTGTCCGAGAACGCCGCCGTTCTGGGCCTGCAATCGCACACCCAGCCGCCGCCCCGCTATACCGAGGCGACGCTGGTCAAGCGCATGGAGGAGCTCGGCATCGGCCGCCCTTCGACCTATGCCAGCATCGTCACGACGATCCAGGACCGCGAATATGTGCGCAAGGACGGCAACCGCCTGATCCCCGAGGACAAGGGGCGCATCGTCACGATCTTCCTGCTCAATTTCTTCAAGAAATACGTGGGCTACGAATTCACCGCCGATCTCGAGGAGGATCTCGACCATGTCAGCGCGGGCGAGGCCGACTGGAAGGAAATCCTGAACCGCTTCTGGCGCGATTTCTCCGCCGCCATCGCCGAGACGTCCGAGCTGCGCATCGCCGAGGTGCTCGACGTGCTCGACGAGGCGCTGGCGCCCACGCTCTACCCGCCGCGCGAAGACGGGAGCGATCCGCGCACCTGCCCGCTCTGTGGCACGGGCAAGCTTCACCTCAAGACGTCGAAATCGGGCGGGTTCGTCGGCTGCGGCAATTATCCCGAATGCCGCTACACGCGCCCCATCGGCGCGGAGGCCGCCGAAGCGGGCGACCGGGTGTTGGGCGTCGATGACGGCGATGAGATCAGCCTTCGGTCGGGCCGCTTCGGCCCATATGTCCAGCGCGGCGAGGCGACCGAGGAGAACAAGAAGCCGCCCCGCGCCTCGCTGCCCAAGGGCTGGGCACCCGAGGCGATGGATCTCGAGAAGGCGCTCACGCTCCTGAGCTTGCCGCGCGAGATCGGAGAGCATCCCGAGGGCGGCATGATCTCGACCAATTTCGGTCGCTTCGGGCCTTACGTCTTTCACAAGGGCCCCGAGGACGCAAAGGGCATTTACGCCAATCTGAAGGATCCGGCGGATGTCTTCGAGCTAGGCATGAACCGCGCGGTCGAGCTTCTGGCCGAGAAGCGCGCCAATCCCGGCGGGCGCAGCCGCACGGCGGCCAAACCCCTCAAGGAGCTGGGCGAGCATCCCGAAAGCGGCGGCGCGATCTCGGTCATGGAGGGGCGCTACGGCCCTTACGTCAAATGGGAGAAGGTCAACGCGACCCTGCCCAAGGACACCGCGCCCGAGGATGTGACGCTCGCGATGGCGATGGATCTCATCGCGGCCAAGGCGGCGAAATCGGGCAAGGGCAAGAAGGCCCCGGCCAAGAAGGCGGCACCGAAAAAGGCCGCCGCCAAGAAAGCGCCCGCCAAAAAGGCGGCGCCCAAGAAGGCCGCCCCCAAGACGCCACCCAAGGATTGAGCCGTGCGCAACCCTGCCGGGCGCAAAGCCTGCGACTACACGGCTTTGTTATTGGCAACGCGGCGCGGTAATATGCATCTACCCTGCCAAGGGCAGCGATTCTGCCCGGCAGTTTGAGAGGAACGCAGTCATGCAAGAAAAAGGGCATAAATCGGGACTGACCCGCCGCGCCGCGCTCATCGGGGGCGCTGCTGCGGTGACCACGCTGGCCACGCCGGGGATCGTGCGGGCGCAGAATGTCGAAGGCACGCGCCGCAACGCATCGAGCTTCGTGATCCAGAACTGGCAGGATCACTTTGATAGCCTCGGCAGCGGTGCCATCGTCTGCGATACCGCCTCGCGCGCCCTGCATTACTGGAACTCCGACGCGACCGATTACCGCGTCTATCCCACCTCCGTGCCGATGACGGACGAGTTGACGCGCACCGGCTACACCAAGATCGTGCGCAAGAAGGTCGGCCCCGACTGGACGCCGACCGAGAGCATGAAGGAGCGCGACCCGACGCTTCCCGACTACATGCCGCCGGGTCCGGGCAATCCGCTCGGAACGCATGCGATGTATCTCACATGGCCCGCCTACCTGATCCACGGCACGCATGACACGCGCAAGATCGGGCGCCGGTCGTCTTCCGGCTGCATCGGTCTCTACAATCAGAAGATCGAGGAGCTTTTCGCGATCACGCCCATCGGCATGCAGGTGCGGGTGATCTGAACGGCAAGGCCGGAAGGGGTATCGGGCGATACTCCACCTGAAAAGACAGGCGCGCGGCGACGGCATTGACTCTCGCCGCGCCGCTGCGCACAACCCTCGAGACCGTGGTTGAGAGGGGTTCTTCATGAAAAAAGTGTATGCGAACGCAACCGAGGCGCTGGAGGGTCTGCTGCATGACGGCATGACCATCGCGGCCGGTGGATTTGGCCTCTGCGGCATTCCCGAATTGCTTCTTCAGGCCATCAAGGAGCATGGCGCCAAGGATCTGACCTTCGCCAGCAACAATGCGGGCGTGGACGATTTCGGCATCGGCATCCTTCTTCAGACCAAGCAGGTCAAGAAGATGATGAGCTCCTATGTGGGCGAGAACGCCGAGTTCATGCGCCAGTATCTCGCGGGCGAGCTCGAGATCGAGTTCAACCCGCAGGGCACGCTGGCCGAGCGGATGCGCGCCGGCGGCGCGGGCATTCCGGGCTTCTACACCAAGACCGGCGTCGGCACGCAGGTGGCCGAGGGCAAGGAGCACAAGGAGTTCGATGGGGAGACCTATATCCTCGAGCGGGGGATCGTCGCGGATCTCAGCATCGTCAAGGCGTGGAAGGCCGACGACACTGGCAACCTCGTCTTTCGCAAGACCGCGCGCAACTTCAACCCGCCCGCCGCGATGTGCGGCAAGGTCTGCGTGGCGGAGGTCGAGGAAATCGTCCCGCGCGGCAGCCTCGATCCCGATCACATCCACCTGCCCGGCATCTATGTGCACCGCCTGATCCAGGGCGAGCACGAGAAACGGATCGAACAGCGCACGACACGCAAGCGGGAGGAAGCATGATGTCCGGTGAAGTCAAAGGATGGGACCGCAACCAGATGGCCGAGCGCGCGGCGCAGGAGCTGGAAGACGGCATGTATGTCAATCTCGGCATCGGGATCCCGACGCTGGTCGCCAACTATGTCGGCGACAAGGAGATCACGCTCCAGTCCGAGAACGGGATGCTGGGCATGGGCGCCTTTCCCTATGAGGGCGAGGAAGACCCGGACCTCATCAACGCCGGCAAGCAGACCATCACCGAGTTGAACCGCACCGCCTATTTCGATTCGGCCACCAGCTTCGGCATGATCCGGGGCGGCAAGATCGCCGCCGCGATCCTCGGCGCGATGGAAGTGGCCGAGAACGGCGATCTGGCCAACTGGATGATCCCCGGCAAGCTCGTGAAGGGCATGGGCGGCGCGATGGACCTCGTCGCGGGCGTGGGCCGCGTCATCGTCGTGATGGATCACACCAACAAGGCGGGCGAGAGCAAGCTGCTCAAGGAATGCTCGCTGCCGCTGACCGGCACGGGCGTCGTGGACCGCATCATCACCAATCTGGGCGTGCTCGACGTGGTCGAGGGCGGTCTGAAGATCGTGGAATGCGCGACCGGCGTTACCGAGGACGAGATCCGCGCCGCGACCGAGGCGACGATCGTCTGAGGCGTTCCGAACGCGCGACAGATCAAGGGGCGGTACCTTCGGGCGCCGCCCTTTTCAATTGGCCCGCGCCATGTTGAGCGCGCAGCCGTCCGAGATGAATTCGGGCCGCGTCTTGCACAGACCCCGCGCGATGTCGTAGGCGGCCAGCACTTTCGGGACGTAGTCGCGCGTCTCTGCATAGGGCGGCACACCCTTGTTGGCCTTCACCGCGCCCTCGCCCGCGTTGTAGCCCGCGAGCGCGAGGATGGGATCGCCCTCGAACTCCTTGAGCAGCCAGTCGAGATAGGCGACGCCGCCGCGAATGTTCTCGGCTTCCGAAAGACTGTCGGCCACGCCGAAGCGCGCCGCCGTATCGGGGATGAGCTGCATCAGGCCCTGTGCGCCCTTCTCGCTCACCGCCGTACGCCGCCCGCCCGATTCCACCGCGATCACCGCCAGCACCAGGGCGGGCGAGACGTTGGTCCCGATCGTCGCGGTCAGGATGTGCTGTCCCTGCGCGGTCGCGATATCCTGAAGATCCTGGAGCCGGTAGCTCGGCGCGCGCTGGCCCGCGGGCGGCTTGGAGAGCACGCCCAGCGCCTCGTCGAAGCGCAGCGTGCCGGCCTCGGCATAGCCCGGAGGCACCTTGTCCCAGAACCAGCCATAGCTCGCCGTGCGCGCGGGCGCGGCGCCGGGGGCGGCGGGCTCCGCCTCGGCGCCCTCGCCGGCGCGCGGCGTGCTGGGGGCCGGTGCGGGCTGATCGCCGGGCTTGATCTGCACCGTGATCCGCTTGGACGTGCCGGGCTTGGGCGGCTTGCCCATCTTGAAGGTGAAATCGGGAAACGGCGCGGGATCTGCGACGGCCACGGCGGCCGGGCACAGCAGCAGCGCCGCCAGAAGAGGGGCGAGGGAATGTCTCACGGTGTGATCTGCCTGTTCGCGCTCATGCTCTTTTGCGCAAATCATCGCAAAAAACGCAGCACCGCGCCAGTCTCGGCATGATTCACGCGTGTTTCCAGGATGGATTCGCACCCCTTTCAGGGATGTTTTCAATAATTTTTCAGATTTTTATTCATTTTATTTCAATGCCTTAAATAAGCATACGGCATGAAAACAATGATGCGCCAAAAACGCACCAATCGTGCCTAATTTGCGCCTTCATTGACCGGCAAAAACTACTCATCCGAGGCGCTGAGGGCCAACAGAGAGAGGCGGCCCAGCCAGCAAGACGGTGAGAAACCTGAGTAGACATGATCCTTTGGAGGGACATCACATGATCAATTTCATCAAGAACTTCCGCGCTGACGAAGACGGCGCAGTGACCGTTGACTGGGTCGTTCTGACCGCAGCCGTCGTTGGCCTCGGTGTTGCCGGTGTGGCAACCGTCCGTGGTTCGGTCCAGACGCTGGCGACGAACATCGCGTCGGGCGTGACCGGCACGACCGTTGGCGCAGGCACGACCACCACGCCGTAATACCATCGACACGCTTACGTGACGATCTGACTTCAAAGAGCCGCAAGTCCGACGATTTGCGGCTCTTTCACCCCTAGAGGTGTGTCGTGGCGCCGCCCGCAAACCATCGCTCGCGCACGCGTTGCATCCGCAATGACAACCAATTCAATGAGAGCGAGCATATCATGACGAACTTCATTACCAATTGGCTCCGCGACGAAAGCGGCGCAATTACCGTCGACTGGGTCGTGCTGACCGCAGCTGTCGTGGGCCTCGGCGTCGCCGCCGTCGCATCGGCGCGCACCGGCGTGAACACCCTGGCCGTGAACATCGCCTCGGGCGTCTCCAGCCAGTCCGTCGGCAACGCTTCAACCACTCCTTGAGCGGCGAACGCCCGATCGAAGGTCATGGCCGTGCCGCGTTTTCGCCGCGCGGCCGCCTTACTGTCACCATTGTTGCGCGCCATGATGGCGCGCAGGCGGACGGGCCCCTACCGCTGGACCCGCACACCGGGATAGAATCGAAAGGATAAGCCATGCGCTTGATTTTTGGACTGGTACTGCTTCTCGGCGTGGCGCTGGCGGGCTTCGCCGTCTACATGGCAAAGAATTACATTTCGGGCTACCAGGCCCAGCTCGAGCAGGAGCGCCAGTCGCGCCCCGAGCCGATCAAGACGGTCGACATCTATGTCGCGACCCGCACGCTGAATTTCAGCGACCCCATCCTGAGCACCGACGTTCAGCTCGTCGCCTTCCCCGAGGCGTCGCTGCCCGAGGGCGTCTTCCGCACCGCCGAAGAGCTTTTCCCGCGCGGCGATGAAGAGCCCCGCGCGACGCTGCGCGCGATGGAGAAGGGCGAGGCGATCCTCGCCGTCAAGGTGACCGAGCCCGGCCAGGACGCCGGCATCTCGAGCAAGCTGGGCCGCGGCATGCGCGCCTTCGCCATCCAGGTGGACAGCATCACCGGCGTCTCGGGCTTCCTGCGTCCCGGCGACCGCGTCGATGTCTACTGGACCGGCAATATCGGCCGGGGCGGCGTGCGCACCGAGGGCGACAGCGAGGGCGACGTGACCAAGCTCATCCAGTCGAACGTGCAGCTGATCGCCGTGGACCAGTCGGCCAACACCGACCGCACGGAGGCCAGCATCGCGCGTACCGTCACCGTCACCGTTCGCCCCGAGCAGGTCGCCGCTCTGGCACAGGCCCAGGCAACGGGCCGCCTGACGCTCAGCCTCGTCGGCACCGAGGACGAGGTGGTGGCCCAGCAGATCGAGGTCGATCAGCGCCAGCTTCTGGGCCTCACCGCCGCACCGACCCCGGTCGAGATGGAAACGCCCGAGATATGCACGGTGCGCACCCGCCGCGGCGCCGAGGTGATCGAAACGCCGATCCCCTGCACCAATTGAGAGCTAAGTCTCTCTAAAGATACGCTTCTTGACGGGCGCCGCACCTGCGGCGCCCTTTGCCTTGAGTGACGCCCTTTCACCACAAAAGTCACAAAACGCCGCTAAGTGTCATTGATTCTTGATAAAAAGAAAAAACTGACGCACAGTATTTTCAATCTTGGGCGTCAAGACCCGAAAAACGAGGCGTGATCGGAAGGCAGGTCACATGAAAATGACGAATGTATTCGCGGCGGCCCTGATCGGGTTGACCGCCTCTTTCTCAAGCGCACCTGCGCCTGTTCAGGCCGAAAACCTGCAGGTCGTGCGCAAGGGTTCGGGCCGTGATCTGAGCATCGCGATGAACCGCGCGGTCGTGGTCGAAAGCGACGTGCCGTTCGCCGAACTCAGCATCGCGAACCCCGCGATCGCGGATTTCTCGACCCTATCGGACCGCACCATCTATGTGCTCGGCAAGTCGCCGGGCCGCACCACGCTCACCCTTCTGGACGAGAACGGTCGCCTGATCGCGAATGTCGAGGTGCAGGTCAGCGCGGACGTGTCGGAATTCAAGGAACGGCTGCGCCAGATCCTGCCCAACGAGCAGATCGAGGTGCGCACCGCCAATGACGGCATCGTCATGTCGGGCACGGTCAGCAGCGCGCCGCGCATGCAGCGCGCACTGGATCTGGCCGAGCGGTACGCGCCCGAGCGGGTCTCGAACCTCATGAGCGTCTCGGGCAAGCAGCAGGTCATGCTGAAGGTGCGCTTCGCGGAAATGCAGCGCAGCGTCGCCAAGAGCCTTTCGACCTCGCTCGCCATCGACGGTCTGTCGACCGGCGGTCTCGGCGGGGGCGTCGCGACCAACAACATCACCTCGAACGCGGCCCCCGCGGGTGTTGCCCCTGGCACGTCGGCCAATCTCGGCGCGAATAACGGCGCGGCCTTCTTCGGCTTCAACGCCGGGTCCGCGCAGATCGGCATCCTGCTTCAGGCGCTCGAGACGAAGGGCGTCGTGCGCACCCTCGCCGAGCCGAACCTGACCGCCCTCTCGGGCCAGGAAGCCAAGTTCCTCGCCGGCGGCGAATATCCGATCCCGGTCAGCCAGGAAGACGGCGCGATCACGGTCGAGTTCAAGCCCTTCGGCGTCGAGCTCAACTTCGTGCCGCGCGTTCTCGATGACGGGATCATCAATCTCGAGATGGCGGCGGCGGTCTCGTCGCTCGACTCGAGCAACGGCTTCACCAACGGCACGCTGACCATCAGCGGCTTCCGCCGCCGCGATGCCTCGACAACGGTGGCGCTGCGCGACGGCGAAAGCTTTGCGATCGCAGGACTTTTGCAGGACGACTTCCGCGACAACGCGGGCCAGGTGCCCTGGCTCGGGGACGTGCCGGTTCTGGGCGCGCTCTTCCGCAGCGCGGATTACCAGCGCTCGCAGACCGAGCTCGTCATCATCGTGACCGCCCATCTTGTCACGCCGACACGCGGCGAGGCCCTTGCCCTGCCGACCGACCGGGTGCGCCTGCCCTCCGAAGCGGATCTCTTCCTCAACGGCCGCGTGGCACGCGATGCCCGCCCGACGACGGGCGGCGCCGGCGAAGTCGCGAATCAGGACTTCAGCGGCTCTTACGGCTATGTGATGGATTGATGCGGGGAGCGGGGACCATGATGAGGAAAACTCTTTCGATCGTACCGATCCTGGCTCTCGCCGGATGCGCCGGCGGCGGCCCCGAAGTCTACCGCTCGTATTTCACCGAGGCGGGTGCGCTGGTCGATGGCGGCAATTTCGGCAATGCCGTGATGCAGAACACCCAAGCGATGACGGGCGAGCGCAGCTATGTCTACGATCTGTCCAACCGCTTCGCGAGCGAGGTTCTGACCACGGTGAACTTCGCGTTCAACTCGGATCAGCTCGACGCCGGGGCGCGCGACACGCTGCGCGAGCAGGCGGCGTGGATCCGCCAGTTTCCCGAAGTCCGCTTCAAGGTCTACGGCCATACCGATCTCGTCGGCGCGAACGCCTACAACAAGGATCTGGGCATGCGCCGGGCGCGGGCGGTGGTCGATTACCTGACCAGCCAGGGCATCAGCCGCGCACGGCTCGAGGCGGTCGTCTCCTTCGGCGAGGCGCAGCCGCTGATCGTCACGCAAGGCCGCGAGCGGCGCAACCGGCGCACCGTGACCGAGGTTTCGGGCTTCGTGAAATCGCATCCGATCATCATGGACGGCAAATACGCGCAGGTGGTCTATCGCGAGACGGTCAACAGCGCCAAACCGGCCTCGGATCTGATGATGGTGGGCGAAAGCACATCGGTCACCGCCGAATAGGCCGCACGGCAAGAGTTTCTCCCTGCCCGGCTTGCCGGGACATCTCCAGACCCGCCGCAATTCGGCGGGTCTTTTTTTCGGGCGGAAACAAAGGCGCGGCGCGGGCGCGAATGATCCGTCCCGACGCACAATTACGATAATGCGGCCCTATTGTTGCCCAGATTTTGGGTGAGTTTGGCACAAGGAAAAACCGCCCCGCTTGTGACTCGCGGGCCGGCATTTCGGATACCCGGGCCCTTTGTGCACCGGCGGCCCACGCGAAGGCCGCGCACATCGCTTGGTCCGCAAGATAGGACGATGACGCAATGAGCAGTGCGACCAATCAACCCGAACCCAGCCCGCTTGTCGCGTGCACGATCAGCCGTGACGTGACGAATTTCGATCTGCTGATCGAGGACATGGAAGCGGCGGTTGGCGAAGCCTGGGGCGATCTGGGCTTTCCCGAGGCCCTCGCCTTCCTCGGACAGCTCGAGGCGAAATCGCTGGAATTCATCGCGGTCGCCATCGACGAGGATGACGAGGCCGACCTCGCGCTGATCGGCGAGATCATCACCCTCGCCGGCAAGCTGCGCGTCAAGGTCATTCTCATCGCCGACGATGTCAGCCCCGCCGCGCTGCACAGCCTTCTGCGCCAGGGCGCGGACGAATTCGTGCCCTACCCGCTCCCCGAGGGCGAGCTGGCGGCCGCGATCGAGCGGCTGCGCAAGCCGCCCGAGCCCGCCGCTTCGGTCAACTCCACCCCCCGCGCCAATGGCGGCGAGGGCGTGATCCTCGGTGTGCACGGCATCGCCGGCGGCACGGGCGCGACGACGCTCGCGGTCAATCTCGCCTGGGAGCTGGCCAACGCCTCCAAGGAGAAGGCGCCGCGCGTGTGCATCCTCGATCTCGATCTGCAATTCGGCTCGGTCTCGACCTTCCTCGATCTGCCGCGCCGCGAGCCCGTCTTCGAGATGTGGTCCGATACCGAGACGATGGACGAGGATATCTTCAAACAGGCGCTGGTCAGCTATCAGGACCGGCTCTGGGTGCTGACCGCCCCGCCCGAGATGCTGCCGCTCGACATCATCAGCCCCGAGGATGTGAGTCGCGTTCTGGATCAGGCGCGCACGCATTTCGACTACGTGATCGTGGACATGCCGACGACGCTCGTGCAGTGGTCCGAGACGGTCCTCTGCGCCGCGCAGCTCTATTTCACGACGCTCGAGATGGACATGCGCTCGGCCCAGAACACGCTGCGGCTCAAGCGCGCGCTCAAGGCCGAGGATCTGCCGCTCGAGCGGCTGCGCTATTGCATGAACCGCGCGCCCAAGTTCACCGACATGAGCGGCAAGAGCCGCGTGAAGCGCATGGCCGAAAGCCTCGAAATCTCGATCGAGCTGCACCTGCCCGATGGCGGCAAGGCGGTCAGCCAGGGCGCCGATCACGGACTTCCTCTCGCCAATTCGGCACCGAAAAACCCGCTGCGCAAGGAGATCGCCAAGCTCGCCGGCTCGATCCATGCGCTCGGCAAGAGTGACGCGGAGGCCGCCTGAGCGCGCCGACGAGAAAGGTAACGACCGATGTTCTCACGCTACAAGAAGCCCGAGGCCGGACAGGCCACCCCCGTCAAGCCGGCCGCCGAGCCGGCCAAGGCGCCCGCCCCCGCCGCCAAGGCGCCGGCGGCCAGCCTGCGCCGTCCCGCGCCCGCGGCCAAGGCCGATCTCGCGCCGCAGGACCGCGAGCGCAAGCGCAAGGAGCGCCTGGGCGAGATCAAGCTCGACATGCACCGCGCGCTTCTGGACAACCTGAACCTTGGCGCGCTCGACCAGGCGAGCGAGCAGGACCTTCGCGCCGAGATCAGCGCGATCACCGCCGAAGTGCTCGAGGAGCGCAGCATCGTGCTCAACCGCGAGGATCGCATGACCCTCACGCAGGAGCTTTATGACGAGGTGCGCGGCCTCGGCCCGCTCGAGACGCTGCTGAAGGACGACACGGTCAACGACATCCTCGTCAACGGCCCGCACCAGATCTTCATCGAACGCGCGGGCAAGCTCGAGCTGTCGGACGTCACCTTCAAGGACGAAAAGCACCTCCTGCGGATCATAGACAAGATCGTGAGCGCCGTGGGCCGGCGCGTGGACGAATCGAACCCCTATGTCGACGCCCGTCTCGCCGACGGCTCGCGTTTCAACGCGATGGTGCCGCCGGTGGCCGTCGACGGCAGCCTCGTCTCAATCCGTAAGTTCAAGAAGGACAAGCTCGGCATCGACGATCTGGTGAATTTCGGCGCCTTCTCCGAAGAAATGGCCGCCTATCTGCAAGCCGCCGTCGCCTGCCGTCTCAACGTCATCGTCTCGGGCGGTACCGGCTCGGGCAAGACGACGACGCTCAACGCGCTCTCGTCCTTCATCGACAATGCCGAGCGGATCCTGACGATCGAGGATACGGCGGAACTTCAGCTTCAGCAGATCCATGTGGGCCGCATGGAAAGCCGTCCGCCCAACGTCGAGGGCAAGGGCGAGGTGAGCCCCCGCGACTGTCTCAAGAACGCGCTGCGGATGCGCCCCGACCGCATCATCGTCGGCGAGACGCGCGGCGAGGAAGTGATCGACATGCTTCAGGCCATGAACACGGGCCATGACGGCTCGATGACGACGATCCACGCCAACAACCCGCGCGACGGCATCAGCCGTCTCGAGAACATGGTCGCCATGGCCGGGATCGAGATGCCGCTCAAGGCCGTGCGCAGCCAGATCGCCAGCGCCGTGCATCTCATCGTGCAGGCCAGCCGTCTTCAGGACGGCAGCCGCCGCATGACCTCGATCACCGAGGTGACGGGGATGGAGGGCGAGGTGATCTCGATGCAGGAAATCTTCCGCTTCCAGCGCGTGGGCCTCACGCCCGAGAACAAGATCATCGGCCATTTCACCGCCACCGGCGTGCGCTCCAACTTCTCCGAGCGGTTCCGCCTCTGGGGCTACGATCTGCCCGCCTCGATCTATGAACCCGTGAAACCGGAGTAACCCCGATGACCATCAGCGCGGAACCAATCATCTATGGCCTGATCTTCATCGGGGTGCTGGTGCTCGTCGAGGGCATCTACCTGACCGTCTTCGGCAAATCCATCAGCCTCAACAGCCGCGTGAACCGCCGTCTCGAGATGCTCGACAAGGGCGGGCGCCGCGACGAGGTGATGGAGAAGCTGCGCAAGGAAATGCAGCAGCACCTGCGCGGCCGGGGCTTCCCGCTCTATTCGATCCTCGCCACCAAGGCGCAGAAGGCGGCCATCGCATTCTCGCCCAAGCAGCTCATGATGCTGATGGGGCTGGTGTCGTTCCTCGCGTTTCTCGGGCTGACCATCGGGACGGGGACGTCCCTGCCCGTGCGCATCGCCGTGGCCATCGCGATGGGCGTCGGCGGCATCTTCATGTGGATCTCGATGAAGGCGAAAAAGCGGATGGACCTGCTCGAAGAGCAGCTTCCCGACGCGATCGAGCTCATGGTGCGCTCGCTCAAGGTGGGGCATCCCTTCTCGTCGGCCATCGGCATCGTGGCGTCCGAGGTCTCGGACCCGCTGGCGACCGAGTTCGGCATCATCGCGGACGAGGCCGCCTACGGGCGCGACATGGGCGAGGCGCTCAAGGACATGTCCGAGCGGCTCGACATGCAGGATCTGCGCTTTCTGGCCGTGGCCGTCGCCATCCAGCAGCAATCGGGCGGCAACCTGGCCGAGATCCTCGCCGGTCTCGCCAAGGTGATCCGCGCGCGCTTCCGCCTCTTCCGCCGGGTCAAGGCGATCACCGCCGAGGCGCAGTGGTCGGGCAAGTTCCTGTCGGGCTTCCCGCTTCTGGCGCTGGTCGGGATCCAGCTTCTCGATCCGAATTACTACGACAAGGTCATGGACCATCCGGCCTTCATCCCCGCATGTCTGATCGTGGGCGTCTTCCTGACGGTGAACCTCTTCGTCATGCGCGCCCTCGTGAACATCAAAGTCTGACAAGGATCCCCCGATGGACGTTCTCAACGACATTCTGACAGGCGCGCTCGGGCCGTTCGGCCCGATCATCGCGGTGGGCGTTCTGGGCCTCATGCTGATCCTCATCACGGTCGTTCTGATGATGAACCGGCCCGAGGATCCCATCGACAAGCTCAAGCGCCAGCAGCGCGAGCAGATCGAGGGCAAGGTCCGCCAGCAGCGCCTGCGGGGCTCCAAGAACGAGAAGCTCGACAAATACGCGGGCTTCCTCGAGCCGCAGGATGAAAAGCAGCTCAGCGAGATGCGCAAGAAGCTGATGCAGGCCGGCTATCGCGACCGCGACGCCGTGCGCTACTTCCACTTCGCGCAGTTCGCGCTGGGGGTCGGCGGCCTCGTGCTGGGCGTGATCTATTACGTGCTCTTCAAATCGGGCGGCGAGACGACGACGACGCAGATCGTCATGTGGACGCTCGGCCCCGGCGCGATCGGATACATGGCGCCGAAATACTGGGTCACCAAGCGCCAGCAGGAGCGCCAGGGCCAAATCACCGACGGCTTTCCCGACAGTCTCGACATGATGCTCGTCTGCGTGGAGGCGGGCCAGTCGCTCGATCAGTCCATCATCCGCGTGGCGAACGAGATCGAGCCGTCCTATCCGGCCATCGCGCAGGAATATCTGATCGTAAGCCAGCAGATCAAGGCGGGTCGCGACAAGGCCTCGGTGCTCAACGAAATGGCCGAGCGCTGCGGCGTCCAGGACATCTCGAGCTTCGTGACGGTGCTGGTGCAGTCGCAGACCTTCGGCACCTCGATCGCCGACGCGCTGCGCGTCTATGCGGGCGAGATGCGTGACAAGCGCGTCATGCGCGCCGAGGAAAAGGCGAACAAGCTGCCGACGAAGATGACATTGGCCACCATGATGCTTACAGTTCCGCCATTGCTCATCATTCTGGTGGGGCCGTCCGTCGTGGGCATCATGGAACTGACGGCCGGCGCGCAGTAGAACACGGGACTTCGCCAAGGCGCATATGACACCGATCCGCGGCACGCTCGCTTTCATCGTGACGGCCTTCGCCCTCGCCGCCTGTTCAGGCGGCGCGGGCAACGGCCCTTTCGCGCCCGGCGTCGCCAAGAACGGCGCGGCGGTGGACGCGGCCCTGGTGGGTCACCGGCTGATGCGCGCGGGCGAATACGAGCTTGCGATCCAATCCTTCTCGCGCGCCGCGCTCAATGACGGGCTGACCTCCGAAATCCTTCTGGGCCTCGGCAGCGCCTATCTGGGGCTGGGCCGCGTCGGGCAGGCCGAACAACTTCTGCGCGATGCGGTCGCCAAGGACGAAACCTCGCCCGAGGCGTGGAACAACCTCGGCGTGACCTTGATGGAACAGGGCGAGACCGCCGAGGCCGAACAGGTCTTTCGCCGCGCCTATGCGCTCGACAATGGCGAAAGTGACTCAATTCGCGACAATCTGCGCTTGGCACTCGCAAAACAGGAAAATTCGGTCTATGCTGAGGCGGAAGAGCAAGACTACAAATTGGTGCGGCGCGGCAGCAGCGATTACCTGATCCGCTCGATCCCCTGACAGGCAACGGGGTGGATGGCGGAAACTGCGCACGCAACCAGGACGAGGCACGGCAGTAAAAGGACGCAAAAATGCGCCACCCTATCCTAGTATCGCTCTGCGCGGCAGGGGCGTTCGCCCTGTCCGGCTGCGAGCAGTCCAAGACTGAGGATGTCGATCGCGCCTTTCAGGGCGTCAACGTGATCGACGAGAGCAATCTCAACGATGTGATGCTGACGGCGGGCGATCCTGACGAGGCCGTGGCCTATTTCCAGCGCACCGTCGCCGAGAAGCCCGAGCGCATCGACCTGCGCCGCGGCCTCGCCAAGAGCCTCGTGCGCGCCGGGCGTGGCACCGAGAGCGTGACGGCTTGGAAAACGGTGACCGAGCACAAGGACGCCACCGACGAGGACCGCGTCGAATTCGCCGATGCGTTGATCCGCAACAATGAATGGGACCGCGCCGAAGCCGTCCTGAATTCCATCCCGCCCACGCTCGAGACCTACAAGCGCTATCGCCTCGAGGCGATGGTGGCCGACAGCAACAAGGAATGGGCGAAGGCCGACAGTTTCTACGAGACCGCCGTGGGCCTGACCACGCAGCCCGCGAGCGTGATGAACAACTGGGGCTATTCTAAGCTGAGCCGAGGCGATTTCGCCGACGCGGAGCGTCTCTTCTCGGACGCGATCCGCCAGGATGCTTCGCTCTTCACCGCCAAGAACAACCTCGTTCTGGCGCGCGGCGCGCAGCGCAACTACGCCATCCCCGTCATGCCGATCAGCCAGACCGAGCGCGCCGAGCTTCTCTATACGCTGGGCCTCACGGCGATCAAGCAAGGCGATGTCGAGACCGGCAAGGGCCTTCTGCGCGATGCGATCGAAACGCACCCCCAGCATTTCGAGGCCGCCGCGCGCAGCCTCGGGGCGCTGGAAGGCAATGTGACGAACTGAGCCGGCCGGAGGGGCGCACATGACGATCACCGCCCATGCCGCGATGTGGTTCCTGCCCTTCGTGCTGCCGATCTGTTTCTGGGTCGCCTATACCGACCTCAAGCTGATGAAGATCACGAACAAGGCGGTGATGACGCTTGTCTGCGTCTATCTGGTCATCGGCCTCGTCGCCCTGCCGCTCGACGTCTATGCGTGGCGCTGGCTGCATCTGGCGGTGGTGCTCGTCGCGGGGATCGCGCTCAACGCCATCGGCGCGCTCGGGGCGGGCGACGCGAAATTCGCCGCCGCCGCCGCGCCCTTCATCGCGCTCGGCGATCTCAAGCTGATCCTCTTCATCCTCGCCGCGGCGGCCTTTTTCGGCTACGTCATCCACCGCATCGCCAAGCACAGCCCGCTGCGCCGCCTCGCCCCCGATTGGGTGAGCTGGACGCGCGAAGGCAAATATCCGATGGGCCTGTCACTGGGCGGCGCGCTCGGGATCTACCTCGTGCAGGGCGCGCTGACGGGCGCCTGACGTCGGGCCGCCCCCGCGCTGCCTTAATTTGCCCCAGATTGGCGGGCATCCTCGGCCCCGATCGCACCCAGAGACCCGAGGGCCGTCCGCAATGAACATGCAACTCACCCCGCACACGGGCGTGCAGCCGCCGCCGCCGCCCGTCACGATTCAGGACATGCGCCTGAGCGTCGTCATGATGCGCGACATCCTTCTCAAGACAATCTTCCGCAAGAATATCGACATGGTGAGCGAGATCGCCACGGCGATCTGCCTGCCGCGCACCGTCACGCAGGAACTCGTGGACCTCGCGCGCGAACAGCGCCTTCTCGAGGCGACCGGCACGATGAGCGCCACCGCGGGCAGCGAGATGGGCTATCAGCTGACGGATGCGGGCAAGGCGCGCGCGCTCGATGCGCTGGCGCAATCCGAGTATTTCGGCCCCATGCCCGTCCCGCTCGCCGTCTATGCCGAGCAGGTCAAGCGCCAGTCGATTCGCAACATCCAGATCACGCGCGAGCAACTGACCGGCGCGATGGGGCATCTCGTGCTGCCGCCCACGCTTCTAGATCAGCTCGGCCCGGCAGTGAGCGCGGGCCGCTCGATCCTGATGTACGGCCCGCCGGGCAACGGTAAATCGAGCATTTCGAACGGCATCCGCGATGCGATGGGCGACAAGATCTACGTGCCGATGGCCATCGAATACGCGGGCCAGGTCATCACGGTCTACGATCCCATCGTCCATTCCAAGGCCGAGGCGGAATCGGACGATCCGAATTCGCTGCGCCGCCGCCGCACCTTCGATGCACGCTACGTGCGCTGCGAGCGCCCCACCGTCATCACCGGCGGCGAGCTTACGCTCGACATGCTCGATCTGGTCTACAACCCGACCGCGCGCACCTATCAGGCGTCGCTTCAGCTCAAATCGACGGGCGGCATCTTCATCGTGGACGACCTTGGCCGTCAGGCCGAGCCGCCGCAGAACCTCGTCAACCGCTGGATCGTGCCGCTCGAGGAATCGAAGGACATCCTCGCCTTGCAATCGGGCGAGAAGTTCGAGGTGCCCTTCGACACGCTGGCGATCTTCTCGACCAACTTTCATCCGAACAAGATCTTCGACCAGGCCGCGCTGCGCCGGATCTTCTACAAGATCAAGATCGACGGACCCAATCAGGCCGACTTCCTCAAGATCTTCGCGATGGTCGCCCGCAAGAAGAAGATGCCGCTGAACGAGCCCGCCCTCGTGCATCTGCTCAAGAAGAAATACCCCGAGATCAACAACGTCTACGCCAACTATCAGCCGGTCTTCCTGATCGACCAGATGATCTCGATCTGCCAGTTCGAGGGCATCCCGAACCAGATGAGCCCCGAGCTGATCGACCGCGCATGGGCGAACATGTTCGTCGAGGATAGCGAAATCGTGCGCTGACGCGCGGTTCGCGCGGAATTTTCGCGAAAATCCGCGCCGCCCGCCCTACATAGGCGGCATGACCGAATTACCCCCGAAATTCACCGACTGGTTCGCCGCGCGCGGCTGGTCGGTGCATCCCCATCAGCAGCAGATGCTGGACCGCGCGGGCGATCCGGCCCTTCTGCTCATCGCGCCCACCGGCGGCGGCAAGACGCTGGCGGGTTTCCTGCCCACGCTGGCCGAGCTGAGCGAGGGCGGGCACGAGGGGCTTCATACGCTCTACATCTCGCCGCTCAAGGCGCTCGCGAACGATATTCGGCGCAATCTCACGCGCCCTGTCGAGGAGATGGGCCTGCCCATCAGGATCGAGGACCGCACGGGCGATACGTCCTACACGCAAAAGCGCCGCCAGCGCGCCGATCCGCCCGACATCCTGCTGACCACGCCCGAAAGCCTTGCGCTCCTGACCTCCTACGAAGATGCGCCGCGCATCTTCGCAGGGCTCAAGCGCGTCGTGGTGGACGAAATCCATGCGCTGGCCGAATCGAAGCGCGGCGATCAACTGATGCTGGCGCTGAGCCGGCTTCAAGCGCTCTGCCCGGGGCTGCGGCGGGTGGGACTTTCCGCCACGGTCGAGGATCCGCAGGCCATCGCGCGTTTTCTGGCGAAACATCCCGACCCCTGCGAGATCATCGAGGCCGATCCCGGCCCCGAGCCCGATATCGCGATGCTGGAGGTGGCCGAGGCGCCGCCCTGGTCCGGGGGCGGCGCGGCCTACGCGATCCCCGCCGTGCTCGAGCAGGTGAAGGCGCATAACACCACGCTCATTTTTCATAACACCCGCGCGCAGGCCGAGATCTTCTTTCGCAACCTGTGGCTCGCGAACGAGGGCAACCTCGCGATCGGTATTCATCACGGCAGTCTCGACCGGGGCCAGCGCCAGCGCGTCGAAGGCGCCATGCAGCGCGGCGAGTTGCGCGCGATCGTCTGCACCGGCTCGCTCGATCTCGGCATCGACTGGGGCGATGTGGACCTCGTGATCCAGGTGGGCGCGCCGAAGAACGTCAAGCGGCTGGTGCAGCGCATCGGGCGGGCGAACCATCGCTACAACGCGCCGTCAAAGGCGCTGCTGGTCCCCGCGAACCGCTTCGAGGTGGTCGAATGCGTCGCCGCCCTCGAGGCGGTGCGCGCGCGCGATCTCGATGGCGATCCGCGCGGGCCCGGCCCGCTCGACGTGCTTTGCCAGCATATCCTGATCGCCGCCTGTTCTGGTCCCTTCGATGCGGACGCGCTCTATGACGAGGTGCGCGCCGCCGGCCCCTATGCGGCCCTCACCCGCGCCGCGTTCGACGATTGCCTCGATTTCTGCGCGACCGGCGGCTATGCGCTGCGCGCCTATGACAAGTGGCAGCGGCTGGTCGAGCGGGACGGCCTCTGGCGGCTGCGCGATCCCCGTTCGGCGCAGATCATCCGCATGAATATCGGCACCATTCAGGACAGCGATCTCGTCAAGGTGCGCATGCAGCGCAATCGCGGCGGCAAACCCTTGGGCGAGATCGAGGAAGGCTTCGCCGCCACGCTGACGCCGGGCGATACGTTCCTCATGGGCGGTCAGGTCGTCCGGTACGAGAATCTGCGCGAGATGGTCGTCGAGGTCAGCCGCGCGGATGGCAAGAAGCCCAAGATCGCCACCTTCGCGGGCACGAAATTCGCCACCTCGACGCAGCTCAGCCAGCGCATCCTGAGCATGCTGGCCCAGCCCGACTGGCCCGCCCTGCCCCGCCACACCGCCGATTGGCTGCATCTTCAGCGCGAGGTGAGCCGGATGCCGCAGGCCGGGCGGCTCCTGATCGAGAGCTTCCCGCATGACGGGCGCGAACATGCGTGCATCTACGGCTTCGCGGGCCGCAACGCGCAGCAGACGCTGGGGCTTTTGCTGACCAAGCGGATGGAGGAGCTGGGCCTCGATCCGCTGGGGTTCGTTTCGACCGACTACGCGACGCTGATCTGGGGGCTGGAGCCGCTGACGGACGCCGCGCCCCTCTTCGATCCGGCGGCGCTGCGCGATGGGCTGGATCAATGGCTGACCGGCAATGCGGTGATGAAACGGACGTTCCGCGCCTCGGCCACCATCGCGGGGCTGATCCAGCGCAACATGCCGCAAGCGCGCAAGACCGGGCGTCAGGCGACGTTCTCGTCGGACATCCTCTATGACACGCTGGTCAAATACGATCCCGATCACCTCCTGCTCAGGATCACGCGGACCGAGGCGATGCGCGGCCTCGTCGATTTCGGCCGTATCGAGGAGATGATCGCGCGCATCGAAGGGCGCGTCGATCTGCTGCGCCTGCCGCGCGTCACGCCGCTGGCCGCGCCGCTCTTCCTAGAGGCGGGGCGCACGCCCGTCAGCGGCGCCGGCGAGGAGCGGCTTCTGACCGAAGAAGCGGGCCGGCTGATGCGCGAGGCGGGGCTGGCTCAGCCCTCCTGAATGCTTTCGAGATAGCTCAGCAGCGCGGCGAGCGGGCGGGGCGTGGGCGTCATCACACCGTCGCCCGTATCCACCGGCACCGTGTCGCCCTGCAAGAGCGCGCCGAATTCGGGCATCTGTTGGCCGGGAAGCTGCGCGCGGTGATAGCCGTCGATGGTCGAAAGCACCTGCGCGCGCGGAAAGGCGCCATTCTCCGACAGCTGCGTGAGATCCGAGGGCGCCGGGTTCATCCCCTTGGCCCAAGGGCCGTCGCCACGGCCGGTCGGGCCATGGCACTGCGCGCAATTCTCGACATAAAGCGCGCGCCCCTCACCCGCCTCGGGCATCGAGGCCGTGTCCATGCAGGCCGCCAGCGCGCCCGCTCCCGTCATCGCCGCAACGATCCATGCCTGTTTCATGCCGCTCTCCTTTTGCCTCAGCCTGCCCTGCCCCGTCTCGTCGCGCCTTGATCCAGCGCAAGCGGGGTTCAGACGAACTTGCCAGCCAGCGCGTCGTCGATCAACGCCTGCGTTTCATCGACACCGTAAAGCGCGATGAAACCGCCGAAACGGGGACCCTGGGACGCGCCCAGGAGCACCTCGTAGAGCGCCCTGAACCAGTCGCGCAGCGGATCGAAACGGTCGCGCCCCACGGCATAGACGATGGATTGCAGCGCCTCGTCATCGAGCGGGCCGTCATAGGCGGCAAGCTGGGCCTTCAGATCCTCGAGCGCCTCGCGCTCAAGATCGGTCGGCGCGCGGTAGACCTTGGCCGGCTTCACGAAATCCTCGTAATAGCGCAGCGCATAGCCAACGGCGGCGTCCATGTCGGGGTTCGTCTCGGCGCTGGCCTTGGGGGCATAGCGCTGGATGAAGCCCCAGAGCTGATCCTTCCGCTCGGCCCCCGCGACGGAGGCGAGGTTCAGGAGCATCGAGAACGGCACGACCATCCGGCTCTCGGGCACGCCCTCGGGATGGATGTGAAAGACCGGGTTGGCCGCCTGCGCCGCCGCGTCCTGCGCGGGATAGGCGCGCAATTGCTGATGATATTCGTCCACCGCCTTCGGAATCACGTCGAAATGCATGCGCTTGGCCGTCTTCGGCTTGGCATACATGAAATAGCTGAGCGACTCGGTCGCGGCATAGGTCAGCCACTCGTCGATCGAGATGCCGTTGCCAGAGGATTTGGAGATCTTCTGACCATTCTCGTCGAGGAACAGCTCGTAGGTGAAATGCTCGGGCTTCCGGCCGCCGAGGATCTCGCAGATGCTGTCGTAGATCGGCGTATTGGTGCTGTGATCCTTGCCGTACATCTCGAAATCGACGCCGAGCGCCGCCCAGCGGGCGCCGAAATCGGGCTTCCACTGAAGCTTGACGTTGCCGCCCGTGACGGGGAGCGTCATTTCCTCGCCCTCGTCGGTGTCGAATGTGATCGTGCCGTTCGCGGCATCGACATGCTTCATCGGCACATACATCACGCGGCCCGTCTCGGGATGGATGGGCAGGAAGATCGAATAGGTCTGCTGGCGCTCTTCGCGCAGGCTCTTGAGCATGACCTTCATGATCGCGTCATAACGCTCGGCGGCGCGCAGCAGAACCTCGTCGAACTGACCGGTGCGATAGAACTCCGTGGCGCTGATGAACTCGTATTCGAAACCGAACGTATCGAGAAAGCGCCGCAGCATCGCGTTATTGTGATGCCCGAAGCTCTCATGCGTGCCGAAGGGATCGGGCACCGAGGTGAGCGGCTTTTGCAGATGCTCGGCCAGCGCCTCGCGGTTGGGCACGTTGCCCGGCACCTTGCGCATGCCATCGAGATCGTCGGAAAAGCAGATGAGCCGGGTCGGAATGTCGCTGATCACCTCGAAGGCGCGGCGGATCATCGTCGTGCGCAGCACCTCGCCGAACGTGCCGATATGCGGCAGGCCCGAGGGGCCGTAACCCGTCTCGAAAAGAACGTATCCCTTCTCGGGCGCCTTCTTCTCGTACCGTTTGAGCAGACGGCGCGCTTCTTCAAAAGGCCAGGCTTTCGAGGTCATCGCGGCGTCGCGCAGATCGGACATGGGTCAACTCCAGGGTTTCGCCCCCGCGCGGATGCGCGCGAAGGTCCGCCGCTTCCTATTGCCGAGCCGGGCCGAGGTCAATAATCTGCGCGGCGACACAAGGATTTGCAAAGGATCATGCGATGCCCGATACCGAGACGCACCCGCTGAGCGCGCAGGACTGCCTGGTGGCCGTCATGATCGCGGTCTCGGCCTCGGACGAGCAGATCCGAACGGCCGAACTGGTCAAGATCGAGACGACGATCAACAACCTGCCGATCTTCGGAAGCTACGATACCGATCGCATCAACATCGTCGCGCAGACGGTCTTCGATCTCTTCTCGGACGAAGACGGGCTCGACGCGCTTTTCGGCCTCATCCGCGAGAGCCTGCCCGAGCGCCTGTTCGAGACCGCCTATGCGCTCGCCTGCGACGTGGCCGCCGCCGACGGCGTTCTGGGCGATACCGAGCTGCGCCTTCTGGAGGAAATCCGATACGAGCTGAACCTCGACCGGCTGCACGCGGCGGCGATCGAGCGGGGCGCGCGCGCCCGGCACCTGAGCCTCTGACGGCTCGCAACCACGAAGGAATTCCCCGATGCGCTGCGTTTTCGTCAATATCCGCTGCAAGCCAGGCACCTCCTACAAGGTGGCCGAGGAGATCGCCCTGCGCGAGTTCCATTCCGAGCTCTATTCGACCTCCGGACCCTTCGATCTGCTGCTGAAGCTCTACATTTCCGACAAGGACGATGTGGGCAAGTTCATCAACGAGAACCTGCTCCAGATCCCGAATATCGAACGGACCGAGACCACGCTGACCTTCAAGGCCTTCTAGACCATGCAGGACGACGCCCTCCTGAGCCGCCTGCGCGCGATCGTCGGCGATGCGCATGTGCTGACCGGGGCCGACATGGCCGGCTATGACGCCGACTGGTCGGGGCACAAGCGCGGCACGCCGCGCGCCGTCGTCCGGCCCGGCTCGACAGCCGAGGTGTCGGCCATCGTCAAGCTCGCCAACGAGACCGGCACGCCCATCGTGCCGCAGGCCGGCAATACCGGGCTGACCGACGCGACGGAGGCCGGGGGCGCGATCCTTTTGTCGGTCGGGCGCATGAACCGCATCCGCGAGATCCGTCCATCCAGCCGTATCGCCATCGTCGAGGCGGGCGCGATCCTCGCCTCGATCCATGATGCGGTGGCCGAGCATGGCCTCATCTTCCCGCTTTTCTTCGGCGCGCGCGGCTCGGCTATGATCGGTGGGGCGCTTTCGACGAATGCGGGCGGCTCGAACGTGCTGCGCTACGGCAATACGCGCGATCTGTGCCTCGGGATCGAGGCGGTGATGCCGAATGGCGAGATCATCGATCTGATGCGCCAGCTCCACAAGGACAATTCGGGCTATGATCTGCGCCATCTGCTGATCGGCGCCGAGGGCACGCTCGGCATCATCACCGCCGCCGTGATCAAGCTGCACCCCGCGCCACTCGCCACCGCGACGGCGATGGTCGCGGTGCCGCGCATCACGGATGCGCTGGACCTGCTCAACCGCTTGCAGCAGGAGACGGGCGGCGCAGTGCAGGCCTTCGAATACATGCCGCGCGCCTATATGGAGACCTATCTCGAACTGTCGTCCGCGCATCGCGAGCCGTTCGAGGGGCGCCATGACGTCAACATCCTCGTCGAAGTGGGCGCCATCGCACCGCGCGACGCCTTACCCGATGCGAGCGGACAGGTGCCCATCGCCGCGCATCTCGAAGAGGTGCTCGGCGCGCTTTTCGAAGAGGGCGCGATCCTCGACGCGGTGGTCGCCCAGAACGAGGCGCAGCGCGGCGAGATGTGGGCGCGGCGCGAGGCGGCGGCAGAGGTCATCACGCTGCACGAGCCTTACGCCGACCGCGACATCGCGGTGCCGGTGGACCGCATGCAGGATCTGGTGGACGAGGTGGCGGCCATCATCGCGCGGCTCGATCCCGGCGCGCGCGATGTGTCGGTGGCGCATCTGGGCGACGGCAACATGCATCTGGGCGTCTTCCCGACCCGCCCCGACGACGCGCTCTGCACCGAGATCGGCAATGCCGTGGAGGATGCCGCGCTCGCCCTCGGCGGCAGCTTCTCGGCGGAGCATGGCATCGGCCTCAGCAAGCAGCCGAGCATGATCCGCTACAAGAGCCCCAGCGCGATGGCGGCGATGCGGGCGATCAAGACGGCGCTCGATCCGAACGGGATCATGAATCCCGGCAAGGTCCTGCCCCCGGTCTGACCGGGCATCCGAGTATTTTCACCAAGATGAAGACACGCCCTCGAGGCGTTTTCGGGCGGTCACCGGCCCGCCGCCCTGCGCCGCGATCCGCGCGATGGCGGCGCCGAGAGGCTCGACCGCGACGCTCATCGTGTGGGCGTTGGCATGAAGGATATGGGCGGCATCCTGAACCCAGGCGACATGGCCTTTCCAGAACAGGAGATCGCCGCGCTCGAGAGGCGCGTTCTCGGCCAAGGGCATGCCCAGCCCCGCCTCCTGCTGGTCGCTGTCGCCGGGGCACGCGATGCTGCAGGCGCGGTAGCCGGCCTGCACGAGACCCGAGCAATCTATGCCGAAAGCCGAATTGCCGCCCCAGAGATAGGGCGCGCCAAGATAGGTCTCGGCCACCGCGACGGGATCGGTCTCGGCCATCGGCAGGGGGCGCAGATGCTGAAGCGGGATATGACCCGAGGGGGTTTCGGCCCAGTTGCCCGTGATGGCCGTCACCGCGACGCGGCTCAGATGGCTGAGCGCGGCGCGCTCGGGCGATTTGAGATCGGGCGCGGTGTAGGCATGGCTCGCGCGGGCGCTCACCCAATGGGTCGGGGCGGGGCCGTCCGAGAGCGCGGTGTCGGGCAGATATCCGACATAGCCGTCCTCGCCCTGCACGAAGGCATGGCCCTCGTGCGTCTCGTAGCAGGTGACGGGCGCGCCCATGAGCCATTGCCGCGTGCGCGCGCCGCCGGGCGTGAGCGACAAATCGGCGACGGGGACGATGATCCGCCGCGCTTCGCCTTCGACATGGCGCGGCGCATCGACACGCCCACGCAGGGCGGCGGCGGCGACGCGCGCATTGGCGGGCGTCATGCGCGGATCGCTCACAGGCCGAGCGCCTCGGGCAGGGCCTCGAGCAGGGCGCGCGCGCCCATGCCGACGCCGCCCTTGGGCCGGGCAGGCGCGGCGCTGGGGTTCCAGCCATAGATGTCGAAATGCGCATAGCGGGTGCCACCCGCAAAGCGCCGCAGGAAGAGCGCGGCGGTGATCGAGCCCGCGAAACCGCCCGAGGGCGCGTTGTCGAGATCGGCTATGCCCGGCTCGATCATCGCCTCGTAAGGCGCGTGAAACGGCATGCGCCAAACCGGATCGGCGACCCGGGCCGCGCCCGCCTCGATCGCCGAGACGAGCCGCGCATCATCGGCGTAATAGGGCGCGAGGTCCGGCCCGACGGCGACCCGCGCGGCGCCGGTCAGCGTCGCCATCGAGATCATCAGATCGGGCGCCTCCTCGGCCCCGAGGCTGAGCGCATCGGCCAGCAGGAGCCGCCCCTCGGCATCGGTGTTGTTGATCTCGATCGTCTTGCCGTTCCGGGCCGTGAGGATATCGCCGGGGCGCATCGCATTGGCGCTGACCGCGTTCTCGACCGCGGGGATCAGGACGCGCAGCCGCAGCGGCAGGCCGAGCGCCATGATCATCCGCGCAAGGCCCAGCACCGTCGCCGCGCCGCCCATGTCCTTCTTCATCAGGCCCATGCTCGAGCCGGGCTTGAGATTGAGCCCGCCCGTGTCGAAACAGACGCCCTTGCCGACCAGCGTGAGCTGCGGGCCGGCATCGCCCCAACGCATGTCGAGAAGGCGCGGCGCGCGATCCGACGCGCGCCCGACCGCGTGGATGAGAGGGAAATTCGCCGCGATCAGATCGTCGCCGCGCGTCACCTCGAGCGTCGCGCCGAACGCATCGGCGAGATCCGCCGTCGCGGCCTCGAGCGTGTCCGGGCCCATGTCGTTGGCGGGTGTGTTGATGAGATCGCGCGTCAGCATCTCGGCGGCGGCGATCGCCTCGAGCCGGGCGGCATCCACGGCACCGGGCGCCACCAGCCGCGCCGTGGCGCCCTTCTGGTCCTGGTAGCGATCGAAGGCGTAGCTCGCCAGAAGCCAGCCCAGCGCCTCCTCCTCGGCGCGTGCGGGCGGCAGGCCGGTGAGGCGATAGCTCCCCTCGGGAAGGACGGCGGCGACGGCGGCGAGATGGAAGCGCCCGCGCGCCCGTGCCGCCGCATCGCCGTAGCCCGCGAGCGCCATGTCGATGCGCCCGCCCTCGCCCGGCACCAGAAGGCTCGCGCCGAGAGACGCCTTGAAGCCCGCGGCCCGCACCCAGCCGCGCAGCGCCTCGGGCTGCGCACCCAGCCAGCTTTCGAGCGCATCGGCCTCGATCACATGGAGCGGGATCGCCTTGGCGTCATCTGCGGCGAAACCGGGGTTGCGGGCGGGCGAGGCGGTGGAAGACATGCTGGTTCTGGCCTTTCGGTGCTGGTGCGGCGCGCGATGCTCTGCCCGCATCGCGCCGCGTGCAGCCTATCCGACAGGGCCGCGCCCGCAAGGCGTCAAATCGAGAGGTCGTGCATGTGCCACACCTCGCTCAGGCTGCTGTCGCCGATGCGCAGAAGGCGCGAGAGGGTCGCGGCGATGGCGACCCGGTCCACATTGTCGATGGCGCGCGTCACGTCCCCCGCGACGCGCGAGAGCGCCTGCATGCCGATCTGATCGGCGATGGCGACGAGGCTGCGGGCGGATTTGCGCATCTCCTCTAGCCGCCCCTCGTGGTGGCAGCGCTCGGTATGCGACAGGCGCAAGGCCAACTCCTCGAGCGCGCGGCACACCACATCCTCGGCCCCTTTCTCGCCCAGTTGGGCATAGAGCTCCTCGAGGCGGGCGGCATCGAGGCGCACCACCTCCCGGTGCTCGAGCATCGTTATCTGTTCCACGGTCTCACCCCGGCTTCGCGTCATGCGCCGCGCCGGCCCCACTGCCTGACACGACAGCGCCAAACTGCCCGGCTTTCCTTCCCAAAAGGTTTCGGCGCGGGCATTTTGTCTGTCGAATTAGGCGCGAATACCGTCTATCCCGTGTAGCGACGCTCTGAGCAAAGGCCCCCGGATGCAGCACGCACGCCCCCTGCCGCCCTATCTGATCCAGCGCTATCACGGCTGGAAGGCGACGTCCTATACCGAGAACGAAAGCTGGTATCGCACGCTCGCGCAGGAGGGGCAGCACCCGCGCGCCATGCTGATTTCCTGCTGCGACAGCCGGGTGCATGTCACCTCGATCTTCGGCGCCGATCAGGGCGAGTTCTTCATCCATCGCAACATCGCCAATCTCGTGCCGCCCTACACCACCGATGGCGGGCAGCACGGGACCTCGGCGGCAGTGGAATACGCGGTCTGCGCGCTCAAGGTCGCGCATGTGATCGTGATGGGCCATTCGAGCTGCGGGGGCATCAAGGGCTGCGACGACATGTGCTCGGGGCGCGCGCCCGAACTCGAGGAGCGCACCAGTTTCGTGGGCCGCTGGATGGATATCCTGCGTCCCGGCCATGCGCGCATCGCCGATATCCCGAACGATGCCGAACGGCTCCGGGCGCTCGAGAAGGAGGCGGTGCTCGTCTCGCTCGAGAACCTGACGAGCTTTCCTTTCGTCGAGGCCGCGATGCAGAAGGGCACGCTGACGCTGCATGGCGTATGGCTCGATATCGGCGAGGGCCGGATCGAGCAATACAGCGCCGCCGCCGGCACCTTCGTTCCGATCTGAGGGATCAGGCGCGCCGCCAAAGGGTGAGCGTGTCGGCGCCGATGCGGCACGTCTCTTCGAGCGCGAAGCGCGGCGCGCGCTCCAGCGTCTCCAGCCCCAAGGCGCCGATGGCCGGGCGCGCATCCCCGCCGAGCGCCATCCCGGCGGCGAACCCCGCGAGCCGGTCGACGAGCCCCGCGCCGAGGAGCGAGGCGGCCAGCGCGCCGCCGCCCTCGCAGAACACACGGGTGAGCCCCGCGTCGCCGAGCCGTGCCATCGCAGCGCCGAGATCGAGGCGCCCACCCTCGGCGGGGCAGGCGATCAGACGCGCGCCGAGCGCCTTCCACGCGGCGATGCGCGCGCCATCGGCTTCGGGGCCGTGGATAAGCCAGAGCGGCACCTGCCGCGCGCTGACGGCAAGGCGCGATGTGAGCGAGAGGTCCAGCCCGCGCGAGACGACGATACGCACCGGCTGGCGCTCGGCGCCCATGTCACGCACGGTGAGCATCGGATCGTCGGCGCGCGCCGTGCCCCCGCCGATCATCACCGCGTCATGACGCGCGCGCATCGCATGCACCGCGCGCCGCGCCTCGGGGCCGGTGATCCAGCGGGACTCGCCGCCCGCCGTCGCGATGCGCCCGTCGAAAGAGGTCGCGAGTTTCAGCAATATCTCGGGCCGGCCTTGCGTGATGCGGCTGAGAAATCCGGCAAGATCGCGCGCCGCCTCGCGCTCCATCACGCCGGTCTCGACGGCAATGCCCGCCCGCTCGAGACTGGCGATGCCGCGTCCCGAAACGCGCGGATCGGGATCGGTGCAGGCGATGACCACCTGCGCGACGCCCGCCTCGACCAGCGCATCGGCGCAGGGCGGGGTTCGGCCGTGATGGGCGCAAGGCTCGAGCGTGACATAGACCGTGGCGCCGCGCGCCGCGGCGCCCGCCTGCGCCAGCGCCTGAGGCTCGGCATGAGGGCGCCCGCCCGGCCCGGTATGCGCGCGCCCCACGACGCGCCCGTCCGCCACGATCACGCAGCCGACCGCCGGGTTGGGCCATGTGAGGCCCTGACCGCGCCGGCCGAGGGCCAGCGCGGCGCGCATGTGGTGCATGTCCCGGTCCGCGCTCACGCGCCGGGCTTGTCGCCTCCGGCACCGCCACCGGCGGCGGCATCGGGGCGCAATTCGCTGACGAACTTGTCGAAATCGTCGGCGGCCTGAAAATTCTTGTAGACGCTGGCGAAGCGCACATAGGCGACCGTATCGATCCGCGCGAGGCTTTCCATCACGATCTCGCCCACCGTCTTCGAGGCGATGTCCGTGTCGCCCATGCTCTCGAGGCGGCGCACGATGCCCGAGATCATCTGCTCGATCCGCTCCGGCTCGACCGGTCGTTTCTGGAGCGCGATGCGGATCGACCGCTCGAGCTTGTCACGGTCGAAGTCCTCGCGGCGCCCGTTCGTCTTGACGACGACCAGATCGCGCAGTTGAACCCGCTCATAGGTGGTGAACCGCCCGCCGCAAGCCGGACAGAAGCGGCGGCGCCGGATCGAGACATGCTCTTCGGCGGGACGTGAATCCTTGACCTGCGTTTCGATATTTCCGCAAAACGGGCAGCGCATCGGCCTGTCCCCTTCTCTTCTCTGCCTCTCGAGATTGGGTCTGACGCCCAATTATCCACAGGCACTATAGGACAGCCGCAAGGTTTTGGGTAGAGGCGAAATTCCTGCCCCAGATGCAGCGGATGGACCTTTGTGGCGCCCCGTCGCGTTGGCTGTCGAATGTTTCAGGAAAAGGAGAAACGACATGGCAGGCAAGGTTCTGTTCATCACCGGCGCATCTTCGGGCATCGGGGCGCAAACGGCCCGGCAGGCCGCCGATGCGGGTTGGAAGGTGGCGCTTTTCGCGCGGAGCGAGGACAAGCTGAAGGATCTGGCAAGCGAGATCGGGGAGAACGCCATCGCGCTTCCCGGTGACGTGACCGATCTCGGCTCGCTTCAGGCGGCAGTGGACAAGACCCAAGAGACATTCGGCAGCCTCGATGCGGTCTTCGCCAATGCCGGCACCGGCCTCGATACGCCCGGCATCGAGAAGGGCGATCCCGAGGAGTGGTCCAAGCTGATCGACATCAACATCAAGGGCATCCTGCTGACGCTGAAGGCGAGCTATCCCGCGCTCAAGAAGGCGAAGGGGCATCTCGTTCTGACCGGCTCGGTCGCGGGGCGCATCCATATTTCGGCATCCGTCTACGGCGCGTCGAAATGGTTCGTGCACGGCCTTGCGGGCAACATGACGCCCGACATGCGCGAATGGGGCGGGCGCTGCACCGTCATCGCGCCCGGCATGGTCGATACGCCCTTCTTCGATGAGGCCAAGCCGGACAAGCTCAAGCCCGAGGATATCGCGAAGGCCGTGGTCTATGCGATCGACCAGCCGGAGCATGCCAATGTTCAGGAGATCGTGGTCATGCCGACGCAGTGATGCAGTTGCCGCGTTTTCGCAACTGATGCGCAAAAACGATAAAAGCCGATGCAACGCGCATCGGCTTTTTCATTGAGCGAGACGGCGGAAGGCTCAGGACCGGGCGACGCACACGCTGCGCGGAAGATCGTCGCCGCGCATGAATTCGGGAAGCCGGAAGCCGTCATCCGTCACGACAGGCTTTTGCCGCAGCGTATCCAAACTGCGCTGGCATTCCGCCAGATCATTCGGCGCCACGCGGATTTCGACGATGTTCGGCGTCATCTCCACGGAGCCGTCGAAAGCGGTGGCGAGGCCCGCGACGGGCACGCAAAGTGCGGAAATCAAAATGAAGCGTTTCATGGCGTTCTCCTTGCAGCTGGGAAAACAACGCAATTACCGCCATTTGGTTGCCATCTGTCTGAAAACGCTGCGCATGACCCGCTGCGTCAGTAGCGCCCCAGCCACCAGATCTTTGCTGCGCGCGCCTCCGCCTCGTCCTGGAACTCGCCTTTCTGAAACCGCGAAAGCCGCGCGCGATCGGTCTGTGTCAGGCGCGCTTCCCAAGTGCGCCGTGCCGCCTTCCACTCGTCCAGAAGCTGCGCCGCGCGTGGCTCCTGTACCCTCTCGGGCAGCGCATCGGCGGACGATTTCGGCCGCCAGCCGGTCAGTCCCTCGATCCGGTCCGCAAGCATCTCGGCGCGCTCACGCAGCGCGACGGCGATCTCGTCGGTCTCGAAGACATGCGCGCGTGTGTCCGGCACCATGCGCGCTTACTGATCGAGGAAGGACCGCAGTTTGCGCGAGCGGCTCGGGTGCTTGAGCTTGCGCAGCGCCTTCGCCTCGATCTGGCGGATACGCTCGCGCGTGACGCTGAACTGCTGGCCGACTTCCTCGAGCGTGTGGTCGGTGTTCATGCCGATGCCGAAACGCATCCGCAGAACCCGCTCCTCGCGCGGGGTGAGCGACGACAGAACGCGCGTCGTCGTCTCCTTGAGATTGTCCTGAATGGCCGAGTCGAGCGGCAGAACCGCGTTCTTGTCCTCGATGAAATCGCCGAGCTGGCTGTCTTCCTCGTCACCGATGGGCGTCTCGAGGCTGATCGGTTCCTTGGCGATCTTCATCACCTTGCGGACCTTCTCGAGCGGCATTTGCAGCTTCTCGGCCAGCTCCTCGGGCGTCGGCTCGCGGCCGATCTCGTGGAGCATCTGGCGGCCCGTGCGCACCAGCTTGTTGATCGTCTCGATCATGTGGACCGGAATACGGATCGTTCGGGCCTGATCCGCGATCGAGCGCGTGATGGCCTGGCGGATCCACCATGTCGCATAGGTCGAGAACTTGTAGCCGCGGCGATACTCGAACTTGTCCACGGCCTTCATCAGGCCGATATTGCCTTCTTGGATGAGGTCCAGGAATTGCAGGCCGCGATTGGTGTATTTCTTGGCGATGGAGATCACGAGCCGCAGGTTCGCCTCGACCATCTCCTTCTTGGCGAGCCGCGCTTCCTGCTCGCCCTTCTGGACCTGGCCGACGATGCGGCGGAATTCGCTGATGTCGAGGCCGACATACTGCCCGACCTGCGCCATGTCGGCACGCAGCTCGGCCACCTTATCGTTCGAGCGCTCGATCAGCGCCTGCCAGCCACGGCCAGACTTTTGCGCCATGTCGTCGAGCCAATGCGGGTCGAGCTCGCGGCCGCGATACTCGTCGATGAACTCGCGGCGGTTGATGCGCGCCTGATCGGCAAGCTTCACCATCGCGCCGTCGATCATCATGATGCGCTGGTTGATCCCGTAAAGCTGGTCGATCAGCGCCTCGATGCGGTTGTTGTGAAGATGCAGCGAGTTGACCAGAACGACGATTTCGCTGCGCAGCTTCTGATAGGTCTCCTCCTGCGTCGAGGAGAAGGTGCCGTCCTCGTTCAGGGTGGCCGAAATCCGGCTGTCCTGCATCTCGGCCAGCTTGAGATAATCGTCCGCGATCCTGTCGAGCGTCTCGAGCACGGAGGGCTTCAGCGCCGCTTCCATGGCCGCGAGGCTCATGTTGGCCTGATCGTCCTCGTCGTCATCGTCGTCATCGGCGCCGGAGATGGGATTGCCGTCGGCGTCGAGCTCGTCGCCGCCGCTCTTGGAGGTCGAGGGGGCGCTGCCCACATTCGCGGCCTCGACCACGGCGTCGCCCTCGCCCTCGAGCTGGTTGCCGAAGGTCGTCTCGAGGTCGATCACGTCGCGCAGCAAGATGTCTTCAGAGACAAGCTCGTCGCGCCAGATCGTGATGGCCTGAAAGGTCAGCGGGCTTTCGCAGAGGCCCGCGATCATGGTGTTGCGCCCGGCCTCGATCCGCTTGGCGATGGCGATCTCGCCCTCGCGGCTGAGCAGCTCGACGCTGCCCATCTCACGCAGATACATGCGCACCGGATCGTCCGTGCGGTCGAGCTTCTCGCCCGTGCCCGAGCCGAGCGTCAGCTCGCCTTTGCGGCCGATCTCGGCCACGGCGGTGCTGCGCTGCTCCTCGTCCTCGGCATCGTCGTTCTCGATGACGTTGATGCCCATCTCCGAGAGCATCGACATGACGTCCTCGATCTGCTCGGAGCTGACCTGATCGGGCGGCAGTACCTTGTTGAGCTGATCGTAGGTGATGAACCCCTTCTCACGCGCCTCGCCGATCATCTTCTTGATGGCCGCCTGGCTCATGTCGAGCGACATCTCGGCGTCCTGATCGTCCGGCTTCTGGTCGTCGGTGTCCTTGGCGGCCATGTAAGTCTCCTGAGTGGCGGGCGCATGATTCGCACTGCACCCACTGTGCCGCGAATCATCCCTGCGCAGAAGTGATTCGCAACCTGTTTACCTTGTTCTTCTTACCCGAACCTCACCAAAATCCATTCATCGGCGCGGTTTCGAGAACGTAATCCTGTCCAGAAGTGCGTCAAATTCTTCGCGCTCGCCCCGGTTCAGGCGGGCGCCGTTTTCGGCGACATCGTACTCGGCGCGATCCTCATGCTCGCTTCGAACGGCGCGGTTGCGGGCCTCGGCGGCCTGCCCGAGGCGCCATGTCACCGCCTCGTCCGCCACGCCCATCATGTCTTCGGCGGCATCCACGATCTCGGCCTGAAGGCCGCGCGTCGCCGCGATCTTGGCCAGCTCCTCGGCCACGGTCATCTGCGCCAGAGCCATGTTGCCCGGATTTCTGACCGGCGGTGCCAATGCGACATGGGGCAGCCCCATCAGCTTTTCAAGGGCATCGGCCCCCATCGCCTCGGTGATCGCGCCTTGCAGCGCCTCGGCCCCGTCCCCGGCATGGGCCACGATCAGATCGCGCAGCTGCGCGTGTTGCGCGTCGAAACAGTCGAGTCTCTCGAGCGCCGTCTCGAACTCCTCGGCCACCGCGGGCGTCGCGATGAAGGACGCGAGGATCACGGCCTCGCGCAGGTGGTCGTGCTGGCGCGCGTCCGAGCGGGCGAGCGGCGAGGATTTGGTGCTGGCGCGCGCCGACAGATCGGGCTTGGCCCAGCGCCCCTTGCCCTGACTGCCGCGCGCGCCGCCCTGCCGGGGCGCGCCGCCGGACCTGGGCGAAAAGAGCTCCCAGCGCAGATCCTTGATGGCCTGCCCGTAATGACTGCGGATCGAGGGATCGCGAATGAGGCCGATGGCGGCGCGCAGCGACTTGTCGAGCGCGGCGCGCCGCTCGGGGCTGTCGAACTCGCGCCCTTCCGTCTCGCGTTGCCAGAGCAGGCGGACCATCGGCTGCGCCGCGTCGAGAATGGCCTGAACCGCCCCCGCGCCCTGCGCGCGTAGGATATCGTCCGGATCCTGCCCCTCGGGCATCAGCGCGAATCGCAGGCTCTTGCCCGCCTCGAGCAGCGGCAGCGCCAGATCGATCACGCGCCGCGCGGCGGCAAGCCCCGCGCGATCCCCGTCGAGCGCCATGATCGGCTCGTCCGCCGCGCGCCACATCAGCGCCAGTTGCGCCTCGGTCACCGCCGTGCCGAGCGGCGCGACCGCCCCGCCGAAGCCCGCCTGCGCCAGCGCGATCACGTCCATGTAGCCTTCGGCCACGATCAGCGGCTGGCCCTTGCCCGCCGCCTCGCGTGCGGGGCCGTAATTATAAAGCGTGAGCGATTTGTCGAAGAGCTCGGTCTCGGGCGAGTTGAGATATTTGGCGTTGTCGTTGGGATCCATCGCCCGCCCGCCGAAGGCGATCACACGCCCACGCGCGTCGTGGATCGGAAACATGACGCGCCCGCGAAAGACGTCATAGGGCGTGCCGCCCTTCTGCGAGGGCCGCGCGAGTCCGCAGCCGAGGATGAGCTCCGCCGCGACGCCCTTGCCCGTCAGATGATCCCAAAGCCCCTGCCACGCCTGGGGCGCGAAGCCGATGCCGAAGCGCTCCTGCGTCGCCTCGTCGAGGCCGCGGCGCTCGAGATAGGCGCGCGCCTCGGCGCCGTCGGCCCGTTTCAGCATGAGGCGGAAATACTGCTGCGCCGCATCCATCACCTCGGCGAGCTGCGTGCGACGGTCGGCCTTGGCCTGCGCTTGCGGATCGCGCTCGGGGATCTGCATGCCCGCCTCGGCGGCGAGGATGCGGATCGCCTCCATGAACTCGACGTTTTCGGTCTCGCGCACGAAGCTGATGGCGTCGCCCTTGGCGTGACAGCCGAAGCAGTAATAATACCCCTTGCGGTCATCGACGTGGAAACTCGCCGTCTTTTCGTGATGGAACGGGCACGGCGCCCACATGTCGCCCTTGCCCTGGTTGGATTTGCGCATGTCCCACATGACCTTGCGCCCGACGACCTGCGTCAGCGAGGTCCGGGTCCGCAATTCATCGAGAAAGCCAGGGGGTAGAGCCATTGCGCCAATATGGACCATGGCGGCGCCCGCGCCAAGATGGCGCGCGCGTCACATCGCGGCAAAGCGCGGCAGGGGTCAGCCCATCTGCGCGAGGCAGGCGTCGGTGAAGGCGCTCGCGGCCTCGTCGGTCAGCTGCTCTTCGGGCAGGGTATAGACCCAATCGACGAGCGGGCCGATCGCCTCGGCGTATTTCGCATCGGTGTCGCCCGCCGCGATCGCTTGGGCGGCCGCGTCCCTTTGCGATCCGCCGGCGCGCAGCTCCACCGCGTCCGAGACGATTTCCGCGGTGGCGGCGCAGCCCGCGGCCTTGTCCGCATCGTTCGTCTGGGCGGCGGCGGGAACGGCGAGGGCGAGCGGCAGGGCGAGAGCGGCGAGGCGAAGCATGATGGTCTGATCCTTTCGGTTGTCTGGTTCGGCCCGACCATGTCGGGGCATCAGGCGCATGGCAACGCCGCCGGGGCGAGGCCGGTTGCGATCGGCTGGATCACGCCGGCAGACGGGTGCGCCTGCGCGGGCAGTTCACGCCACCCGCGCAGGCGCGGTGCCACTATCAGAGGCCGAGCGCGCGATAGCTCGCCGCGACCTTGCCGATCGAGACGAGATAGGCGGCGGTGCGCAGATCGCTCACGTCTTCGCGCCCGTGCCAGACCTCGCGCATCGACTGGTAGGCCGCGCGCATCGTGTCGTCGAGGCCCGAGCGCACCAGCTCGAGCTCGCCCGCGCCGCGCAGGTAGCGCTGCTTGAAATCGGGGCTGAGCGTCCAGCCGAGCTGCTTGTCGTTGCTGAGCCGCTCGAGCTCGTCGACGACGAGCTGGTGGCGCGACTCCTCCTGCCGGCGGCCCATCCGCCCGAAACGGATATGGCTGAGGTTCTTGACCCATTCGAAGTAGGAGACCGTCACACCGCCCGCGTTGGCATACATGTCGGGCACGATGATGCAGCCCTTCTCGCGCAGGATCTGGTCCGCGCCGGCAGTCACCGGGCCGTTCGCGGCCTCGATGATGAGCTTGGCCGAGATGTCGGCGGCGTTCGAGATGTTGATGACGCCCTCCATCGCGGCGGGGATCAGGATATCGCACGCCTTCTCCAGCACCTTGGCGCCTTCGGCCACGTATTCGGCATCCGGAAAGCCTTTCACGCCGCCATGCTTGCCGATCCAGTTATGGACCTCCTGCACGCTCAGGCCCTTGTCGTTGATGAGCGCGCCGTCGCGCTCGATGATGGCGGTGATGACGCAGCCGTCCTCTTCCGAAAGGAACTTGGCCGCGTGATAACCCACGTTTCCGAGGCCCTGGACCACGACGGTCTTGCCGTCGAGCTTGCCTTCCAGGTTGGCGGCCTTGATGTCCTCCGGGTGACGGAAGAATTCCTGAAGCGCGTATTGCACGCCGCGGCCCGTCGCCTCGGTCCGGCCCTGGATGCCGCCCGCGTTGATCGGCTTGCCGGTGACGCAGGCGCGGCTGTTGATGTCCGTGGTGTGCATGCGGTGATACTGGTCCGCGATCCACGCCATCTCGCGCTCGCCCGTGCCCATGTCGGGGGCGGGCACGTTCTGGCTCGGGTTGATGAGATCGCGTTTGATGAGCTCATAGGCGAAACGGCGCGTGATGCGCTCGAGCTCGGTTTCATCCCATTCGCGCGGGTCGATCCGCAGACCGCCCTTCGAGCCGCCGAACGGCGCTTCGACCAGCGCGCATTTGTAGGTCATGAGCGCCGCGAGCGCCTCGACCTCATCCTGATTGACGCTCATCGCGAAGCGGATGCCGCCCTTGACCGGCTCCATATGCTCCGAATGGACGCTGCGATAGCCGGTGAATGTGTGGATCTGGCCGCGCAGGCGGACACCGAAGCGCACGGTGTAGGTGGCGTTGCAGACGCGGATCTTCTCCTCGAGACCGGGCGGCAGATCCATCAGCGCAACCGCACGGTTGAACATCAGGTCCACTGACTCGCGGAAACTCGGCTCTTTCGCAGCTGTCATCGCTGTCCTCCCAGGGTGCGGCGCGCGCGCCTTGGGCGCCCGCCGGACCTCAATAAATCGAAATTACCCAACGCATCGTTAAAGCATGTGTCTGTTTTGTCCAGCCGACTGTCCCGAGGCGCGGGCCTGCCGGATACGTCCGCAACCGATAATGCGCAAGATCGGAAACAACTCTGCGACAGGGAAATCATTGTCGCGCAATTGATCGAATTTTGTCCTATTTTTGAGGATTTTGGCCCTATTTCGGCCACAGTGCGGCGCGATAAAACTCGCGACGCATTCCGAGTCGACACCGCCGTTCAATGGCATCGCGAGGTAACAAAGTGACACGTAAAGGTTCCCGGATCGAGACGATCAAGGCAGTGATGTCCTTGCACCAGCATCTGCGCAGCATGAAGCGCGAGGAAGATGGCGCCGTCGTGGCATTCACGCTCTTCATCCTCGTCATGATGCTTCTGGCGGGCGGCATCGCCGTCGACGTGATGCGCCACGAGATGGAGCGCACGCGCCTTCAGAACACGCTCGACACCGCCGTGCTGGCCGCCGCCGGCGCGCCCTTCGGCACCAAGCCGAAAGCGATCGTCGAGGATTACTTCGCCAAGGCGCAGATGAGCAATTATCTCGACGATATCGACGATGACGGCGAGGGCGGCGACGACGACGTCGCGCAGACGCTCAACACGAGCCGGGTCACGGCGAGCGCGCGCATGGAGATGGACACCCACCTGATGCGCCTTCTGGGCATCAAGACGATGTCCGCCGCCACCGCCTCGAGCGCGGAGCGCCGCGTGCCAAAGCTGGAAGTGGCGATGGTGCTCGACGTGTCGGGCTCGATGCGCAACTCGCGCATCACGAACCTCAAGAAAGCCGGCAAGAAATTCGTGACCACCATCCTCAACAGCACGTCCAAGGGCGACTCGGTGATTTCGGTCGTGCCGTTTAGCTGGGATGTGTCGCCGGGCTGGAATATCATGAATTCGCTCGACGTCGATGTGCGCCACGATTACTCGACCTGCCTTCAGTTCAGCGACGACGATTTCAACAGCACGGCGATCGACCCCGAGATCGAGCAGCTCCAACTGATCTACACGTCCGAGGAGCATGACGGTTTCGACAGGTTGGATGCGGGCGACCGCACCTGCTATAACGAGCCCAACGCCGAGATCCTGGCCTATTCGATCAACGAGACGGCGCTCCACAGCAAGATCGACTCTCTGGTGGCGAACGGCAACACGTCCGCCAATATCGGGATGAAGTGGGGCTCGGCCCTGCTCGACCCGAAATTCGAGGACGTGAAGGAAGATCTGAACGCGATCAAGATCGACAACGTTCCGCTGGTCGACGATCTGGTCGGCGAGGTTCCCGCCGCATTCAACGAGGCCGAAACGCTTAAGGTCATCGTCCTTATGTCCGACGGCCAGAACACCTATTCGAACCAGTTCCCCGAAGACAGCTCCTTCCGCGGCCCGAACTCGATCCTGCATTTCGTCGAATGGGAAGAGATGGTCTTCGACTACGGCTATTTCGTCTACAACTCCAGCTACCGCACGAACCGCGAAAGCGACTGCGCCAACTGGTGGTGGAAATGCGTCTACAAGCCGATCAGCTTCTCGTCGTATTTCCTCAACGATCCCGATGACGGCCGGTACAAGAACCTGTCCAACAACGAGTGGCTGACGGCATCGCAATTCGCCGCGCTGCAAACCTCGGAAGGCTTCAAGTCTCACGAGCAGCTGTCCTGGGAAGAGGCGTGGGGCATGATGAGCCCGGACTACGTCAACGACGAGATCGGCTACGACGATGCCGAAGACGAGTTCGAGAGCAGCACGAACCGCGTCCAGGGCGGGGAGAAGGACGATCAGATGGACGACATCTGCACGGCCATCAAATCGAAGGGCGTCGTGGTCTACACGATCGGCTTCGAGGTTCCCGCAGGCGGCACCGCCGAGACCCAGCTCAAGAAATGCGCGACCAGCGAGGCGCATTACTACAAGGCGAAGGGTATCAACATCACGGATGCGTTCAGCTCGATCGCGTCGAACGTGGTCAACCTGAGGCTCACGCAATGATGCATCTCATCACCCGTCTGCGCCGTCGCGCCGCCCTTCTGCGGCGGCGCGAGGATGGCGGCACCGCGACGGTCGAGTTCATGATCATCCTGCCGATCTACATGGCGCTGCTGATCATGTCGCTCGAGCTGAGCTTCATCACGCTGCGCCAGACGATGCTGGAGCGCGGGCTGGACATTACGGTGCGCGACATCCGCCTCGGAACCGGCACGTCCCCGACGCATGACGCGATCAAGAAACGGATTTGCGACGAGGCGCTCATCATCGTCGAGTGCGAGGAATCGCTGCGCCTCGAGATGGTGCCCTCGGACATGCGCAACCTCACCACGCTCGGCGGCGAGGTCTTGTGCACCGACAAGGAAGAGGAAGGCGCTCCGGTGCTGAAATTCACGCCCGGCCAGCAGAACCAGCTGATGTTCCTGCGCGCCTGCCTGAAGTTCGATCCGATCTTCCCGACCTGGCACCTCGCCCGCACGCTCAGCCGGGACAACAGTGGGCAGGTCGCCATCGTGACCATGTCCGCCTTCGTTCAGGAGCCCTTGTAAGATGGCCTGTATACGCATCAAGACCTGGCTGAACCGCTTTCGGCGGCAGGAACGCGGCTCGGTGACGGTCGAAGCGATCATCACCCTGCCCCTGCTGATCTGGGGCGTGGGCATGACCTACGAGTTCTTCGAGGTCCACCGCTACAAGAGCACGCGCGACAAGGCGGCCTATACCATCGCCGACATGGTCTCGCGCGAGATGCTGCCGATCAACGCGACCTACATCAACAACGCCAAGACGGTCTTCGACACGATCACCAACGATAACGGGAACGACGCGCTGCGCGTGACCATCATCAAGTACGACGAGGACGAGGACGAGTATTCGGTGAAATGGAGCGAGGTGCGCGGTCCGACAAAGCTGTCCAAGCTGACGACGGCTGATGTGAAGGACGCCCATGCCACCCTGCCCGCGATGCGCGATGGCGAGGAGCTGGTCGTCGTCGAGAGCCTCTCGGATTATCCCGCGCGCTTCGATGTGGGCTTCACCGACGGGATGCAGGTCGCGACCCGCGTGACGACGATCCCGCGTTTCGCGCCGCAGATCAACTGGTCGAACAGCTGACGGCCATACAAGGTCCGACGATATCGGGCGCCGGGGTTCTCCCGGCGCCCTTTTTCTGTCGGTTCAGCGGCGCGGGCGCACCTCGGCGCCGCGCTCTTCCGGCTCGGTGTCGATGAGTTCGGTCGGAAAGCCCGGCGCGGTGACGCTGAGGCCCGTCGCCTCCTCCAGACGCTCGATGATGCGGTCCGACTGCGCCCGCTCGCCATAGCGGCGCTGCCCGTCGCGCATGATCTCGATCATCAGCGGCGATATCTCGAGCGGTACCTCGTGCAGATCAGCCAGCTTCTGGAAAAGCCCGATATCCTTCTGCACGAGATCCATCGTGAAATTCACGTCGCGCGAGCCCGAGAGGATGAGCTGGCTTTCGGTCTCGTGCACGAAGGACGTTCCCGAAGAGATCGCGATCGCCTCGTAGGTGGTGGCGAGGTCCATGCCGGCCGCCTTCATCACGGTCAGCGCTTCGCAGAGCGTCAGAAGATTGGCCGTCGCCAGATAATTGGTCATGACCTTCAGAACCGATGCGCTGCCCAGATCGCCCGTGTGCAGCACCCGCCGCCCCATGATGGTCAGAAGCGGCAGGATGCGCTCGAAGGTGGGGCGATCGCAGCCCGCATAGATGCTGATATTGCCGGTGTCGGCGCGATGGCACCCGCCCGAGACGGGGCAATCCACCGCCGCCGCGCCCGTGGCGATCATCTCGGCCCCGAGCCGCGCGATCTCGGCCGCATCCGTGGTCGACATCTCCATCCAGATCTTGCCCGGTCCGGCCACGGGCAGCATCTGCCGCACCACCGCATCGCTCGCCGCGGGGCTGGGCAGGCAGGTAATGACCGCATCGCATGTCTGCATCATCTGCGCGGGGCTCTCGCCCGCCGCCGCGCCGCGCTCCACGAACCCCGCGACGAGCGCCGGGCTCAGATCATGCACCACAAGGTCGATCCCGTTGCGCAACAGGCTGCCCGCAAGCTTTCCCCCGACATTGCCGAGGCCGATGAATCCGATTCTCAAGTTATCTCTCCCGTTGAATTTTCAGGTGAGACTGCCCCGGCGGGGGCGCCCCGTCGCGGCCGAAAGCGACTGCGCGCCGCCGCCGCTTGCCCAGTTGCGGCAAAGAATGGCATGAAAGGGCGAGGCACGGGGATGCGCGGATGAAATCGAGACGTGACGAAAGCAAGATGGCCGCCCTACGCATGGCGCTGCCCGGGGCGTTCTTCGGTGCCCTGCTCATGGCCGGCTGCACCCCGTTCCCCGATCTGCGCGATGCCGCGTCCGACGCCGCGCTTGCCCAGCCCTATCCCGATCTCGTGCCCCTCTCGGGTCTCGACACGCAGCGGGGCCAGAGCCGCATCACGCCCGACACGGTCGGCACGATCGAGGCGCGCATCGCCGCACTAGAGGCACGCGCCGACCGGCTGCGCGGAGATATCGTCGATCCCGGCACCCGGCGCCGCATGGCGCGCGGCGTCACCGAGTGACCCCGCCCGCGTGCCACGCGGGTAAAACCCGCGTTGCACGCCTGCCCCTTTGCCTGTAGATCGCGGCATAGCCTTTTTGGACCGATCACCACTTCATTTTTCGGAGACACGCCATGACAGACCCCCTGCGCCTCGGTATCGCCGGATTGGGCACTGTCGGCACCGGCGTCGTGCGCATCATCCGCCAGAAGGCCAAGCTGCTCGAGGCGCGCGCAGGCCGCCCCATCACGATCAGCGCCGTCTCGGCCCGCTCGAAGGGCAAGGACCGGGGGGTGAGCCTCGCCGATTACGCCTGGGAGAATGATCCCGTCGCTCTGGCGCGGCGCGATGACGTGGACGTCTTCGTCGAGCTGGTGGGCGGCGACGAGGGTCCGGCCAAGGACGCGGTCGAAGCGGCCATCGCGGCGGGCAAAGACGTCGTGACCGCGAACAAGGCGCTGCTCGCGCATCACGGTCACGCGCTGGCGCTGGCCGCCGAGGAGGCGGGCCGCGTCATCCGTTTCGAGGCCGCCGTCGCGGGCGGCATCCCCGTGGTCAAGGCATTGACCGAAGGGCTTGCCGGCAACGACATGACCCGCGTGATGGGCGTGATGAACGGCACCTGCAACTACATCCTGACGCGGATGCAATCGGCCGGGCTGCCCTATGCCGAGGTCTTTCAAGAAGCGTCAGATCTCGGATATCTCGAAGCCGATCCCCAGCTCGACGTGGGCGGCATCGACGCGGCGCACAAGCTGGCCATTCTCGCGGCCATCGCCTTCGGCACGCAGGTCGATTTCGGCGGCGTCGAGATGGAGGGTATCGGCTCGATCACCATCGAGGATATCAACCACGCCGCCGACATGGGCTATCGCATCAAGCTTCTGGGCGTCGCGCAGATGACGGGCCGCGGGCTCGAGCAGCGCATGACGCCCTGCCTCGTGCCGTCGAACAGCCCGCTCGGCACGCTCGAAGGCGGCACGAACATGGTCGTGCTCGAAGGCGACAGTGTCGAGCAGGTGGTGCTGCGCGGCCCCGGCGCCGGCATGGGCCCGACCGCGAGCGCGGTGATGAGCGACGTGATGGATATCGCGCGCGGCGTGCGCCTGCCGACGTTCGGGCGCCCCGCGACGAGCCTCGCGGCCGCGCGGCCCGCTGCTTCGGGCACGCCCGCGCCCTATTACCTGCGCATGTCGCTCGCCGACAAACCCGGTGCGCTCGCGAAGGTGGCGACCGCCCTCGGGGAGGCCGGAATTTCCATCGACCGCATGCGCCAATACGATCACGCCGGCCCCGATGCGCCCGTCCTCATCGTCACGCACAAGACCGGCCGCGCCGAACTGGCGCAGGCGCTGGACGCGATGCCGGGCCTCGGCGTCGTCACCGGCGCGCCCATCGCGCTCCGGATCGAAAACCTCTAGGCCAAGGGCCGCTCCCACCCCGTTTGCCCCATCCGAAGGACTTTGCCATGACCGACACCGCCGATTTCAACGACCGCATGCTGTCGCTCGGGCTTGCCCGCGTCTCCGAGGCCGCCGCGCTGGCCTGCGCCGACATGATCGGCCGCGGTGACGAGAAGGCCGCCGACCAGATGGCCGTCAACGCGATGCGCGAGCAGCTCAACAAGCTGGCCATCAAGGGCGTCGTGGTGATCGGCGAGGGCGAGCGCGACGAGGCGCCGATGCTCTATATCGGCGAGGAAGTGGGCAGCGGCGACGGCCCCGGCGTCGATATCGCGCTCGATCCGCTGGAAGGCACGACGCTGACCGCCAAGGCCATGCCCAACGCGCTCACCGTGATCTCGATGGCGCCGCGCGGCACGCTCCTGCACGCGCCGGACGTCTATATGGACAAGCTCGCGATCGGGCCGGGCTATGACAAGGACGTGGTGTCGCTGGACATGTCCCCGCGCGAGCGGGTCGAGGCGCTGGCCAAGGCGCGCGGCTGCAAGACATCCGACATCACGGTCTGCATCCTCGAGCGACCGCGACACCAGGAGATGATCGACGAGGTGCGTGGCACCGGCGCCGCCGTCTTTCTCATCACCGATGGCGACGTGGCGGGCGTGATCCATTGCGCCGATGCCGAGGCGACGGGCGTCGACATTTATATGGGCTCGGGCGGCGCGCCCGAGGGCGTTCTGGCGGCGTCGGCGCTCAAATGCATGGGCGGCCAGATCTGGGGCCGGCTCCTCTTCCGCAACGATGACGAGCGGGGCCGCGCGGCCAAGGCGGGCATCACCGATCTGGACCGCATCTATGCGCGCGACGACATGGTGACGGGCGACGTGATCTTCGCCGCGACCGGCGTGACCGACGGCTCGCTCGTCCGGGGCGTCAAGCGCCGCCCCGGCTTCGTCGAGACGGAAACGGTGCTGATGCGCTCCAAGACCGGCTCGGTGCGGCGGATGATCTATCGCAACCCGGTGAAGTGAGCCGGGCGCCGCTGACGGAGGCTGCCCAGCCGTGCCCGCCGGGCTCGGGCAATCGGGCGAAAGCGAAAGGGGGAGCCGCATGACCGCCTTTCTGGATATCGAAACCTCTCTCACGGGGCGGCGCTGGGTCGGCCCCACCGCGCTCATGGACCGCGCCGCCGAGGCGATCGCCCAAGGCGCGGGGCTGCCGCCCGCCGTGGCGATGGCGCTCGCGCGCCGGGGTATCGCGCCCGAGGCCTGCGAGGCCTATCTCGCGCCGTCCCTGCGCGACCTGCTCCCCGACCCGCGCAGCCTTCTCGACATGGAAAAGGCCGCGCGGCGCTTTCTCGCCGCCGTCGATGCGCGCGAGCGCATCGCGATCTTCGCCGACTACGACGTGGATGGCGGGACCAGTGCCGCGCTCCTGATCGACTGGCTGCGGCAGATGGGGCGCGAGGCGACGCTCTATGTGCCCGACCGGATCGACGAGGGCTACGGGCCGAATGACGAGGCGATGTCGCAGCTCGCCGCCACGCATGACCTGATTGTCTGCGTCGATTGCGGCACGCTGAGCCATGGGCCGGTCGCCGCCGCCAAAGGCGCGGACGTGGTCATTCTGGATCACCACCTCGGGGGCGAGACGCTGCCCGATGCACTGGCTGTGGTGAACCCAAACCGGCAGGACGAGAGCGGCGATCTTGCGCATCTCTGCGCCGCCGCCGTCGTCTTTCTCATGCTGGTCGAGGCGGGTCGGCAATTGCGCGAGGCGGGCCGGAAAGGCCCGGACCTCTTGGCGATGCTCGATCTGGTGGCGTTGGCCACCGTGGCCGATGTCGCGCCGTTGATCGGGGTCAACCGCGCTTTCGTGCGGCAAGGCCTGCGCGTCATGGCGCGGCGCGAGCGGCCCGGCCTCGTCGCGCTCGCCGATGTCGCGCGGATGGACAGCGCACCCAGCCCCTACCATCTGGGCTTCCTTCTCGGCCCGCGCGTCAATGCCGGGGGCCGCGTCGGGCGCGCCGATCTCGGCGCGCGCCTTCTGGCCTGCAATGTCCCGCACGAGGCGCAGGCGATGGCCGAGCGGCTCGACCAGCTCAACTCCGAACGCCGCGAGATCGAGGCCGGGGTGCAGGCCGCCGCCATGGCGCAGGCCGAAGCGCGCGGCCTCGATGCACCGCTCGTCTGGGCCGCGAGCGAGGGCTGGCATCCGGGTGTCGTCGGCATCGTGGCGAGCCGCCTCAAGGAGGCCGCCCACCGCCCGGCCATCGTGATCGGCTTCGACGGCGAGATCGGCAAGGGATCGGGCCGCTCGATCTCGGGGGTCGATCTGGGCGCCGCGATCCAGCGTCTCGCCGCCGAAGGCCTCCTGCTCAAGGGCGGCGGGCACAAGATGGCCGCGGGCCTCACCGTCGAGCGCGCACGGCTCGAGCCCGCGATGGCGCGTCTCGCGGAGCTTCTGGAGCGCCAGGGCGCCGCCGAGCGGGGCGCGGCGGATCTCGTGCTCGACGGGCTTCTGATGCCCGGCGCGGCGACGCCCGAGCTGATCGGAACGCTCGAAGCGGCCGGCCCCTTCGGTGCGGGATCCCCCGCCCCGCGCCATGTCTTCGCGGATATGCAGATCACCTTCGCCAAGCGCGTCGGCGAGCGCCATCTTAAGATGCGATTCGGCGACGGGCTGGGCGCGCAGCTCGACGCCATCGCCTTCGGCGCCTTCGATGGGCCGCTCGGCCCCGCGCTCGAGGGGCATGGCGGTGCGCGGTTCCACCTTGCGGGACGGCTCGAGCTCAACGTCTGGCAGGGGCGTCAATCGGCGCAACTGCGCCTCGAGGACGCCGCGCGCGCCTGACGTCGCGGCGCCTGTCGGCCCGGCCCGAATTATTTCACCCATCCCCGCGATTCGATGCAAAAAGGCCCTTGCGCACCCCCGGCCTTTTGCCTTAGGAACCGCCTCACGCAGCGCGTGGCCCGTTCGTCTATCGGTTAGGACGCCAGGTTTTCAACCTGGAAAGAGGGGTTCGATTCCCCTACGGGCTGCCACCCCACCTCTGTAATGTACTGATATAGTTGACCGTTATGTAGATTGCGCTCTGCATACCATCATGTGTACCATCAGGACGTAGGTTGCTATATTGTCACATCGTTGCGGAGCCAAATCATCCAATCCGTTCCGTCTCCGTGGCTTAAGACCCGAATCTTTCGCACTTCCCACCTTGGTTGTTTATGGTTGCGATTGTTCCCGCTTAATGTGACCTTTGAGACATTTAGCACCGAACAGTGACGACCAACGGCTTCGGGTAGCAGACTGCGCAACGGGAAAAAGAATGTTCAATAAGTCACTTAAAGACGAAATATCAAACAGTGAACTGTTCGAGGTACTAGAAAGCCAGACAACACTTGAAACTGTACGTGGCTTGTTGAGAGAGAAAGATCTACCTCACTCGGCTTCGAGCTGGGAAAAAATGGTCGAAAGCAGGCTCGTTCCCGCGATTAGTGACGGCTCTCTTCAAGTTGAAGAACTAGTTGAGTTAATCAAAGAGAGTGAGGAGCACGGTCACAAGCATGTAATGATGTATCGGTTCAATCCGGAAGAACTAGAGAACATCAAGTCAATGTTCGATCCGACGTGGCTGAATGGTTGGGCGAAAGAAAAAGGACTACCAGTAACTGGCAAGTATGTGTTCGCAGCCTTCCCTAATGTTCCAACCGTCACTGAGGTTCGAGTAGGCGACGGAGAACAAAAAGAGGCTATCGTACTGAAGATCGCTAGAACGCTGCAAAGACGCAAAACAGCGGAAATAGTCGAGTATCAAGGTCGTGAAGTTTATATGGCCGAAGTCTCCAAGTATCGTGCTGTTGACGTCGTAAAGGTTCATGGCAGTGGTTTAGTCGAGGTGAGGGTACACACTCGCTCTGGCGCGATTTCATACCCCGGCGCAGCGCTAAGCGCGATGAACTATTTGGATGGAATTTTGCCAACTGGGACTGTTGGTGACTATTCACTCGGACGGGCAAGGGATGTTTTTGCAGATAGCACAAAACGGCCCGCCTTGCCTCCACAGTTCGAGCTTCTTGAGGCTGAGTTAAAGAACGACCGTGGAGACAGGATGCAATCGTCTTCCGATCCAGATCACGGTGGTATTAACGGTTCGGAAGTAACCACCGGTGTAATCGACCAATTTTCAGACGCTGGATATGACGCGTACTGTGAGCGAGCGAGGGTTAGCTACAAAATTGGCAATACCCGCAAGATAAATGTGATTCTGACAGAACTCGACAATGAAATTATTGTCACTTCCAACGTCACTCGCACCGAGTACGATGAAATACTTCAAGCAATCCTGAAGGTCATGGAGATTTATTGATGCCCACTGATAGGGCAACGCAAGACTGGAAGTCGCGACTAGATGCTGAGTTTGAAAAACTGCGGCAGGCTGGATACTATAAGGAGGTCACGTACAATCGTCTGAAATCCTTAGTCAACGCACCGAGCGATCGTCTTCTCCTGAATGCAGTGACAGAAAGAATACTCGACGGAGAAGTTCACGTGTTTTATCGTGTCTTATCTCCCCGCAATAGATCGCCTGTTGCAAAATTCTCCAGTCTACTAGATGTGCCTGAAAGTATTTTGGATACCTCAACCGGCGATTATATCGCGATTGACCCGTTCCGGAACGTCGAAACCGTTTACACGGCAGAGGCGCGCCTTGGTAACTGAACTAGACTTAGAAATCGCGCACGAAACTGCGAAAAAGGCGTTTGACGAGATAGTTCGTTTGCCGGAAGGAGAGCAATTTTCCGCGCTTCGAGAACGTTCCAAAGCGATCGAAGACGGGGTTCAACGCATTTCTTTCGAACACTTGGTATTTGGAATGTTGAAAACCCATAACCAAGAACCTGCCGCGCAGAAGTATTTGAACGTTGCATTTGGTCCAGAAGGAACGGCTCTAATCTTTTTTCTGGTAAGTATAGCAGTGTGCTTGCTGGAGTTTCGATTTAAATTTTTGTGGGCACTCATTTCGTCTTTGGTAGTTGCCATTCTTATCCGAATGATATTCCGGATGTTTGATCGCGCGTTCTTTTTTCGTCGATTGATCGCTACATGGTTTTTTAGTGGTCTATTATTGGTTTCTGCACCAAGTCTAGTGATCATGGCCAAAACCGACTTTGCCACTTTTGAATGGGGTGGCCCACCAAGCGTTACGGTATCACTGGTTTGGTGCCTAGGCCTCGTCGTCAACGCTTTTTTGGCGTTCCACGAAATGAAACGTAACTAACGATGCAAATGAGTTCTAGTCCAACGTACCGTTTGAGTTGCTTGCAATCGATTGCAGGAATGTTCTTCCGAAACCTCGCATAAGACCCTGATGCCCAATATTCCTTATTCTCATAACACCTCACCTTCCGCCTTTCATTGCCCACACAATGGCCCAAAAGCGGCTTCTAGCCCTCCCCTACCTCCTGAACGTAAAGTGCAATGCAGTGCACTTTTTACCTCAAAAGTTTCGAACTGGCTTTCGCCGGATTTTTCGTTTTCTGTCTGAACATATCGAAGCTAAATTAGTAATCAAAGATGAAGTAACAAGCTGCGACCTTGCCTTACGATAACGAGGCGTCACAACGTAGTTTCGCCCACGTGGCGAATTCGGCTCGTTCTGCAGTACTCCAATACGCTTGAGCGCCCGAAGCTGCGGATAGATTGAATCATGCGGAAAGGGAGATATGCGATGGTGATACGCGAGGCTCGTTAGCAGAGATACGCCGTCCCACGCGGTGTCAGCCGCACCAAGAACTGCTTCAACCAACTCCTCCATAGTCGCATCGTCGTTCTTGGCTTCTGACCTTTCGCGGACAAAATCGAACAGCTTATTCAGCCTATTCGCTGCATCCAATTTCAACTTGCCAATGCTATCAACCGCGCCGGTTATGCTTTGGATGCCCTTAACGTCGGCAGCTTTCATAATTTCAGAACGGGAATAGACTACCTCGAAGCGAACGGTCGTTTCAGCTTTGGCATAAAATCGGACAGCCACCCCATCCTTTAGATAAATCATTACTGATGGACTGTCGTATTCGAGACCTTCTTCGAGCCGATCGGCGGGAAGATGCCTCGACAGTATACGCCGAGAGATGCTCTGAATTCTGCTCTTGATCGCCAAGACGGTCAATATTGGCTGTTCATCGAAATAGTCCCAACAGACTTCGACCGTTTTGAGCGTGATTGTTGGCTCACGGCGCGGATCGGCTCCTTTATCATTGATGGGGAGCGCTTTGGAAATAGTTCTGAATATCGCCCAGATCTGGTCGCTAAAATGTTGCTCTGCGGGGCGGGAAAGCACATATGCAGTTCGCTTTGCTGTTCGGTCCAAGATATTATCTGCCGGCGCAAGAGTTCTTTCTTTCACCTTAGATTTTGCTCTGTCTGAAAGAGCCAATGCATAGGGATTGGAAATCGCCCAACGCTTGTCTGCGCCCAAACCGATCTTAACAAGTTCCTGCGCTTGGAGCGAACGATTGATATTGAGATAAGAAAAAAGTATCCCTTCCCAATCTCTTTTGGCAAAACTGTTCCCCTCCTCTCGACTAGTTTCTCGGAGCTTCAAGTAACCTCGAAAAGTTGGGTACGGGTGTTTGACTCCTTCTCCTGATCCGGTTCCACGTACAGTTAGCGTATGGCTGTAACGACCGTCATCTGCAGTTCGGTTCTCAAAGAGACGAGTGGTACTTCCCTCACCACATGAAACCGTTAGCTGAGATAGTCGAGGAACAAGTTTTGTGACTTGATGACGCGCTGCACTGAACTTCCAACCACCGATCACCACATCGCACTTATCGATTAACGCCTCCTCTTCTCGGGCACGCAACTCATCCCAGAACTTCCTATGCAATCGGCTCGGGCGTATTGGTTTTGGTATCCTCATGGGGCAGTTGCCTGCCTATACGAATGGGAGTTCTCTTGCGTTCCATCGGCTTGAAGACGCAAAAACCGAGTATGGAGGCGGTGAACACTGGACTGATGCCATTTTCCACCGTGACGGTTCGGAACCAAATGCTCGTCATTTAGAGCAATTGCAATTGCGCGAAAACTTAATCTTCGCTCTGAGCGCAGTTGGGAAATTTTAGGACCATAACGAAGTGCGAAATCGTCTGCTTTTTGTTTATGGTCAGTGGCTAGGTTTTTCCCATTTACTCCTAGCTTGACGCCCCTTGCTTTAGCCGACGCCAAAGCTGCCTTGGTTCTCTCACTGATACGACGCCCCTCCTCCTCGCCCATTGCAGCGTACACGTGGAGCATAAAGCGATCTGCGTTCGGCATGTCGATAGCAGTGAATTTGACGCCGCTTTCAATAAGATTAGCGATAAAAGCGACGTTCCGCGCGAGACGATCGAGCTTTGCGATGAGAAGAGTTGCGCCAACTTGCCGGCATACCTCAATAGCAGCACCCAATTCCGGACGGTTCTTGACCTTTCCACTTTCAACCTCAGTAAACTCGTTTAAGAGTTCGCCTCCGGTGTTTTGAATAAAGTTCGACGTTGCATTGCGCTGGGCATCCAAGCCCAAACCGCTCGCGCCTTGCCGGACCGTCGAAACACGATAGTAAGCAATATATTTTTTTGAGAACATAACAGATTCCTTCACAAGTGAACGTTGGTTTGCTTGTGAACAGACCTGATCACCAGTTGCGCCCATTGAAGGGCTGCAGGGCAAATTAATCGATTTTGCACCCAATTTGGCGGAGCTAACCTTCATTACGTGTATTTGACACAACAGCCGCAGCAAGCTTCCATCTAACACGTTGTTTTTTCTACACACATTCACCGGCGCTCTACTCCGTTGGGCTGGGCGACCCTAGCATTTCCAACCATGCAACGGGTTTCCAAGGTTTATCTTTATAATTCATCTACTTAAGGATGGATTCGTTATGCTGAAAGTTTCTAGCAGTTCCGAGCTGGGAACAGTTTGTCGATGCGCTAAACTATTAGTTTGTTATGTCGTATCCGATTTACTGCCCAAGTTTTTTCCAACTAAAGAGATACGGGGGCTTAGTAGGTTTTAGAAATTGAAAGATTTACTTCTTCTTGTGAGGGTTTCGCGAGTGGGTAGGCCGACCGCGACGAACTGACCTTGGTCGTAGTCCAGCGTCATTCCGTCTCTGTACTGCTTCTTGAACAAAGCCGTCATAGTCACCCTCACTCCAACGAGCCATGCCACCAATCTTGATTGGCCGGGGAAAATGCCCTTGTTCAATCCAGCGGTATATGGTGGATGTTGCGCAATTAAGGCGTTTGCAGAGTTCGTCGATATTGATGAAGTTTTCTGGCATTGGCTTATCCCCATTTTCGCTCACTAAGTTTTCCCACCAAATCTGTGATGTCCCTTTAAGCTTGCAGATATTTGAACACATTTCAAAAGCTAAGTTTTTCAGAAATGTAACTCGTGCAATCAATATGAGAAAATTTAGGAGTCTCCTTTTATTGCCATGAATCTAAGGGCATTTTTAGATTGTTTTTCTAGGCCCATGATTACAAGAACTGCCTTTACGCAAATTTTCCGTGCGTTGAAGTTCATGAGGAGACAGGTTTTTAGGAGCTTTTGCTCGCGTGTGGGCTACCGATTGCTAGAATCACCTAACCGGTTCGATAGGACGTAGTCAGACCATTGGTCCATTAGCTCGGACCTGAGATTAAACAGATCAGACCGACGGTAAGCCCGTTCCACCTCACCGAGGGAGTGGGCTAGAGCCGCCTCAGCAACTTCACGAGAAACCCCCGCCTTCTCGCTGCACCAATCTCTAAATGTTGATCGAAAGCCATGCGTCGTCAGACCCACCTGCCCCATACGACTATAAAGCGCTCGAAATGCGTTCACTGACAGTGGGCGGCTTCCCCGCGTTCCGCGATACCGAACGCTAGGGAAAATCAGGTCGTCATCAAGGCCGCTTACCTGCTCTAAGATTTTGATGCATTCCGCAGAAAGTGGGACGCGGTGCGGTTTTCGCGTCTTCGCTCGGTCTGAGGGGATGGTCCAGACATTCCCATCAAGCTCTAACCACCTAGCTTCTCGAACCTCACGTGATCGGCTTGTCGTCAGAATAATGAAACGGAGAGCAAGTGCGGCTGTGCTTTCCCGTTCAGTGAGAGCCTCGTAGAACGCTGGAAGCTCTGTCCAAGGCAGTGCTGCATGGTGAGTTGGGTTACGGCGTTGTGGCTTGAGCACCCTCTTCACACCGACACTTGGGTTCTCACCGGTGAAATGCCCCTCTGCCTTTGCCCAATCGAATATTGCTTCAATCCGCTGTCTTATCCGTCGCGCTGTTTCGTAATTTGTTTGCCAGATTGGCTCCAAGACCTTTCGGACGTCTGCTACGCATACATGTTCGAGGGGCAGATCACCAAGAACAGGGAAAGCATGTATTCTCAGCCCCGATAGCCAAAGGCGTCCATGTTTCTCACTGCTGAAAGACGCCGCTATTATTCGATGGTATTCTTGAGCCGCCTCCCCAAATGTGAGCGCCTTCTTGTTGCGCTCGGCTAAAGGATCGCCCCCGTCTCGCGCAACCTTTCTTAGTTCGCGTGCTTTGTCTCTAGCGTCGGCCAGCGACACAAGCACAGACGAACCGATGCCAATGTCCCTGCGCCGACCCAAAACCACTGTTCGCAATACCCAAGACTTTGAGCCGGAGGGTTTAACAGAGAGGTATAGCCCGTCTCCATCACCATAAAACCCCGGCTCCTTAACGGTGTCCACGCGGCGTTTAGACAGTTTTGGCATCTGACCTCTCCCAACATTTATACCAACACTGAGCGTTGGACCTGTTGGGACAGAGCGATATTCACGGTGAGGAATTCAGTCAATTCATGGAGCGAATTCAGGAAGATAATAAAGAAACTAAGATCAAGGTGGATATGCTAAAGGTAGACCTACGGGCTGCCACTTTCCTCCGCCATTAGCACAACCCATGCACCGCCCTCACCGGGTCGCGGTCTGCAGAAATTTCATAAGCTCCGCGCGGTCTTCGGCGCTCGGGATGCGCTGTTCGGGCATGCGGCTGCCGGGGGTGTAGGCTTCGGGGCCGAATTCGAAGAGTTCCGAAACGGTCTCGGGCGTCCAGACGATATCCATCTCGCGCAAGGCGGGCGAATAGTCATAGCCGGGCGCCGTCGCGATGCGCCGCCCGAAGATGCCGTGCAATGTCGGGCCGGCGCGCGCGCCGTCGTCGGGCGTGAGCGTGTGGCAGACCGCGCAGGCACGGAACACCTCGGCGCCGCGCGGACTGACGAGCGTGGTCTCGGGCGCGGCCGGTCCGGTGCCGAGCGGCGCGCCCGCGTGGCTCCAGCGCCGAATGAGCCCGTCATTGCCCCCGCTGAGGATCGCCTCCGGCGTGATCGCAAGCGTCCAGAGCGGGCCTTGCCCTGTCTCGATCTCGGCCAGGACCTCGAGCGTCTCGGGCGCGATGATTCTGAGCGTCCCGGTCATGTCCCCGGCGGCCAGCAGACCCTCGGCGGCGGCCACCGACAGAAGCGGGCGATCCGACAAGGCGGCCTCGGGGCCGCTGCCGTCCGGCGCGATGCGGCGCAACGTGCCGTCGGGCGAGGCGAGGAAGAACGCGCGCCCGTCGGTCGCAAGGCTCGAGACGGGCGCGGCCAGCCCGATGCGCGCGCCGGGCGCGCCGGACGCGTCCCAGAGCCGCAAGGAAAGATCGGCGCCCGTACTGGCGAGGCCGCCCTCGAAGGCCACGAGGCCGGTGATCTGCCCCTCATGCGCGTCTATGAAGCGCGGCGGCTCCGCCCCGGACCAGAGCGCGATACGCCCGTCCCAGCCGCCCGAGGCAAGCCCGCCCTCCCACGCTGCGAGAGCGGCGACGGGCATGGGGTGAAGCTCTTCCGAGTGAAGCGTCACGAGGCCGTCGCCCCAGATCGCCACGACGCCGTCCTGGCCGCCGGTCGCGAAGCGCCCCTCTGGCAGCGGCAGGATGGCCGTGACGGCGCCGGTGTGGTGGCGGGTGATGCGTGCGGCTGTGGCGCCGTCCCAGAGGATCGCGCGCGTATCGAAGGAGCCGCTATAGACGAGGCCGTCCTCGCCCACGGCGAGCGCGCGGACAGGCCCGCCATGCCCGCGCAGATCCTGCGCCGCCGCGGGCGCGGCAAGCGCGAGGATCAGCGCAAGCGCCGGAGCCGCGGGCCTGAGCATCGTCTGCGCCCGCGCCCGGATCAGTAGGACGCGGTCTCGCCCTCGCCGGTCGAGAGGCGCACGCCCTCGGTGGTGAAGGCGGTCTGGCTATCGGTCTGGAACTGATCGTTCAGAAGGAAGGACGCGCCGATGGCGATGACGATGGCGACGACCGAGGCGGTGAGAAAGGCTTTCATTCTTCAGGCTCCTTGCATGTTTGCGTGTCGTGGGGTGGCACCTTGCGCGTCGAGGCCCGTCCAGACCTCACGCGCAATGTCGGTGTAGATACGCCCGAGCGTGCCGTCGGGCTCGCGGGCGGTGATGGGCCGGCCCGCATCCGAGGCGGCGCGCAGCTCCATCGTGAGGGGCACGGCGCCGAGATAGGGCACGCCGAGGCGCTTCGCCTCGGCCGCCGCGCCGCCGGTGCCGAAAATCGCATGCTCAGACCCGCAATCGGGGCAGATGAAATGTGCCATGTTCTCGATGAGGCCGAGGATCGGCACATCCACCTTGCGAAACATCGTGATCCCGCGCCGCGCATCGATGAGCGCGAGGTCCTGCGGGGTCGAGACGATCACGGCACCGGACAGGTTCGTGCCCTGCGAGATCGCAAGCTGGGCGTCGCCCGTGCCGGGCGGCATGTCCACGACGAGCACGTCGAGCGTGCCCCAGTCGACATCGGATATCATCTGCGTGATGGCCGACATGACCATCGGCCCGCGCCAGACCATCGCCGTCTCGGCATCGACCATGAGGCCCATGGACATGGCGGCCAGACCGTTCGATTGCATCGGCAGAAGCTTGCGATCCTTGCCCATGCGGGGGCGGCCATGAAGGCCGAGGAGCGTCGGCAGCGAAGGCCCGTGGATATCGGCATCGAGAATGCCGACCCGCAGGCCGAGCGCGCGCAGACCGAGAGCGAGATTGACGGCAGTGGTCGATTTGCCCACGCCGCCCTTGCCCGAGGCGACGGCGACCACATGGCGCACGCCCGCAAGGGTCCGCGCGGGCGCGGCGGCGGGTTTGGAAGCGGCGGGGCGCGAAAGATTGGGCGGGGCCGGTTTTTCGCCGGTGAGGGTGACGACGGCGCCGCTCGCGCCCGGCACGCCGCGCAGCGCGGTCTCGGCCTCGGCGCGCAGGGCGGCGAGGCCGGGGGCCGCGTCGGCTGTGGTGGTGATCGACAGGCTCAGCCGTCCGCCCGCGAGGACCGGGCCCGAAACCTCGGGTGCGTCCAGAAGCGGGGCACCGCCCGGCAGGGCGAGCCCGGCCAGCGCCTGTCGCGCGGCTGTCAGGATCGGATCGTCACGCATGAGCCCGGTGGTCTTTCCATTCTTGCGGATGCCCCTCGCCCCCGTCCCATCGGCGGCGAGAATGGAAAAGGGGCGCCCGGCACTTTCGCGCCCGGACGCCCCCGATGATGTGACTCACTCGGCCGGCTGAGTGCCTTTGGCCGGCGGAATATCGCGGTTCGGATCGGCCTTCACTTCATCGACCCAGAGCGAATGGTGCTCCTTGGCCCAGTTCAGATCGACCTCGCCGGAACCCATCGCATCGAACGCGCCTTCCATGCCGACGGAGCCGATATAGATATGCGCGATGATGACGAAGGAGAGCACGGCGGACACGATGCCGTGGATCAGCTGATAGAGCTGCCAGTCGGCCTCGCCGCCGGTCAGCGCCGGGAAGAGCATCATGACGCCGGTGAAGGAGAGCGCGGCACCGCCGAGGGTGACGGCCCAGAAGATGATCTTCTGACCGGCGTTGAACTTCTTGGCGGGCGGATGATTGCCCGAAGACAGAAGTCCGCCGCCCTGCTTGATCCAATTGGCGTCGACCTTGTCGGGGATGTTGTGCGCGACCCAGACGAGGAAGGACAGGATCAGGCCCAGCATGAAGGCCCAGGCGACATAGTTGTGCGAGATCTTGCCCCAGGTCGTGAGCGTCGAGAACGCGCCTTCTCCCAGCCACGGCAGCACGATCATGCGGCCGAGGACGAGGTTGAGACCCGTCAGTGCCAGCACGATGAACGAGCCGGCCATGAGCCAGTGCGAGAACCGCTCGAAGGCCGAGAAGCGCAGGATGCGGATGCCCGACCGGCCCGCATCGATGCGGATACGGCCCCGGATCAGGTAGAAGGCGCCCAGCACGACGATCGCGGCCACGATCGCGGCGATGCTCAGCGTGCGCACGGTGCCGGTATGGGTCGCGGCCCATCCCTTGTTGTCCGGCTTGATGAGGCCAGCGGCGCCATCATCGGGGATCGAGACGCGGCCCGAAACGCTTTGTCCGGCCTGAAGCTGCTGGAAGAGCGCCTCTTCCGAGACGGCCTCGTTGGTCGGATTCACCTGCTGGGCATTGGCGCCGGGGGCACCGGTAAAGGCCAGCAGCATCGTGATGGCGAGAGCGCCGCAGAGATGTGTCCAAACGGTTTTCATAGTCATGTTCCTCATCCCCCCGCTCATGTCGCGACCGTGTCGCCATAGGCGGTGCGCCAGCCCCATGCACCCGAGCCGTAGCCGCGGGTCACGACGCGTTCCTTGTAGATTTCCGCGATGATGTCGCCATCGCCTGCAAGCAGGGCCTTGGTCGAGCACATCTCGGCACAGAGGGGCAATTTGCCCTCGGCAAGACGGTTGGTGCCGTACTTGACGTATTCCGCCTCCGTCATGTCCTCTTCGGGGCCGCCGGCGCAATAAGTGCACTTGTCCATCTTGCCGCGCGTGCCGAAGTTGCCGACCTTGGGATATTGCGGCGCGCCGAAGGGGCACGCGTAGAAGCAATAGCCGCAGCCGATGCAGGTGTCCTTGGAGTGCAGGACCACGCCATCGGCGGTGGTGTAGAAGCAATCGACCGGGCAGACCGCGGCGCAGGGCGCATCGGTGCAGTGCATGCAGGCCATCGAGACCGAACGCTCGCCCGGCAGGCCGTCATTGATCGTGACGACCCGGCGCCGGTTGATGCCCCACGGCACCTCGTGCTCGTTCTTGCAAGCGGTGACGCAGGCGTTGCACTCGATGCAGCGATCCGCGTCGCACAGGAATTTCATACGTGCCATTTGTTGTATCCTCCCTTATGCCGCTTCGATTTGGCAAAGCGTGACCTTGCCTTCATGCATGCCCGTCACCGGATCATAGCCGTAGGACGTGATCGCGTTCACGCTCTCGCCCAGCACGATCGGGTCAGTGCCGGCGGGGTAGTTGCCCCGCTGATCGACGCCCTGGAACCAGCCCGCGAAGTGGAAGGGCATGAAGGCCACACCCTCGGCCACGCGCTCGGTCACCAGCGCTTTGACGCGGGCCTTGCTGTCGTTCTCGGGGCCCTTGACCCAGACCCATCCGCCATCGGTGATCCCCCGCGCCGACGCATCGGCCGGGTTGATCTCGACGAACATGTCCTGCTGCAATTCGGCCAGCCACGGGTTCGAGCGGGTTTCCTCGCCGCCGCCCTCGTATTCCACGAGGCGGCCCGAGGTCAGAACGATCGGGAAGCTTTCCGACAGTTTGCGCTCGACCGCCGAGGCCTGCATCGAGAAGCCGACGTTCGGGACGCGGAACTGGCGCCCGTCCTCCGGCGTCGGGTAATCGGCCACGAGGTCCGGACGCGGCGAATAGATCGGCTCGCGGTGGACCGGGATCGGGTCGGGCAGGTTCCACGCCACGGCGCGTGCCTTGCCGTTGCCGAAGGGCACGCAGCCATGCTCGATCGCGACACGCTGGATGCCGCCCGAAAGATCGGTGGACCAGCTTACTTCGGCCATCTTCTCGGGATCGCCGCCGCCGATCCGCTCGATCGTCGCAAGCTCTTCCGCGGTGAGATCGCCATCCCAGCCCAGCGTCTGGAGGATGCCGTAAGTGAACTGCGGATAGCCGTCCTCGATATCCGATCCGACCGGGTAGCTGCCCTCGGCCAGAAGCGTCTCGCCATCGCGGTCGAGGCCGAAGCGGGGCCGGAAGGCGCCGCCGCCATCCTTGACCGGGATGTTCGGATTATAAAGGATATGCGTGCCCGGATGCTTGAACTCGGGCGTGCCCCAGCAGGGCCACGGCAGACCGTAATAGTCGCCGCCCACCTCGGCATCGTCCTTGGGCGCGCGCAGCGTGACCAGATCGAACTTCTCCTGGTTCGCCATATGCGCCTTGAGACGCTCGGGGCTCTGGCCGGTATAGCCGGTGGACCAGCCGCCGCGGTTGATCTCGCGCAGGATCGACTCGGGCGTCGGCTCCATCGAGAACTTGCCCTGCACCATCTCGTAGGGCTTGAACATGTCTTCCGCGAAACCGAGCTTCTGCGCGAGGCGGTAGATCACCGCATAGTCGTTGTCGCTCTCGAAGATCGGCTCGACCACTTTCTCGCCCCACTGGACCGAGCGGTTCGACGCCGTGCGGCTTCCGCTGCACTCGAACTGGGTCGAGATCGGCAGAAGATAGGTGTCGTCCGTGCGGTCATGCAGCGCGGCGAAGGTGGTGGGGTGCGGGTCCGCGACGACCAGCAGGTCGAGCGCGTTCATCCCCTTGAGGCTGTCGCCCATGCGCGGAACCGTGTTGCCGCCATGGCCGAAGACGATCATCGCCTTCACGTTGTCGCGCTGATCGACCTCCTCCGCATCGAGCGTGGTGGCGTCGAACCAGCGGGTCGACGGGATGCCCGCCATTTCCATGTTGGCCTTGCGGTCACGCGCATCGCGCCCACCCTTGGCCGGCACTTCGTCGAAGCGCGACTGAAGATAGTCATAGCTGACGTCCCAGACGCGGCTCCAATGCTTCCAGCCGCCTTCGGACAGGCCGTAGTAGCAAGGCAGCGAGCCGATATCGAGGCCGAAATCCGTGGCGCCCTGCACGTTGCAGTGGCCGCGGAAGATGTTGGCGCCGGTGCCGACCGAGCCGACGTTGCCCGTGGCCAGCAGCAGGTTGCAATAGGTGCGCACGTTGGCCGTGCCGACCGTGTGCTGCGTGCCGCCCATGCACCAGATGAAGGTCGAGGGGCGCTGGGTCGCGAAGGTCTCGGCGACGCGGCGCAGCTGCGCCTCGGGAATGCCGGTGATGCGCTCGACCTCGGCGGGGGCGTAATTCTTGACCTGCTCGCGGATCTGATCCATCCCCCAGACGCGCTGGTCAAGGTATTCCTGATCCTCCCAGCCGTTCTCGAAGATGTGCCACATGATACCCCAGATGATGGCGATATCCGTGCCCGAACGCATGCGGATGTAATCCGTCGCATGGGCCGCCGTGCGGGTGAAACGCGGGTCGATCACGATGACGTTCGCGCGGTTCGTCTCCTTGCCGGTCAGGATGTGCTGCAACGAGACGGGATGCGCCTCGGCGGCGTTCGAGCCCATGAAGATGATCGTCTTGGAGTTGCGGATGTCGTTGTAGCTGTTGGTCATGGCGCCGTAGCCCCATGTATTCGCCACACCCGCAACAGTCGTCGAGTGGCAGATTCGCGCCTGGTGATCGACGTTGTTCGTGCCCCAGAAGGCCGCGAACTTGCGGAAGAGATACGCGCCCTCGTTCGACATCTTGGCCGAGCCGAGCAGATAGGCACTGTCGGCCCCGCTCTTCTCGCGGATCGAGAGCATCTTGTCGCCGATCTCCTCGATCGCCTGATCCCAGGAGATGCGGACCCACTCGCCGTTCTCTTTCTTCATCGGGTATTTCAGGCGGCGGTCGCCGTGGACGATCTCGCGCACCGATGCGCCCTTGGCGCAATGCGTGCCGCGGTTGATCGGGCTTTTCCACGCGGGCTCCTGCCCCACCCAGACGCCGTTCTGCACTTCGGCCTTGACCGTGCAGCCGACCGAGCAATGCGTGCAGATGTTGGTCTTGATCTCGACCGGCTGAGCCGGATCGGTCATGCCGGCCTCGGCGCGGCGCACGGTTCCGGCGCCCAGCGTGCCGATGGCGGCAAGGCCCCCGACAGCGAGACCGGAGGTGCGCAGGAAGCTGCGGCGATCCACGGGCTTGGCGGCCACGCCCTGAGCGAAGGCGGCAAGGCCGCCGCGCGTGGTTTCGGATGTTCTACGCTTGATAAGCATGGCTCACGACCCCTGATAGTAACGGTTGGTGCGATAGAAGGCCTGGACGTGCTCGGTCTCCTGATAGCGCGCCTTGGTGCGCTCGTCGCCCGTCTCCTCGGCCATGACGGGACGCGCGCCACCGGCGATCGCGCCGGTCGCGGCCGCTGCGGCGGCGACGCCGAAGAACCCGCGACGCCCTATGCCATTTTGCTTCTTGTCAGTATCGGCCATGTAGTCCTCCCTTTCACGTCCCTCGGCCGGTCATCCATCCGGCGGGGGACATTCCCGTTGTCAGTTGCGGGCACCCGACGCCGCGGGCGCGCGATGCGACGCGGCCTCGAGCGCGAAGCCCCGTGTTTCGATATCGGTGAAGATGCGGCCGATTTCGGCCACGTTGCGATAGAAGCGCGCGCTCGGCGACACCGCCAGATCGTCGAAGAATTGCGCGGCCCACGGTTCGAGATGGCGGGCGTAGAACCCCGCCTCGCCGGCCGCGCCGCAGCCCAGGACGCTCGCGTCGAACTCGCCGCGCGCAAGCCCGGCCATCACCTCGGCGAGGCTGGCCATGTGGTCCTCCGGCTCGTGCCGGCCATCGGCCCGCGCAATGCCCATCGCGGCGAGATCGCGGCGCAGATCGGCCAGCGGACGCTCGTTGAGAAAGCCCGTGAGATAGAAGGACGCGTAAGGCAGAAGCTCACCGCGACCGACACCGATGAAAAGCTCGAAAAACTCGCGCTCGACATCCTTCGCGGAGGCGTCCGCTGCGGCGCGGGCGAGCGCGGCATAGGCCTGGCCCAGAGCGGTTTCATCGCCGGTCAGGCCGGCAAGTGCCTCGAGATCCCCGGAGGAGGGCGGCGCGGACAAAAGCCCTGCGATCAAGCCCCATTGCTGTGCTCGTAGCGCATTATAGTCCGAATTGGCTGGCTCGGCCTTGGCCGGGCTGGCGCTGAACGACATGACGTCTCCAGGATCAGATTTCGTAGAAAGTAGTAAAGCGTAGCATGTAAATTTCTAGTACGCAATTGTGCACGGACGTATCGAATGCGCAAATTCGTCGCATAAGAACGCGCGTTTTTCCCGGGATTTCGGGCCTATTCCGGCACCGCGCCACCATGACGCCGCGGCTGCGTCGCCTGTGCGACCTCGCGCGCGGGCGTCTTGCGCTCGTCTTCGGAAGCTTTGGCCGGCGCCGAGCGGCGCACGGCTTCCGGCGGCTCCGCAGGCTCGGCCTCGGCGATCTCGAGCGTCTCCTCGTCCTCGGCTTCGCCTTGCGGCGCGTCGGCGATCGCTTCGGCCTCGGGTTTGCCGCCGATCAGATCCTTCACCATGCGCGCGACGCCCGTCTCAGTCAGGGCGCCGCCTCCGCCGGGCACCCCGCCCGGCGCGTTCCAGTCCCAGGCGTAATCCACGGCGGGATCGGAATAGTCGCGCACGCCGGGCGTTACCGACCACATCCGGCGCAGCGCCGCGTTCTTGAGCTTGGCCGGGATACCCGGCGCGAGGAAAGGCTTGATATCGCTGCCCGCCTTCAGGCTGTCGAGCGAGGGGAGCGCCGCGATGGCCTCTTCGTCCAGCGCCTCTTCGCGGGATGCCTCCTCAAGCGCGGCGCGCGCCTCGGCCTCCTCCGGGGCCTCGTCTTCGGGCGGGCGCGCCTGCCGCGCCTCTTCGCGCTTGGCCGCGAGCTTGCGCCGCGACCAGCCGCTGAAAAAGCCGCCCTCGCGGGTTTCGTCCGAGCCGCTCATCGCGGCGCCTTGGGCGGCAGGCCCGCCTTGCCCCGGGACGTGACCCATTTGTCCTCTTCCGAGAGAATGCGGGGCGCACGCGGATCCTCGTCGGGCATCGCGGCGCTGCGGCGGCGCTTGTGAAAGGTCTCCTGCTTGTGATGCGCCTCGGCGAAGGAGCGCACGCGCGCCATGATCGCGGGCGGCATGGCCAGCGCCTCGACGACGCGCTCGGGATCGCTCGCCAGCGCCTCGCCCTCGTAGGGATCGGCGGTCACGAGCTTGACCTCGGCCCCGTCCATCGCCACCCAGAGCGACGGCTGCGCGGCGGAGAGATTGTCGAAGTAATGCGATGTCTCGCCCGAATGGAGCTGCACCGAAAAATCCCCGAGATAGACGCTCAGTACCTCGCCCTGCTCGGTCATTACGCTGCCGCGCTCGAGCGCGGGGATGGCGGCGAGGATCGCGGCGGGCCGCAGGCTGCGCCGCGCCCATTTGTTCGCCGGCGGATGCGAGACGCCCACCACGGCGACGCGAAAGACGTCGCGCGGCATCAGGCCGACCCCATCGCAGCCGGCATGGCTCCGGCATCGCCCTCGCCCGCGAGCGGCAGGCCGGTCACGAGGTTCTGCGGCTTGAGCCGGATCACGTTCGAGCCGTCAAGCCCCATCATCAGATGCACAGGCGCACCCGCCACCCCCGGCAGCACGCCTTCGGCGCTCTCGAACTGCAGCGCGAAAAGCCCGACGAGCGCGGCGGGCGGCGTCTCGCCCTTCCAAAGCGCGTTGCCGATGGTCGTGCCCACCGGATCGAGACCGACATACCAGCGCAGGTCCACGTCGGGCGCTTCGGTCATCGCGCTCACCCTCACGCGGCGGCCGAGCAGGTGATGGACGAAGCGCGCAATCGCCTCCGCCAGCCCCGCCCGCGCCTTGGGGTCCGCGCCGAAGGGGAGCACCATCGAATGCGCGTCCGACCGGCTCCAATAGGTCCAGGCGTTGCCGTCCCCGAGAATGTCCAGCTCCTCCACGCCGCCGTTCATCATCGCGAAGAGGGGGTTGCTGTGCTGCTGGTCCTTGAGTTCGGTCACCAGCTCGTCATCGGCCAACATGAGCGCGCCTTCGTGCAGGTAGCCGCATTGCGGGCGGAAGAACATCTCGGCGGCGCGCAGCACATGCACGTCCTCGCACCCGTCGAGCGCGTTGCGCAGGATCAGCTGCACAAGCTGGTCGTAGAAGAGATGCGGCAGCACGGTGCGGCTGCGCACCAGATCGAGATAGCCCGCCTCGATCGTGCCCGCCCTCAGAAGCGCATCGCGCATCGCCAGCAGGAAACCCCAGTTCTCGCGCGCATCCGCATCCTTCATGTTCGCCAGATCGAGCGCAGGAACCGGCGCACGGGGCGACGCGAGAAGCCGCGCATGGAGCGCGCGCTCGGCGGCGCAGGCCTCGGGCGGGGGCAGGATCTCGGGGCGGGCGAGCCACGCGAGAATAAGCTCGTCCGTGACCAGCATGCGCCCCGCATCATCGAGGCGCGTCAGATGGTGGCCCGAGGCGACCCAGAATTCCCTCATCTCGTTCCGCTCCCTTCGGCGAGCCCGCGCAGATCGACCACGTCTTCGCCCTCGTCCTCATCCGTTTCGACAAAGTGAAACGCCTTGTCATGCCCGCCGAGATAGCCGGCCGAAAAGGCCGTCTCGTCTCGCGGCTTGAGCGTGCGGAACCGCTCGCGCAGCGCGCCTTCCTCATGGCTGCGATGCAGCGCGATCAGGGTCCCCTCCGCATGGCCCCGGCAAAGATCCTCGGCCAGCGCAAGCTCCTCCTCGGCGGCGGGCATGGCGACCTCGATGCCGGGCGCGCCCAGATGCGCCACAAGCTGCGCAGCCAGCGCCGCGACGGCGGCGTCCCGATCCTCGCGCCGCACGAGGCTGACGGTGACCAGCGTGGACCAGCCGAAACTCTCGATTCCCAGAAATCCCGAGCGCAAGGCGACACGCTCCTTGCGGCTCAGCGTCTCGGGATCGCGGCCCGCGAAAAGGAATGTGCCCGGCACGGCCCATTCGCCGGGCGCGGCAGCCGGCGCGAAGATCACCTCGTCCGAACGATCGAGGCGAATGGTGCGCGGCAGGCGGATCACAGGGTCGGCCCCTCCGCATCCCGCCACGGCGTCTCGGTCACAGCTTCGGCCAGCGGCGCCGTGCTCCCCTCGCGCACGAGCGCGCCGCTTTCGTCGATGGCGGCCTCCGGGCCGATCGCTGCGGCATAGCGCGCGGCGACGGAGGCGAAGCCGTCATGCGTCCAGCGGTCGAAATTGAGCATGAGATAGGCCGCGAAGCTCTCGACGATGGCCGCGGGATCGGCGAACCCCTCCTCCTCGAGAGAGACCGAGCCGGGCATGCTGCCCGGCATCGCCAGATGATTGCGGTCCGCGATCAACTCGGCGCCGAGCACCATCCAGTCCGGCACATCCGCCTCGCCCAGGACGGGCGCCGAGGCGAAACGCATCCCGCCCAGCTTGCCCCCGTCGAAGAGCACCTGCCCAGGCCAGCCGAAGGTCACGGCGCGCTCGGGCGGGCAATGGGCGGAGATCGCCTCGGACAGGGCCACCATGCCGATGAGGAACGCGCGGCGCGCCTCGACGAGCGGCGTCTCCGGCTCGAGCACCACGGCGAAATCGAGACGCCCGGCGCGGCCTTCGCCCGTCGAGAGGTGCCACACGAGCAAGCCCGCGCCATGCTCGGGCGCGAGGCGCTGCGCCTCGGCGAAAGCGTCCCCGCCGGCCAGCCAATGGGCCGTGTAGGGCGGCGGCAGGACGAGGGCGCGCGGGGCGGCATTTTGATCCAGCACTCGAACGCATCCTTGCACATGAAGATGAATGCGGGGAGTATAAGGATCCCGCCCCGCGCCGCAAGGGCGACCGGCCGCCGCAGCGGGCGCCGCAACGCAACATCTCAGCCAGCGAGAAACCGATGAGCCAGCCAAGTGCCAGCCGCACGATACTGACCTGCACCTGCGAGGACACGATGGCGCCCGATGGCGCCGCGCTCGCCAAGGCGGGCTGCGGCGGCGACGCGCCCGCGCGCCAGCTCTGCCGCGCGAATCTCGCCACGTTCCGCGCCGCCCTGGCCGAAGGATTGCCCGTCACCGTCGCCTGCACGCAGGAGGCGCCGCTCTTCGCCGAGATCGCGGGCGCCGAGGCGCCGGATGTGCCGCTGGCCTTCGCGAACATCCGCGAGACAGCCGGCTGGACCGCCGAGGCCAAGGCATCGGGGCCCAAGATGGCGGCGATGATCGCCGCCGCCGGGATCGCGCCCGCGCCCTTCGGCATCACCACGCTCGAAAGCGGGGGCGTCACGCTCATCCTCGGGCGGGACGAGGTGGCGCTCGAGGTGGCCGCGCGGCTCGAATCGCAGCTCGACATCACGGTCCTGCTCGCCCCCGGCAGCAAGGTGGCGCCCCCGCGCGAGACGCGCTTTCCGGTGCTGCAAGGCAAGATCGGCGGCGCGACCGGGCATCTGGGCGCCTTCGTTCTGACGGTCGACAGCTATGCCGTGCCCGCGCCCTCGTCGCGCGAGGTGCTGCGCTTCGGCGGCGCGCGCGACGGCGCGACCTCGCGGGCCGATCTGGTGATCGACCTCACCGGCGGCACGCCCCTCTTCGCCGCGCATGATCTGCGGCCGGGCTATCTGCGCGCCGATCCGCGCGATCCGCGCGCCGTGGCCGATCTCGTGGCCGAGGCGGGCCAGATGGTCGGCACCTTCGACAAGCCGGTCTATATCGACTTCGCCGCCGATCTCTGCGCGCATTCGCGCAACGGCATCACCGGCTGCACGCGCTGCCTGCCGCTTTGTCCCACCGGCGCGATCACGCCCGATGGCGACAGCGTCAGCATCGATCCCGCGATCTGCGCGGGCTGCGGGCAATGCGCCGCCGCCTGCCCGACGGGCGCGGCGACCTATGCGCTGCCCGGCCCGGACACCACCGTCCTTCAGCTGCGGGCAGCGCTCAAGGCTTGGCACGCGGCGGGGGGCAAGTCGGCGCCGGTCGTTCTGCTGCACGACGGCGATCACGGCACGCCGCTGATCGACGCATCGGGCCGGTTCGGGCGCGGCCTGCCCGCCCATGTCATCCCGCTCGCCGTCAACGAGATCACGCAAGTCGGCCCCGAGATCCTGGCGGCGGCGCTGGCCTACGGCGCGGGCGGCGTCGCGCTTCTCGGCCGCGCCAAACCCCTGCACGATATGGACGGCCTTGCCGCCTCGCTCACCCTCGTCAACGAGGTCGCCGAGGCGCTCGGGCACGGAACGGCCCGCCTGATCGAGACCGACGATCCCGACGCGCTCGAAGCGGCCCTCGCCGAGCTGCCCCGGAGCCCGCTCCACAAAGCTCCGGCGAGCTTCCTGCCCCCGGCCGACAAGCGCGGGCTTCTCGTCGCGGCCTTCGCGGAAATGCAGCGCAGCGCGCCCCAGCCTGCGGAGGTGATCCCCCTCGCCGCCGGTGCGCCCTTCGGTGCGATCGTCGTCGATGCCGAGGCCTGCACGCTCTGCCAAGCCTGCACCGGGGTCTGCCCTACTGGCGCGCTGCTCGACAATCCCGACGCGCCCATGCTGCGCTTCGCCGAGAGCGCCTGCGTGCAATGCGGGCTTTGCGCCGCGACCTGCCCCGAGAACGCGATCACGCTCGAGCCGCAGATCGACGTCGCCGCCTGGGACGCGCCCCGCCGCATCCTGCACGAGGAGGAGCCGTTCTGCTGCGCGAAATGCGGTGCGGCCTTCGCCACGCGCTCGGCGATCGAGCGGATCCAGTCCAAGCTGTCGGATCACTGGATGTTCACCGGCGACGGCGGCGCGGCGCGGCTTGGGATGCTCGAGATGTGCGAGAATTGCCGCGTCGAGGAGGTCGTCACCCAAGGCTTCGATCCGCACGGGGCCGAGCCGCGAAAGGTGCGCACCTCCAAGGATTATCCCGCGCCGGAGGCACCCGGCAAGCTCAACTGAGGCCCGAGGCGCGACAACCGGACGCAGCCTGTCCTTTTTCCGCCGATCTTGACGAAAGCGATGCCGCTACATGTGCGAAATCGAACGTTTTCCGTTCGGTTTCGCTTGAGAATGCGGGGATTTTTGGCCAGAGAGGGTGAGCGCCGAAAAGGCAATCAAGTCAGGAGTGCCCGTGTCCCTCTTTCTCGTCGTCGCCCTGCCGTTTCTGGGGGCCTTGCTGCCCGGTCTGATGAATTCCGCAGGGCGCCAGGCCTGCGCCGGTGTCACCTTCACCGTCACGCTGGCGGCGCTGATCGGCCTTCTGACGAACGCCCCCGCCGTCTTCGGCGGCGAGGTGGTGATGGAGGGTTTCTCGTGGCTGCCCGCCATCGGGCTGAACATGACGCTGATGCTCGACCCGCTCGGCTTCTTCTTCGCCTGCCTCATCCTCGGGATCGGCCTGCTCATCATCACCTACGCGCGGTTCTATCTGTCGCGCGAGGACAACATGGGCGAGTTCTTCACCTACCTGCTGCTGTTCCAGGGCGCGATGGTCGGCATCGTTCTGTCGGACAATATCCTGCTTCTGCTCATCTTCTGGGAGCTGACGTCGCTCTCGTCCTTCCTGCTGATCGGCTATTGGAAACATCTGCCCGAAGGCCGTCAGGGCGCGCGCATGGCGCTGACCGTGACCGGCATGGGCGGCCTTGCCATGATCGCGGGCATGCTGCTGCTGGGGCAGATCGCGGGCAGCTACGACCTGAGCGTCATTCTGCAAAACCGCGAGCTGATCCAGGCTTCGCCCCTTTATGTGCCGGCGCTGATCCTGATCCTTTTGGGCTGCTTCACCAAATCGGCGCAATTCCCCTTCCATTTCTGGCTGCCGCACGCGATGGCCGCCCCCACCCCGGTCAGCGCCTACCTGCACTCGGCCACGATGGTGAAGGCGGGCATCTTCCTCATGGCGCGGATGTGGCCGGTCCTGTCGGGCACGCCCGAATGGTTCATTATCGTCACAACTGCGGGCCTCGTCACGATGGTGCTGGGCGCCGTGATCGCGCTCTTCAAGCATGACCTGAAGGCGCTCCTGGCCTTCTCGACGGTCAGCCATCTGGGCCTCATCACCATGCTCTTGGGCACCGGCACGGCCTTCGGCGCGATGGCGGCGATGTTCCACATCCTCAACCACGCGACGTTCAAGGCTGCGCTCTTCATGTCGGCGGGCATCATCGACCACGAGACGCACACGCGCGACATCCGCCGCCTCGGCGGGCTGCGCCACCTCATGCCGATCACCTTCGTGATCGCGACGCTGGGCGCGCTGTCGATGGCGGGCATTCCGCTGCTCAACGGGTTCCTCAGCAAGGAAATGATGCTCGAAGAGGCGTACCGCACCACGCTCTTCGACGCGCCGTGGCTCGTGCCCGCGCTCGCGGTGCTCGGCTCGCTCTTTTCGGCGGCCTATTGCTTCCGCCTGATCGCGCATACCTTCCTCGGGCCCAAGCGGGACGACTATCCCGCCAAGCCGCATGATCCGGGCGCGGGCATGTGGCTGCCCCCGGCGCTGCTGATCGTGCCCGTGGTGGTCATCGGCGTCGCGCCCTTCCTCGCCGAGCCCTTCGTCAAGCTGGTGACCTCCGCCGTGCTCGGCGGCGCGGCCGAGGTGCCCACGGCCTATTTCAAGATCTGGCACGGCCTCGTTCCGGCGCTCTACATGTCCGTCGCGGCCGTCATCGGCGGCCTTCTCGTCCTCGCGGCCTTCACGCCGCTCCTGCGCGCATGGGACGCGGCCCCGCGCCCCGAGGCCAAGGCGATCTTCGACCGCGTGATCGGCTGGGCGGTCGCCGCCGCGCGCGGCATCATCGCGCCGCTGCATGACGGCAGCTTCTCGCGCTATGCCGCGATCATGGTGACGACGATCATCGCGCTCACCGCGCATGCCTGGCTCACCGGCAGCGTCGGGCCCGCCGATCATGAGATGACGCCCGCGACCACGATCGCGGTCGCCGGCTGGCTCATGCTGGTCGCGGCCACGACCGCGCTCGTCTTCTTCCACCGCAACCGCCTCCTGTCGCTGATCCTGATCGGAATCGTCGGGTTGATGGTCTCGATCGCCTTCGTGCATTTCAGCGCCCCCGACCTCGCGCTGACCCAGTTCACCGTCGAGGTGGTGACGATCATCCTGCTGCTGCTCGCGCTCAACTTCCTGCCCAACCGCACCCCGAACGAATCGGGCCTGCTGCGCCGCACCCGCGACGGGGTGATCGCCATCGCGGGCGGTCTCGGGGCGCTGGCGATCTCGTGGCACTACCTGCTGCGCGATCCGGTGGCCGAGAGCATTTCGCAATTCCACCTCGCCAACTCCTACAAGGGCGGCGGCGGCACCAACGTCGTGAACGTGATTCTCGTCGATTTCCGGGGCTTCGACACGTTCGGCGAAATCATCGTGCTGGGCATCGCGGCGCTGCTGATCTACGCGCTGACCGAAACGCTCCTCTCCGGGCCGACCCGCGCCAAGCTCCTGAACCGCAAGCCGGACCAGCCGCGCGCGGGCGACATCCACCCGCTGATGATGGTCGTTCTCACGCGCGTGACGATGCCCGTCGTGCTGATGGTCGGCTTCTACATCTTCCTGCGCGGCCATAACGAGCCGGGCGGCGGCTTCATCGCGGGCCTCATCGTGTCGATCGCCGTCGTCATCCAGTACATGGCAAGCGGCTTCGGCTGGGCCTCGGCGCGGCTGCGCTATCCCTATCACGGGGTGATCGGCGCGGGCGTTCTGATCGCGGGCCTCACCGGCATCGGAAGCTGGTTCTTCGGCAAGCCGTTCCTGACATCCGATTTCACCTATGTGCGCATTCCGCCCTTCGAGAAATTCGAGTTGGCCACCGCCGCGCTTTTCGATCTGGGCGTGTTCCTCTCCGTGGTCGGCGCGGTGATGCTCTCGCTCGAAAGCTTCTCGCGCCTCGCGCGCCGGGCCCATACCGAGGATAACGAACACGCAATGGACATCGATCCGTCCCGAGACGACGCCCCCGAGGGCGCAACCGCGAAGGAGGTGTAGGACATGGAGTTTCTCGTCGCCTCCGCCATCGGCGTTCTGACCGCCGCCGGGATCTATCTGGTGCTGCGCCTGCGCACCTTCCCGGTCATCATCGGAATCTCGCTGCTGACCTACGCGGTGAACGTCTTTCTCTTCGCCTCGGGGCGCCTCACCATCGGCGCGCCGCCGATCCTGACGGATGCCGAGCGCTATGCCGATCCGCTGCCGCAGGCGCTCGTGCTGACGGCCATCGTGATCTCCTTCGGGATGACGGCCGTCGTCGTGGTCATGGCGCTCGGCTCGTTCCTCGGCTCGGATGACGACCACATCAACGATCCCGAGGATCTTCCCAGCGATGAGGAGGGCCGGGCATGACACATTGGATCGTTCTTCCGGTCATTCTGCCGGCGCTCCTGGCGCCCTTCATCGTGCTGGCCGCGCGCTACCACATCACGATCCAGCGCGTCCTGTCGGTCGCCGGCACCGCCGCGCTCATCGCCATCGCGGCGGGACAGGCCTGGACCGTCTCCGACGGCACGGTCACGATCTACCAGCTCGGCGACTGGGCCGCGCCATTCGGCATCGTGCTGGTGGCGGACCGCCTCTCGACGCTGATGGTGCTCCTGACCTCGGTGCTCGGCCTATTCGTGCTCCTTTACGCCATCGGCTCGAAATGGGACGAGCGCGGGCGGCATTTCCACGCGCTCTTCCAGTTCCAGCTCATGGGCATTCTGGGCGCCTTCCTGACCGGCGACCTCTTCAACCTCTTCGTCTTCTTCGAAGTGCTGCTGATCGCGTCCTACGGCATGATGATCCACTCGGGCGGCGCGGTGCGGCTGCGGGCGGGCGTGCAATACGTGCTCTTCAACCTTCTCGGCTCGACGCTCTTTCTCTTCGCGCTCGGCGCGATCTACGCCGAGACGGGCACGCTCAACATGGCCGATCTCGCGCAGCGGGTGGAACTGATCGATGCGGGCAACAGCGTCGGCATCCGTGTCGCGGCGGTGCTCCTGATCCTCGTCTTCGCGGTCAAGGCGGCGGTGGTGCCGCTCCATTTCTGGCTGCCGTCGAGCTATGCCGAAGCGCCGGGGCCGGTGGCCGCGCTCTTCGCGATCATGACCAAGGTCGGCGCCTATGCGATCATCCGCGTCTACACGCTCGTCTTCCCGCCCGAGCTCGAGCTGACGGCGGGGCTCCAGGGCGTCTGGTTGCTGCCCGCGGCCATGGTCTCGGTCGCGATCGGGATGCTCGGCATTCTCGCCGCGCGCCATCTCGACAGGCTGGTGGCCTATGCGGTGATCGGCTCGATGGGCATGGTAATGGTCTCGATCGCGCTGTTCACGCCCGCGGGCATCGCGGCGGCGCTTTTCTACATCGTGCATTCCACACTGGCGGCGGCGGCGCTCTTTCTCATCGCCGACATGGTGCGCGCGGGACGCGCGGATCTCGCGCTGAAAATGGCGCCGCCCGTTCCGGGCGCGCCGCTATTCGCGGGCATGTTCTTCGTCGCGGCCATCGCGATGGTGGGCCTGCCGCCCCTGTCGGGCTTCATCGGCAAGCTGATGGTGCTGAACGCGGCGGCCGCCTCGCCGCATATGGTCTGGATCTGGTCGGTCGTGCTCGGCACGAGCCTCATCGGGCTGGTGGGCTTCGCGCGGGCGGGCAGCATCGTCTTCTGGAAGGCGACCGCCGCCTCGCAGCCCGAGGAGGCCGAACCCGCCGAACCCACAGCCTCCCCGGACGAGGCACCGGGTGCGCTCGCCTTCACCGCCGTCGGCGGCCTCATAGCGCTCCTGATCGCGCTCACCGCCTTCGCGGGGCCCGCGCATGACTACACGCGCGCCATCGCCGCACAGCTCTTCGACGGCAGCGCCTATCGCGCCGAGGTCATGGAGACCCCCGGCAAGCTGAGCGAGGGGGCCAAGGAGTATTGACATGAAACGCGCATTCTACTGGCTCCTGCCCCACCCGCTTCTGACCTTGCTGCTCACGGTGGTCTGGCTTTTGCTGCAAAAGACCACCTCGCCCGGCATGGCCGTCTTCGGGCTGATCCTCGGCATCTTGATCCCGTGGATCACCTCGGCCTGGTGGCCCGGCACGCCGCGCGGATTCCGCCCCGGGCGCATGGGCGTCTATATCCTGATCGTTCTCTGGGACATCATGGTGGCGAATATCGAAGTCGCCTGGATCGTCCTGACCAAGCCCAATTCCAAGCTCCGCCCCGCCTGGATCGTTGTGCCGCTGGATCTGCGCCAGCCCGAGGCGATCACGATCCTCGCCGGGACGGTGACGCTGACGCCCGGCACCGTATCGGCGGATCTGTCGGACGAGGGGCACAGCCTGCTGGTGCACGCGCTCCATACCGACGACCCGGATGCTGTGCGCGACGAGATCAAGCACCGCTACGAACGCCGCCTGAAGGAGATTTTCACATGACCGAGGCGACCGAGTTCATGAACCTCGCGCTCTGGATCGCCTTCGGGGCGGTCGCCGCCGCGCAGATCATGGCCATGATCCGGCTGGTGACCGGCCCGGGCACCGGGGACCGTATCCTCGCGCTCGACACGATGGTGGTGAACGCCATCGGCCTCGTTGTGCTGCTGGGGATCGCGCAAGGCACCACCATCTATTTCGAGGTGACGCTCATCATCGCGATGCTGGGATTCGTCAGCACCGTGGCCTATGCGCGCTTCGTGCTTCGGGGGGATATCATCGAATGAGCTGGGACATCGTCGCAACCTATGCCGTGGCGGTCTGCCTGATCGTCGGCGCCATCTTCTCGCTCGTCGGCTCCATCGGCCTTTTGAAGTTCAACGATCCGATGACGCGCCTGCACGCCCCCACCAAGGTGGGCACGGTCGGGATCGGCGCGCTTCTTCTGGCGGCCATGATCCATTCCTATACGCTCGGCGAAGGCGTCGTGCACGAGATCCTCATCATGGCGTTTCTCTTCGTGACGGCGCCGATCTCGGCCAATTTCATGGCGAAGGTGAACCTGCATCGTCGCGAATGCGACACGCCGCCGCCGCCCGCAAAGGACCGCACCTGGGCGACGCTGAACGCGCCCGACGACGCGGCGCCGGGCGCCTCCTCGAACAAGGGCTGAGCCGCGCTTCGGGCGCGTTCACATGTCCGGCATGTCGCTCGCGAAGGCGACGTGCCGGCCCCTGCCGCGGTGCTTGGCCTCGTAGAGCGCCGCATCCGCCTGCTCCATCATCAACGCGATATCCGGCCGGTCGTAATGGCACGACAGGACCGAGCCCGCGCTGGCCGAGATGCGGAACTCCTGCCCGCCGAAGGAGATGGGCCGCTCGAGCCGCGCGATCACCCGCGCGGCGATGTCATGCACCTTGCCGGGATCGGTCAGCCGCTTGAGCGCCAGCACGAATTCGTCGCCGCCGATGCGCGCCACGGTGTCGTCGCTGCGGGTCTCCTCGGCCATGACGCGCGCCACCTCGCAAAGGACGTGATCGCCCGCCGAATGCCCGCCGCCATCGTTCACCGCCTTGAAGAAATCGAGGTCGATATGAATGAGCGCGAAATCCTCCTCGAGCTCGGTCAGGCGGCGCAGCACATAGTCGAGCGCGCGGCGATTGCGCAGCCCCGTCAGCGTGTCGGTATAGGCCTTCTCCTCGGCGGCGATCATCGCCCCCTGGAGCCGCAGATTGAGCGTGCGCGACGCCTCCATCGCGGCGTTCTTGGCCTCGACGAGATAGAGCATCTCGACCGCGAGATCGGTGGGGGAGAAGTCGCTCCCGGTGAGGCCGAAATCCCGCACCGCTCCGACCACCGATATCCCGAAGGACAGATCGACCAGCGCGCCGTCCTTCGGCCCCATGCCGGGCGGCAGCGGCACCAGCACGCCCTTCAGATCGGTGCGCGGCCCGTGGCGCAGGCGCAGATGCATTTTGTCGCCCGCCGCCTCCATGAGCGCGCGCATCGAGCCGTCGCCGCGCGGGCGCTTGATCTCGAAAAGCTCGGCGAAGCGGACGCCCACAAGAGGCGCGCCGGCGAGAACCTTGCGCAGCGTCGGGCCGGAATGAACGACGCGTCCCGCCGCATCGAGCACCACATGCATCGGGCAAAGCGCATCCATCATCGCGGCGCATGGGATGGGCCCGGCAGGGTCCGGCAGGGGTGTTCCCGGGCTTTGCGTCCTCGGTTCGGTCATTGCGGTCTCGCTCCCAGATCGAACTGCCGCCCGCTGGCATGGCGGGCCGACAGGAGCCGCACCTCGACGATCTCGCGCCCGCGCTCCATGCCCTTGTGCTCGAGCAGGGCGAGCGCGCCGTAATCGTCGGCTAGCGCCCGCAGGAGGCCGACGATCACATGACCGAAGCCGGGCGCGCCGCTATGGCATTCGATGGTGAAGACATCGCCGCCCCTCTCGAAAACCTCCAGATCGGGCAGCACGAGGTCGGACACCGCGAGGCGCGCCCGCGCGGGCAGATCGTCGAGCGAGTTCAGGAATTCGGGAAAGGTCGGGCCGCCGAAGCGCAGAAGGCGGCGCAGCGCCTCGAGCTTGGGGTGCGAGACGAGATAGGTGCCCAGATCCTCGAGAATATCGGCGGACGGACGCCCCAGCCGCAGGGCCAGCGCATCGAGCAGGCGATGCGTGATCGCTTCGTCGTAGCCCAGCAACGGCTCGAATTCGGTGATTTCCAGACCCGCATTGGCCACGACCACGCCCCAGACCTCGCGCCCGTAGGTGTCGCGCACGAATCGCTCGATCGCCCGATTGACCAGCCCGTGCATCACGGCCTCCAAAACATCTGCCGCATCATGGATGGCGCAAGGATGTTAAGAATTCACGAAGATTCGCAGGGCTACGGCATCAGCCGCATGTCATCCACCTCGAGCACCTGCCGGCGGGCGGGCGCGATCTCGAACCGGCCCTCGAAGATGTCGGTGAGGGTCTGCGCCCGTGCGGTGGCGGCGCTGCGGCGCGACAGATCGCGCAGGCCGGACCGGCTCTCGAGCGCACCGTCCACAAGCGCGTAGGACTGGATCACCGCCTGCGCGGGCGAGACCATGAAAAAGCCGATCACCTGCGCCTCCGCGGCCTCCTGCTCGAACGCCCCGACGACCATGACGCAGCCCGGATTGCCACCCGCCAGACGCTGCGCGCAGGCACGGCGGATGAAATCGCGCTCATAATCCGGCAGGCCGTCTAGCGCACCATCGGGCAACTCGGCCCCTGCGGGCCGAAGCGGCACGAGGCCCGCGATGCTCTCGTCGCTGCGCGCGGGCCGGCGGTAGTCCCAGTCGCTTTCGCTCGTGCGCGCCGCCGCGATCCGCTCGGCGAGGGGCGAGCCCGGCTCGGTCGTCTCTTCGAGCGCGGCGAGGCCCTCGGCCCCGGCGCGGCCCCACTCGTGCGCCAGCTCCCAAAGCGGCAGGTCCTCGGGCGCGGCGCCCGCCTCGGCGCGGGCGAGCTGGCTCGCGGTGGCGAGCCTCTCGGCATTCAGAAGCGGGGTCAGCCAGGCGGCGGCGACACCGATCGTGACAAGCGCCATCAGCCGGTTGATCCGGCGCAGCGCCGCGCGCCACGCATCCTGCCTCAGCACCGCCCCCGCATAGCCGATCGCATAGATCGACAGGATACCCGCCGCGACGAGCGCCGCCACACGGTGCGGCGTCAGCCCGTATTGATCGACCCGCAGCCACACCGCCCAGAGCGCGAGGAGCGCCGGCACGACCAGCAAAAGGCCCAGCATCCGCGCCGCACCCGTCATGAGCGGGCCGTGCACCGATTGCGGATCGTCCCGATGCACCGCCGTGGTGATGAGCGTCACCCCGGCCAGCGTCACGCCCATCAGGATCGCCGCCGCCGAAAGCTGCCCGAAGAGGCTCCCCAGCCCGCGCAGCGGCAGCGCCGCGATGAAGATCGCGACGACCAGCAGGAGCGGCGGCAGGAAGACACGCAGAAGCTGGATGACGAGGAAGGGCGAGACATAGTCCCGCAGCTCGAACACGATGGCGAGGCTGAGGCCCAGCGCCGCGCCGGTGATGACGAAGGGCGCGGGCTCGAGCGCGATGAGATCGCCGATCACACCGAGCCCGACGAGTTGCAGAAGCTGGTCCGAGAGGAGCAGAACCGCCCAGACCACCAGCGCGAAGAGCACCGCCGAAGCGATGCGCACGACAAGCTCCCACGCGGCGTCGAAGAGAAGGCCATAATGCCGCCAGCCGCCGTGATGCTGAAGCCGCGCGACGATGAAGGGCACCGGGATCGACAGAAGGTAGCAATAGGCGAGCAGCGCATAGCCGCCTTCCACGACATCGCCGGGCGTCTCGGCGCGAAAGCTCGCCCATAAGAACAGGAGCGAGGCCGGCAACGCGAGGGCCAGCGCGGCACCCGCCGCCGCAGGCAGGCGCACCGGCCCCATCAGCCCCAGCAGCACGGCGAAAAACCCGAGGCCGAGCGAGACGATCCAGAAGGACAGGCGCCCGGCGCCGAGCGCGTCCGGCACGATCTCGATCAGCAGATAGGCGCAAAGGCCGATGACGGCCCCCACCAGCGTATAGGTCATCCGCGCGACTGCGGTCTCGGAGGTGGCGCTCATGTTCCGGCCCTTCTTTGTCCTGCCGGGGCGAGGATAGCGGCTTTGGCCTGCGACCTGAACGGGCGATTTCGCGCGGGCGGTCTCAGGCAAACATTTCTGGCGCAGCGAACCCCTTGGAGGATGCCGCCTTGCACCCGCGCGCGGCCAAGTCTAACATCACATCTATCCGTTGGGGTGCTCCGCATTGCCGGGGCTGAGAGGCATCGCGCCGACCCATCGAACCTGATCCGGTCAGTACCGGCGGAGGGAACGGAGACCGCAATGCACCCCAAGAGTGCAGGCCCACGCGCATTTCCGCCCCTCCCCGCCCTGCTGGCCAAGACTTCACCGCGGCCATGCGGGCAGATCGGGGCAGCGCCCCGCCCGCGACCGGCCCTTGACCGAACGGGACCACCATGAAACGCCTCGCCCTCGCCGCCGCCCTCCTCGCCGCCGCTCCCGCCGCCGCCGAGGACAAGCTGTCCCTCGTGCTCGACTGGTTTACCAACCCGAACCACGGCCCGATCATCGTCGCGGAGGAGCGCGGCTATTTCGCGGATGCGGGCCTGAGCGTCGAGATCGTCGCCCCCGCCGATGCCTCCTCCCCGCCCAAGATGGTGGCGGCGGGCCAGGCCGATCTGGGCATTTCCTATCAGCCGCAGCTTCACATGCAGGTGGCCGAGGGTCTGCCGCTCATCCGCGTCGGCACGCTGATCGCCAGCCCGCTCAACTGTCTTCTGGTGCGCGCGGACGGCCCCATCCAGCAGGTTTCGGACCTCGCCGGCGGCAAGGTCGGCTATTCGGTGGCGGGCGTCGAGGAGGCGCTGATGACGGCGATTCTCGCGGCGAACGACGTCTCGGCGGAGGATGTGGAGATGGTCAACGTCAACTGGTCGCTCGGCCCCTCGGTCATGTCGGGACAGGTCGATGCGGTGATCGGCGCCTACCGCAATTTCGAGCTGAACCAGATGGAGATCGAAGGCACGCCCGGCAGATGCTTCTTCATCGAGGAAGAGGGCGTTCCGACCTATGACGAGCTGATCTACGTCGCCAACCCCGAAACCATGGATCTCGAGGTGATCTCGCGTTTCCTGCGCGCGACCCAGCTTGCGACGCAATATATCGTCAACCACCCCGAGGAAAGCTGGGACATCTTCAAGAAGACCGGCGCCGAGCTGGACGACGAGCTGAACGCCAAGGCCTGGACCGACACCCTGCCGCGCTTCGCGCTGCGCCCCGCCGCCGTCGATACCGCGCGCTATGCCGAGTTCGAGGCCTTCATGGAAGGCGCGGGCCTCATCGAAGGCATCCGGCCCGTCTCCGAGCTGGCCGTCGATCCGGGCGCGCGCTGATGTATGGCGAGACCTTCACCGCCTGGCGCGCGGGTGCCGCCGGGCCATGGCACGGCTACACGCATCATCCCTTCGTGCAGGGGCTTGGCGATGGCAGCCTGCCGCGCGAGGCCTACCTGCGTTACATGGTTCAGGATTACGTCTTCCTCATCCATTTCTCCCGCGCCTGGGCGCTCGCGGTGACGAAGGCCGAGACGGTCGAGGAGATGCGCTTCGCCGCGCGCACGCTTCACGCGCTGCTGAACGAGGAGATCGCGCTCCATATCGCCACCTGCGCCGCCGAGGGTCTGGACGAGGAGACGCTTTTCGCCGCCGAGGAATTGCCGCAGAACATCGCCTATACGCGCTACGTGCTCGATGCGGGCCATTCGGGGGATTTCCTCGATCTTCTGGCCGCCCTCGCGCCCTGCGTGCTCGGCTATGGCGAGATCGGCTTGCGGCTTGCCGGCGCCAAGACCGGGACGCCCTATGCCGGCTGGATCGAGACCTATGCCGGCGAGGGGTATCAGCAGATGTGCCATGAGACGGGCAGGCTCCTCGACGGGGCGATCGACCGGCGGCTCGGCGCGTCGCCCCAGACCGCGCCGCGCTGGCAGGCGCTCCAGCACAGGTTCGAGACGGCGACGCGGCTCGAGATCGACTTCTGGGGCATGGCCCTGCCGCAATGAATTCGCCCGGCATCACCTTCGAGGGCAGCGCCACAATCGCCGGTGCCTCCGTTCTGCCGCGCATCGCACTCGATGTGGCGGCGGGCGGCTGGACCTGCCTTCTCGGGCCGTCGGGCATCGGCAAGTCCACGCTCCTGCGCCTCATCGCCGGGATCGCGGACGAGGCGGAGTTCTCGGGGCGGATCGAGGCGAGCGACGGCGCGTCGCTCGGCGGGCGCGTCGCGCTCATGTCCCAGAGCGATCTGCTGCTTCCCTGGCTCAGCGTGACCGAGAACGTGATGCTGGGCGCGCGGCTGCGCGGGGAGGCGCCCGAACCCGCGCGCGCCGCCGCGCTCATCGACGAGGTCGGCCTTGCAAGCCATGCCGCCAAGAAGCCGGACCAGCTTTCGGGCGGCCAGCGCCAGCGCGCCGCGCTCGCCCGCACGCTCATGGAGGACCGCCCGGTCATCCTGCTCGACGAGCCCTTCTCGGCGCTCGATGCGCGCACCCGCGCGCAGATGCAGGATCTGACCGCGCGCCTACTTGCGCCGCATACGGTGCTGATGGTCACGCATGATCCCTCGGAGGCGGCGCGGCTCGGCACGGCGATCGCGCTTCTGGAAGAGGGTGGCCTGCGCTTCTGGCCCGCGCCGCCCGGCGCGCCGCCGCGCGCCGTGACCGACGCGGCGACGCTCGAGACGCAAGGTGCGCTTCTGGCCAGCCTGCGCGGCGCCGCAGAGGGCGCGTCATGAGCCGCGCCGCCAGCATCCTCGCCTCGGCCCTCGTCGCGCTCGCCGCGTGGCAGGCGCTCGTCATCCTCACGGGCGTGCCGCGGTTCATCCTGCCCGGTCCCCTGCGCGTTGCGGAAACCCTGTGGGAGAGCCGCGCGCTCATCGCCTATCACACGGGCATCACGGCCATCGAAGTGCTGGCGGGCCTCGCGCTCGGCGCCCTGCTCGGCGGGCTGACGGCCATCGGCCTCGCCGCATCGCCCATCGCGCGGAGCCTCGTGCGGCCCATGCTGATCTTCAGCCAGGCCGTGCCGGTCTTCGCCCTCGCGCCCATCCTCACGCTCTGGTTCGGCTTCGGCATCGGCTCCAAGGTGGTGATGACGCTTCTGGTGATCTATTTCCCGGTCACATCGGCCTTCTTCGACGCGCTGATGCGCACGCCGCAGGCCTGGCTCGACATGGCGCGGCTCATGGGCGCCAGCCCGGCGCGGATCATGCGCCATATCCGCATTCCCGCCGCCCTGCCCGGCTTCGCCTCGGGGCTGCGCCTAGCCGCCGTCTATGCACCCATCGGCGCGATCATCGGCGAATGGGTGGGCGCGTCGAAGGGGCTGGGATACCTCATGCTGCTGGCGAACGGCCGGGCCAAGACGGACCTCATGTTCGCCGCGCTCATCGTGCTGGCGCTCTTCGCGGTCCTGCTCCATGCCGCCGTGGACCGCGCCTGCCGCGCGACGCTCGACAAGACCGGCTGAGCGCGCGCCCGGGTGAAAACGGCGAGTGAGTATTTCCACCAAGATGAAGCCAAGGCGCGGCCCCCTGCTTCATCTTGGGATAAATACTCAAGCCCGGACTGCCGCCCGGTGCCGCGCTAGAAATCCGTCGGCGCGCCGCCCTCCGATTTGCGCCGCGCGACGAAATCGGCGAGCTCTTCGCGGATGGCCGCGTCCATCGGCGGCGCCTCGAAACTCGCCAGGATGTCCTGCACGATCTGATGCGCGCGCTGCGGGGTCCAGACACCGCCCGCGGCTTCCCAGGCCTCGAAATTGCGCCAATCGCTCAGGAAGGGCTGGTAGAAGGCCGTGCTGTAGCGGTCCTGGGTGTGCTGGATGCCGAAGAAATGGCCCTGATCGCCGACCTCCGCGATAGCCTCGACGGCGATCTCGTCCGGGCCGGTGGCGGTGAGGCTCGGGTCCATGTAACGCTGGATATGCTGGAGGATCTCGCAATCCATCACGAATTTCTCGGGGCTCGCGATCAGCCCGCCCTCGAGCCAGCCCGCCGCGTGATAGACCATATGCGCGCCCGCCTGCACCGCCGACCAGAGGCTGTTGGACGTCTCCCATGTCGCCTGCGCGTCCGGCACGTTGGCCGCGCAGACACCGCTCGCGCGCATGGGCAGCTTGTAGAAGCGGCAAAGCTGGCCGGTCATCTGCGTCGCGCGCATGTATTCGGGCGTGCCGAAGGCGGGGGCGCCGGATTTCATGTCCACATTCGAGGTGAAGGTACCGATGGCGCAGGGCGCGCCGGGGCGCACGAGCTGCGCGAGGACGACCGCGACCAGCGCCTCCGCCAGCGATTGCGCCACCGCGCCCGCCATCGTCACCGGCGCCATCGCGCCCGCCAGCGTGAAGGGCGTCACCACGAGGCCCTGCCCGCGCCGCGCGAGACGCATCCAGCCGTCGAGCATCGGCTCGTCATGCTTGAGCGGGGAAGTGGAGTTGATGTTGGTGTACATGCGCGGCGCCGCGTCGAACTCGGCATGGCTGAGCCCGCCCGCGATGCGCACCATCTCCATCACGTCCTCGACGCGCTCGCGCCCCAGCGAATAGGCATGCGCGACCTTGTCCGACAGCGTCAGCTTGTCGTAGAGCACGTCGAGATGGCGCACCGAAGGATGGATGTCCTGCGGCTCGACCGGGTAGCCGCCGACGAAGTGAATGCAGTTGAAATACTGGCTGAGCTTCAGGAGATTCGCGCACATCTCGCGCGTGCCGGTCACCTTGCGCCCGAGCTTCATGTCCCAATAGCTGGGCGGCGAGGAGACGTTGCCGAAATTGAGATGCCGCCCGCCGATGGTGATCCGCCGCGCCGGGTTGCGCGGCGTGATCGTCCAGGTCTCGGGTGCCTTCGCGATCTCCTCCATCACGAAATCGCGGCCCATGCGCAGGTTCGTGCCCGAGATGGTGCAGCCCGTCGAGGCGCGGAAGACCTCAAGCGCCTCGGCGTTCAGGATCTCGATGCCGATCTCCTCGAGGATGCGCATCGCGCCGTCATGGATGGCGGCGACGCCCGCCTCGTCCAGCGGCTCGACCGGGCGGTCGATGTTGATGGGCGGCGCCCAGGGCATCTGTTCGATCACCGCGGTGCCGCGGCGGCCCGTATTCCCGGCGCGCCCGCCGCTGCGCTGTCTGCGTTTCAAATCCTCGGCCATGGGTCACCCCTCCCGCGCGGTTCACGTCCATCGAAGCACGGCGCGCGTTTCGGAGATATTCACTTTGCGGCAAGCTGTGTCGCTTTTGCCGGACCGCGCCGCGCCCGTCGCCGCGCATGCAGCAGATAGAGGGCGATCGCCACCACGACGACCGCGCCGCCCACCAGCATCCGGGGCGTCAGCGTCTCGCCCAGCACCAGCCAGACCCAGGCGGGGCCGAGCACCGTCTCAAGCAGCAGAAGCAGGCTGACATTCGCCGCGGCCGTATGGCGCGAGGCGATGGAGAGCGACAGGAAGGAGACCGGCAGGATGATGCAGCCGGTGATGGCGATGGCCCAGACATTGCCGTCCGTCATCTGCGCGGGACCCGTCGCCGTGACGCCCGCCGCGCCGGCGCAGAGCGCGCCGAGCCCGATGAGAAGCGGGATGGGCAGCGCGGGGCGCGCGCGCAGCACGACGAAATTCGCGGCCAGCATCATGGCGACGCCCAGCCCTGCCACCGCGCCAAAAAGCACCGCGCCGGGCGTGCCCTCCATCTCCTCGCCGCCCAGCACGGCGATGCCGATCCCGATCGAGACGGCGGCGATGGTAATCCATGTGGCGAGAGGCGTGCGCTCGCCCAGGAAGGCCCAGGCCAGAAGCGCGGCCCAGATCGGGGTCGTCGCAACACCGAAAAGGACGATCGCCACGGGCGCCGCGCCGATCCCGAGGGCGAAAAGGGCCGAATTGACGAACTGGCAGCCGACAATGGCGATCCCCGCCCCGCTGGCGAGAAGCGCGAGATCCGCGCCCCGCGTCCGGCTGGTCAGCAGCCACAGGAGGGTGAGCGAGCTTCCCATGAAGATGCCGCGCCAGCCCATCATCTGCGGCCCCGACATCTCCGACAGGCGCAGGAACATCGCATCGGGCGTCAGCACCAAGGCTCCGAAGGCCGCGAGGGCCAGCCCGAACAGCGGATGACGCGTCACCGGTCGAGCCAGGCCGGGATATGGCCGATATCGGGCAGAACCGCATCCGAGAGCGGCGCAAGCTCGTCCCGCTCGGCGATGCCGGTGAGAACGCCGAGGCACCACATGCCCGCCGCCCGCCCGGCGCGCAGATCATGCGTGCTATCGCCTACCATCACGCAGCGCGCGGGATCGAGGGCGTGCTGGCGCGCGAAGGCCAGCAAGGGGCCGGGCGCAGGCTTGGCGCCGTGGCCCGAATCGTAGCCCGCGATGAAATCGAACTGGCCCAGCACGCCCGCGCCCTTGAGGTGCGAGCGCGCACCGTATTCGGTATCGTTGGTGACGAGCCCGAGCTTGAGCCCGCGCTCCGCCAGACCGCCCAGAAAGGGCGCGAGCGGCACGGCGGGCTGGAGCGGTGCATCCGCCGCGCCGAGGCGCATATGCTCCTCGATGCCGTCCGCAGTGGCGCCGGGCAGATGCGCGGCGAGGATCTCGGCCCCCTCGCGGTTGGTCGAGGCGATCACCGGGCTGTCGGGGCGAAATGCGCAGGTCTCGAGATCGAAGCCGATCGCCCGCGCGAGACGCGCCGCGTCGCCGCCATGCGCCTCGGCCAGTTGGGTGAGCAGATCGCGCGTCCAGACGGCCCATGTCGTATGAAAGTCGAAGAGCGTTCCGTCCTTATCGAAGACGATGCCGGCGATGGGCGCGCCGCTCACGTCCAATGCTCCACGCGCCCGCCCGGAAGATCCGCCCGCGCGCGCATCGGCGCGTCGTTCGCAAGACCGGCGTCGCGGCAGAAGTCGATCACCCATTCATCGTTCATGGTTAAGAAATCGAGGACAGCCGCGAGAAAATCGGGGTCGGAGGCGCCGCGGCGCAGATCATCCTCGCCCGCGCCCGTCGCGCCCATGAAAACAGGTCTCAGATCGTCATTCGCGATCAGCCATGCGAGGCATTTGAGCGCGACCGTATCGGCGAATTCCCGCGTGTCAGGCATAATGATGAAAATCCCGGAAAGGTTTTCTTAACTTCTGGCACGGATAGTCAGCACTGAGAATAGGGCAAGTCAGAAAGGCGGCCGCCCATGTCGGGGATAATTTTGATCGTGGACGCCGTGGCGACCAACCGGATCGTGCTGAAGGTCAAGCTCGCGGCGGCGCATTTCGACGTGCATCAGGCCTCAGGCGGTGCGGCGGCGCTGGCCTCGGCGCGCGATCTCGTGCCGGATCTCGTGATCCTCGGCGCCGCGCCCCGCGACATGAGCGGCGAGGCCCTGATCGCCGCGCTCCGCGCCTGCCCCGATCTCGCGTCGGTGCCGGTCGTCGTGCTTTTGTCCGAAAACACCGCCGCCGCGCGCGTCGCGGCGCTGAAGGCGGGCGCAGACGACGTGATCGCGCAGCCCGTGGACGAACGTGTGATGCTGGCTCGGCTGCGCGCGCTTCTGCGCCAGCATCTCGCGCTTCAGGACATGCGGCTCAATGCCGGACCCGACCGCGCCGCCGGCTTCGGCGAGGCGCCGGGCGTCCTGCTTCGGCCTGGGCGCATCACCATTCTGGGGCCGTCCATGGCCGAGGCGATGGCGCTGCGCACGCGTCTGCGCGGCGCCTGCAAGCATCATGTGAGCGCGGTCCAGACCGGGGCGCCCATCGCCGGCGCGCAGGGAGCCCCGGCGGCGGATGTCTTCGTGCTGACGATCCCCGCCATAGCCGAGGACACGGCGCTCGAGCTGATGGCCGAGCTGCGCGCTGCGCCCGAAGCGCGGCATGGGCGCATCGTCTGCCTTTTGCCGAACGAGGCGCGCGCGCTCGCCGCCAGCCTGCTCGACATGGGGGCGAGCGACGTGATCGCCGGTCCCGCCGACATGAGCGAGCTGGCCTTGCGCCTCACACGGCAGATCGAGCGCAAGCAGGCGGTCGATCAGCTTCGCGCGCGGCTCCATGACGGGCTGCGCGCGGCGATGATCGACCCGCTGACGGGGCTTTACAATCGCCGCTTCGCCATGCCGTTCCTCAAGGGGCTCGCCTCGCGGCAGAACGGCGGGGCCTCGGGCTTTGCGGTGATGCTGGCCGATCTCGATCATTTCAAGCGCATCAACGACCGGATGGGGCACGCGGCGGGCGACAGGGTGCTGTGTCATGTCGCCGATCTTCTGGGAAGCAGCGTGCGCGAGGTCGATCTCGTGGCGCGTATCGGCGGCGAGGAATTCCTGATCGTGATGCCCGGCGCCGACGGGAGCGAGGCGCGCCGCGCCGCCGATCGCCTCTGCCGGCGCATCGGCGAGGCGGATATCGCGCTGCGGGGACAGACCGAGCCTGCGCATGTCACGGTCAGCATCGGCGTCGCCCTGGGCGAGGCGCAACTCGGCGAGGCGCGCGCGGAGCGTCACGTCGAGGCCATTCTCGAGGAGGCGGACCGCGCGCTCTACCGGGCCAAGGCGCGCGGGCGCAACACCGTGACCATCGGCGCGCGCCCCGCGGCCTGACCGGCGGCGGGCGGCGCGCAGCGCGGCAAATGCGCGCGAACTGACCAGCCTCCTGCCTCGGGTCTTTCAATTCGCCCGCGCCTGCTCCAGATTGCGGCCATGCAGCGGCAAGGACGGATCATGGCGAAGGACACGAGCGATATGGATTTGGCGCAGCGCGAAACGGCTCCGGCGACACCGGACCCGGCGGCATGCGGCGCGGACGAGCGGCCCCTCTGGCCCGCCCTGCGCAAGGGGTTCGGGCGCAAGTGCCCCAATTGCGGCTCCGGGCCGATGATGAAGAGCTATCTCAAGGTGCGCGACACCTGCCCGGTCTGCCGACAGGAGCTTTCGCATCACCGCGCCGATGACGGCCCGGCCTATCTCACCATCCTGATCGTCGGCCATGTGCTCGCTCCGGCGCTCCATATCGGCTTCGTGCAGTTCCGCCCCGATCCGATGCTGCTCTTCACCGTCTTCGCGGTGCTGGCGGTCGCGATGTCGCTCTATCTTCTGCCCCGGCTCAAAGGCGCGGTGGTCGCCTTCCAATGGGCGCGGCAGATGCACGGCTTCGGACGCGAGGCCTGAGCGCCATGACCCCGGCCGGCGCCCCGATCCGCGATGCGGCGACCGTGATCCTGCTGCGGCGCGACGGGCCTGCGCCCAGTGTTCTGATGGGCCAGCGCGGCGCGGCGGCAGCCTTCATGCCCTCGAAATTCGTCTTTCCCGGCGGCGCGGTCGATCCCGGAGATGCGGCGATTCCGCTCGCCGCGCCCCTGCCCGATCTCTGCGCCGAGCGCCTCGCCGAAGCGAGCCCGCCGGGCCTCGCCCCCGCGCTCGCCGCCGCCGCCATCCGCGAGCTCTGGGAAGAAGCGGGCCTGATCGTCGGGCGGCGCGGGGCGTGGCACGGCGACGTTCCGCCCGATTGGTCGGGCTTCGCGGCGCGCGGCTATGTGCCGGATGCGCGCGCGCTGCAATTCGTCTTTCGCGCCATCACACCGCCGGGCCGCCCGCGCCGCTTCGATGCGCGGTTCTTTCTGGTCGATGCCGCGCATGTCGCGGGTGATCCCGACGATTTCAGCGCCGCCACGGACGAGCTGAGCCATTTGCAATGGGTGCCCCTGCCCGAGGCGCGGCGCTTCGATCTGCCCTTCATCACAGAGGTGGTTCTGGCCGAGGTCGCGGCCCGCGCGCATGATCCGGCGCCGCCCGCATCGGTGCCCTTCTTCCGCAATGACGACGAGGAAAGCCTTTTCCTGCGTCTCAGCGGGCAAAGCCCACTACAATCACCGACGCCGTGACGAGCGCGACGCCCAGCCCTTCGCGCCGCGTGATGCGCTCGCCGAAGAACACGCGCGCGGCGATGAGCGAGAAGATCACCTCGACCTGCCCCACCGCGAAGACATAGGCCGCGTTCTGAAGCGTGAAGGCGGTGAACCAGCAAAGGCTCCCGCCGAGGCCGGTCAGCCCCATCCAGACGGCGGTGCGGCGCGCGGCGATCACCCGCCCGATCTCGCCCGCCTCGCGCCAGGCGAGCCACGCAGCCATGGCGAGCGCCTGCGACGTCGTGACGGCGGCAAGGGTGACGAGCGCGCGCATCAGCGCATCATCCGAGCCGACCTCGAGCGTCGCGCCGCGATAGCCCACCGCCGAGACCGCGAAGAGCGCGCCCGCGATGAGGCCCAGCGCCGCCGCACGGTTGAAGATGCGCCAACGATCCGCGCCCGCCCCGCCCGAAAGGATCACGACGCCGACAAGGCCGGTGACGATGGCCGCCATGCCCGCCGCGCTGACACGGTCGCCCAGCACCAGAAGGCCGATCAGCGCGGTCTGCACCGTCTCGGTCTTCTTGAACGTGATGCCGACGGCGAAATGGCGCGCGGCGAACAGCGCGACCATGCACCAGGTGGCGAGGATCTGCGCCAGCCCGCCCGCCAGCGCATAGGGCCAGAACATCGGACCGAGCGCGGGCATGCCGCCGCCCCTGTGCCAAAGATAGAGCGTCGCCAGCACCAGCACGAAGGGCATCGAATAGGCGAAGCGCGCGAAGGTCGCGCCGCCCACCGAGAGCGTGCCCATGCTCAGATGCTTTTGCAGCACGAAGCGCAGCGTCTGGAACGCGGCGGCGGCGATGGAGAGGAGGACCCAGGCTTGCATGCCTCCTCATGCCGCTATTTCAGGGGCGCGGCCAGAGCGGATGCGCCACGCTGTCCTTGGCGCGCAGAAAATACTCGCGGAAGACCTGCGCATAGCTGCGATAGACATACCCGTCATTGCGCTTGAGGTAATGCGCGCGGTTGCGACGGTAGATCTGCGGCAGCAGATACCAGGGCGCCTTCGGGTGCATGTGATGCACGACATGGTAGTTGTTGTTGAGAAAAAGGAGCGCGAGCGGCCCGCGATCCTCGACCACCACCGTGCGCCCGCTCGCCCGCTCATGCGCGCGGTGCTCGAGAAAGGTGCGGATCTTGAGCAGCGACATGGCGCCATAGGCCGACACCAGATAGGCCCAGAGGGGCATCGGCGCGACCGAGACCCAGGCCAGCACCGGCACCGTCGCCGCGACATGCCAGAGCCACGCGCGCCGCACGCCCGCATCGCCCGCCCGGATCGCCCGCCAATCGGCGCGCAGGAAGACGGTCATTCCGACGATCGGCCCGATGGTGACACGCCCCAGAAGCGTGTTGTTGAAGCGCAGCACCGCCTGTACGGGGCGCGATAGCCGCTCCCAGACCACCGGGTCGAGATAATTGCTCTCGGGGTCGTCATAGGGATCGGTCAGGAGCGCGTCGCGGTGATGGGCGAGATGCGTGTCCCTGAAGCGCTGATAGGGGACGATCAGCCCGAGCGCCGGCCAGACCGCAGCCGCATTGGCGCGCGGGTTCTCGAAGGGATGGCCATGCAGCGCCTCGTGGCTGAGCGAGGAATGCTGCGCGATCGCGAGGGCCGCGAGCAGGATGCCGAGGGGCAGCCAGAGCGCGGCGGCCCAGGTTGTGGCCAACGCCCAGAGCGCGTAGGTGGCCAGCAAGAGGGCCAGCGTCGGCCATTCAGGCGAGCGCATCGACGCGCCCCCATGAAATGCGCGACCAGATGCGCTCGTAGAGGACATAGAGGCTGAGGCCGATCGCCGTGTTGATGACCGCCATCGCGCCGCCCGCGCCCGCCGAGCCCGTCATGATGTATCCGACGAGGCTCATGACCAGAAGCCCGTTGATGTTCCAGATGATCGCCTTGACCAAGGTGCGGCGGGGCCGTTCCATGTATTCTCCGTATGATTTCAGGTGGTGGCTGAGGAATGGCTATCCCGGCGCGGCGCGTCTTCCCATTCTGTTTGCAGTTAACATTTCGCCCGGTTGGTGATAATTATCACCTATGATGCTCAAAACCGACAAGCGCGCCCGCGCCACGCTCTTCCGCTCCCGCCTCACCGAGGCGCTGCGCATGCGCGGCCTCAGCCAGAGCGCCCTGGCGCGCGCCATCGGCGTCGACCGCTCGACCGTCTCGCAGCTTCTTGCCGGGAGCGGCGCGCGGCTTCCGAATGCGCAGGTCGTCGGGGAATGCGCGCGGGCGCTGGGCATTTCGGCCGATTGGCTCCTCGGTCTCACCGACCGGCCCGAGACCGCGGCGGACATCCTCGCCAACTCGCTTTCGCTGACCGAGGCGCCCCGCGCGCTGGTCGATGCGCAGATCTTCGAGTGGCACAAGGAGGCGGCGGGCTACAAGATCCGGCACGTTCCGGCCGCGCTGCCCGACATGCTCAAGACGCGCGCGATGCTCGAATGGGAATACGAGCCGCATCTGGGGCGCAGCACCGATCAGGTTATCGGCGCATCGGAGGACCGCCTGAACTGGATGCGCGGCGCGCAATCGGATTACGAGATCGCCCTGCCCCTCTTCGAGATGCACAGCTTCGCCCGCGGCGAAGGCTATTACCGGGGGCTGCCGGTGGATGTGCGGCGCGCGCAGATGGAGCGGCTGATCGAGGTGACGGAGGCGCTCTATCCGCGCCTGCGCCTCTCGCTCTTCGATGCTCGCCGCGTCTATTCGGCGCCGGTGACGATCTTCGGCCCGCTGCTCGCCGTGGTCTATATCGGCCGCAACTACATGGCCTTTCGCGATACCGAGCGCGTTCAGGCCCTGACCGGGCATTTCGACCATCTCTTGCGCGAGGCCGCCGTGGCCGACCGCGAGATGCCCGAGTATCTGCGCGGCCTCGCCGCCGACATGCGCGGCTGACGCGCCCCTAGAACGGCATCGGATGGGCGCGGTGCGCCGCGTCGATCTCGGCCAGAACCTCGTCGCCGAGCGTCAGATCGGCGGCGCCGAGCGCGATGTCGAGCTGACCCAGATCCGTGGCGCCGATGATGCAGGACGTCGTGAAGGGCCGCGTCAGCGTCCAGGCCAGCGCCATCGCCGACGGATCGAGCCCGTGACGCCGCGCGATATCGAGATAGGCTTGGGTCGCCTCCCAGACGCGCGGCGTGACGCGCCCGCCCAGATCGGCCGTGATGGACTTGCGCGAGCCTTCGGGCACCGCCGCACCGCTTTGGTACTTGCCGCTCAGAAGGCCGGCGGCGAGCGGCGTGAAGGCCAGAAGGCCCACATCCTCATGCGCGGTCATTTCGGCCATGTCAGTGTCGTAGAGCCGGCAGAGGAGCGAATATTCGTTCTGCACGCTCGCCACGCGCGGCCAGCCGTTCGCCTCCGAGAGGCGCAGGAACTGCATCGTACCCCAGACGCTCTCGTTCGAGAGGCCAAAATGGCCGATCGTGCCGCGCTGCACTTCGGCATGGATCGCCTCGAGCGTCTCGGACATGTTGTCCAGCACTTCGGCGGTGTTCTGGCGCGAGGGATCGTAGCTCCAATTCTGGCGGAACATGTAGCTGCCGCGATTGGGCCAGTGAAACTGGTAGAGGTCGATATGATCGGTCCTCAGCCGCTTGAGCGAGCCTTCGACCGCCTCTCGGATGCTCGCCGCCGTGATCGGTGCGCCGCCCCGCACATGCATGAGACCCGCGCCCGAGACCTTGGTGGCAAGGATCATGTCGCCGCGCCGGCCGGTCTTCTCGAGCCACGTGCCGATGATCTCCTCGGTGCGTCCCTGCGTCTCGGCGATCTTGGGCTGGGTCGGGTACATCTCGGCGGTGTCGAGGAAGTTGATCCCGCGATCGAGCGCCCGGTCGATCTGGGCGTGGCCCTCGGCCTCGGTGTTCTGGCTGCCCCATGTCATCGTGCCAAGGCAAAGCTCACTCACCTTCAGGCCGGTGCGGCCGAGCGGATTCATCTTCATGTCACGCTGTCCCCTTTTCTTCGCGGTGCAAGGTAACGCCTTGTCGCGCGGCGTCACGCGCAAAATGCGGATTGAGAACATAAGTCGAACAAACTACACTCGCCGCATGTCGATCCTGCCGAATCTCGATCGCGGGCCGCTCCGCCCGTCGCTGCCCGTTCTGGGCGATGTCGCCCTCCCGCTGGCGCGGCTTCACGAGGCGTGCGGGCCCGCGCGGCACATGCTGGCCATGCTGATCGCGGCGGCGACGCGGGGGCCTGTCCTCTGGATCGCGCCGCCCTGGCAGGCCGGTGCGCTCAACCCCGACGGCATCGAGGCCTTCACCGGCCCCGAGCGTTTCATCTGGATCACGCCCGAGCGGGAAGTCGATATCCTCTGGACGCTGGAGGAGGCCCTCCGCAGCGGCGCGGCGCCCTTCGTCGTGGCCGATCTGCCCGGCCCCCCGGGCCTCACGCCGGTGCGCCGGCTGCACCTCGCCGCCGAGACGGGCGCGGGCGCGGGCAAGGCGATGGGGCTCGAGCCGCCGCTGGGCCTGATCCTGACGCCGGGCGCGGGCGGCGCACCCGGGATCGAGACGCGCTGGCACATGGCCCCCGCGCATCGCCCCGGCGCCCCCGGCTGGACCCTGACCCGTGCCCGCGCCCGCACCGCGCCGCCCGCGACATGGCATGTCTCGGGCACGCCCGAAGGTTTGCGGATGACGGCCAGCGCCTTGGGCTAGGGACCGCGGGCGCCCCATGAGTCCAAACAACTCCGGCGCGCGCGGTTTAGAAGCAGGCGGAAGAGAGGCGCGTCAGGGATCGACGGCGATATTGTCGATCAGCCGCACACCGGCGAGCCATGCGGCCCCGAAAAGACGCGCGGGGCGGGTGGGCGCCTCGAGCAATGCGAGATCGTCATTGGCCCGCAACTCGAGATAATCGACCGAGGTGAAGCCCGCCCGCTCGAGCGCGGCGACGGCATCGAGGCGCGCCGCGCCGAAATCGCCGCCCTCCCGCAATGTCCGGGCGAGGGTCTGCATCTGCTCGGGCAGCGCGGGCGCGACGGTGCGCGCGCGGTCCGACAGGAGCAGGTTGCGCGAGGACATGGCGAGTCCGTCCATCTCGCGGATGGTCGGGCAGCCATGGACGGTAACCCCGAGATCGAGATCGCGCGCCATGCGGCGCACCACCTGAAGCTGCTGGAAATCCTTCTCGCCGAAAAAAGCGTCGGTGGCCGAGCTTTGCGCAAAGAGCTTGGCCACGACGGTGGCGACGCCTTCGAAATGGCCCGGGCGGTGAATGCCGTCCATCACATCGGTGAGGCCCGCGACGCTGACGGTGGTGGCGAAACCCTCGGGATACATCTGATCGCCGTCCGGCACATAGAGCGCATCGACGCCGAAGCGGGCGAGCTTTTTCGCATCCGCCTCCTCGGTGCGCGGGTAATTCGCCAGATCCTCGGGCGAGCTGAACTGGCGCGGGTTGACGAAGATCGTGACGACGACGCGCGTGCAGGCGGCCTTGGCAGCGGCCACGAGCGACAGGTGTCCGTCGTGAAGCGCGCCCATCGTCGGCACGACGCCGATGCTCTCGCCCGTGCGGATCCACGGGCGCGTGGCCGCGCGCAGCTCGGCAAGGCTCCGCAGGATCGGCGCCGTCATGCCCCGGGGGCCTCCTCGGCGAAGGTATGCTCGGGCGCGGGAAACTTGCGCGCGCGCACCTCGGCGGCATAGGCGGCGATGGCGGCCTCGCCATCCTCGCCGAGCGTGGCGTATCGCTTGACGAATTTCGGCTTGAAGGCGGTGAAGAGCCCAAGCATGTCGTCGACGACCAACACCTGGCCGTCGCAGCCCGCAGACGCGCCGATGCCGATGGTGGGTATCGCGATATCGGCGGTGATCCGGTCGGCGAGGCCCGCCGGCACCTTCTCGATCACCACGGCGAAGGCGCCCGCCTCCGCGATGGCGCGCGCGTCCTCGCTGAGCAGGCGCGCGCCGTGGCCGCGTCCCTGCACCTTGTAGCCGCCCAGAGTGCCGACCGATTGAGGCGTGAGGCCGATATGCGCCATCACAGGCACGCCGCGCGCGGTCAGAAAGGCGATCGTCTCGGCCATATGCGCGCCGCCCTCGAGCTTGACCGCCGCCGCGCCCGTCTCGCGCATGAGGCGCACGGCATTGCGCATCGCCTGCGCGGGGCTTTCCTCGTAGGTGCCGAAGGGCATGTCGATGACCATCATCGCCTTGCTCAGCCCGCGCGCGACGGCCTGGCCATGCAGGATCATCATCTCCATCGTCACGCCCGTGGTCGAGGTCAGGCCGTGCAGCACCATGCCGACGCTGTCGCCGACCAGCGCGAAATCGCAATGCGCGTCCACCATCCGCGCCATGGGCGTCGTATAGGCCGTGAGGCTGACGATGGGCGTTTGCCCCTTCATGGCGCGAATGTCCGAGGGAAGCGGGGCGGTCTTGCGGGCGGTGGCGCTCATGGCATGCCTCGGTGTTGCTGCATCGCGGCAATGCCTAGCAAGGATGCCGGGGAAATTCCACCGCTCTTATGCGCGGCGCGCGCGGCCCGCGCGGCGGCGGCGATCCGCCTGCCCGGTTGCACCCGGGCGCCAAGCCGCTAGAGGTGGTGGGCGGGGCCATCGTGCCTATATTGCAGATAAGCGCGCCGGCACGGGCCGCGGCGGATTTCAAGAGGGCATGCGGATGACAGGCAGATCTTTCACCGGCACCCTGCGCGCGTTGATGCTCGGCGCGGCGCTGGCAGTCTCTGCCGCTGCGCCCCTCGCGCTCGAAGCGCAGGAGACGCCCAATGATGCGCAGGCGGCGCAGACGGTCAGCCGCGCCGATATCATCCGCCTGCTGGGACGCCTGCACGAGGACGGCGCGGTGCGCGCCGATCTGACGCGCCTCGGCTTCGCAGGCGAGAAGCTCGAACTGGCCACGCGCCATGCCGCCGACATGCTGCGGGATCCGATCATCGCAGGCTATGTCGCCGACCGCGTGCTGGCCGTGCGCGATGGCACCGCCGTGCCGGTCGGGCGCGCGCAGGGCCTTCTTTGGGGCGTGATCGACCGGGGCCTCGGCCATCTGCCCTTGCGCGATCTGCGCTATTACTACCTCGTCGAGCAGGCGGTGCTGGGCGGCATGCCCGAGCAGACCTGCGGGCGCGCCGTGCGCGGCGATCTGACCCCCGACCAGATGGCCGAGGCCACCGCCCGCGCCGCCGCGCGCCTCAATACCGAGGGGCTGCGCAACTACTACCGCATCCAGCTTCGCGCGGCGCAGCTCGGCGCGCAGCGCGGGCCGAGGGTGCTGCCGCCCGAACGCGCGGCACGGGCCGAGGCGGCGATTTTCGGCGTCGTCACCCGCACCATCGCCGCGCGCGAGGACGCGGCGCGGATGATGGGCAGTTTCGCGAATCTCGACCGGGCCAGCGCCCGCGACGCCTGCCGTGCCGGGCAGGTCTTCATCGAGGCGGTTCTGACGCTCGAGGGGCAGGAGCTCAACGACGCGCTGATCCAGTTGAGCACGCCCTGAGCGATGCGCGCGGCGCGGAGTCTCGACAACCGGACGGCGCGGCATCTGTGGCTCGGCGCGCACGGGCTGAGCGGGATCGGCACCGGCGCGCCCGATGTCATGGCCCTCATCCGGCAGATCGGTTTCCTGCAGATCGACACGATCCGCAACGTGACGCGTGCGCATAACCACATCCTCTGGTCGCGCAATCCCAACTACCGCGAGGGGATGCTCTGGCCGCTTCTCGGCCGCGAGCTTTTCGAGCATTTCACCCATGACGCTTCGTTGATCCCGATGGAGGTTCTGCCGCTCTGGCAGCGCCAGTTCGCGCGGCTGGGGGCCAAGGCCGCCGAGGGCGAGTGGTTCCAGTCGGGCCTCGGCCGGGCCGAGATCGAGAGCATCCGGGACCGCATCGAGGCCGAGGGGCCGCTGTCGACCCATGCGTTCGACACCAAGGCGACGAGCCGCGAAATGTGGGCGCGCCCGCCGCACAAGAAAGCGCTTGATCAGATGTGGTATGCGGGCACGCTGGCCACCGCGAAGCGCGAGAATTTCGTGAAGTTCTACGATCTGGGCGCGCGCGTCTTTCCTTCGCAGCTTTTGCAGGGCCCGCCCGATCAGGAGGCGATCGACGCACTGTGCGATCTGGCGCTCGAGCGGCTGGGCATCGCCACCTGCGGCGAGGTGCAGCGCTTCTGGGCCGCGATGAGCGCCGAGGAGGCGCGTGGCTGGGCGCAGCGGCGCCGGCCCGCGCAGATAGAGGTGACCGGCGCGGACGGCCAGCGCCGCGCCGCCTTCGCCGCGCCCGATCTCGACGAACGCCTCGCGCGGCTGTCGCCGCCGAGCGGGCGGCTGCGCATCCTCAACCCCTTCGATCCTGCGGTGCGTGACCGCGCGCGGCTCGCCCGCCTCTTCGGTTTCGAATACGTCAACGAGATGTTCGTGCCCGCCGCCAAGCGGCGCTGGGGCTACTACGTCTATCCGCTCCTCGAGGGCGACCGCTTCGTCGGGCGCACCGAGCTGAAGGCGGACCGAACGAAGGGCCGGCTGAGCGTCACCGGCCTCTGGCCCGAACCCGGCACGCGCTGGGCCGCGGGCCGCCAGCGGCGCTTCGAGGCCGAGCTCGATCGCCTCGCCCGGATGATCGGCGCGGACCGGGTGAACTGGCAGGTGCGCCCCCCGCTCTGAGCCGCGATCTGGTATTGAGCGCCGCCGCGCGATATGCACGCGCGAAATCCCCTGCCAGGTGGCTCTCCGCGTGCTTTTCAGTTCGGCCCAATTCGTCTTCGCGTTCCTGCCCGGCAGCCTTCTGGGGTATTTCGCCCTCGCGCGCCTCGCGGGCGCGCGCGCGGCGCTCGGCTGGCTCGTGCTCTGCTCGTTTTTCTTCTACGGCTATTGGCGGCTCGACTACCTGCCGCTGCTGATCGGCTCGATCCTCGTGAACTACGCCGTGGCGAGCGGCATTCAGGCACGGCGCGCGCCTTTCGGCCTCCTGATCTTCGGCATCGCAGCCAATCTGGGGCTTCTGGGCTATTTCAAGTATTTCGGTTTTTTCGTCGAAACCCTGAACACGGTCGCAGGCACGGGCATGGAGGTGCCGCGCATCCTTCTGCCGCTCGCCATCTCGTTCTTCACCTTCCAGCAGATCACCTATCTGGTGGACAGCTATCGCGGACAGGCGGCGCGCGGGAGCCTTTTGACCTATGCCGTCTTCGTCACCTTCTTTCCGCAGCTCATCGCCGGGCCGATCGTGCATCACAAGGAGATGATGCCCCAATTCGCGCGCAGCGCGATGCTGCGCCTGCGGTCGAAGAACCTGCTGGCTGGGCTCGTCATCTTCGGGCTCGGCCTTTTCAAGAAGATCGGGATCGCGGACAGTTTCGCCGTCTGGGCCGATGCGGGCTATGCCGACCACACGCAATTGACCATCCTCGATGCGTGGATCACGACGTTCTCCTACACGTTCCAGCTCTATTTCGATTTTTCGGGCTATACCGACATGGCGATCGGCGCGGCGCGCATGTTCGGCATCCGCCTGCCGCTCAACTTCCTGTCGCCCTACAAGGCGACCTCCATTCAGGATTTCTGGCGCCGCTGGCACATCACGCTCTCGCGCTTTCTGCGCGATTACCTCTACATCCCACTCGGCGGCAGCCGCAGGCGCGAGGGGCGCGTCGCGGCGAACCTGATGGTGACTTTCCTTCTGGGCGGGCTGTGGCACGGTGCGGGCTGGACCTTCATCATCTGGGGCGGCATCCACGGCGCGGCGCTGGTGATCGGGCGGCTCTGGTCGCTGGCGGGGCTGCGCCTGCCGCGCGTGGCGGGCTGGGCGCTGACCTTCGCGGTGGTGCATCTGTCATGGGTGTTCTTCCGCGCGGAGGATCTGGGGCAGGCGCTCGATATCCTCGCGATCATGTTCGGCCTCGATCCCGCCGCGATGAGCGGCCCGCGCCATGTCGTGATCTCGGAGGCCAGCAAGGCGGGGCGATACCTCGCACTCGCGCTCGTCGGCGTTCTCGTGCTGCCGAACACCTATCAGTTCACCCGCGACATCCGCCCGCTCTACAAGACGCTGGTCGGCGCCGCCGCCTTCGGGGCGGGCGCGATCCTGATGCTGGTATCGCGCAGCGACGTCTTCCTGTATTTCAACTTCTGAGAGGAGATCAGCCCGATGTACAGCGCCCGCCTGACCCTCTTCGCCGGTATCGCCGGGATCATCCTTCTTGCGCTTCCCGCCGCCAATATCGCCACGCGCGCCTATCTCGGCGGGGCGCTCCTGCCCGCCGAGCCGCGCGATCTATTGTCGCTCGACCGGATCGAGGGAAATCTCGCCTATCTTGCCATGACGCAGCTCGGGCGCTCGCTTTTCCCCGAGCGGGTTCAGATCGGGCGGGAGGGGTATCTCTTTTTCGGCGACGACGACGGCGCGGCGATGGCCAAGACGCGCGGCGCATGGCCTGTCCCCGAGGGTCTGATCGCGGCGCAGGCGGCCGCGCTCGGCAGGCTGGCCGAGCGCATGGAGGCGCGCGGCGCGCGCTTTCTCGCCGTGATCGCGCCCAACAAGCATTCGGTCTATCCCGAAATGCTGCCCGAGGACGTTGCCCCTGCCGCGCGCACCGTCACCGACGATCTTCTCGAGGCGGCAGGCGACGTGCCGCTCCTCGATCTGCGCCCGGTTCTGCGTGCGGCCAAGACCGAGACGCAGGCCTATCTCAAGACCGACACGCATTGGACGCGCGCGGGCGCCGCTGCGAGCTATGAGGCGGTCATGGACCGGCTCGGGGCGCGCGCCGTCGCCTATGATCTCACCCCCGTTCCCGCCCCCGCGGGCGATCTTGCGCGGCTCCTCAAGATGGGTGGATTCTATCCCGAGGATGCCGAGACCGACTACCTGATCGACTTCGCCGAGCCTCCCGGAACATGCACGGTCGACATCGGCCTCGTCTCCGGCAAGGAGAGCGCCTGCCTGCCCGCGCCCTACCCCGAGCAATCGGTGATGGAGAAGGTCATGCGCGCGGCGCGCACGCCGCAGGCCCCCAACCCGCAGACGGTCCTGATGCTCTGCGACAGTTTCTGCTCGGTCTCGTCGCCGCTCTTCAACGCGAGCTTCGAAGAGGTCTATCGCGTGCACTGGAAATTCATCGACGACGCGGCGCTCGAGCGGCATCTGGCGCGGATCGCGCCCAATATCGTGATCCTGCAGATGGTCGAGCGGGACGCGCTGTCGCTGGGTCTGGGCCGGCCCTAGGCATGGGCGCGCGGGGCGGGCGGCCCCGATTGGTGCTGGATTCGGCGGGCCCGTTCTGGCACGAGACAGACCAGACCCGGCAAAGACAGGGCCCGCCTTGGATCTCGATTGCTTCATCATCCATCTCGAACGCGCGCACGAACGCGCGGCGCAGGTGGCGGCCACGCAAGACGCCCTGCCACTGCGCTGCCGCGTCATGCCGGCGGTGGACGGCCAGGCCATGACCGAGGCGGAAGCGCGCGCTCATGTGCCCGGCCTCCTGCCCCCACGCTATCCCTTCGCGCTGCGCCCTTCGGAGGTGGCGACCTTTCACAGCCACCGCGCCTGCTGGCGCCGGATCGTCGATGAGGGGCTGCCCGCCGCGCTCATTCTCGAGGACGATCTCGAGATCGACACCCAGCGTTTCCTGCCCGCGCTCGAACTGGCATGCGGGGCCGTGCGGGATGGCGATTTCGTGCGCTTCCCGATCAAGCCGCGCGAGGAGGCGGGCGAGGTGATCGCAAAGAACGGCACGGCGCGGCTCGGGCGGCATGACGCGGTGGCGCTCGGGATGGTCGCGCAACTCGTGACGCAAGGCGCCGCGCGCAAGCTGCTGGACGCGACCGAGCGCTTCGACCGCCCCGTCGATACCTTCCTTCAGATGACGTGGGTGCACCGCGTGCGCATCCTCACCGCCTGGCCGACGGGGATCGAGGAAGTCTCGGCGCGCCTCGGCGGCAGCCTCATCCAGCGCAAGGAGGGGCTGTGGCCCAAGCTGCGCCGCGAGGTGCTGCGCCCGATCTATCGGCGCCGCATCGCGGCGCTGGCGCGAAAGCATCCCAATGTCTGAGCCGCGCATCACCATCGTCACCGTGGCCTATAACAGCGCGACTGCGCTGCCACCGATGCTGGAATCGGTGCCGGGCGGCGCGCCGGTGATCGTCGTCGACAACGCCTCGCGCGACCGTACGGCGCTACGCGCCTTGGCGGCGCTGCATCCGAATGTGACACTGATCGAGAACGCGGAGAACGAAGGGTTCGGGCGCGCCTGCAACATCGGCGCGGCGGCGACGACGACCGAATTCGTGATGTTCCTCAACCCCGACACGACCTGCCTTCCCGATACTCTAGACGCGTTGACGACGGCGGCGGATGCGCATCCGCGCGCGGGCGCCTTCAACCCGCTCATTGTGGACGACGCGTGGCGCCCGCACCTGAAACGGCGCAGCGATCTCGATCCGCGCGCGGGCAAGCTGGCCAAGGGCGATCCCGGCGGCGATGTCGCGCTGCCGGTGCTGTCGGGCGCGGCATTGATGGTGCGCCGCGACATCTTCGAGCGTATCGGCGGCTTCGATCCGAAGATTTTCCTCTTCTTCGAGGATGACGATCTGAGCGTTCGGCTGGCCGAGCATGGCCCGCTCATGCTGGCTCAGGGCGCCATCGTGCGGCATTTTGGCGGCGAGTCCTCCGCGCCCAGCCGCACGGGCGAGCGGATCAAGAATTGGCATTGGGGCTGGTCGCAGATCTACGCGGTGCGCAAGCATCGCGGCGGGACCGCCTGCGCCCTGTCCTTCGCCAAGACACTCCTGCGCGCGGCCTCGCCCGCGACGCTGCTTTCCGGTGCGCGGCGGCGCAAATACGGCGCGCGACTTTCAGGAATGTGGGCCGCGCTGCGGGGGCGGGATGCCAGGATGTAAGGCGCGGATCGAAATGGTACGGGCGGCGGGACTCGAACCCGCACGGGCACAAGGCCCAACAGATTTTAAGTCTGGTATGTCTACCATTCCATCACGCCCGCATCGCGCCGGACCATAGACGCATCGCGGGCGGTGTAAAGCTAGAGCGCGTCCTCGGTCTGCTCGAGCACGGGCAGAAGCGCGCGCTCGGACAGCCACGGGTTCATCTCGAGTGCCGCGCGGAGCGCGAGGGCGGCCTCGCCCTTGCGGCCGAGCGCCACCAGCGTCAGCGCCTTGCCCGTGAGGGCGGCCACATGGCGCGGCGTGCGCTCGAGCGCGGCGTCGAGATCGGGGAGCGCAGCCTCGTAATCCTCGCGCAGATAGCGAATGAAAGCGCGCTGGTTGTAGCCTTCGGCATAGTCGGGGCAGTAGTCCACCAAGGCCTCGAACGCCGTCAGCGCGCCGTCGTAGTCGAAGGACTGCCGCCGCTCCATCCCCTCGTCCAGAAGCTCCTGCGCGCGCGTGTCCGGTGCCTCCGCCCAGAGCGCCCACATCTTGTCCGAGACCGCCATGCCCTCGGCCCGTCCGGGCGCGGCCTGCGCCTCCTCGATGAGCGCGGCGAGCGCGTCCGAATGATCGGGCGGGGCCGGGCAATCGGCGCTGGCGGCGGCGGGCGCGGCAAGCGCGAGCGCGAATGCGAGATGTTTCACAGGACATCCTCCGGTGCGTTTTCCTTGACCGCCTGCATGGCGACATAGGTGCTGGTGCCCGCGACATGCGGCAGCGTGGAAATGCGATCGGCCAGCATCTGGCGATAGTCGTTCATGCTGCGCGTACGCACCTTCATAAGGTAGTCGAAATTTCCGGCGATCAAGTGAACCTGCTCGATCTCGGGAATCTTGCGCACCGCCTCGTTGAAGGCCGCAAGGGCCGCCTCGCGCGTGTCGGTCAGCCGGACCTCGACGAAACTGACATGATCCAGCCCGAGGCGGATCGGATCGATCATCGCGCGATAGCCCGAGATCACACCCGCCGTCTCGAGCCTGCGCAGCCGGGCTTGCGTCGGCGACTTGGAAAGACCGATTCGCTGCGCCAGATCGGTGATGCTGATCCGCCCGTCCGTCGCCAGGACCCGCAGGATCGCCTTGTCGAACTTGTCCAATTCGCTTTGCATCGCATCCGCCCTAAATAATGTTCAATCGTCCCGTGGATTTCAATTCAACAGGAAAAACACCTTAGCCTCTCGTGATAGGCTGGATCAATCAGACACCGCCCTTCGGCCCGAGCCAACAAGGATGCAGCCCATGCCATATGATACCGAAGCGCGCCGCGCGATCGACCTGCAAACCTATGCGGACGCCCCGGCCACGATCGACCGTCTCAAGGCCGAGGCGGGCCTCAGCCCCGAAGACCGCGCCCGCATCTGTGCCCGCGGCGCCGATCTGGTGCGCGAGATCCGCGCGCAGTCCGATCCGGGCCTGATGGAGGTTTTCCTCGCCGAATACGGCCTTTCGACCGACGAAGGCATCGCGCTGATGTGCCTGGCCGAGGCGCTCTTGCGCGTGCCCGATGCCGAGACGATCGATGCGCTCATCGAAGACAAGATCGCGCCCTCGGACTGGGGCAAGCATATGGGCCAGTCCACGTCGCCGCTCGTCAATGCCTCGACATGGGCGCTGATGCTGACCGGCAAGGTGCTTCAGGAAGACAAGAAGGGGCCCGTGGGCCATCTGCGCAGCGCGATCAAGCGGATGGGCGAGCCGGTGATCCGCACCGCCGTGGGCCGCGCGATGCGCGAGATGGGCCGCAATTTCGTGCTGGGCGAGAACATCCAGAGCGCGATGGACCGCGCCGCCAAGATGGAGAAGAAGGGGTTCACCTACTCCTACGACATGCTGGGCGAGGCCGCGCGCACCGACCGCGACGCGACGCGCTATCACCTGAGCTATTCGCGCGCGATCAGCGCCATCGCGCAGGCTTGCGTGCATGACGACATCCGCAAGAACCCAGGCATTTCGGTCAAGCTTTCGGCACTGCACCCGCGCTACGAGGTGGCCCAGCGCGAGCAGGTCATGGACATTCTCGTGCCGCGCCTGCGCTCGCTTGCCTTGCTGGCGAAATCGGCGGGCATGGGCCTCAACATCGACGCAGAGGAGGCCGACCGCCTCGCCATCTCACTCGACGTGATCGAGACGGTGATGAGCGAGCCCGCCCTGCATGGCTGGGACGGCTTCGGCGTCGTCGTGCAGGCCTACGGCCAGCGCGCCGGCTATGTGCTCGATTTCCTCTATGAGCTGGCCCAGCGGCTCGACCGGCGGATCATGGTGCGCCTCGTCAAGGGCGCTTATTGGGACACCGAGATCAAGCAATCTCAGGTCGAGGGCGTGGACGGCTTTCCGGTCTTCACCTCCAAGGCCGCGACCGATGTCAGCTACATCGCCAATGCGCGCAAGCTTCTGTCGATGACGGACCGCATCTATCCGCAGTTCGCTACGCATAACGCGCATACCGTCGCCGCCGTGCTCGACATGGCCCAGGACACCGAATCGTTCGAGTTCCAGCGCCTGCACGGCATGGGCGAGGCGCTGCACAAGATCGTCATGGAAAAGCACGGCACGCGCTGCCGCATCTATGCCCCGGTCGGCGCGCATCGCGATCTTCTGGCCTATCTCGTGCGCCGCCTTCTCGAGAACGGCGCGAATTCGAGCTTCGTCAACCAGATCGTGGACGAGGAGGTCGCGCCCGAGATCGTCGCCGCAGATCCCTTCCTGATGGTCGAGCAAGAGCGCGTGCCGCTCCCGAAGGGCCCCGAGCTCTTCCTGCCCGAGCGCGTCAACTCCAAGGGCTTCGATCTAAAGCACCAGCCGACGCTCGATGCGATCGAGGCCGCGCGCGCGCCCTTCGCCACGCATCGATGGAGCGCCGCGCCCGTTCTGGCCGCCAAGGCCGAGCCCGAGGAGGCGCGCCGCGTCGACAACCCCGCCGATCCCGCGGACACGCCCGGCACCGTCGCCCATGCGAGCGCCAAGGATATCGAAACCGCGCTGAGCAAGGCCGAAAAATGGGACGCCCCCGTCGCCGAGCGCGCCGAGGTGCTGGGCAAGATCGCCGACCTCTATGAGGAGAATTACGGCGAGATCTTCGCCATCCTGCACCGCGAGGCCGGCAAGTCGCAGCCCGACGCCGTGGCCGAGCTGCGCGAGGCGGTGGATTTCCTGCGCTATTACGGCGCCAACGCGCCCGAGGGCGAGGCCGTGGGCACCTTCACCTGCATCAGCCCGTGGAACTTCCCGCTGGCCATCTTCACCGGCCAGATCGCAGCGGCGCTTGCAGCGGGCAACGCGGTGCTCTCGAAGCCTGCCGAGCAGACGCCGATCATCGCGCATTTCGCCGTGGGCCTCATGCACAAGGCGGGTGTGCCGAAATCGGCGTTGCAACTCTTGCCCGGCGGCGGCGAGGTTGGCGCGGCGCTGACCTCGGATGCGCGCGTCGGCGGCGTGGCCTTCACCGGCTCGACCGCGACGGCGATGAAGATCCGCTCGGCCATGGCCAAACATCTGGCGCCCGGCGCGCCCCTCATCGCCGAAACGGGCGGCATGAACTGCATGATCGTGGACAGCACCGCGCTGCCCGAACAGGCCGTTCAGGCGATCATCGAATCGGCCTTCCAGTCGGCGGGCCAGCGCTGCTCGGCCCTGCGCTGCCTCTATGTGCAGGAAGACATCGCCGAGGAATTCACCCGCATGCTGACCGGCGCGATGGAGGCGCTGGTGATCGGCAAGCCTTGGGATCTGAGCACGGATTGCGGCCCGGTCATCGACGAGACCGCCCGCGCCGGCATCGCCGAGCATATCCAGAAGGCGCGCGCCGAGGGCCGGCTGATCCACGAGCTGAAGACGCCGAATTCCGGCACGTATGTGGCGCCGACCCTCATCAAGGTGAACAGCGTGGGCGAGCTCGAGCGCGAAATCTTCGGCCCGGTGCTGCATATGGCGACCTTCGGCGCGACCGAACTCGACACCGTCATCGAGGAAATCAACAGCACCGGCTACGGCCTCACCTTCGGGCTGATGACGCGCATCGACGACCGCGTGCAATACGTGACCGAGCGGGTGATGGTCGGCAACATCTACGTCAACCGCAACCAGATCGGCGCGATCGTCGGCAGCCAGCCCTTCGGCGGCGAGGGCCTTTCGGGCACCGGACCCAAGGCGGGCGGGCCGCACTATCTCGCGCGGTTCTGCGCCCATCCCGCGCCCGAGGCGGGCGAGGATTGGGAAGGCGTGATGAAGCCCAAGGACATCCAGGCCGCGCTCGACAAGGGCAAGCGGCTCGACATGCTGCCGCGCGAGGACCAGCTCATGCCGGGGCCGACGGGCGAGTCGAACCGCCTGACGAGCCACGCGCGCCACCCGCTTCTGTGCATGGGCCCCGGTCCCGAAGCCGCCAAGGCGCAGGCGCGCGCGGTCGTGGGGCTCGGCGGCCTCGCCGTCGAGGCGACGGGCACCGTTCCGCCCGAGGCGCTGAGCTCGCTCACCGGCCTTTCGGGCGCGCTCTACTGGGGCGATGCCGAGATGGCGCGCCCCTATGCCAAGGCCCTCAGCGAGCGCACCGGCCCGATTCTGCCGCTCATCACCGGGCTGCCCGATGCGGGCCACGTTCTGAACGAGCGTCACGTCTGCGTCGACACCACGGCGGCGGGCGGTAATGCCGCGCTTCTGGGCGGCACAAGCTGACTTGACCGCATCACGGCATGGGGCCAACGTGGCCCCATGTTTCCCATCCGCGACCATAACCCCTCGGGGCGCACGCCCTATGTGACCTATGCGCTGATGGCGGCCAATATCGGCATATTCCTCAGCTACTGGCCGCTATTCACCGATCCCTACGCGCTCAACGCCTTCTATTTCCAATGGGCGTTGATCCCGGCCAAGCTGATGCAGCAAGGCAGCGTCGAGACGCTGGTGACCTCCATGTTCCTGCATGGCGGGCTGATGCACCTTGCGGGCAACATGCTTTTCCTGTGGATCTTCGGCGACAACCTCGAGGATGAGATGGGGCATCTGCGCTATCTCGGCTTCTACCTCGCCTGCGGGATCGGCGCGGGGCTGGCGCAGCTTGTCTTCGAGCCCTTCTCGCCCGTGCCGATGGTGGGCGCGTCGGGGGCCATCGCGGGGGTGATGGGCGGCTACCTGCTGCTTTTCCCGAAGGCGAAGGTCGATATCCTCATCATTCTCGTCGTAATCTTCCGCATCCTGCCCCTGCCCGCCTGGATCATGCTCGGCCTCTGGTTCGCGCTCCAGCTTTTCGGCGGGCTCTCGACACCCACCGGCGGGGGCGGTGTCGCCTATTGGGCGCATGCGGGCGGGTTCATCATCGGCGCGGCGCTGACGCTGCCGCTGCTGAGGCGGCTCGGCGGCACGCGCTTCTGGGAGCGCACCCACGGGCATCCGCCCCATCCCGAGGCGCGCTATGCGTTCAGACGCTCGCCCATCCCGAAAGTGAGACGCAAATGAACGGCACCTGCCATTGCGGCGCGGTCGAACTCCGCGTGACCCTGTCGGACGGCCTCAGCACCGCCCGCCGCTGCGATTGCAGCTTTTGCGCGCGGCGCGGTGCGGCAGCCGTGACGGCGCCCCTCGGCGGGGTGGAGGTGGTGCGCGGCGCGGACAAGCTGACGCTCTACACCTTCGGCACGCATACGGCGCAGCATTACTTCTGCTCGGTCTGCGGGATCTACACGCATCATCGGCGCCGCTCGAACCCCAATGAATACGGGGTGAACCTCGGCATCCTCGACGGCGCGCATCCGCGCGATCTGGGCGATATCGGCTGGGTCGACGGGATCAATCACCCCTCCGACCGCTGAGCCTATTGATTGCGGATGATCTTGGCGAACTTGGCGAAAATCGCGTTGTTGGCGCAGATCACCGCGCCTTCGTCGAGAATCTCGCGCCCTTCGGTCATCGGCTCGACCAGCGCGCCTGCCTCCTTGGCGATCAGAAGGCCCGCGGCCATGTCCCAAGGCTTCAGCCGCCGCTCCCAGAAACCGTCATAGCGGCCCGCCGCGACATAGGCGAGATCGAGCGCCGCCGAGCCGAAACGGCGCACGCCCGCCGTCGCGGGCAAAAGCCGCGCCAGATCCTGAAGCGTATGCGGCAGATCGCTGCGCCCGCCGAAGGGCAGGCCGGTCGCGAAGATGCTCTCGATCAGCTTGTCGCGGCCCGACACGCGCAGGCGCGATTCGTTCATCCACGCGCCCTCGCCCTTCTCGGCGAAGAAAAGCTCGTCCTTGGAGGCGTCGTAGACGACGCCCGCCACGATCTGCCCCTTGTGCTCGAGCGCGATCGAGACGGCCCAATGCGCGAGGCCGTGCAGATAGTTGGTGGTCCCGTCGAGCGGATCGACGATCCAGCGGCGGGTCGGATCGGTGCCCGGCTCCTCGCCACCCTCCTCGGCCAGCCAGCCATAGGTCGGACGCGCGTTCATCAGCTCGGACTTGATGATCTGCTCGGCGGCGATATCGGCGCGGCTGACGAAATCGCCGGCGCCCTTCATCGAGACCTGAAGGTTCTCGACCTCCCGAAAATCCTTGGCCAGCGCACGCCCCGCCTTGCGGGCCGCCTTCATCATCACGTTCATGTTCGCGCTGAGTGCCATGGGTCGTCCTATCCTCGGGGTCAAGTCGCGCGTATAGGCCGGGAGGACGAAGGCCGCAAGGGGGCGGGGCGCGACCGGGCCGCAAGCGGCGGCCCCTGCACCGCGCACCCCGGCGCGCTCATTTCGGCGCCATGAAGAACTCCTCGCGGACGATCTTGCTGCCCTCGACCGTGTAGATGGCGATCTCGCTCAGCGTCATCTTGCGGCCCGTTTCCTTCTGCGTGACCTCGACCTCGAAACGCACGCCGAAGCGGTTGGGCGGATGCACGTAAGGCCCATCCGCGTCGAGCCTGTGGATCTCGTGACCTGCCGCCCAGCTTTCGCGCTTGGCCTTGATCGCGCCGCTGCCCTTGGCGATCCGCACGTCGCGCCCCGGCGGATTGACCGCCTCGACCGATTCCGCGTGCTCGGCATAAAGCGCATCCACATGCGCGATCCCGCGTTGCTCGCGCATCGCCGCGACGAACTCCCGCCCCAGTTTCACCAGATCTTCCATGCCTTCCCTCCTTTTGATGGCCGCGCGCGCCGCGCCGTCACTTGACGACGTGAACCGCGCAGGTCGCGTGCCGCACCACATAGGCCGCGGTGCTGCCGAGGATGAAATCGCCGAAGCCCGGCTGATGCGAATTGACGATGATGAGATCGACGTCGTTCTTCTTGGCATGGTTGACGATGGTGCGCCCCGAATGGCCGTCCACGATCTTGCCGTCCACACCCGGAAGATCGCGCGTCAGCTTGTCCATCTCCTTTTGCAGTTCGACCCGCAGATTGGCCGAAGCCTGCTCGGGCACATAAGAGGTGGCATAGGCCGGAAGCTGCTCCATCACGTGCAAAAGCGTGATCTTCGCGTCGCTCGCACCGAGGCTCGTGGCCAGCTTGAGCACCTTGGCATGGTCTTTGTCCTCATCGAAAACGACGGGCACGAGGATGGTCTTGTACATGGCTTTCCCTCCGATTCATGCCGTCATGCTAGGCCGGTCGCGCCGCGCAGGCTTTGATGCAGATCAGATGGGATCGCCCTTCAGGGCGCGGCGGGCGGGCCTTTGGACACCGCTTCGCGCCGCTGGAGCCGCACCGGAATCTCACGCGCCAGTTTCAGCAGATGCGCCATGAAAGGCTTGGACGCGTCGTCGTCGCGAATCGCGGCGTAGAGCCGCTTGGTGAGGCCGGACTCGGTGATCGGGCGCACCACGTAATCCGTACTGGTGCGCAATTCGCGCACCACCCAGTCCGGAAGCACGGCGACGCCGCGGTTGCTGGCCACGAGGAGAAGGATCACCGCCGTCAGTTCGACCTGCCGGATCGACGCCGGCTCGACCTTGGCGGGCGTCAGAAGCTCAGTGAAGACATCGAGCCGCGAGCGGTCGACCGGATAGGTGATGAGCGTCTGGCCCCGGAAATCCGCGGCCTCGACGAAATCCTTCTGCGCGAGCGGGTGCAGCGCAGAGGCAAGGAAAACCGGCTCGTAATCGAAAAGCGGCTTGAACCCGATGCCGCGCAGCGCCTCGGGATCGGAGCTGACCACGAGGTCCACCTCCTCTTTCTGGAGCGCGGGAAGCGCGTCGAAGGCAAGGCCGGGGCGTATATCCACATCGACATCGGGCCAGTTCTTGCGAAACGCCTCGAGCACGGGAAAGAGCCACTCGAAACAGGCGTGACACTCGATCGCGATGTGAAGCCGCCCCGAGCTGCCGTCGCGCACGCCGGAGAATTCGGCTTCGAGCGCCTCGATCTCGGGCAAAACTTTTTCGGCCACACGCAGAAGGCGTATCCCCGCCGCCGAGAGCGTCATCGGCTTCGAGCGGCGCACGAAAAGCTCGACCCCCGCCTGATCCTCCAGCCCCTTGATCTGATGGCTGAGCGCGCTTTGCGTGATGTTGAGCTGATCGGCCGCCTTGGCCAGACCGCCACAGGCATGAATGGCGCGGATCGTGCGCAGATGGCGGAACTCGATATGCATCTATTAGTTGGCCTCATGTTGAACGTGAATATTATGAATTTGCGTAATTTAAGCGCAAGAGCGACAAAGGCTCAACACCTTGAACAGGAAAAGCATCATGACCGCGCCGAATGTCTCTTTCGAATTCTTCCCGCCGAAATCGCTCGAGGCGTCGTTTCGCCTTTGGGATACCGTCCACACGCTGGCCCCGCTTCAGCCGCGCTTCATCTCGGTCACTTACGGCGCGGGCGGCACCACGCGCACGCTGACGCGCGAGGCGGTCGGCACGCTCCACGGCGCGACCGGGCTCAACGTGGCGGCGCATCTGACTTGCGTGAACGCGTCGAAGGCGGAGACGTTGGGCATCGCTGACGAGTTTCACGCGGCGGGGGTGCGCGAGATCGTGGCGCTGCGCGGCGACGCGCCCAAGGGCTCGGGCGGGTTCGCGCCGCATCCCGAGGGCTTCCGCGACAGTTGCGAGCTCATCGCGGCGCTGAAGGAGCGCGATCAGTTCACCATCCGCGTCGGCGCCTATCCCGAGGTGCATCCCGAAGCCGCCGACGAGGCCGCCGATGTCGCATATCTCAAGCGCAAATTCGATGCGGGTGCGGATGAGGCGATCACGCAATTCTTCTTCGATGCCGACACCTTCCTGCGCTTTCGCGATCGCTGCGCGGCGGCGGGCATCGACAAGCCGATCATTCCGGGCATCTTTCCGATCGAGAATTGGCAAGGCGCGCGCCGCTTCGCGCTCTCCTGCGGCACGTCGGTGCCCGAGTGGCTCGACAATGCGTTCACCACGGCCGAGCGCGACGGGCGCAGCGAATTGCTCGCCATCGCTCAGGCGACCGAAATGTGCTCGAAGCTGATGGAGCACGGGGTCGAGGATCTGCATTTCTACACGCTCAACAAGCCCGAATTGACGCGCGACATCTGCCATGCGCTCGGCGTGACCCCGAAGGTCGAGCTGCGCGACGTCGCCTGAGGCGGACGCTGTTCGAAACGAAGCGCCGCCCGGTCAGCCGGGCGGCGTTTTCGCGTGCCGCGCGGTCTCGTGCACCGCTTCGGACGGATCGCGCCCCACCTCGCGCCGCGCGCGCAGGAGAAAGAGCCAGCCCCAGCCGCGCCATGTGCCGACGGAAGGCGCCTCGGGGTCGCAGTCCATTACGCCGCGCCAGCCCTCGGGCAGGGGCAGGCCCGCCGCCGCGCCGCGCTCCAGCATCCAGACAAGCGGGATATTGGCGAGCGGGCGCGCCGCCTCGAACCCTTGAAGATGGCCGCCCACATCGCCATGCGCGCCGCGAAACCACATCTGCTGCACATCCTCGCAGGTATCCGGCGCGGAACGCCAGAGCACCGGGCGATAGGCGACGCGCGTCTCATCGAGCGCCAGCGCGTGATAGCCATGCCGCACCGACGCGCCGAGCGCGGCCGAATGAAACGCGTAGGCCGCAGCGCCCCAACGCCAGAGAAGCGGCAGGCGCAGGCCCAGCGCCTTGACCGTATCGAAGACGCCGACCATCTCGATCGGCACGCCCGGATGGCAGCGCGCACGGCGATGCGCGGCGAGCACCTCGGGGCCGGGCGGGGTGCGGTAGTGCCGCCAGGCGAGACGCACGTTGCGCTCGGTCGCCTCCTCGGCGCGCAAGAGCCCGACCCTCTCGATCGCGCCGGCGAGCGAGCGCACCGCATAGGCGCCCCGCGAATAGCCGATGAGAAAGATCCGGTCGCCCGGCCGGTAGCGGCTCGCCAGATGCCCGTAGGCGCGCCGGATCTGCCGGTTCAGCCCGCGCCCCATCATCACATCGAGCGTGCCGCGCCAGTCCTGCCATTGCAGCCCAGCCTCGTAATAAAGGTTGAGATGCGTGCCGCGCTCGGCCGAGAGGATGCGATAGATGCGCCCGGCATTGCTTTCCTCGCCCGGCACGAGCGAGGACATGGTGCCGTCGAGGATCACGACATGCGCGACCGAGCCGCGCCGCGCATGCCCGCCCTCGCGCCCGGCCCGCAGATGCTCCTCTCCGCCCGGCAGGGCCCATTCATAGAGGCGCCTGACCCATTTGCGCAGCATCATTCTTGCCTCTGTCGAGCGCGGCGAAGCCTGTCTATCATCTGTTGATGATGCCGCGGCGCGCCCGTGGCCTCAAGCATCCCCATGCTTCATCTTGGCAGAAATACTCACAGCGCCACGTCAGCCTCGCCGCACGCCGCGGGCTTCCCCTTTACCGCCGAATTGGCTAAGCCTCGCGCGAGGCGAGAAGGAGCGATCCCATGGCGATGGACAAGACATTCGATGCGGCCACGGCCGAGGCGCGGATCTACGAGGCATGGGAGCGCGCGGGCGCGTTCGAGGCGGGCGCGAATGCGCGGCCCGGTGCGCCGACCTTCAGCATCATGATCCCGCCGCCGAACGTGACCGGCAGCCTGCACATGGGCCATGCCTTCAACAACACGCTTCAGGATATCCTGATCCGCTGGCACCGCATGCGCGGGCATGACACGCTCTGGCAGCCCGGCACCGATCACGCGGGCATCGCGACACAGATGGTGACCGAGCGCGACATGGCCGCCAAGGGCGAGCCGACGCGCACCGAGATGGGCCGCGAGGCCTTCGAGCGCCGCGTCTGGGAGCAGAAGATCGCCTCGCGCGGGACGATCATCGGCCAGCTCAAGCGCCTCGGCGCCTCCGCCGACTGGTCGCGCGAGGCCTTCACCATGTCGGGCGCCCCCTCGGCGCCCGAGGGCGAGGAAGGCAATTTCCACGACGCCGTCATCAAGGTCTTCGTCGACATGTACGACAAGGGCCTCATCTATCGCGGCAAGCGGCTGGTGAACTGGGACCCGCATTTCGAGACGGCGATCTCGGATCTCGAGGTCGAGAATGTCGATGTTGCCGGCCATATGTGGCACTTCAAATACCCGCTCGCCAACGGCGCGACCTATGAATATCTCGAGAAGGACAAGGACGGGAACGTCGTCTTCCGCGAGGAGCGCGACTACATCTCGATCGCGACGACCCGCCCCGAGACGATGCTGGGCGACGGCGCGGTGGCCGTCCATCCCTCGGACGCGCGGTATGCGCCCATCGTGGGCCAGCTTTGCGAAATCCCGGTCGGCCCGAAAGAGCATCGCCGCCTCATCCCGATCATCACCGACGAGTATCCCGATCCCGATTTCGGCTCGGGCGCGGTCAAGATCACCGGCGCGCATGATTTCAACGATTACGGCGTCGCCCAGCGCGGCGGCATTCCCTGCTACCGCCTAATGGACACCCGCGCACGGATGCGCGACGACGGCGCGCCCTATGCCGAGGCGGCCGCCATCGCGATGGAGGTGGCCGAGGGCAAGCGCAGCCTGAGCGTGGCCGAGGCCGACGCGGTCAACCTCGTCCCCGATCACCTGCGCGGGCTGGACAGGTTCGAGGCGCGCGCCAAGGTGGTCGAAGAGATCACGGCCGAGGGCCTTGCGGTGATAACGCAGGCGCATGACCCGCGCCTGGGCAAGGCGGCGACCAAGCCCGTTGCTCCCGAGGAGGGCGGCGAGGCGCGCGAGGAGAGCCTCGTGCCGCTGGTCGAGGCCAAGCAGATCATGCAGCCCTTCGGCGACCGCTCGAAAGTGGTGATCGAGCCGATGCTGACGGATCAATGGTTCGTCGACACCCGGCAGATCGTCGGCCCCGCGCTCGAGGCCGTGCGCTCGGGCGAGGTCACGATCCTGCCCGAGAGCGACCGCAAGGTCTATTTCCACTGGCTCGAGAATATCGAGCCCTGGTGCATCTCGCGCCAGCTCTGGTGGGGGCACCAGATCCCGGTCTGGTACGGGCTCGATCTCGAGCGCGGGACGTTCCGCGACGACGAGGGCGACGGCGCGCTCGATCTGGTCGAGATGCAGCGTCTCCTCTGGGATCAGTCCATGCCGCCGGGCACCGACCGCTACCATGCCGCACCCGATTTCGACGCCCTTGGCGACAAGTTCGCCGACGTGCTCGCGGGCCTGCCGACACCGCTCGATCACGCGCGGCTCGTCGAAGTCGCGAGCCGCGAGGACGCGATGCACCGGCTGGCCGAGAGCCTCGCCGACTACGTCTCGACGCAGGACCCGACCAAACTGGTCTATCCCGTGTGGCGCGATCCGGACGTTCTCGACACGTGGTTTTCGTCCGGCCTCTGGCCCATCGGCACGCTCGGCTGGCCCGAAAAGACGCCCGAGCTCGAGAAGTACTTCCCGACCAGCGTTCTCATCACCGGCTTCGACATCATCTTCTTCTGGGTCGCCCGCATGATGATGATGCAATATGCCGTGGTGGGTCAAAAGCCCTTCGGCCATGTCTATGTCCACGCCCTCGTCCGCGACGAGAAGGGCAAGAAGATGTCGAAATCCCTCGGCAACGTGCTCGATCCGTTGGAGCTGATCGACGAATACGGCACCGATGCCGTGCGCTTCACCCTGACCGCGATGGCGGCGATGGGCCGCGATCTGAAACTCAGCCCCCAGCGCATCGCAGGCTACCGCAATTTCGGCACCAAGCTTTGGAACGCCGCCCGCTTCGCCGAGATGAACGGCGCAACGCCCGGCGATCTGGGGGCCGCCTATGATGCGGCCACGCCCCCCGCCCCGAACGAGACCGTCAACAAGTGGATCGTCGGCGAGACCGCCAAGGTGCGCGCCGAGGTCGATGCCGCGCTCGAGGCCTATCGCTTCAACGACGCCGCCAGCGCGCTCTACGCCTTCGTCTGGGGCAAGGTCTGCGACTGGTATGTCGAATTCTCCAAGCCGCTTCTGATGGACGGCACCGACGCGGTGAAACGCGAGACGCAGGAGACGATGGCCTGGGTGATCGACCAGTGCCTGATCCTCATGCACCCCATCATGCCCTTCGTCACCGAAGAGCTTTGGGGCAGCCTCGGGCAGCGCGGCAAGATGCTGATCCACGCCGATTGGCCCGACTACGGCACCGAGCGCGTCGATGCGGCGGCGGACCGCGAGATGAACTGGGTGATCTCGCTCATCGAGGCGGTGCGCAGCGCGCGCGCGCAGATGCATGTGCCGGCGGGCGCCAAGATCCCGCTTCTGGCCACATCGCTCGACGACGCGGGCCGCGCCGCATGGGAGCGCAACGAAGCGATGATCCTGCGGCTGGCGCGCGTCACCGGCCTCGAGCATATCGATGCCTTCCCCAAGGGCTGCGCGACCGTCGCGGTCGAGGGTGGCACGTTCGGCCTGCCGCTCGCGGGCATCATCGACGTGGAGGCCGAGAAGACCCGTCTCGAAAAGACGCTCGGCAAGCTCGACAAGGAGATCGGCGGCCTGAAAGGGCGCGTGAACAACCCGAGCTTCGTCGCCTCCGCCCCCGAAGACGTGGTCGAGGAAGCGCGTGAAAACCTCGCGCTCCGCGAAGAAGAAGCCGCGACCCTGCGCGCCGCGCTGGCGCGACTGAACGAGCTGGGCTGAGGCGCAACCTGCCCGCCGGGGGCCGCCTTCGGCGAACCAATTAGAGCCAAGATGCAAGCCTGCGGGGCTTGGCTTTGCCATGCGTGCCATGCAATCTCGGGCGCGGCGGCGGAAGAGCGGGAAAGACGGCACCATGCGCATGATGATCTCTTTCGCGGCGCTTTTCCTGTCGGTCATTCTCATGCAGCTTTCCTCGGGCGGGCTCGGGCCGCTCGATGCGCTGAGCGGACTCGCGCTCGAATTCACGACGGCCGAGATCGGCCTTCTCGGCTCGGCGCATTTCTTCGGCTTCTTCATCGGCTGCTGGTGGGCGCCGCGTCTCATGGGCAGCGTGGGCCACAGCCGCGCCTTCGCCGCGTTCACCGCGACGGGGGCGATGTCGCTCATCGCGCATATGATGGTGATCGATGCCTGGGCCTGGGCGCTGATGCGCGTGGCGATGGGGCTGTGCGTCGCGGGATGCTACACGGTGCTCGAGGCGTGGCTTCAGGCCAAGGTCACAAACGCGACGCGCGGGCGCGCGATGGGGGTCTACCGCATCGCCGACTCGGGCGCGTCGCTCTTCGCGCAGATGCTGATTTCGGTGCTCGAGCCGGCGTCCTACGTCTCCTACAACATCCTCGCGCTGATCTGCTGCGCGGCCCTTCTGCCGATCACGCTGACCCGCGCCGAGCAGCCCGAGACGCCGAGCGCGCCGCGCCTGCGCCCCATGCTGGCCATCGCCTGCTCGCCGCTCGCGGCGGCGGGGGTGGTGACGGCGGCGCTCAGCAGCGCGACCTTCCGCATGGTCGGCCCGCTCTATGGCGAGCAGGTCGGCCTCGCGATCGAGCAGATCGCCTGGTTTCTGGCGGCCTTCGTGCTGGGCGGCGCGCTGGCGCAGTTCCCGGTGGGCTGGCTCGCCGACAAATTCGACCGCCGCCACGTCCTCATAGGTCTGTCGATCGCCGCCACCATAAGCTGCGTCGTCACCGCGCGGCTCGGGGCGATCTCGGCGGACGGGGTGATGCTGACGGCGTTCTTCTTCGGCGTGGTGTCCTTTCCGATCTATTCGGTCTCGGCGGCCCACGCGAACGACTTCGCCCGTGACGACCAGCGGGTCGAGCTGTCGGCGGCGCTCATGTTCTTCTACGCGCTCGGCGCCATCGCCGCGCCGCTGCTCGCCTCGAAGCTCATCCAGGGCTACGGCCCCTCGGCCATGTTCATGATGATCGCCGTGGGCCATGTGCTTCTGGTGGTTTTCGGCATCGCGCGGATGCGGGCGCGCCCGACGAGCGCCGCGCGCACGCGTTACGTCTGGAGCCCGCGCACCTCCTTCATCATCGGGCGGCTCACCCAGCGCTTCCGCGACAAGGGGTGAGGCCCGATCCTCTGGCAAAGCCGGCGCCCCTGCGCTAAAGCACGCGCCAAGGCATCAAGCGAGGCGCGGCATGGCACGGCATCTGATCACATCGGCGATTCCCTATATCAACGGGATCAAGCATCTGGGCAATCTCGTGGGCAGCCAGTTGCCCGCCGACCTCTATGCACGCTACCTGCGCGGGCGCGGCCATGAGGTGCTTTTCCTCTGCGCCACCGACGAGCATGGCACGCCCGCCGAACTGGCCGCCAAGAAGGCCGGGAAACCCGTCGATCAGTATTGCGCCGAGATGCACGGCGTTCAGGCCGAGATCGCCAAGGGCTTTCGCCTCAGCTTCGATCATTTCGGACGCTCGTCGAGCAAGCAGAACCACGCGCTGACCCAGCATTTCGCCGGCCGTCTCGCCGATCAGGGACTGATCCGCGAGGTGAGCGAAAAGCAGGTCTATTCCGTCGCCGACGCGCGCTTCCTGCCCGACCGCTATATCGAGGGCACCTGCCCCAATTGCGGCTACGACAAGGCCCGGGGCGATCAATGCGAGAACTGCACCAAGCAGCTCGATCCCACCGACCTCATCAATCCGCGCAGCGCCATTTCCGGCTCCACCGACCTCGAGGTGCGCGAGACCAAGCATCTCTATCTCATGCAGTCCGGGATGCGCGCCCAACTGAACGCGTGGATCGACGAGAAAACCGATTGGCCCATTCTCACCACGTCCATCGCGCGCAAATGGCTCAATGACGGCGACGGCTTGCAGGACCGGGGCATCACCCGCGATCTGCATTGGGGCATCCCGGTCAAGCGCGGCGATCAGGATTGGCCGGGCATGGAGGGCAAGGTCTTTTACGTCTGGTTCGACGCGCCCATCGAATATATCGCCTGCGCCGGGGAATGGGCCGAGGCGCATGGCCTTGGCGATGATGCGTGGGAGCGCTGGTGGCGCACGGACAAGGGCGCGGAGGACGTGCGCTATACGCAGTTCATGGGCAAGGACAACGTGCCCTTCCACACGCTCAGCTTTCCGGCCACCATTCTGGGCAGCGGCGAGCCATGGAAACTCGTCGATTACATCAAGTCGTTCAACTATCTCAATTACGATGGCGGACAGTTCAGCACGAGCCAGGGGCGCGGCGTCTTCATGGACCAGGCGCTCGACATCCTGCCGCCCGATTACTGGCGCTGGTGGCTGCTGAGCCATGCGCCCGAGTCGAGCGACTCGGAGTTCACCTGGGAGAATTTCCAAAGCTCGGTGAACAAGGATCTGGCGGACGTCCTGGGCAATTTCGTCAGCCGCGTGACCAAGTTCTGCCGCTCGAAATTCGGCGAGGCGGTGCCGGAGGCCGGCAGCTATGGCCCCGAGGAAGAGGCGCTGATCGAGACCATCACCGCCCGCGTGCGCGCCTATGAGCGCTCGATGGAGGCGATGGAGGTGCGCAAATCAGCCGCCGAGCTGCGCGGCATCTGGGTGGCCGGGAACGAGTATCTGCAATCGGTCGCGCCCTGGACCGTCTTCAAGACCGACCCCGACAAGGCCGCCGCGCAGATCCGTCTCGCGCTGAACCTCGTGCGCCTCTACGGCGTGCTGAGCGCGCCCTTCGTGCCCGATGCGGCGGCGGACATGCTGAAGGCGATGCAGACCGAGGACGACAGCTGGCCCGACGACGTGCGCGCGGCGCTTGGCGTTCTGGAGGCGGGCCATGCCTTCACCGTGCCGGATGTGGCCTTCGCCAAGATCACCGACGAGCAGCGCGAGGGCTGGCAGGCGCGGTTTTCCGGCGTGCGCGAGTAGCGGAGAAGGCAGGCGATAGGATTACGCCAGCTTCGACCGGGTGGGACATCGGAAAGCCGTTGGAACGGTGGCCTGCTGCGGTTCAGGCTGGGGAGTCTAATGCAGGCTTTGCGGGACTTAGCGAAGACTTGGGTCTTCGTTCCAAAGGTCTGCTATCGAGTTCCGTCGGACAACGATGATCTTGTCTGCGAGGCGGTCTCACCGAACCGCCTTTTGTAAGCACGCGAAAAGCTCTCGGGGTTGTCGAAACCACACATTCCGGCAATGGCGCTGATCCGGTAGCTGGAATTGAGCAGCAGGTTTTTGGCTTCGCTCAATCTGACATGACGGTAATAGGCGGCTGGTGATTGGTTGAGATGTCGCTGGAACAATCGGGCAAGGGTCCAGTGCGGAATTGCCAGCTGCTCCACGATTTTGGATATGGCAATCGGCTCCGATAAATTTCCAAGCATCAAATCGACAGCACGGCCCAACGTGCGGTCCAGTTTGCTCAAGGATGTTTCGGCCACCATTTTTTTCTGGTCGCGCACATGTCCGGAAGGGCGGTAGTTTAGGATTTCGGCTACACGTCTGGACATGTCGCGCGTGTTGAACCGTTCGATCAAAGCAAGCGTCATGTCGAACGTCGCAACGCCCCCGGCGCTGGAACAGCGGTCGCCGGACAGGTCATGCAGTCGATCGACAAACATCTGATCGGCATAGGCTTCGCGGTATCCACGCAAAGCTTCGTGATGAACCGCGGCAGGGGTCTTCGCCAGCAAACCAGCTTCGGCAAAGATCATTGCGCCCGTATCGACACAGCCCATCAGCGCACCTGCGCGTGCCCGGCGTCGCAGCCAGGAAAGCAGGGGTTTGGTCAATGCAATCTCGGGCGCATAGGCGGAGATGAGCAGGACGATGTCATCTTGCGCCTCGTCCAGAGGCTGGCTCTGAATCTCAAGCCCGCTGGAACTGCGCACAGGGCCGCCGAACGTCGACAGGATGCGCCACTGCCAGGATTTCTGAGCCAGCTCGCGATTGGCGACACGCAGGGGCTCCGTCACCAGCGTCAACGACAGGATCGGGAAGCTGTCGGTCAGAACAATTGCAACGCGTGGCATGTCTTCTCCGTCACTTTGTCAAACGGTGTCACTTCTTTGCTGATTGGCGTCAAGTCCGGCGCTCTGCTTCGCTGTAGCGTTTTCGGAACGTCATTTGCGCGCCGAAAACGCTCCATGAAAGGATAATGCAATGCCCGTGACGAAGATGAATGCGCACCATACCTGCTCCGATGCCGAATGGAACACGCGGGTTGAGCTCGCAGCCCTGTTTCGGATCATCGCCCATTACGGTATGTCTGACCTCGTGAATGGTGCCGTATGCGCCCGCGTGCCGGAGGAGCCGGACCATTACCTCGTGCATCCCTACGGCATGTTCTGGGAAGAAGCGCGCGCCTCGGATATGGTGAAAATCAACGCAGACGGCCAGCCCGTCGCCCCGGACGCCCCATGGTTGAATGATGGCGTGCAGAACCTTTGCCAATGGATATTGGGCTCGCGGCCGGACGCGAGCTTCTTCGTCCATGGGCATGATGAAGAGGTCATGGCTGTCGGCTCCATCGAGGACGGGTTGTTGCCGCTCAACCAACCTGCGGTCTATCTGGGCAATATCACAGGCTACATCGAATACGAATTCGAGGAAGATGAGGCCTTCGGCGCACATTTCGTAAAGCAGCTTGGAGACAACCAGATACTGATCAGCCGGAACCACGGCTATTATGCTCTGGGCGAGACAGCGGCTGCTGCTTTCTTTCGCGCTTACTTCTTGCGGCAAACCTGCAGCACGCAGATCAAGACATTGGCGATGGGCAGAGACCTGCACCTGATCGACCCGCAAAAAGTAGCGAGATATCAGGATCAAATGGCGGCTTCCGAACACTACAACTACAATGGAAAGACGGAATGGCCGGGACTTATCCGTATGCTGGAAAGTCGCGGCAGCGATCATGCAACCTAGGTTCCGGACGCTCCGAAGCGCGCCGTCTTGGATCGCGCAGTTTCTGCAAGCCTCGGCTTGAAGCTGATATTCGGGTCGGGATTGTCCGAAAATCAAAAAGGGCGGGCCAAACGGCCCGCCCTTCGTAATTCCGCTAGACTGGAGTCGCTTACGCGTCCTCGTCCAGCTTCTCGATCTCTTTCTCCAGCTCGGCTTTCGAGATTTCCTTCTCGGTCACCTTCGCCTGCTCGGCGACGTAGTCGATGACCTTGTCCTCGAAGATCGGCGCGCGCATCTGCTGCTGCATCTGCTGGTTCTGCTGGATGAACTCGAAGAACTGACGCTCCTGACCCGGATACTGGCGGGCCTGTTCCATGATGGCCTGCGTCATTTCCTGATCGGTCACCTGAATCTCGGCGCGCTGGCCAAGCTCGGCCAGCAGAAGGCCCAGGCGAACGCGGCGCTCGGCCAGCTTCTGGTGTTCGGCGGTGGTCTCGATCTCGCCGTGATCGTGGCCCTTCACCTCGGGGTTCTCGTCGTGCCAGAGCTGATGCGCGATCTGCTTGGCTTCCTGCTCGACCATCGAGGGCGGCAGATCGAAGCTGACCATCTTGTCCAGCTCGTCCAGCATCGCGCGCTTCATGATGGCGCGGCTGGCGCTGCCGTACTCGGCCTCGAGCCGCTCGCGAACCTGGCCCTTGAGGGTCTCGAGATCCTCGGAGCCGAATTTCTTGGCCAGCTCGTCATTGATCTCGGCGTCCTTGGGCGCCTTGACGGCCTTGATCGTGCAGCTGAAGACGGCTTCCTTGCCCGCCAGATGCGCGGCCTGATAATCCTCGGGGAAATTGACGGTGACGTCCTTCTCCTCGCCCTCCTTCACGCCGACGAGTTGCTCCTCGAAGCCGGGAATGAAGCTGCCCGAGCCCAAAACCAGCGGATAATCCTCGGCCGAGCCGCCTTCGAAGGCTTCGCCATCGACCTTGCCGACGAAATCCATCGTGACCTGATCGCCGTCCTTGGCCTTGGAGCCTTTCTTGCGGTCCTCGAAATCCTGCGCGTTCGACGCGAGGTTCTTGAGCGCCTCATCGACTTCGGCGTCGCCGGGCACGACTTTCAGACGCTCGAGCTTGATCTTGCTCAGGTCGAGCTCGGGAACCTCGGGAAGCGCCTCGTAGGACATTTCGACCTCGACGTCGTCGCCCTCTTTCCAATCCTCGTTGGTCATCTTCATCGCGGGCTCGGCGGCCGGGCGCTCGCCCTTCTCGGCGAAATGCGCCTTCATGGCATCGTCGACGGCCTCTTGCATGGCCTCGCCCATCACGCGCTGGCCGAACTGCTTCTTCAAGAGCGCAAGCGGCACCTTGCCCTTGCGAAAGCCCTTCATCTCGACTTCGGGCTGGGCTTCCTTGAGCTTCTCCATGACCTTGGCGTCCAGCTCCTGAGCCGTGAGGAGCATTTTATAGGCGCGCTTGAGGCCTTCGTTCTGGGTCTCGGTGACCTGCATTGTACGTCCTTATCCATTGCATTCGGGCCGCGGAGGCGTCCGCAGCGGTCAAAATCATGCGCTTTCTATGGGGGCACCGCTGCGCGCGCAAGGGGAGTCTTGGATTGCGTCAGCCGCGGCGAAGCGCCGCGCGCGCGGTCTCGACACCGACGAGCGCGAGCCCCGCGACCAGCCCCCAGAAGGCCGCCCCCACCCCGAGCAGCGTGAGGCCCGATGCGGTCACGACGAAGGTCACCGCCGCCGGCGCCGCATGCGCGCCCGATGCCAGCGCGCCGCCGAGCGCACCGATGAAAGGCCCCAGAAGCGCGACGCCTGCGACGACGGCGATGAGCGCGGGCGGAAAGCTCGCGAAAAGAAGGACGAGCGGCATCGCCACCAGCGCGATCGCGGCATAGCCGGCGGCATAGACCGGCCCGGTCAGCCAGCGCTTGCCCGGATCGGGATGCGCGTCGGGGCCGGTGCAGATGGATGCCGTGATCGCCGCGAGGTTCGTGCTATGCGCGCCGAATGGCGCCGAGGCGAGCGAGGCCAGCCCGGTCACCGTCAGGATCGAGCGGCCCGGCACCTGATAGCCCGCCGCCCGCAGCACGGCGAAGCCGGGCAGGTTCTGCGACGCCATCGTGACGAGGTAGAGCGGAACCGCGATGCCCAGTATTGCGCCCGCCTCCCATTCCGGCCGGACGAGATGCATCGGCGGCAGCCCGCCCTGCCAGACCGGATCGGCCAGTCCCAGAGCCATCGCCAGCGGCACTCCCGTCGCCAGCACCGCCAGAACAGCCCAGATCGGAGAGAAGGCCCGCACGGTGAAGAAGAGCGCCAGAAGAGGCAGGACCAGCCATTCCGCGCCCGGTATCACGAGGCCCGCCTGCGCGACGAAGCTGAAGAGAACGCCCGCGAGCATGGCAGAGGCCACCTCGCCCGGAATGCGCGCAACTGCCTTTTCGAGCGCGGGCACGAGGCCCGTTGCGATCAGCATGAGCGCCGCGATGACGAACGCGCCCGTCGCCACCTCCATCGACGTGGCACTGACCGCCGCGAGCACCGCCGCCCCGGGCGTCGACCATGCCGTGACGATGGGCAGTCGGTGGCGGATGCTGAGGATCGCCGTGGTCGCCATCATCGACAGGCACAGCACCGTGATCCACGTGGCCTTCTGCCCCTCCGTCGCGCCCAGCGCGTCCGCCGCCGACAGGATGATCGCGACCGAGCCGCCGAACCCCACGAGGACCGCCACGAGGGCCGAGATGATGACGGACATGCGCATGGCGGATCTTTCGCAAGCTGCTCTCGCCACGGGTTCTAGCCAAAGATCGGGGCAAGCGGCAGGGCAAAAGCGCCCGGGGCGGCGCCGAGGCACTTGGCGGGCTCTCGAAAGAGGTTCGTTTTTTCGGGAGAACTTGTTCTGGCGCGTTACGCCATTGGTGCGGTCGAGAAGACTCGAACTTCCACGGGTTTTACCCCACAGCGACCTCAACGCTGCGCGTCTACCATTCCGCCACGACCGCACTGTCATGGTGTGCCACGGCGTTTAGCGCCTCTCGCCGGGATTGTGAAGGGGGAAATCCGCGGAATTTTCGCATGCGCCCCGCAGCCGCCTTCGGGCGCTTTTCCCTTCCGGGGCGCCGGTGTATCACCGCCCCATGGTGGAATGGAAAACAACGCCCGGCCTGACCGGCTATGACGAGGCGCTCGCCCTCATGGAAGAGCGCGTGGCCGCGATCGCGGCCGGCACGGCGCCCGAACTCATCTGGCTGCTGGAGCACCCGCCACTCTATACCTCCGGCACGTCCTCGCGCCCCGAAGATCTGGTCGATCCTGCCCGATTCCCCGTCCATGAGGCGCGGCGCGGCGGGCAATACACCTATCACGGCCCCGGGCAGCGCGTGGTCTATGTCATGCTGGATGTGGGCAGGCGCGGGCGGGACGTGCGGGCCTTCGTGCAGAAGCTCGAGGCCTGGGTGGTCGCGGTGCTGGACGAATTCAACGTGACGGGCGAGCTGCGCGAGGGCCGCGTCGGCGTCTGGGTCACCCGCCACGACAAGCCGCTGAGCGCCTCGGGCGTCGCGCCCGAAGAGAAGATTGCTGCGATCGGCGTGCGGCTGCGCAAATGGATCAGCTTTCACGGCATTTCGATCAACGTGGAGCCCGATCTCGAGCATTTCAGCGGCATTGTTCCCTGCGGCATCGCCGAGCATGGCGTGACCAGCCTCGTCGATCTGGGTCTTCCGGTGACGATGGAGGATGTCGATGTCGCCCTGCGGCGACGGTTTGACAAGGTTTTCGGAGACATTTCAGACGCAGCGCGCTGAATGCGCATGAAAATGGCCCGCAATCCGGGGCGGATTGCGGGCCTCAACGCATCGTCATGCGGCGCTGCGCTCAGAAGGGACGGGAAGGGCGCGCGCAGGACGTGGGCAGCGTTGTCTCGTTAGCCGGCCGTCGGGTGACGGACGTCCTTGATCATCAGGTCGTCACCGCCCTTGCAGTGCTCGACGATCGCTTCGGCATAGGCGGCATCGTCGTCGCCCATGGCCTCATCGCGCTGACCTTCGCGGCCGGCATCGTCGTTCTGCGTGCCGTCGTCATTGGCCTGCTCGGTGCCGACTTCCGCCTCGGTCGCATCTTCGCCCATACCGGCGTCGCGCTGGCCTTCGCGGCCCATCTCGGCGCGTGCGGAGAGCTGATCGTCGGCGCTCATGGCGTTGTATTCGCCGCAGGTCATGTCGCCATGGTCGTCGGCGTAGGCGCCGGTCGACAGGGCGGTGCCCAGCGTCACGGCGGCGGCGGCGGTCAGCTTGGTGAAGTTGGTCATTTCAATCTCCTTGTTTCAACTCAGACAACGCGTCATGGCGCCTTTCGACAGCCTTCACGTCGCTTGGACCCCCAACACCGGCCCGGCGCGATCAGTTCCCGGCAGGCCCGCATTTTTTCTCCGCCCTGTTTCCGGGTAGCGGAGGAAGGGGCGAAACGGCCAAGGGCAGAGCGCAAGATAAAGCCCGCCGCGCATCCATGCACGCGGCGGGCTCAGGGTGGTGCTCGGCCCGTCAGGCCGAATCAGCAATCCATTTCGATCGCGACGGCGGGCGTCACTGGCCCATGCCATCGCCGGGAACGACATCCTTGACCAGAAGCTCGTCGCCGCCCTTGCAGTGATCGAGCACGGCCGCCATCATTTCGTCATCGTCGCCGCGCGCCATGTCCTGCTGGCCCTCCTGGCCGCTGTCCTGGTTCATCTCGTCATCCGCGCTCGAGCTGCTGACGGCTTCGCCGCCCGAGGCTTCTGTCGCGCCGTTCGCCTCGGCGCGTGCCGAATCGCGGCCTCCATCCGGGCCCTGGATCATCCCCATCGCCTCGATCTGGCCTTCGCTGTCCATCGCCATGAAATCCCCGCAGGTCATGTCGGTATCCGCGAAAGCCGCGCCCGACATCAGGCCGAGGGCAGCGGCGGCGGTCATCGTCTTGATCGTAAAAGTCATTAATTCATCCTCCAGATTGCGCCGCCACCGGCTGCACCATGCAGACGCGGCGCGCACCGGCAGACAAGACCGCCCGAGGCAGCCTTGTTCCGCACGTCCTCCACACCTTCGCGTGACAGGCGCGTGTGCAGGCGGCGCCGATCAGCGCGCGATGCAGGACAAATACGTGAAATTCAGGCCGCTTGGGGCCTGAAGGGTGCGACAATTTTATTTGATCGCAAGACCACTACGCCGTTGCCCGGCCCGGCCCGGCAGACTAAAACACCGACCAGCATACCCGCTCGCGCGGCGCTGATCGTTTGCGCGTGCGGCCCAATTCCAGCAGGAGGCACATATGGCAGATGCAGCCATCCATGGCCACGACCACCACGACGAACGAGGGTTCTTCACCCGGTGGTTCATGTCCACGAACCACAAGGATATCGGTATCCTCTACCTGATCACGTCGGCGATCGTCGGCCTGCTCTCGGTTCTTTTCACCATCTACATGCGCCTCGAGCTCATGGATCCCGGCGTGCAGTACATGTGCCTCGAAGGCGCGCGCTTCATCGCCGACGCCTCCGCGCCCTGCACCCCCGACGGGCATCTGTGGAACGTGATGATCACCTATCACGGCGTCCTGATGATGTTCTTCGTGGTGATTCCCGCCCTCTTCGGCGGTTTCGGCAACTACTTCATGCCGCTGCAGATCGGTGCGCCGGACATGGCGTTCCCGCGGATGAACAACCTCAGCTACTGGCTCTATGTCGCGGGCACCTCGCTGGGCGTCGCGTCGATGCTGACGCCGGGTGGCAACAACGGCGCGCTCGGCGCGGGCGTGGGCTGGGTTCTCTACCCGCCGCTCTCGACCAATTCGCCGGGCATCTCGATGGACCTCGCGATCTTCGCGATCCACGTGTCGGGCGCGAGCTCGATCCTCGGCGCGATCAACATCATCACGACCTTCCTCAACATGCGCGCGCCGGGCATGACCCTCTTCAAGGTGCCGCTCTTCGCATGGTCGATCTTCGTCACCGGCTGGCTGATCCTGCTGTCGCTGCCGGTTCTGGCGGGCGCCATCACGATGTTGCTGACCGACCGTAACTTCGGGACGACCTTCTTCGACCCGGCGGGCGGCGGCGATCCGGTGCTTTACCAGCACATCCTGTGGTTCTTCGGACACCCCGAGGTCTACATCATCATCCTGCCCGGCTTCGGCATCATCAGCCACGTCATCGCGACCTTCTCGCGCAAGCCCATCTTCGGCTACCTGCCGATGGTCTGGGCGCTGATCGCCATCGGCGCGCTCGGCTTCGTGGTCTGGGCGCACCACATGTACACGGTGGGCATGTCGCTGACGCAGCAGTCCTACTTCATGCTGGCCACGATGGTGATCGCGGTGCCGACGGGCGTGAAGGTGTTCAGCTGGATCGCGACGATGTGGGGCGGCTCGATCGAGTTCAAGACGCCGATGCTCTGGGCGTTCGGCTTCCTCTTCCTCTTCACCGTGGGCGGCGTGACGGGCATCGTGCTCAGCCAGGCCGGCATCGACCGCGCCTATCACGACACCTATTATGTCGTGGCGCATTTCCACTACGTGATGAGCCTCGGTGCCGTGTTCGCCATCTTCGCGGGGATCTACTTCTACTTCCCGAAGATGACGGGCCGCATGTATCCCGAATGGGCCGGCAAGCTGCACTTCTGGGCGATGTTCATCGGTGCGAACCTGACGTTCTTCCCGCAGCACTTCCTGGGCCGTCAGGGGATGCCCCGCCGCTACATCGACTATCCCGAGGCATTCGCCCTCTGGAACTGGTGGTCGTCCATCGGCGCGTTCATCTCCTTCGCGAGCTTCGTGTTCTTCTTCGGCGTGATCCTCTACGCGCTCTTCAAGGGCCGCAAGGTGACCGAGAACAACCCGTGGAACGAGTATGCGGACACGCTGGAATGGACCCTGCCCAGCCCGCCGCCCGAGCACACGTTCGAGCAGCTTCCCAAGCGCGAAGACTGGGACAAGGGCCACGCGCACTAGCCGCGGCTCGGACCGAATGACAGAAGGCCCCGGAGCGATCCGGGGCCTTTTTTCTTTTCCCAGCACGAAAAACGGGCATAACCTGCAGGAATTCCAACCGCGCATCCCGTCGCGCCCCGACTGCAAAGGTGCCTGGTGAAAGCGCAGCCCCACCCCCGACAAGACGAACGCCTCGTCCTGCTGCGCAGTTACGAGATCCTCGACACGGACCCGGAGAAGGATTTCGACGATCTGGTGCAGCTCGCCTCGCAGATCTGCGACACCAGCATCAGCGTCGTGAACTTCATCGACGAGGACCGCCAGTGGTTCAAGGCCGAGACGGGGCTGGGCGTGCGCGAGACGCCCCTCGCCACGTCACTCTGCTCGCATGTCATCCTCGAAAGCGAATTCGTCGAGATCGCGGATACGCTTCAGGACCCGCGCATGTCCGACAACCCGCTTTGCATGGGCGAGCCGGGATTGCGCTTCTACGCCGGCGCGCTCTTGACCGGCGAGGACGGCCTGCCGCTCGGCACGCTCTGCGTTCTGGATTATGCGCCAAAAGTTTTGACCCCGCTTCAGCGCGACACGCTGCGCGTGCTGGCACGTCAGGTGATGGCGCAGCTCGACATGCGCAAGGCGCTGCGCTCGAACACGCTGCTGCGCCAGGAGGTCGATCACCGCACCAAGAATTCGCTTCAATCGCTGTCGGCCCTCGTCAGCATCCAGCAGCGTCAGGCAGAGCAGGCCGAGACGAAACGTGCGCTCGGTGAGGTCAAAGCCCGGCTCGAGGCCGTGGCGTTCCTGCATGAGCAGCTCTATCGCGGCTCGGGCGCGCATGCCGTCGATCTGGCCGAGTACGGGCGCGCGCTCGCCGCGAACCTGTCGGCGCTCCTGCCCGAAAACGTGATGCTGAAGCTCGTCGCCGATCCGGTGGAGCTTTTGCCCGCCCAAGCGGTCGCGGTGGGAACGCTCATCAACGAGTTCGTGGCGAACGCGTCCAAGCACGGCTTTCCGGACGGCCGCGCGGGACGGATCGACGTGAGTCTCGACGCGCTGGAACATGGTCGCAAGGTGCGCATCACCTGCCGCGATGACGGCGTGGGCCTGCCGCAGGACGCGGAGCCGGGCCATGGCGGCCTCGGCATGCTCATCGCGCAGGTCGTCTGCGCCGAGCTGGAGGCGGAGCTTTTCATCGACGCCTCGGAGGGCGGGCCGGTTCTCAGCCTCGAATTCGACGTGGCGGAACTGGCCGGCTGAGCGCCTGAAACCCGCCCGGCTTGCGGCCGAAGAACACCTTGGTGACCTCCTCGCGCATGTCCCATGTGACGCGGCTGCCGTCCCGCAGAAAGAGGCTGTCTCCCGGCGCGAGCTCGCGCGCGTCACCCGTGGCGTGATCGATGAGGCGGCAGCGCCCCGCGAGGATGGTCATGAGCTCGTCACCCTGTTCGGTGCACTCGAACGCACCCGCCGTGCAGCGCCAGATGCCGAAGCGGGTCTCGTGCCCCGGCCCGCCGGCATCGAGACGCCCGAAGGTGCGCGGCGCGCCGCGCAGGATAACGTAATCGCTGACCGGATCGGTCAGACCCCACTCCTCGAGCGGGCCGACATCATCGCCCGGCGCGTAGAAGATCATCCCGCGCGTCCCGCGATCGGCCCGCGCCCATGCGTGCGGTCATAGCCATTCGGCGCCGGGCTCGACCAGCCGTCCAAAGCGCCCGGCGCGGGTGCGAAGACCTCGACCAGGAGCGGATGGCAGACCGCCACGTCCGAGGAATGCTGCGCCGAGCAATCGCCGCCGGGGCAGGCGCTGAGCGCGCCCAGAAGGTCGATCTCGGCGAAGAACTCGAGATAATCGCCGGGGCACACGGGGCTCGCCTTCATGAAATACTGCCCCGTATCGCGCGTGAAGCCGGTGCACATGAAGACGTTGAGCACGTCATGCACATGCCGCTCGGCCTCGTGCAGCGGCAGGCCGGTCTCGTCCGCCAAGGCGCGCGTCAGGTTCGAATGGCAGCAATGATGATACTGCCCGCCCGCCAGAAGATTATGCGTGTAGGGATCGCAGCGCGTGCCGATCACGTCATGGACCGAGCCGCCGAAAGCGTCGATGCCGTACCATTCGAGCGTGTCCTCCACGACCGTGGCCATGGGACGAAGGTAGGGAAAGCTCGACCACATGCGCTCGCCGCGCGTGATGTGCGTGCCGTGGAGCGCGCGCGTCTTGCCGGAATAGAACCGCTCGTCGAGATCCTCGGCGGCCCAGAGATTGAGGTCGCCCACCTGCGGGCCCTCGACTGACGTGATGCGAAAGAAATGCCCCGCCGGCGCCCGAAAGCAGCCCGCATCGCGCGGCGCGACGCGCAGCTCGGCTACCTTGACCGCGTCCGCCCGCGCCTTGGCGTATAGCGCGAGATCGGGCGTCGCCAGCGTCTCGTTGGGATAGCAGATCACGGGCGAAACGGCGCGGCGCGCCTCGGCGTCGGGGGGCTGGGTCATGAGCATCCTCTCGGGCGGTCTGTCGGGGCGGGCATCATTTGCCGGGCGCGGCGGCAAGGCAGATCTTGGGCGGCTTGCCCGTCCCGGTCCAGGTCTCGGCGCCGCAATTCATGCAGTGATAATAGCGCTGGCCGTCGGCATCGCGCGTGTGATCCTCCCGCCAGCGGCAATTCTTGGTGCCCGCGTCGGAAAAGATGACAATGAGGACGAAGGCGACCGCAAGTCCGATTACTGCAAACATCATCCGGTGACCCCTCGGCTTTTCCTCGCCCAAGGGGTAGCGCGCGGCGCCCCGGGCCTCAAGCCCGGCAGGGCCGCCGGATACAGGCGAATTGACGCTGACAGCCACGAAACAGGGCCTTTAACCGCGCCCTGCCCCTCTCTATAAGGACGTGATACCAACGACCCAGAGTCGCTTTTTGTGTTTACACCAGAAACAGGACACCGCCCTTCATGTCCATCTTGAGCAGAATTCCGGGGATGTTCACCTCGGACATGGCCATTGACCTCGGCACGGCGAACACGCTGGTCTATGTCAAGGGGCGCGGGATCATCCTGTCGGAGCCTTCGGTCGTCGCCTATCACGTCAAGGACGGCGTGCGGAAGGTGCTGGCGGTGGGCGAGGATGCCAAGCTGATGCTGGGCCGCACGCCCGGCAGCATCGAGGCGATCCGGCCCATGCGCGAGGGCGTCATCGCCGATTTCGACACCGCCGAGGCGATGATCAAGCATTTCATCCGCAAGGTGCATAAACGCACGACCTTCTCGAAGCCGAAGATCATCGTCTGCGTGCCGCATGGCGCGACGCCCGTTGAAAAGCGCGCGATCCGCCAGTCGGTGCTCAGCGCCGGTGCCCGCCGCGCCGGCCTGATTGCCGAGCCCATCGCTGCGGCCATCGGCGCGGGCATGCCGATCACCGATCCCACCGGCAACATGGTCGTCGATATCGGCGGCGGCACGACCGAGGTCGCGGTGCTCAGCCTCGGCGACATCGTCTATGCCCGCTCCGTCCGCGTCGGCGGCGACCGCATGGACGAGGCGATCATCAACTACCTGCGCCGCCAGCAGAACCTCCTGATCGGCGATGCCACCGCCGAGCGGATCAAGACCTCGATCGGCACCGCGCGCATGCCCGATGACGGACGCGGCGAGACGATGAAGATCCGGGGACGCGACCTTTTGAACGGCGTGCCGAAGGAAACCGAGATCAGCCAGGCCCAGGTGGCCGAGGCCCTGTCGGAGCCGGTGCAGCAGATCTGCGAGGCGGTGATGACCGCGCTCGAGGCAACGCCGCCGGACCTCGCCGCCGATATTGTGGACCGGGGCGTCATGCTCACCGGGGGCGGCGCGCTTCTGGGCGATCTCGATCTCGCGCTGCGCGAGCAGACCGGCCTTGCCGTAAGCATCGCCGACGAGAGCCTGAATTGCGTGGCCCTCGGCACCGGCAAAGCGCTCGAGTTTGAAAAACAGCTTCGCCACGCGATAGATTACGACAGCTAACCGCGCCCGCGCCGTGCCGCCGCCTGCCGGGGCGCGGCGCCAAGAGACCGCAGGGATCCCCGTTTGGCCAAGGATCGCAAACAGTCCGAAGACTATGCCGGCCCGCTCAAGCGGCTGATGCTGGGTGTGCTCCTCGTGTGCCTTCTGGGCCTCTTTCTGCTCTGGCGCATCGACAGCCCGCGCGTCGAGCGTTTCCGCGCGGCGGTGATCGACGCCGTCGTGCCGAATTTCGACTGGGCGATGGCCCCCGTGACCGGCACCGTCAATCTTTTGCGCGATTTCCAGAGCTATCAGCGTATCTACAGCCAGAATCAGGAGCTGCGCCGGGAGTTGCAGCAGATGCAGGCGTGGAAAGAGGCGGCGCTGCAACTCGAGCAGGAGAACGCCCGCCTTCTCGATCTCAACAACGTGCGGCTCGACCCGCGCCTCACCTATGTCACCGGCGTGGTAACCGCCGATAGCGGCTCGCCCTTCCGGCAATCCGTGCTGCTGAATGTGGGCGCGCGCGACGGCATCGTCGATGGCTGGGCCGCGATGGACGGGCTGGGCCTTGTCGGGCGCATCTCGGGCGTGGGCGACAATTCCTCGCGCGTGATCCTCCTGACCGACACATCGAGCCGCATTCCCGTGACCGTCCAGCCATCGGGCCAGCGCGCGCTCATCCTCGGCGACAATACCGCCGCGCCGCCCATCGACTTTCTCGAGGATGCGGGCAGCGTGCGGCCGGGCGACCGGGTCATCACCTCCGGCGACGGCGGCGTCTTTCCGGCGGGCCTTCTGGTGGGGCGCGTCGCGCTCGATCCGGGCGGGCGCCTGCGCCTGCGGCTCGCCGCAGATTACGAGCGGCTCGAATTCCTGCGGGTGCTGCGCAACCATGGCGGTACGCGCATCGACGACACGGGCGATCTGATCGCTCCCGACGCGCCGCCCACCGCCCCCCTGCCCGAGGCGCCCGCCGCCGCACGCCTCGCGCCCGAGCCCGCGACGCCCCCGGCCGGGAGCTCTTCGGGTGACTGAAGAGAGCCGCGCGCATCTCTGGGCCATGCGCGGCCTTTTCGCCGCGCTCTGCCTCGGCGTGATCTTCTGGCGCATCCTGCCGCTCGACACGCTGCCGGCGGGCTGGGCGGGGCCGGATCTCATCGTGGCCCTGGCCTTCGCATGGGCGCTGCGGCGCCCCTCCTTCGTGCCCGCGCTGCTGGTCGCGGTGGTCGTGCTTCTGGCCGATCTGATGTTCCAGCGTCCCCCGGGCCTTTGGGCCGCGCTCGTCGTGCTCGCCTGCGAGGCGCTGAAGGCGCGCGCGCCCGGCCTGCGCGACATGGGGTTCGGCCCCGAATGGCTGACCGTGGGCGTCGCGCTTCTGGCGATCACGCTGGCCTATCGGCTGAGCCTTGCCATCCTGCTCATTCCGCAGGCGCCGCTCGGCCTCAGCCTGATGCAAATGGCGATGACGGTGCTATGTTACCCCTTGGTGGTGCTCGTCTCATCGCTTGCCCTCGGGGTACGCAAGGCGAAGCCCAGCGAAGGAAGAGGACGGATATGAAACGCCAGACGCGCGATACGGCCATCAGTCAGCGGAGCATCACGCGCCGTGGCCTGATTCTGGGCGCGGGTCAGGCGGGTTTTCTCGGGCTGCTGGCATGGCGCATGCGCCATTTGCAGGTCGATCAGGCCGACCAGTTCCGCCTTCTGGCCGAGGAGAACCGGATCAAGATCCGGCTCATTCCGCCCGCACGCGGGCAGATCTTCGATCGCAACGGCATCGTGGTCGCCGAGAACGTGCCGAGTTACCGCATCATCCTCGAGCGCGAGGAGGCGGGCGATGTGGAGGACACGATCGCGCGGCTGGGCCGCCTCATCCATCTCGATCCCGAGGATCTCGAGCGCGCCCGCGAGGAGATGCGCCGCTCACGCGTGCACCCTGTGACCATCGCCGACCGCATCAGCTGGGAAGAGCTGAGCCGCGTTGCGGTCAACGCGCCCGCCCTGCCCGGCGTGCGCCCCGAAGTGGGCCTGTCGCGCCGCTATCCGATGGAGCAGGAATACGCGCATGTGCTGGGCTATGTCGGCCCGGTCAGCGATTACGACCTCGAGAAGATCGAGGCGCCGGATCAGCTTCTGCTCATCCCGCGCTTCCAGATCGGCAAGGTCGGTCTCGAAAAGATGCAGGAGGACCTGCTGCGCGGCAAGGCCGGAACCAAGCGGATCGAGCAGAACGCGGCGGGCCGCGTCATGCGCGAGCTCGATCGCCGCGAGGGCGAGCCGGGCCGCGACGTGCAGATCACCACGGACAGCAACCTGCAAAGCTATGTCCATGCGCGGCTCGAAGGCGAAAGCGCCGCCGCCGTCGTGATGGATTGCGAGAGCGGCGACATCCTCGCCAGCGTCTCGACCCCGGGCTTCGACAGCAACCTCTTCGTGCGCGGCATTTCCGTCAGCGACTACAACGCGCTTCTCGAAAACAAGTATCGCCCGCTGCCGAACAAGGCGGTGCAGGGCATCTACCCCCCCGGCTCGACCTTCAAGATGGTGACCGCGCTCGCCGCGCTGGAAGACGGCAAGGCCACGGCGGAGGATACAGTCTATTGCCCCGGCCACCTCGAGGTGAGCGGGCGGCGCTTTCACTGCTGGAAGCGCGCGGGTCATGGCAACATGGACCTCAGCGGCGCGCTGCGCGAAAGCTGCGACGTCTATTTCTACGAAATGGCGCTGCGCACCGGGATCGAGAAGATCAGCGAGATGTCCCACAGGCTCGGGCTCGGGGTCGCGCATGACCTGCCGATGACCAGCGTGGCCGAGGGGCTGATCCCGACCAAGGACTGGAAGCGCAGCGCGCGCGGCGCCGAATGGGTGATCGGCGACAGCGTCAACGCCTCGATCGGCCAGGGCTTCGTGCTCACCTCGCCGCTGCAACTCACCGTCATGACCGCGCGGCTGGCCACGGGGCGGGCGGTCACGCCGCGGCTCATCAAGTCCGTCGACGGGGTCGAGACGCCCACGGGCCACGGCGAGGATCTCGGCCTCAACGAGAACAACCTGCGCAACGTGCGCCGCGCGATGTACGATGTGTCGAACAACAAGCGCGGCACCGCCTATCGCAGCCGCATCATCGCCGAGACCATGCGCATGGCCGGCAAGACCGGCACGAGCCAGGTGCGCAACATCACCGCCGCCGAGCGCGCGCAAGGCGTCGTGCGCAACGAGGACCTGCCGTGGGAGCGCCGCGATCACGCGCTCTTCGTGAACTACGCGCCCTACGAGAACCCGAAGGTCGCCGTCTGCGTGGTTGTCGAGCATGGCGGCGGCGGCTCGGCCGTCGCCGCCCCCATCGCGCGCGACATCACCTTGCAGGCGCTCTACCAGGGCGATCCGCCCCTCGACGCCTATCCCGCCGCCGACCGCGCCCGCATCGAGGCGCAGCAGAAACGGCTGCGCGACGCACGCCCGCATCACGGCCCGAAACCGAGCGATCGCGCATGAGCTATCTCGAATATTCGGTCAAGAGCGTCCCCACGGGCCTTCGCAAGATCCTCTACGTGAACTGGCCGCTTGCGGTGCTGCTCGTCGCGGTGGCCTGCGTCGGCTTTCTCATGCTCTATTCGGTGGCGGGCGGCTCGCGCACACCGTGGATGGACCCGCAGATGAAACGCTTCGGCGTCGGTTTCGCGGCCATGCTGATCGCGGCGATGGTGCCGATCTGGTTCTGGCGCAACATCTCGGCGCTCGCCTATGCGGTCTCGCTGGCGCTGCTCGTGGCGGTCGAGTTCGTCGGCACCGTCGGCATGGGCGCGCAGCGCTGGATCGATCTCGGCTTCATGCGCCTGCAACCTTCGGAGCTGATGAAGATCACGCTCGTGATGCTTCTGGCCGCCTATTACGACTGGCTGCCGCTGCAAAAGACGTCGCGGCCGCTCTGGGTGATCATCCCCGTCGCCATCATCCTCGTTCCGGTCTATCTCGTGCTCAAGCAGCCCGATCTGGGCACGTCGATCCTGCTGATCGCGGCGGGCGGCGGAATGATGTTTCTCGCCGGGGTGCATTGGGCCTATTTCGCGGGCGTCTTCGCGGCGGGGATCGGTCTCGTCACCGCCGTTTTCAAGAGCCGCGGCACGGATTGGCAGCTCATCGCGGATTACCAGTTCCGCCGCATCGACACCTTTCTCGATCCCAGTCAGGACCCGCTCGGCGCGGGCTATCACATCACCCAGTCCAAGATCGCGTTGGGATCGGGCGGCTGGACGGGGCGCGGCTTCATGCAAGGCACACAATCGCGGCTCAACTTCCTGCCCGAGAAGCATACCGACTTCATCTTCACCACGCTGGCCGAGGAATTCGGCTTCATCGGGGCGATCTCGCTTCTGGGGCTCTACGCGCTCATCATCGTCTTCTGCATCGTGACGGCGATGACGAACCGCGACCGCTTCTCGTCCCTGCTGACCCTTGGCGTCGCGGCGACGTTCTTCCTCTTCTTCGCGGTCAACATGTCGATGGTCATGGGGCTTGCACCCGTTGTCGGCGTGCCGCTCCCGCTGGTGAGCTATGGCGGCTCGGCCATGTTGATCCTCATGATCGGTTTCGGCATGGTCCAGAGCGCGCATGTCCACAAGCCGAGGTAACCCGATGCCCGTCAATATTTTGTTCGCCGCCAAGGACGAACGCTGGCCGCAATACGAGGGCCCCCTGCGGCGCGCGCTGGAGCGCGCGGGCATCGAGGATTACGTGCTCTCCCGCGACATCGCACCCGAAGAGGTGGATTACATCGTGCTCGCCCCCAACGGCCCGGTGCAGGACTTCACGCCGTACACGCGCTGCAAGGCCGCGCTGAACCTCTGGGCCGGGGTCGAGAACATCATCGGCAACCCGACGCTGCACATGCCGCTGGCGCGCATGGTCGATCATGGTCTGACGCGCGGCATGGTCGAATGGGTGACGGGCCATGTGCTGCGCCACCATCTCGGGATGGACGCGCATATCCACGGGCAGGACGGGCAATGGCGCAAGCATATCCCGCCGCTCGCCGAGGAGCGGCGCGTGACGATGCTCGGCCTCGGGGAGCTGGGCGCCGCCTGCGCCGATGCGCTGCGATATCTCGGCTTCGACGTGACGGGCTGGAGCCGCTCGCAGAAGGACCTGCCGGGCATTCGCTGCCTCGCCGGCGAGGACGGTCTGAAAGAGGCGCTGGAGCGCGCCGAGATCCTCGTCCTGCTCCTGCCGAAGACCGCCGACACCGAGAACCTTCTCGATGCCGAGGCGATCGCGCGGATGCCGCGCGGCGCAATCATCGTCAATCCGGGGCGCGGGCCGCTGATCGACGACGACGCGCTTCTCGCGGCGCTGGATGCGGGCCATATCGCGCATGCGACGCTCGACGTCTTCCGCACCGAGCCGCTGCCGCAGGGGCATCCCTACTGGGCGCATCCTTCGGTGACCGTTACGCCCCATATCGCCTCCGAGACACGCGACGAGACCGCGAGCCAGGTCATCGCCGAGAACATCCGCCGCGGCGAAGCGGGCGAGCCTTTCCTGCATCTGGTGGATCCGAAGCTGGGATATTGAGCTGGCGCTGAGCCAGGTGTCGCTTGATAGCTTCACTTCGCTGAGCTGGGCGAGCGCCTGCCCGTGGGATGGCGCTGCGCCGGACATTCGGTGTGCTTTATTCTTCCTAACACATCCTCTGCTCATGCGGCTGCGCGACGATGGCAAAGCGCCAGCCCGCCGGGACGGGCAGGCGCTCGTCCGGCGCCTTCGGCGCTATTCGGACGAATTGGTTCTCACTTCAACCGAGGCGGGCGCGACGGGTCCGAGCCGGGCGCCGCGCGCTCGAGGGGCGCCGAGGGACGCGGCAGATCAAAGCGCAGCCCGACTTTTTCGAGCCTCTGGGCCAAGGCGCCTCCGGCCTCGGCGAAGCCCACATCGAGCGCGCCCGCTTCGATGCCCGAGAAGGTCAGCGCCTCGGACACCGCCCGCGTCAGCGCGCCTTCGGCACCCGGCGCCGTGCCGATGAACATCAGAACATGGCCCTTCGCGCCGCCCGCATAGCGTGCTCCGGCAAGGCAGGCATGGCTTGCCAGCCCTTCGGCCCGCGCCAGCTTGGCGTCGAGCGCGCTCAGCAGAGCCTGCGGCACGCCCTCGGGGGCGCTGACGGCTTCGGGGCGGGCGTTCGCTTCGGCCCCGCCGCCCTGCCCCAGCGTCTCGGCCAGCCATCCCAGCGCCTCGGGCGGCAGCAGGATCGACGAGGGCGCCGCATCGAGATTGAGCCCGAGCCCTGCGCCCGCCTCGGCGAGCATCCCCGAGAGCGTGCGGCCCGGCAGCATGGCATAGGGAGCCGCCCCACCCGCGAACCCCGCCAAACGGTCTTCGGTGTCGAAGCCGAGCGCGTAAGCGACGCCCTCCAGATCGAAGGTGCGGGGCGTGACGTGATCGCCCTCCGGCTCCTCCGTCAGCAGCACGAAAAGCTGCGTATCGGCAAGGCAGTGATAGAAGGCGAGACGCGGCGCGCCGTCGTCCTCGGCGGCCTCCATCGCCGCATGGGCGCGGTCGAGCGCGGTCTCAGTCATCGGTCAGCACCTCTTTCACTCGGGCCCGCAGCGCGGGCAGGACCTCGGCCTCGAACCACGGGTTCCTCTTCAGCCATCCCGTACTGCGCCACGAGGGATGCGGCAACGGGAATATCTCCGGCGCATGGCTGCGCCACTCGGCCACGCGCTGCGTGAGCGGCGCGCGCGCGCCCAGATGGTAGTGCTGCGCATGCGCGCCGACCAGCACCCTGAGCCGGATACCCGGCAGCGCCGCCATCACCGCGTCATGCCATGTCGCCCGGCAGATCGGGGGCGGCGGCAGATCGGCGCCGCGCGCGTCATAGCCCGGAAAGCAGAAAGCCATGGGCACGATCGCCACGCGGGCCGTGTCGTAGAAGGCCTCGCGCTCCAGCGCGAGCCAGTCCCGCAGCCGCGCGCCCGAGGCGTCATCGAAGGGCACGCCCGAGGCATGAACACGCGCGCCGGGCGCCTGCCCGGCGATCAGGATCCGCGCGCCGGGCCGAAACCACGCGACGGGGCGCGGCTCATGGCCCGTCGCGGTGGCGCGGAAGCGCTCCGCGCAGATCCGGCAGGCCCGAATTCGCTCGGCAAGAAGGGCGGCGTCATCGCTCATGTCCGCGCAGATAGGCCGCGCGGCGTCCGGATTCCACCGCACGGGGCGCCGCAAAGCCCCGCAATTGTTTCCGATACCGAACAAAAAATGGATTTTCCTGACGACATTTTTGCAGATAGGGCATAATTCTGCCTTGAATGCCTGTATAGGTAAGAAGCGGCCCGCCAGACGGGTGCTGGCCGATGCGCCACAGTCAAAGCCCCGCGGCAAGAGGGCGACCCAAGCAGTTTCTCGGAGCGCCGGATGCTCGAATTCGACAATGTCAGCAAGTCCTTCTGGACCGGCACACAGCGAAAGGTGATCCTCGAAAAGGTCAGCTTCCGCGTGGAGCTTGGCCGGTCCATGGGCGTTCTGGCACCGAACGGCACGGGCAAGACGACACTCATCAACATGATGGCCGGCCTCGAGAAACCGGACGAGGGCGAGATCCGGCGCGGCTGCCGCATCAGTTTTCCGCTCGGTTTCATGGGCGGGGTCATCTCCAAGATCTCGGCGATGGAGAACAGCCGCTATATCGCCCGGCTCTACGGGCTCGATCCCGATTACGTCGAGGCGTTCTGCCGCTGGATGTGCAATCTCGGCGAATATTTCGACCAGCCGCTGGGCACCTACAGCGCGGGCATGAAATCACGATTCACCTTCGCGCTCATGTTGGCTCTGGACTTCGACATCTACCTGATCGACGAAGGCATGCCCTCGTCCACGGATGTCGAGTTCAACCGCAAGGCGGGCGAGATCCTGCGCGAAAGGCTGGCGACGACCACGGTGGTGATCGTCTCGCACCAGCCCGCCGTGCTCGAGAAATTCGCAACCTCCGCTGCCGTTCTCATGGGCGGGCAGCTTTACATGTTCGACACCTTGGAAGAGGCCAAACAGCTTTATGACTACGAAACCCAAGGCTAGAAAATTCCGCATCCGCCGGACGACGCCCACCGAAGGCGACGCCCCGCAGGACATGCGCCAGGCGGAGACCGCCGCGTCCCGCGAGCCTGAGGGTGAGGCCCGCCGCGAGGCCCCGCGCGAGGGCCAGATTTCGAGCGCGCGCGAGATGGACGGCGCCACCAGCATCGACGAGATCCGCCGCGAGGGCCTGACCGGCCGCCAGTTGCGCATGGCCCGCCGGGTCGCGCAAAAGCACGGCCTCGCCCCGACATCGGATTTCGACGCCGTGCGCCTCTTGCGCGAGCGCGGGATCGACCCGTTCCAGCGCTCGAGCATTCTCGAGCTGGTGGCCAACGACCGCAACGAAGGCGATATCGGCGATCTGGTGCCCGCCAAGGGCACCGCGATGGAAGGCCAGCGCGTGCAGCTTCCGCAGACGATGCCCGCGCAGACCAACCTGCCCTCGACCCACCTGAGCCCTTCCGAACGGCGCAGCGACGAGATCACGCGCATCCAGCGCGACATCGGCAAACGGCGGCGCCGCAAGCTCCTGCTGCTGCTGACGCGGCTTGCCGCCTTCGTCTTCCTGCCGACGCTGCTCGCGGGGTATTACTATTACGCGGTCGCGACGCCCATGTATTCGACCAAGTCCGAATTCCTGATCCTGTCGAATGACGGCGGCGGGGGCGGAGGCGGTCTCGGCGGGTTCAAGCTGCCCAGCCAGTTCGCGACCGGACAGGACGCGATCGCCACGCAATCCTACCTTCTGTCCAAGGACGCGATGCTGCGGCTCGACCGCGATGTCGGCTTCCGCGAGCATTTCAGCCAGCCCTGGATCGACCCGATCCAGCGCCTCGATGCCGATGCCAGCAACGAGGAAGCCTACAAGCTCTACAAGAAATACGTGAAGATCGGCTATGATCCGACCGAGGGCGTTCTGCGCATGGAGGTCTCGACCGCCGATCCCGCAATCAGCGCCGAATTCTCCGAAAAGCTCATCGCCTATGCCGAGGAGCGCGTCGATGACCTCTCCAAACGAAAGCGCGAGGATGCGCTCGCCTCGTCCGTCGAAAGCCTAGAGCAGGCCAAGGAGGACCGCCGCGAGGCCCAGCGCCAGCTTGTCGCGCTTCAGGAGGGCACGGTTCTCGATCCCGAGGGCGAGATCGCGAATATCCGCCAGCTTATCGGCAATGTCGAATTGCAGCTGCAGGAAAAGCAGCTCGCCCTGAACACGCAGCTCAACAACGCGCGGCCCAATCAGGCCCGTGTCGAGGCGCTGACCAGCGAGATCGAAGTGCTGAAGCGCGAGCAGGAAAAGCAGCGCGCGCGCCTGACCGACGCGACCGAGGAGAACGCCTCGCTCGCCTCGCAGACCGCCGATATCCAGATGGCGCAGGCCGACCTGATGACCGCCGACATGGTGCTTCAGGGCGCGCTCGAAGCCCAGCGGATGAGCGCGAGCGAGGCGAACAAGCAGGTGCGCTATCTCACCGTCAGCGTGCGCCCGGTGGCATCTCAGGACGCCTCCTATCCGCGCGCCTTCGAGAACACGATCCTCGCCTTCCTCGTCTTCGCGGGCATCTACCTCATGATCTCGCTCACCGCGTCGATCCTGCGCGAGCAGGTCTCGTCCTGACGCGGCGCCAGACCTTCACAGAAAGACACAGCCTCGATGATTCCAGCCAGCACCGTCACCCCCAACACATGGGAATTCCTGCGCGACGCGATGATCGCCCCGACCGGCTTTCGTGAATACGACGCGCGCTGGAAATACCCCGAGGAGATCAACCTCCCCGGCATGACAGCGCTCGGCCTCGGGCTCGGCACGCAGATGCATCTTCGCGGGATCGCGCCGGTGATCGCGGTGGGCAACGACTATCGCGACTATTCGCTCAGCATCAAGAACGCGCTGATGCTGGGTCTGATGCAGGCCGGGATCAAGGTTCTGGATATCGGCCCCGCGCTCAGCCCGATGGCCTATTTCGCGCAGTTCCATCTGGATGCGCCCGCCGTCGCCATGGTCACGGCCTCGCATAATCCGAACGGCTGGACCGGCGTCAAAATGGGCTTCGAGCGGCCGCTGACCCACGGCCCGGAGGAGATGGCCGAGCTGAAATCCATCGTGCTCGAAGGGCGCGGACAGCCCCGGCCCGGCGGCGCCTACGAATTCGCGCCCGGCGTGCGCGAGGCCTATCTCGACGATCTGGTCGGCGATTTCCGCATGAGCCGCCCGCTCAAGGTGGTCTGCGCCACGGGGAACGGCACCGCCTCGGCCTTCGCGCCCGAGCTTTTCGCGCGGATGGGCGTCGAGGTCGTGCCCTCGCATAACGAGCTCGACTACACCTTCCCGCATTACAATCCGAACCCCGAGGCGATGGAGATGCTGCACGACATGGCCGATGCCGTGCGCGCGTCCGGCGCCGATTTCGCGCTCGGCTTCGACGGGGACGGCGACCGCTGCGGCGTTGTCGACAACGAGGGCGAGGAGATTTTCGCCGACAAGATGGGCGTCATCATGGCCCGCGATTTCGCGCGGCTCCATCCCGGCAGCACCTTCGTCGCGGATGTGAAATCCACCGGGCTCTTCGCATCGGACCCCGAACTCCTGGCGCATGGCGCCAAGTCCGATTACTGGAAGACCGGCCACAGCCACATGAAGCGCCGCGTCAAGGAACTCGGCGCGCTCGCGGGGTTCGAGAAATCGGGCCACTACTTCCTCGCCGAGCCCGTCGGGCGCGGTTACGATTGCGGCCTGCGCGTCGCGGTCGAGATCTGCAAGCTGATGGACCGCAACCCCGAGAAATCCATGGCCGATCTGCGCCGCGCCCTGCCGATGACTTGGGCGACGCCCACCATGTCGCCCTATTGCGCGGACCTCGAGAAATACGAGGTGCTGGAGCGCCTCGTGGCCAAGCTGGTCGCGCAGCATGAGGCCAATATGCCGCTGGCGGGCCGCAAGATCGCGCAGGTCGTCACCGTGAACGGCGCGCGCGTCATTCTGGACAATGGAAGCTGGGGCCTCGTGCGCGCCTCGTCCAACACGCCCAACCTCGTGGTCGTTTGCGAAAGCAGCGAAAGCGAGGCCGAAATGCGCGCGATTTTCGCCGATATCGATGCCGTGATCCGCACCGAGCCTTCGGTCGGGGAGTATGACCAGACGATCTGACGCATGGTGAGGGGCGCGTTCGGCGCCCCTTTCTCCGGCCCCTTTCTCTGGCCCCCGCCGCAGCGCCGCTATAGGGTCGCGCGCATGACCGAATTGCCCCAGACCACCGTCACCTATTCCGCCGATCAGGCCGAGGCGCATGACCGCATCAGCGAAGCCTTGCGCGCCGCCGGTGTGGATCTCGAGAACGGCACGACGACGCCCCCGCGCGAAGGCAAGGAGAGCGTCATGGCCGTGATCGGCAAGGCTGGATCGGGCAAGACGCTGCTTTTGGCCGCGCTCTACCGCGCGCTCGAGGAGGCGGGCGTCGATATCGTCTCGGGCGATTACGAGGGCAAGAAACGCAAGGACCGCCGCACGCTGGCCATCCTAGCGCCGACCAATAAGGCGGCGAGCGTGCTGCGGATGCGCGGCGTGCCCGCCACGACGATCCACCGCATCCTCTACACGCCCGTCTATGACCCCGAATACGAGAAGATCGCCGAATGGCTGGCCGGCAATGGCGAGCGCCCCGAGATAGAGGACATGCCCGAAACCGCGCTCGACCGCGCGCATGCCTTCTACCAGACGAACAAGTCGATCCCCGGCGCGCTGGCCGCCGCGGGCCTCAAGGGCAGCGATTTCATCACCGGATGGAAGCGCCGCGAGGAGCCTCTGGACATCGGCTTCATCGACGAGGCGTCGATGCTGGATACGCGGCAGATGGAGGATCTCAAGGAGATTTTCCCGACCCTCCTGCTTTTCGGCGATCCGGCACAGCTGGCGCCCGTCAACAGCAGCGGCGGCATGGTCTTCGAGGCGCTGCCCGAGACATCGAAGCTCGAGCTGCACCGCATTCACCGGCAGGACGCGGACAATCCAATTCTGGACCTCGCCCACGCGCTGGCTGATCCCGCGCTGGAATTCCATCATTTCGAGCGCATGATCGAGGAGGCGGCCCAGCGCGACGACCGGGTGAGATGGGCGCAGCGCGTCGAGGTCGATCTGATGGCGCGCAGCCCCGTTCTGGTCTGGCGGAACGTCACGCGGATCAAGCTGATCAATGCCTTCCGCTCCGTCCACGGCGCGCCGCTCGACGCGCTCCTCGAAGGTGAGCCGCTCATTTGCGACGGGATCGAACTGCCGCTCAAGCATCGCAAGAAGCGGCTCGATCTGGAGGCGCGGGGCCTCATCAAGGGCGCGCAGGTGATTTATCTGGGGCCGGGCCGCCGCCCCGGTTTCTCGCGCCTGCATGTGATGGGCGCCGAAGACCCGCAGCTGAGCGCGGCGAGCATCGTCAAGATCGAGAAGCCGGACGAGGAAGAGCCGTTCATTCCCTTCGCCGCCAATATGGGCGCGACCTTTCTGCATGGCGCGGCGGTCACGATCCACAAGGCGCAAGGCTCGCAGTGGAAGGACGTGCAGGTCTTCGCGCCCGATCTCTACGCCGCCGCCCGCATGGGCCGCAGCGAGGCGGGCCAGCCGCTCTGGAAACGCCTCGCCTATGTGGCGATCACCCGCGCCGAAGAGCGTCTGCACTGGGTCGTGCGCAATCGCCTCTCGAAGCCCGAAGAGCCGCTACGCGTCGACGATCTGCGCACCGGCCCCGTGCCGCTGACGCTCGAGGCCGAAAGCGACGGCTAGTCGCGCAGCCGTGCCAGTATCGCCTCCAGAACCGCGTCCGAATGGCGGTCCATCATCAGCATGTGCGAGCCGCCCGGCGCCACCTCGCGCGCCGTGTCGATGAGGCACGCGCCGGGCATCGCATCCGCCAGCGCCGCCCACCGCGCCGCGCGGGCCTGCCAGTCGGGCGAGGCAGCCAGATGATCGCCCTGCACGAGGATCGGCGGGCAGGTGGCGAGCGCGCCCGGATCGCTCGGGAAGGCCGACGGCTCGACCGCGACCAGCCCCGCCACCAGATCGGGGCGCGTGGCGGCGGCGTCGAAGGCGGTTTCCGAGCCTTGGGAATGGCAGATCAGGACGGCTGGGCCCACGCGCTCCATCACCGCCGAAAGAGCCGCGAGATGCACCGGCGCCGTGCCAAGCCAGCGCGGCACGAAACGCCGCGCGAACGCCTCGAGCGCGTCGACGGGGAACTGCTGCCCGAGATGGCCCGCGCGGGCCGCGAACCCCTCGGGCGGGCCGAAGCGAAAGAGGCTCCACGCCTCCTCCATGCTGCGCAAGAGCGGCGCGCTCGGCATGTGACCGGGCGCGAAGCCGGCGCGGCCCCGCTCGGGCAGATCGACGACATGCACCGCGCGGCCCGCATCCAGCAGGCGGTGCAGCCAGCCGGGTCGGCCATCGGGCGTCGTCTCCCAGCAGCTTCCGGCCATGCCGCCGCCATGCACCAGCACCACGGGCGAACCCTGCGCGGCGCTCGGCACAAAATACTGCACATAGGCCGCATGGACCGCGAAATGGCCGCGCGGGTCATAGCGGTAGCTCGCATCGCGCGTGAAGGCGATGTCGCGCGGCGCGCCCTCGCGCACCCGCGCGACGTTGCCGCCCGCCCAGTAGCTGCCGAAATCGCTGAGGCTGTAGGCCATCCCTGCCCCGTCAATCGAGCCGGTTCAAATCCTGATACTCGTCATAAGCCGCGCTGAAGCTGCGATAGCTCTCCATCACGCGGGCGAACATCGGATCGGCCTCGGACTGCTCGGCATAGACCTCCTTGGTCGCGGTGCGCAGCGCCTCGATCACCTCATCCGGAAAACGGCGCACCTCGACGCCATTCTTGCGGAACGCATCGAGATATTCTTGCTGCCCCACGACGGCTGTGCCGATGGTCCAGAGGTTCAAATCCATGCAGGCCGTCTCGATCGCCGCGCGGTGCTGATCCGGCAGGCTGTCCCACATGTCCTTGTTCATGTAGAACTCGATGAAGCCCGAGGGCTGATGCCAGCCGGGGAAATAGTAATTCTTGGCCACCTTGTCGAAGCCCAGCAGCCGGTCGACCATCGGAAAGCTGAGCTCGGTCGCGTCGAGCCGCCCGGTCTCCAGCGCGGTCGAAATCTCGCCCGCCGGCAGGCTCATCGCGTTGGCGCCCAGCTTGGACAGGATCGCGCCGCCGAGACCCCCGATGCGGATGTTGAGGCCCTGCAGATCCTCGACCGTGTCGATCTCGCGCGTATACCAGCCGCCCGCTTCCGAGATGATGACACCGCAGGGCATCGGCACCACGTTGAAGGGCGCGTAGATCTCGCGCCAAAGCTCGAGCCCGCCGCCGTGATTGACCCATGAGACATATTTGATCGCGTCCGGCCCGAAGGGCATCGAGCCGAAAAGCGCCGCGGCGGGCGCTTTGCCCGCGGCATAGGCCGCATAGCTCATGCCCGCCGGAATTGCGCCCGCGCCCACATTGTCGAAGATCTCGAAGGCGGGCGAGAGCTCGCCATCGCCCAGATGGATGAAGTTGACCTCGCCATTGGTGAGCGTCGAGACAGTCTCGGCGAAACGGTCGATGCCCGGGCCGAGCACGGGCAATTGCTTGGCGAAAGCCGATTGCAGATTGTAGTCCTCGGCCTGCGCGGATGCGGCGCCGAGAGCGGCGAGCGCCGCTGCGATGATATGCGTCTTCATGTCCATTCCTCCCAGAATTCGCCCCTCATACGAGGCCCGTGATCAGCCATGGAAACGCCATCAGCAGCCCCAGGGCGATGAGTTGCAGCGCGATGAACGGGATCACACCGCGATAGATTTCGGTCGTCGCAACCTGTCCCCTGGCCGCGCCGCGCAGGTAGAAGAGCGCAAAGCCGAAAGGCGGCGTCAGGAAGCTCGTCTGCAGGTTCACCGCGACGAGAATGCCGAACCAGATCAGCAGCGCCTGCCCCGAGAGACCGTTGCCGAACTCGAGCCCCGAGATGACCGGCGCGAAGATGGGGATCAGGATCAGCGTGATCTCGAGCCAGTCGAGCACGAAGCCCAGAACGAAGATAGCACCCATGACGACCAGAAGGATCGTCCACGGGTTGTCGCCGAAGAGGCCGAGGCCGCTGCGGATCATCGCATCGCCGCCCACGCCCTTGAAGACCGCCGAAAAGCAGGTCGCGCCCACGATCACCATCAGCACGACCGAGGTGGCCAGCACCGTCTCGCGCGCCGCGTCCATGATGACGCCCGCATCGAAGCGGCGGTAGAGCACGGTGACGAGGATCGCGCCCAGCGCGCCCAGCCCGCTCGCCTCGGTCGGGGTGGCGAGGCCCGCGATGATCGAGCCGAGCACCGCGATGACGAGCAGCAGCAGCGGCGCCACGTCGATAAGCGTGCGGCCCAGCCCCAGAAGGAGGCCCGCCGCCGGGCCGCGCGGCGCGCGCGGCAATCCGCGCGCGCGCCAGACGATGTAGGCGCCATAGAGTGCGACGAGCACGAGGCTCGGACCGATGGCGCCCGCGAACATGTCCGGCACCGGCGTCTGGAGCTGATCGCCGAGGATGATGAGCATGACCGAGGGCGGCATGAGGATGGCGAGCGTGCCGCTTGCCGCGATGAGGCCGGCAGATGTCGGCCGGTCATAGCCTGCCTCGGTCATGCGCGGCAGCGCCAGCAACGCCAGCAAAACGACGCTCGCCCCCACCACGCCCGAAGAGGCGGCCAGAAGGACGCCGATCACCAGAACGGCGATCCCCATGCCCGCCGCCGTGCCGCCGAGTGCCCGCTGCGCCCCCTTCAGCGCGCGCTCCGCCACGCCGGATTTCTCGAGGATGAGGCCCATGAAGATGAACATCGGGATCGCGACCAGCAGCCAGTTGGTCAGCACATTCGCGTAGATGCGGCTGACGATGAGATTGAAGAAGGCGGTCGGCAGGCCCGAGAGGAGGATGAAGAGCGCCGACGCGCCCGCCAGCACGAACGCCACGCGGTAGCCTGCGAGAATGCCGCCCAGCGTCAGCGCGGCCATGGCGAGCGGCAGGGCCAGATCGCTCATCCGCGCACCAGCGCGCGCATGAGGCGGACGCTCTCGATCAGCGCCGCCAGCGCGACGAGGCCGAGGCCGAGCGGCAGCACCGCCTTGATGAGCCACAGATCGTTCAGCCCCCCGCTGGCCGAGCCCTCGCCCGAGCGCCAGGAACGATGCCAGAAATCGAAGGCGCCGGGGATCGCCATCACGAAGAAGGGCGCTGCGAAAACGATGTTCCCGCCCAGATCCAGCGCGTGGCGCGCGCGGGGCGGGTAACGGTCATAGAGGAAATCGACACGCACATGCCCGTCGCGCAGCCACACGATACCGGCGGGCAAGAGCGCGATGACAGCCAGAAGATGCCATTGCAGATCGAGCAGCGAATTGAGCGTCACCGCCTGCCCGAGCCACGGCAGAGCGCGCTCGAAGCGGACCAGAGGATTGATGTCGAAAAGGCTCGCCACGACCTGCACGGCGATCGCGCCCATCAGCACGATGAGCAGCGCGGCAAAGCCGTTCAGCACGCCGCGCTCGAGCCGCGCGTATCGCCCTTGGGTCATGATCTCCTCCCGTGCCGCCGGCTCTTTCGGCCGCTCGCGAGAAAAGCCTAGCAATAACTTGCTCCATATGGAACGATTATCGTCACGACCCGGAGCGCCCATGAAACTCATCGACATTCTCGACGGCACGCCGCTGCCCATCGGCTATCGCATCGCCTTTCTGACCGCCTTCTTCCGCGAGCCGCTGCTGCGCCGTATCGAACGCGATCACGGGCTGATCCGTCCCGAATGGACGGTGCTCGTCTGCCTCGCCTTTCGCAGCGGGCTGAACGCGCGCGACATCTGCGAAGTGACCGAGCAGCCGTCCAATTCGGTCAGCCGGGGGGTGTCGTCGCTTCTGGCCAAGGGTCTCATTGCGCGCCGGCCCGATCCCGAAGACGCGCGCCGCAGCCTGCTGAGCCTGACCCATGCCGGGCGCGCGGCGCATGATGCGGGCATGGCCCTTTTCCGGCAGGCCGAGGATGCGATGACCGCGAGCCTCGATCCTGCCGAGCGAACGATGCTGATCCGCCTTCTGGACAAGATGGCGCGCGACGTGCCGCGCTGGAAAACCTGCCCACCCTACAACGAGGCGCCCCATGGCTGAGCCCCATCCCAATCCCGCCGCCGCGCGGCTGCGCACCCTTCTGGCGCGGCCCGGCCTCGTGATGATGCCCTGTTGCTTCGATGCGCTCTCGGCGCGTCTGATCGAACAGGCGGGATTCGAGCTGACGTTCCTGTCGGGCTTCGCCGCCTCGGCGAGCCGCATCGGCGCGCCCGATCTGGGGCTGATGAGCTATGGCGAGGTGCGCGATCAGGCGCGCAACGTTCTCGAGGGGATCGCGATCCCGATGATGGTGGATGGCGACACGGGCTATGGCAACGCGATGAACGTGATGCGCACGGTCGAGGGCTTCGCGCGCGCGGGCTGCGCTGGCGTCATGATCGAGGATCAGGTGGCGCCCAAGCGCTGCGGCCACACCCAAGGCAAGGCGGTGGTGGACCGCGAGGAAGCCTATGACCGCATCCGCGCCGCCATCGAGGCGCGCGGGCGCGCCGATATCGTCATCAAGGCCCGCACCGACGCGCGCCGCACCCATGGCCTTGCCGAAGCGATCCGCCGCGCGCAGACCTTCGCCGAACTCGGCGCCGAGATGATCTTCGTCGAGGAGCCGCTGAGCGAGGAGGAGATGCGCACCATCTGCGCCGAGGTGCCGGGCGCGCAGGTCGCCAACATGCTCGAAGGCGGCCAGACCCCCATCCTGCCCCCCGCCCGGCTCGAGGCGCTCGGCTTCAAGGTCGCGGCCTACCCGCTCGCCGCGCTCTCGGCCGCGATGCGGGGCATGGTGGCGACGCTCGAGGCGCTGCGCGAGGGGCGCGATCACACGCCCGGCCTCATGGATTTCGCGGACCTGCGCCAGCGGCTGGGCTTCGACGCCTATTACGAGGCGGAGACGCGATACGCGCGCAAGGAGTGATGGAGGCCGCTTCACTCACGCCTCGGCTCCTGCCCGCTCCGCCGCAGCGCAAGTGCGGAAGACCATCGAGTAGAGCACGGGCACCACGCCGAGGGTCAGGACGGTGCCGACGAGAAGGCCCGTCGCCATGACGGCGGCCATGCCGTAAAAGAGCGGATCGCGCGACAGGATGAGGGGCAGCAGGCCCAGAACGGTCGTCACCGTGGTCATGACGATGGGCCGCAGGCGCCGCACGCCCGCGCGGATGATTGCGGCATCCCCGTCATGCCCCTCGGCGCGCTCCAGATCGATCCTGTCGATCAGCACGATGGCGTTGTTGAGGATGATCCCCGCGAGGCTCAGCAGGCCCAGGATGGGCATGAAGCCGAACGGCGCGGAGAAGATGCGCAGCCCCAGCGCCACGCCCACCACGATGAGCGGGACGGTCGCGAGGATGACGGCAGGGCGGCGCAGCGAGTTGAATTGCGCGATCAGCAGGATGACGATGATGGCGAGGCAGAGCGGCATGTTCGCCGCCAGCGCCGCGCGCCCCTCGCCCGATTGCACGAGAATGCCGTCGAATTCGATGCTGTGGCCCGGCGGCAGATCGGCGCGCAGCGCATCGAGCCGATCTGCGATGAGCGGGGCCATGTCCTCGGCGCCCATCTCGCTCGACCGACCCTGTACCGTGACGGTGCGCACCAGATTTTCGCGCTCGATCCGCGAGAAGCCGTTGACCAGCTCGATATCGGCCACCTGCATGAGCGGCACCGCCTCGCCGGAGGCGCTGAAGACCGACAGCGTGCGCATCCGGTCGAGATCGCCGCGCTCGCCTTCCATGCCGCGCGCGACGATCGGGATCACGTCGTCGCCCTCGCGAAATTCCGAGACGGGCCGGCCCGAGTAATAGGCCGACATGCTGCGCGCCACATCCGCCGAGGTGACGCCCGACGCCCGCGCGCGCGCCTGATCGACGCGGACCGACACGCGCGCGGTGCGGTTCTCCCAATCCTGCCGTATGTCGCGCGCGCCCGGCACCGTGGCGATGATCGCCTCGATCTCGCGCGCGGTGTCGTAGATGAAAGCGCGGTCCGGCCCCTTGATCTGCACCTCGAGGATCGAGCTGTCCGAGGGCCCGAGAAACATCGGCGTGACGCGCGCCTCGAACTGACTGAACCTGCCTTCGAGATGCGCGCGCAGCTCGCGCTTGGCGCGCTCGACATTGGCGGGCGCATCGACATTGACGACCATGACCGCGCGACTGGGCGCGGGATCGACCGGCGTGAGCGACAGAACGAAGCGCGGACCGCCGAAGCCCACATAGGTCGCCTGATCCTCGAGCCAGTCGAACCGCTCTTCGGTCAGGGTCGGCATCACCTCGCGCATCGCGGCATCGGTGGCGTTCGTCGTCACATCGGCAGGCAGATCGATATAGACGATGAGTTGCGCGCGGTCGCTGCCGGGAAAGAAGCTCTGCGGCGATGTGGCCACGCCCGCAACCCCGCCGACGAGGCAAAGCCCCATCGCGCCCAGCACCAGCGCCTTTCGCCGCAGCATCCAGCCGATGAGCCGCCCGTAGCCTTCGCCCAGCGGATCGAATGCCCGCTCGCGCAGGGGGCGGGGCGCCTCGGGATCGGGCCGCGCGGCGAACCGGTGCGACAGAATCGGGGTGACGGTCATGGCCAGAAGCCAGGAGATCGAGAGCGTGATGGCGATCACGACCGAGATCGAGCGGGTGTATTCGCCGGCCACATGCTCGGCCAGCATGAGCGGCAAAAAGACCAGAACCGTCGTCGCGGTGGAGCTGAGGAGGGGCAGCGACAGCTCCGAGCCGGTCTGGCGCAAGGCCTCGTCGCGGCTTGCCCCCTCGCCGAGACGGGTCTGGTAATCCTCGGCGACGACCACGCCCGCATCGACCAGAAGGCCGAGCGCGATCACCAGTGTCGCGAGGCTCATCCGCTCGAGCGGCAGCCCCAGGAACCCCATGACCGCCAACGTCGAGAGCATCACGATCGGCACGATCGCCCCCACGATCAGCCCGGTGCGCAGCCCGAGCAGCAGCACGACCACCGCCAGCACGATGCCGAGCGTCTGAAGCACGTTGATCGTGACGCCATAGACCGCCCGCTCGACCTGATCGGCCTGAAAGGTGACGGTGTCGATCTCGTAGCCGACCGGCAGGCCCGCCTCGATTTCGTCCAGCCGCTCGGCGATGCGCGGCCCGAACTCGAGCACGTTCGATCCCTCTTGCATCGCGATGGCGAAGATGATGGCGGGACGGCCCTGGTAATAGGCGGCCTGCGGCGGCGGATCGACCAGCGTGCGGCGCAGCTCGGCGATGTCGCGCAGCGGGATCGTCTCGCCCGCCTGCATCGGGATCAGCGTCTCGCCGATGGCTTCCAGATCGCGATAGTCGCCCGTCGGCTCGATGATGAGGCTGCGCGGGCCGAGGTCGATCTCGCCGCCGGGCCGGATGATGTTCTGGTTGCGCAGCGCGCCCGCGATGGCCTCGGTCCCGATCCCGAGCGAGGCCAGCTTGGCCGTGCGCGTCTCGACATAGATCCGCTCGGGCTGGCGCCCGAGGATATCCACGCTTTTCGTCCCCGGCACCGCATAGAGCCGGTCGCGCACGTGGCTTGCCATGTCCCCGAGCTGGGCCAGCGAATGATCCGGCGAGCGCAGCGCCGCCGTCACCACGGCCACGTCGCCGAAATCGTCGGTCACCACCGGGGGCTGCGTGCCTTCGGGCAGGCTTGCCGCGGCCAGATCGACCTCGGCGCGCAGATCGTCCCAAATCTGGTCGAGATCGAAATATCGGTCATGGACCTCGACATGGATGATCGAATTGCCAGCGGTGGAGGACGAGCGGATTTCCTCGACCTGCGGCAAGGTGCGGATCGCGCGTTCGAGCGGCTTGGTCACCAGCTCCTCCATTCGCTCGGGCGAGAGGCCCGGATAGCGCGTGCTGACGAGCGCCTCGCGGATCGTGATCGCGGGGTCCTCCTGGGCGGGCAGCGTGAAATAGCTGTAGGTCCCGAAGCCCATAAGAATGGCGACGATGGCGAAGACGAGACGCTGTGCGCGAAAGGCGAGACGGGTCAGCATGGCGGGCACTCAGCGGTCATAGCGGGCGACCCCCTGCCCGATCAGGGTGACCTCCATCCCGCCGCGCAGGAACGGCAGCCCCGCCGTCGCGACGATATCGCCCGCGTCGATGCCTTCGGAGATGAGGGCCATCTCGCCCTCGACACCGCCGAGCGTGACCGGCTGTCGGCGCAGCGTTCCGGCTTCGGGCTGAAAAACGAAGACCGCCCGCGCTGCGCCGTCCTCGACCGCGATGGAGGCGAGCGGCACCCCCACATGTCCCGCCCGCGCGCTATCCGCATCGAGCCGCAAGGCCACCTCGGCGGCCATCCCGGCCCGCAGACCGGCGGGCGCATCGCTGACGGCGAGCACGATGGGAAACCCGCTGCGCCGCGTCGCGCGCGAGCCGATCTCGATCAATGCGGCGTCGAGCATCTCGCCCGACCCATCGAGAAGCGCCGCCTCATGCTGCGTGCCCAAGGCGATGCGCGATATGACGGTCCCCGGCACCGTCACCTCGATCTCGAAACCGCTGGCGCTGCTCTGAACCTCGAAGGCAGGCTCGCCGGGGCGATAAAGCTGCGCGGGTTCGATGAGGCGCGCCGCGATCTGACCATCATAGGGCGCGATCAGTTCGGCATCCTCCAGCCGCTCGCGCGCATCGGCCACCCGTGCTTGGGCGACGGCCAGACGGCTTTTGGCGCTGTCGGCGGCGGCACGGGCACGGTCGCGCGCGGCGGCCGAGACCACGTCGCGCTCGAACAGCGTGCTTTGCCTGCGATATTCGAGCGCGGCCTCAACATTCATCGCCTCGGCCTCGATCAGCGCCGCGCGCGCCTGATCGAGCGCGATTTGAAGCGACGTCGTTTCGAGCGTGGCGAGCACATCTCCCTTGGCGAAGCTGTCGCCGATCTCCGCCGCGACGCGTGCCACGCGCCCGTCCACCTCGAAGCCGAGCGGCGCACGGTCCGCCGCCCGCACCGTGCCGGTCAGCCGGCGCACCGGCGAGTCGGTGAAGGGCACCGCCTCGGCCCAGTCGATGGGGCGCACCGGCCCTCGCGCCTCGGTCGGCGCGGATGCCGCATCACCGCCGCTGCCTGAAAGAACGCCTGCGACGCGAAGACCGACTGCGACGAGGAGAAGCGCGCCGAGCGAGAGGCTGACCAGCCCGCGATACCGCAGGCGCATACGCACCCCGCCCCAAAGGAGCGCAAGCGCGGCGGCCGCGAGAGAGAGTTCGATGAGCATGTCGGGCGTCCTCTTCGTCCGGATGGCGTGACGAAGAAGATAACCACCGTCGCCGATACGAAAACGACCCGGAGTGGAACCCTAAGTTACGAAAAAGGAACGTCAGCCATTCTTCCAGGCACGCCCCGCCAGTACGCGGGCACGGCCATATTCGAAAAGCGGCTGCATGTAGTCTTGCGAAAACCGCTCGGTCGCGTTCCATTCGACATCGAAATCAGGGCCGATCGTCGCGACGGCAAAGCGCATGCCCGTCCGCTCGGCATAGCGGCGCGCGATGCCGACCGATTGCGCGGCCTGCGAGCGCACCATGGTCGCGAAGGTCTGTTGCATGATCGAGAAGGACTGGCGGCGCACCGGCTCGGGCGACGGGCGCAGCGTGTTGTTCACGAGGATGTAGAGCGCGCCCCCGCGCATGCCGCCGGACGGGTTCGAGAAGGCCGCCTCGGGTACGGCCAGAAGCGGCATGTGCACGCCGCCATCGACATGCGCCTCGCGCCCCGCGCCGAAATCGAGGCGCACCGGCGGAAAGAGGCCGGGGATCGAGGCCGAGGCGAGCGTGACGGCGCGAAAGAGCTCATGGCGCCCCGCATCCGCGATGGCGCCCATGTCCCAGATGACCGCGCGGCCCGTATCGAGATTGGAGGTGACGACGAAGAGCCGCCTGCCCTTGCGGTATTCCGCGCCGATCCGGTCGATCACCGGATCCGGCAGATGCTTGCGGATGAGGCCCTTCATCGGGAAGGACGAGGCGAGCGAGGCGCCGAGAATACCCGGCAAGCCCTGCACCTCGAGCAGATCCTCGCCGTTGTAGCTCGTGTAGATGCGCCGCAATTCGGGATCGAACTCCGGCCCCAGAAAGGCGAAGGGCGCCATCAGCGCGCCGGTCGAAACACCCGTCACGACATCGAATTCCGGGCGCCCGCCCGCCTCGGACCAGCCGGTCAGCACACCCGCGCCGAAGGCCCCGTCCTCGCCCCCGCCCGAGAGGGCCAGCACCTTGGGCCCGCTCCGCATCCGTCCGAGATCGAGATGCGCGGCCCATGCCTCGGCGGGCGCGTCGGCTCCGATCCGGAAGGACGGCAGCAACGCGGCCTCGATGGCGCGCAGTTTGGGCCGCGCGGAGGAGCACGCTCCGAGGGCGAGCGCTCCGAAAACGAAACCGCGGCGCTTCATGCTGTCACCTCTCGATCATCATCACGGCGCAGAGATACACCATCCCCAGGATGGGGAGAACCGTCCCGCTTCCCGTCAGGGCCTGCATCGCCGCCACGCCCGACATCGCCAGCATCAAGAGCATTGCGCCGATGACGCTCATACGCGGCACCCCGAGAAGAAATCCACCCACGACCTGCGCCGCCCCGACCGCGCGCGGGATCCAGTCGTTCATCGGGGTCAGGTGATCGGGCGCCGCCACGAGCGGCAGTCCGATGAGCTTGGCAGCCCCCGCGAAGAGGAACACCGCCGCGAGGAGGATCCGGATCGCATCGACCGCGCCATGCGTCAGTCGGCGTGCCGATAATGGCGGCACGATCGATGCGCGGCCGTGTCGCGGGGACGGCGTGAAATGTCTGGTCATACAGTTTCCTTCAGGGCTGCGCCGGGGTGAGACGAGACAGTAAGCACTTGACGCCTTCCGCAAAGGCCCCAGTTCGAAATCTGTTGTTCCTTGGGCGGAACGCAGCAGGCCGTAAAATGAGGGAGGGTGCGCGCATGGCGCAGAACGGCAAGCCGGGGCTGGACGATCTGCATCTTTTTCACCTTGTTCAGGAGGCCGGAAGCATCAGCGGCGCCGCGCGGAGGGGCGGCATGTCCAAGGCGACATTGTCCCGCGCGATCGCCCGCCTCGAGGACGTGGCGGGTGCGCCGCTTTTCGACCGCGTCGGCACCGGGCTGCAACTCACGCAATCGGGCGGTGCCCTTCTGGACGCCGCCGGGGCCGCCAGCCGCGTGCTCGCGGAGGCCGAAGAGGTCCTGCGCGCCGCGCATGGGGAGCCGCATGGCGATCTGCGCATCGCGGCCAGCGCGCTTTCGGCGCAGCAACTGCTGGGTCCGGTCGTGGCCGAGATGCACCGCCGCCATCCGGCGGTGCGCACCCATGTGACGGTGACCGGCCTCGGCCCCGATCCCCTGTCGGAAAATCTCGATGTCGTGCTCCGCCTCGGCCGCCCGGACGAGGCGCACCTGATCGCGCGCCGCATCCTCGCCGCGCCGCTTCGGCTATATGTCTCGGCAAGCCGCGAGACACCCCTCGATCTGCGCGACGCCGCAGCCGTCGAGGCCGCCGGGCGCATCGCGGTCGATGTGCCGGGCGTGCCTATCGACTGGGTACTCCACGACAATGCGGGAAAACCCGTGCGCATGGCCGCGCCCCCGATGGCGACCGTCGGCGATCCGACCGTCGCGCTCGGCATTCTCGCTTCCGGGCATGGCGTCGCCTTCCTGCCCTCGCTCTTCGGCGATCCGCTCGTCGCCTCCGGCGAGCTTCTGCGCGCATTGCCCGACCACGAAGGCCCGAAGATCGAGATCTTCGCCTGCTTCCCGCCACGCCGTGCCAGCATTCCGGCTGTCCGCGCCTTCATCGACCTGCTCGCCGATTGCGCCAAGGCCCGTGCCAACGGCGCTTGATGCGCTCACAAATCGTTCCGAAACCGAAACGATAGGTCCCGCAAATGACGGTTCCTAACCGCCGGCGCGACACTATCTTTCGTTGCGACAGCGGGCGCATGGTGCCTCCGCAGACAGCTTCGGAGCGGCCCGCGCATGCACGGCTCGAGTTACATTTTGTCGGTTCTTCTGCTCGCCTCCACCGGCGCGATGCTGGGCGCGACGACCAATCTCGCCAAGATCGCCGGAGATATGGGGCTGGCGCCGCTGGCGTTTCTCGCCTGGTCCATCACCGGTGCGGCTTTGGTGCTGTGCGTGATCGGGGCCGTGCGCGGAAGACTGCCCGCGATCAATCGCCGGACGATCGAGTATTTCGTCGTCGCGGCATTCGTGACCGTGGCCGGATCGAACCTCATCTTCTTCTCCGCCGTGCCGCATGTCGGTGCGTCCTTCGTCGCGCTCTCCATCGCATTCCCGCCCTTGCTGACCTATCTCGGCGCGCTCGCCTTGGAGATCGAGCGGTTCGCCGGGGTGCGCGCGGCGGGTGTGGCTTTCGCCCTCATGGGCGCCGCACTGCTCGCGGCCTTTCAACTGGTCCTGCCCGATGCGAACCCGTTCTGGCTGCTGCTGACCCTGCTCGGCCCGGTGCTGCTCGCGATCGGCAATCTCTACCGCACCCTGCGCTGGCCGCCGGGGGAGAGCCCCGAAGCCCTCGCGCCCGGAATGCTCCTCGCCGCGGCGGCGATGCTCATGGCGATGGGCGCGCTGCCCGGCTTCGAACTCGGCCTGCCGAGTGGCGGGATCGTCTATGCGCTGACCCTGCTCCAGGCTGGCCTTTTCGCAGGCCAGTTCCTGCTGCTCTTCGCGCTCCAGAAGCATGGCGGGCCAGTGCTGCTCAGCCTGCTCGGCTCGGTCGCGGCGATCTTCGCCGTGCCCGTCGCCATATTCCTCTTGAACGAAGCGCCCCCCGAGGGCCTCGGCTATGCCGCACCGCTCATCGCGCTTGGCGTCGCCCTGGTCACCTGGGGCGGCGCGAGAAAGGAGACATCATGACCAAGTCCGAAGGCAGAATGGACATGCGGCCCTCGGGCCTCAGAATCCTCAATCCCGACACGATGTTCGATCCGGCCCCGATGGGATTCTCGCAAATGGCGATCATCCCCGCGGGCGCGCGCACGGTCCATGTCGCTGGCCAGACGGGCGGCGCGCACAAGGGCGATTTCGCCAACCAATGCCGCACCGCGCTCGGCTCCATCGACACCGCGATGCGCGCGGCGGGAGGCACGCTCCTCGATGTGGCGAAGCTCACGGTCTACATCGTCGATCACGACAAGACGAAGCACTCCGAACTCATCACCGCCGTCGGCGCCGCCTTTGGAAGCCGCCTCGTCCCTACATGCACAATCGTCCCGCTCAGCCAATCGGGCACGAGCCGGGACCAACTGGTCGAGATCGAAGCGGTGGGGGTGATTGTTTGATGCCTGGCCGATGGCCGCGCGGCTTACGCATTGGGTGCTCGGCTTCGGTCTGCTTGGCGTTTTTGGCTGATTTGGTTGCGGGAGCTCGATTTAAACATTGTTGGTCAGAGATAAGCAATAGCCGGATCATGCGTTGAAGGATTGGGGTGTTTCGAGTGCGCAGCAACTGACCTATCACCTAAAATGCCGGAGGTTTTACCTACACCTTCAATTTGAAACAACCTTTTTACCTGAAACTCGAGGATATCGTTCAGCTCGTCGAACTCGATCGGATCGACCTCGACGTGGGCGAAACGGTTTCGGCTCAGTTTTGAGATCCGCAAAGCCCAGCCAGCGCAGTGAAGGACAATGTTCGTTTAAAGGTCCATAGACCAAAGTGCTGAATTTCTTTTCGTCGACCCTCGGCAAATCGATGGAAATGGCTCCTGTCACGTTTCGATCCTTGCAATGCATCTGGGCGACCTTGCCCTTCCGGCGCCCTGAAAACACCTCTTCGAGTTTCGATCCACGCCCCCGCATGGGTGGCGACGCACGCCCGCCGAGGAGCGCCTGTCGTGGCCCGTGTTTCGATCCACGCCCCCGCATGGGGGGCGACACCTCGCCCATTTCCAGGAGGCGATTGGACAGTTGTTTCGATCCACGCCCCCGCATGGGGGGCGACCTCTAAAATGTGCCAACGTCCAATCAAGCAGGAAGTTTCGATCCACGCCCCCGCATGGGGGGCGACTTGTAAATGCTGGGAACAATCGTTTCGACATTGCTGTTTCGATCCACGCCCCCGCATGGGGGGCGACTGTTCGTGCCGGCGCAAGCCATCGACGCCATCAAGTTTCGATCCACGCCCCCGCATGGGGGGCGACTGGTGGATCGCCACGGCACCGTCCACCCGACCATGTTTCGATCCACGCCCCCGCATGGGGGGCGACACTGGCATTCGGCAAGCGCATCGCAAGCGCCGATGTTTCGATCCACGCCCCCGCATGGGGGGCGACGGATGGCGCGATTTGGATTGTTGCGCTCTACTTTGGTTTCGATCCACGCCCCCGCATGGGGGGCGACCTTGCGCCGGAATGCGACGCTGCGGATCACAGCGGTTTCGATCCACGCCCCCGCATGGGGGGCGACGGCGTGACGGCGACAATGCGCCCGAACGCCTCCTGTTTCGATCCACGCCCCCGCATGGGGGGCGACGTCAGTAATTGCATACAGGATCAAGTTGGACACGTTTCGATCCACGCCCCCGCATGGGGGGCGATGCGGTGTGCTGAGCGCGGGGAGCCATTACTGACCCGTTTCGATCCACGCCCCCGCATGGGGGGCGACCGCGCAGGGCGTTGGCGACTTCGCGCATCGTGTAGTTTCGATCCACGCCCCCGCATGGGGGGCGACATGCGGCCCGCGTCAGGTAGTGGTCCGATGCCATGTTTCGATCCACGCCCCCGCATGGGGGGCGACCGGGGGCTTCCCCTCCTCTTTCGGAGACCATCCATGTTTCGATCCACGCCCCCGCATGGGGGGCGACGCCCGCGTCATGCAATACTAATTTCGAGATTCCTACGTTTCGATCCACGCCCCCGCATGGGGGGCGACAAGACCTCGCGCGCGGCACGTTGGGCGAGACGTGGTTTCGATCCACGCCCCCGCATGGGGGGCGACCGGCGCTGCCCGACATGGTGCCAGAGTTGGTGTGGTTTCGATCCACGCCCCCGCATGGGGGGCGACGCGCCGTTGCGTGGCGTGTCCTGCGCGATGACGGAGTTTCGATCCACGCCCCCGCATGGGGGGCGACCCCCGGAGCTCCCCGACGACGCCCGCCATGTCTGGTTTCGATCCACGCCCCCGCATGGGGGGCGACAACATCATTTCGATGATATCGGTTTACACGAAAACGTTTCGATCCACGCCCCCGCATGGGGGGCGACGATGCCCGCGCTGATGCCGCCGCCCGCGCCAAAGTTTCGATCCACGCCCCCGCATGGGGGGCGACGAGGCGCTGGGTCTGCCTTATGCGGCCATGCTTCTGTTTCGATCCACGCCCCCGCATGGGGGGCGACGGCCCGACGCGCGCGGCGGTGTCTGACGAGGAGGTGTTTCGATCCACGCCCCCGCATGGGGGGCGACTCACGGCCCGGATCGACGCCGACAAGCGGCTGCGTGTTTCGATCCACGCCCCCGCATGGGGGGCGACCGGCGGTTGACGTGGCAGTGATGATGAACCTGCTGTTTCGATCCACGCCCCCGCATGGGGGGCGACATTGGCTGGCTGGCACGCGGGGCATGTCTGCCGAGGTTTCGATCCACGCCCCCGCATGGGGGGCGACTGGCATCCTCAAGTGGTGGATGGACGAGCGGCAGGTTTCGATCCACGCCCCCGCATGGGGGGCGACTTCCCGGAGCAAAAGCAGGCGCGCAAGGCGCTGTGGTTTCGATCCACGCCCCCGCATGGGGGGCGACCCATGACCGCACAGGGCTGGAGGGAGGCGGGCGTGTTTCGATCCACGCCCCCGCATGGGGGGCGACTGCGTTTTTCCATGATGGGTTCCCTTAGTTAAAGTTTCGATCCACGCCCCCGCATGGGGGGCGACGGGAGGGCCTTGTTACGTCCGCTGGCGCAATCCCCGTTTCGATCCACGCCCCCGCATGGGGGGCGACCGTGGATCAAGGCGTTTCTGTCCGCCAACCCCAAGTTTCGATCCACGCCCCCGCATGGGGGGCGACTCGGGCCGTCATAGTCGCTCAGGCTTTTGCTGGTGTTTCGATCCACGCCCCCGCATGGGGGGCGACAACTGCACACCGGCATCGTGCGCGTCCAATCTCTTGTTTCGATCCACGCCCCCGCATGGGGGGCGACGCTTTTGCGGCTTCATCCTCGGTCATGCCGATAAGTTTCGATCCACGCCCCCGCATGGGGGGCGACCCCTCACCACCGCCCTGCGCGGCGCGAGCGACGCGGTTTCGATCCACGCCCCCGCATGGGGGGCGACTTGGTAGTCTGGCCCGATAAATGCCGCCCGTGTTGTTTCGATCCACGCCCCCGCATGGGGGGCGACCCTTCGGGCGACCTTCCGGCTCACCAAGCAAGGTGTTTCGATCCACGCCCCCGCATGGGGGGCGACATCACGGAAAAGGCCGCTTTCGTCCAAAACGTAGTTTCGATCCACGCCCCCGCATGGGGGGCGACTCGAACAGCGCCGTGACGTTCGTAAGGTTGAATTGTTTCGATCCACGCCCCCGCATGGGGGGCGACAGGATCTGCGCCGCCGTCATATACTGCCGCAACAGTTTCGATCCACGCCCCCGCATGGGGGGCGACCAGCGCCTCGTCATGCAGGACCTGTGCCTCGCTGTTTCGATCCACGCCCCCGCATGGGGGGCGACACGGGCCGTCATAGTCGCTCAGGCTTTTGCCGGTGTTTCGATCCACGCCCCCGCATGGGGGGCGACGAAGCCTTGCCGCCCTACAGGGTCCGCACCGCCCTGTTTCGATCCACGCCCCCGCATGGGGGGCGACCTTGGGTTCTTCGCGGCAAGGACGAAAACGACGAGTTTCGATCCACGCCCCCGCATGGGGGGCGACGGCCAACGCATAGCATATTGAAAGGCAAAGTAGAAAAGCGGCTCGTTTGCGAACCATGATGACTTGGTGAAGAAAACTGTGCGTGAACTGATGCGAGAGCGGTCAAAGCGTCAATATTGTTGAGGCGCGAACCTCTGGGGACGAGAGCGGGCGCTTGGGGTTCGCATTACACCAGCAAGAGGCCATCCGGATCTTCAGAAGGTTTGGCGCCAATATGTTCGACACGCCTGCGCCATTCCCGCCCTAGGAAATAGAACCGCAGGCTATCAATCTCGATATCAATCGCCTCGACAAGGCGCGCGCGCATTGAAGTCCATAGCGCCGGATCCACGTCACACTCGAAAACCGAGAACTGAACCCTCTGTCCGTGATCTTCGCAGATGCGTGCCACGCGCCGCAACCTTTTTGCACCGCCGGGCCCGCTCGCGACATCGTAAGTGACCAGAACCAGCATCTACCAAACCCAAGCCGGATAGGCGTCCAGATCATCGCGCAGATAGCGTGCCAGCAATTGCGCCTGGATCTGGGGCACCAGGCCGAGCGCCATGCGTTCATCCAGCCAAGCATGGCGCAGCTCCACGCGTTTGCGGTCATGATATGCCTGCAAGACCGTCCGTCGGCCATCCTCAGTCAGCAGGACGGCACCCGTTTCCTGCCTGTCGAAATCACGCCGGGACAATTGCCGCTGATTGATCAGCGACAGCGCGACGCGGTCGGCGAGCGGTGCGCGCAACTCTTCCATCAGATCCAGCGCCAAGGACATCCGCCCCGGCCGGTCGCGGTGCAAAAATCCCATTTGGGGATCCAAGCCATGCGCCTCGCAGGCCGCGCGTGTGTCCAATGCCAGCAGTGCGTAGAGAAAAGACAGGACGGCATTCGTCGCATCAAGCGGCGGGCGGCGGTTGCGACCGGCGAAAACGAACTGTGGATCGTCGACACGGATCAGATGATTGAACACCGACCAGTAGGCATGCCCCGCCTCGCCTTCGTGCCCGCGCAGTGCATCGAGATCCGGCGCCTCAAGCGCATGCCGGGCTGCATCCGCAAGCCGTCTTTGGGCCAGCTCGACCGCCTCCGATCCCGGTTGATTACCGTAATCGCGCAGATGCCGTCGCAGCACGGCACGCTGGTTGGCGACCTTGGCGGCCACGATGGCGCATGCGACGGGAAGCGCCGCCGATGGATCGGTTGTGCATCGATGCTGGGCACGCCGCAAAAGGACATTTCCAGATTGCGGACCCTCGATCCGCGCCATCAGCTTGCCGGAATAGCCCATCCAGGCCATCGAAATGCCGGAAGCCGCCGCGAAATGCATCACGTCGGGCGAGGCCGAGGTTTCCCCGAACAGCACGATCTGCCCGAGCAGATGCGCCGGACTGCGCTTGACGACACGGCCATCGATCTCGACCGCGATGGTCTCACCATCTTTGCGCAGTCGGGCGCCTTCGGTCGTGACATAAAGCGTGTTGAGCAGACGTTTCATTCCGGAACCCCCGCCCGCGCCAGCCGCCGCGCCATCCAGTTCTTTGCGTCGCGGGACGCCTGCGGGCGACAAAGCGCGTAGAGCGAGCAGCTTTCGCAGCGGCCCGGATCGTAAATGGGCACGGGCAGTGTGCCGGCCGCCATCGCGGCGCTTGCCTCTATTGCTACCCGTTCTGTCAACATGCGTAATTCAGGATCGAAAGCCACGACCTGCCGCCGCCGCCGCGCCCCGTAGAACAGCGCGCCCTCAGGCACATTCTGGCCCGTCATCTCCTCAAGACAGATCGCTTGTGCGCAAAGCTGCACCTCGTCGGCACGGTGCGCCTTGGGACGGCCGCGCTTGTACTCTACTGGAAAGGGTACAGACCCATGCATTTCCACTACATCAGCCACTCCATGCAGGCTCAGCCGGCCCGATACCACGTGAACCGAGCGCAGCACGCGCATGCCTTCGCGGCTTTCAGCAATTCCCTCGTCAGCGCGATCGTGCAGAACGCGGCCCTCGGCGGTCAGGCGGTTTTCCTCCCACAGCCGCTCGACATGGATGAGCGCACATTGACGGGGACAGAAAAGCCAGTGCTGCAGGGCCGAAAGCGGTAAGCTGTCGTCGCCTACCAAGGCTGAACCAGCGTTACCCCCTCGGGAAGGTCGGTCTGATCAATCTCGACCCGGTAATCCGAAAAGGCACGGGCGGGTGGCCAGTTGTGGCAGCGCGGATCGCCCACCGGGAGCGCGTCGCCGCCCTGAACCCGCGACACCGTGATCCTATCAAACAGCCGGTGCGCCTGCGCGTTGCCCAAGTCGCTTTCATGTTTAAAGACGATCAGCTTGCGCGCGGCCATCATGCCCCGAGCGGCCGAACGATCCAGATCCAACATGTCGCGTAACCCGGTCCAGAGCAGGTCTAGGTCGCCCTCGGAAAACCCGGTGCGCTGCGCCAGCTTGGCGTTGACGAAGCCATGCACACGGTAGAGCCCGTAGGGCACCACAGCCTTGCGGCCCATCGTCCGCTCCTTATCGCGGTCCTTTTCATTGGTGACGGAGGAACGGGTGATCGACACTTCCAGCGGCATAATCGGTTCTTCGGAGCGGGCGAAAGTCAGTTGGACCGGCCCGCGTACCTGTCCTGCGTTGACGCCAGTGGACATCACCGCACCAAAGGTGCGGATGTCCCAAAAATTCGCGCACATCCAATCAGTCAGTGCGTGTGCCTCCTCGTCCTTTTTGGGCAGTTTTGAACGGTCCTTGCCGTTCTGCTCGGGCTTCACCGCCTCCCACGCTTCGTCATGCGCCTCGTTCAAGACCGCGCGTTCCGTGAAATAGATTCGGTGCGGCGCCGCATTGTCATGAACGGCAGCAACGTAATTGCGTAGCTTGCGCTTGATCGAGACGTCCGACATCAACCCCTGGTTCGTCTCGGGGTCCATTCGCGGCATGTTTCCCGCGTCGGGATCACCGTTGGGGTTGCCGTTCTCTACATCGAGGAACAACACGAAATCGTAGCGGTTGGTCAGGCCGGTCATTCGGCACCTCCTTCGGAGTCGGTATCATCAATAAGTGCTTCGGCTGCATCCTCGGCCTTGGTGTAGAAGGCCGATATCTGGTGGTAGAAGCCGATGAAAAACCGGCCTTGCGCCTCCAACGGCAGAGTAGCGGGCATGTCTCCGTTCAACCTGTCGATAATCCCGGCCACGGCGCGATCGGCCTTGATGCCCGCGCCGGCCTTCTGGCCGCCGGCCTTGCGCAGGGAGGCAAGGTTATGTTCGTAGCCGCGCATCAGCACCGGGAACACCCGTGCAGGGGTGGCCGAGGCCGCGCCAATGTACTTCTGACGCAGGCCTGCACCCCTCTCCTGATAACTTTTCTCGGCATACACATACGCTCCGAAAAGTCGCCCCAGCAGATAGGCTGCATCCTGCGCCTCTTGGTCCAGCGCCATCGGCACCTCCTGTTGATGATTGCGCCGCAATATCGCGGCTATGGTTGCGGCCCGTCGGCCATCCACGTTGCCATGTCGGGCGCGATCCGGCTCACCCTCCACTCGGATGCGGCGCATCAGGGCGGCAAGCCAGGTTGCAGGGTAGCGACCGCCGGTTAGGACAGCGCGCATCAGATCGCCGCCGAGACCGGCGGGAATGTTGCCGGCATCGTGCTGCGGCGCCACATCATAGAGCAGAGCCCAGAGCTTGGGCGGCAACTCCACCCCTCCCTTGATAAAAGGTGAGGGTTCGATGGTCATATCTTCCCAGAAACGCGTGACCGCAACCGCGAAATTCCCTAGCGTGCCGGGATGCCAATAGCGCACCGCCAGCCGGGCCGCATTGGGCGCGAGTCCAAGTATGAACAGCCGCGCCTCGGGGTCGAGCTTTTCCTCTTCCCGTGCAGAGCCTGACGCAACCGCTTGGACGCGGGCGCGCAACTCGCGCTCCGCTGCTTCATCATCGGTCCCCGAGATCATCGCATTAAGGGTCCATTCCGCCTCGGGCTGGTCGGCCCAGAACACCACTGTATCGCCGCCGATCCGCAGCGTGTTCCCTGACCCTCTCGCAAGAAGCGCGTTCAGCGCCGTGCCATAGGCGAAAGCCGCCGCTTCGGACACCGGCGCGTTGTCGCCCTGCTTCTTGCCATGGGAGGTCTCGGCATCGTTGTTGAAAGAGACCAGCGAGGCGCCCGACGATTGCGCGCCCATCACGCCCTTGATCGAGGGGTGCAGCCGCGCGACCGGGCCGGCACGCCCTGACACAAGGCACATTGTCCCGCCTGCAGCTGCCTGACCCAATAACGCTTGTGCTGCCGGGAGATCGTGCAGGAACGGGCCATCTTCCAGACGAAAGACGATATTCTGATCGACCAAGATGGCGGCGTCGGGGAACTCCGCAAAGCGATCCGGCGTCCACGCCTCGCAAAAGCGTTTCAGCGCGACCAAAGCTGACTCGGTCTGGCCTTCGGTAAGGCTCAAATGCGCTGTCTTGAATGCCTCATGTTCGGCTTCGGTGCGCCTGCCCTCCCCCGGCCCTTCCGGCGTTTCGGTAACGCCAAGGACATAGGCAGTTTTATCCCAGAAGGTGTTGGGCTTCACGCCTGCCGTTCGCTTGATCGCAGCGGGCACGGACATGCTGCGCGCCTGCATCTTGCCCTTTGCGTCCGGCGTCATCAGCGAGCGTATTTCCCTCACCGCCCCATCTTCTGCCAGCACGACCACGCCGCCGATCTTCTCGGTTGAGAAGCCCGGCCGTGGCCAGCCCTTTTCCACAGCCCGCGCATCATAAAGCGCGGCCAGCTCCTGCAAGATCGTCACGTCATGCGCCCCTCGGCCAGACAGCGCGCGACGTCGATCACACCGTCCTCCATTCGCGCGCGGTAAAAGATCGATGCGCGGTCATTGGCATAGTCGATGTCGTGAAGCATCCAGCCCAGATCGCGGGTTTCGGCTATGGCATCAGGAAACGCCTCGACCAGCTCGAAATCTGCCGGAAATTCGCGCACGCCAAGACTGGGTTGGTGGAAACACTGCCCCTTGGTCGCGCGGCGGCGGAACATATCGGCATGTTTGCCGGCATTATCCCCCGGCCCCGCCTTCGGTGTCATTTCGAAATGGGCCTCAATCCCGTAGGCCACATCAGCGAGGCATAGCATCGCGCGCTGTTGGCGGTCTTCGTCCACCGCCAGCGCCAGCCCACCCAGATCGCCCGCATTCATCGCCGAGCGCGCCTTGCCCGCCGGTATTTTCGAGGCCACTTCGTTGCGCCGGATCGTCTCGAAACGGATCGGTCGCAGCACATGGATGCGGTCGATGACCCAGCGGATCGCCGGTTTCCAATGAATGGCTTCAAGAATTCCGCGCGCCGCCGAGGGGGTAATCACATCGTAGGACACCCGCTCGACTTTCATTTCGGGCCGGGTGAAGCAGGCATTGCGACCCTTTATCACAAGTTTGATGCCGGGAGCTGCCATGATGGAGAGATACTTTCCAAACAGGATATTTGGCCGAACGATTGCCGATAAAGGCACACCCGTCAACAACCTTGACGATTGTAACGTCGATTGCGCTCACGCGATGCCACCCGGATCACCAAGGCCGCTCAGCCCAGCGCACGCGTCATAAAGATCGCTCGTTTGCAGTGTTGCGAATTGCTCACCGAAACGGTCCTGGCTCCACCAGGCGATGTGGCCCTCCTCCCAAAGCGTCTCCCACAACCCCCACGGCACATTGACTGAATGGTGCTGTACCCTCTTGGCAACGGCACCGGCCGAGCCAAAGCGCAGGTCTTCCAGCGCATCGCGCGGCACGCCCCACGCGCCGTCGCAGATGATCACATTTCGCTGTTTCTCCGAGATCATCCGAAACGCTGCCTCGATCTGCTCGTAGGGGCAATCCGCACCACATGCACGGATGGCCGCCAGCAGTCCCGCTGTTCCGTTCACCTCCGCAGCGTCCAACGCATCCGCGCCATAAGTGCCCCACAAGCGCCTGAAATACGAAGCGACCGCATCCTCTCCGATTGGATCGTCATGCGCCTCTGCGAGCACCTCCCGACCGATGGCGGCGAATTGTTCGACCGCAGGCGGCGCTGAATGTTCGGAGCGAAAAACCTCCACCAAACCTCGATCCAGCTTGCCTTCTCGGTTACAGCGCCCCGCCGCCTGGGCGATTGAATCGATGCCAGCCGCCGCCCTGAGCACCAGCGGGAAATCCACGTCGACCCCCGCCTCGATCAGCGAGGTCGAAACAAGCCGCGCCGGCCCGTTGTTTTTGAGCCGCTCGCGGACCTCGGCAAGCACTGCGCGGCGATGCGCGGGCACCATCAACGTTGACAGATGCGCTGCCCCCGGCGCATCGCGGATCGCATCAAAAAGCGCACGCGCCTGCGTCCGGTTGTCGACGATGCATAGTGCCTGAGCGGACACTTGCAGGCGATCCGCCAGCGCGACATCGTCCATTGCGCCCACATCACGCACTTCTACACGTTTGAGAGCGTCAAAAAGCGCAGCCGGGTCCGGCGCGATCTCGCGACCGCCCTCGAGCGCCTCGTCGGCGAGAAATCCTCCCGCGCGGGTCAGGGCCGGCTGCGTGGCCGTGGACAGCACCACGGTGGCGCCGTAGGCTTCCATCAGCTCGCGCAATGCGGCAAGACAGGGGCGTAACAGCGCCAGCGGCATCGTCTGCGCCTCGTCGAGAACGATGACCGCCTGCGCGAGACTGGGAAGCTTGCGGCAGCGTTTCTTGCGCGCGGCGTGCAAGCTCTCGAAAAACTGCACGGCCGTGGTGACGACGACCGGTACATCCCAAGACGCCCCCATGACGCGAAGCTGTTCGGCTTCGCCCTCGTCCTCGCCGTCCCAATCGGCGTTGGAGTGATGCTCCAGCACGGCATCCGGCCCCAGCACATCGCGGAACACGTCCGCTGTCTGTTCGATGATCGACATGTAGGGGATGACGAAAATCAGCCGCCTCATCCTATGGGCGCGCGCGTGGTTCAGACCAAACCCCATAGAGCTCAGCGTCTTGCCGCCGCCAGTGGGCACGGTCAGGGTGAAAAGGCCGGGCGCATGGGACCCCATGCTGCATGCATGCTCCAGCACGCGGCGTCGAAGATTGTTGACCGGCCCCGTGCCACCCAGACCGGCCATATACGCATCGAAAGAAGCAAGCATGGCTGGCGTGATTTCTCCGGGCATGCGGTCGAGCTCGCCGGCGTAGAATGCCGCTGTTTCGCGGTCATCCGCATCGCACAGCGCACCGTAAAGCATTCTTGTCAGAAATTGCAGCCGATAAGGAGCCTGCCGCTTGTCGGCCGCGATCCGTGCGGGCCAGTTCCACTCGGGCAAACGGCACCAGTCCGGCAGCGGTATAGCTTCGGCCCCTTCGATCCGCGCGCGCAGCCGGTCGGGATCGGGCAACCGGCCATGATGTCCTGCGATCGCCGCGGCGAGCGGCCGCCCAAGACCCTTCCAAAGCAGTTTCGCGCCCTCACCCGAGTGGGACACATCGTTGACCTCTCCGTTCAGCTTTCTTTGGAACCCAGGCTTTATCTTCCCCAGATCATGGAGCAGACCAAGCATCGCAGCCATGTCTCCAGCTCCGAAAACCTCCGCTCGCCTCCGCGCGCCTTCGGCCACCCTCAGAGAATGCGCTTCGAGGGTTTCCCAGTCAGTTTTGGAACGGTTTTCAAGAGAATGCGCATAAATCATACCGAAGCTTGTCCAAAATTTTGTGTTTATCTAAATGAATTATAAGGAGGTGGAGCATTCTCGTTACCGACAACTGACCTGTTCATCCGGAAAGTTTTCAATTTGAGGTTCGCTTGTTCTCCGACTTAGGCTCTGGATCCATTGATTTCAGTCTCTCTGCGTGCTTCACGACTCCGAAACGAGCGATTTTATGTCTGATCTTTTCTGGTTGAGCGATGCGCAAATTATTCGTCTGGAGCCCTATACAAAAGTCTCACGGCAGGACACGCGTTGATGACCGGAGGGTTCTAAGCGGGTTCATATTTATCAATCGCAATGGCTTACGCTGGCGCGATGCACCTACGGGATACGGTCCGTAAAAGACGCTCTACAACCGATGGAAGCGGTGAAGCGATAAGGGGTCTTTGCTGGGATAATGGCCGGCTTGGCTGCCGAAAACCGCGAAAAGAAGACGATTATGATCGGCGCGACTTACCTAAAGGCACACCGGACCGCTACCTGCATGGGGGTGAAAAAGGGGGAGGCGCTGACGCCTGATCGGGCGCACCAGGGATGCATTAACACTAAGCTGCATGCGGTCTGCGTCAGCCAAGGCCGACCTCTCAGCTTGTTCATCACCGCCGGTCAGATGAGCGATCACATCGGAGCGAGGGCCACGCTACGCAGCCCGCCCAGGATCGACTGGCTGCCTGGGGACCGCAGCTATGACGCCGATTGGTTCAGAGAAGGGTTGGAAGACAAAGGGGTACGCGCCTGCATCCCCGGCCGGAAGCAACGCAAGGCGGCCGTGAAATACGACAAGCGGCGATACAAATGTCGCAGCCGGATCGAGATCATGTTCGGAAGACTGCAGGACTGGCGACGTGTACCGACACGCTACGACCGATGTCCAAAGGCCTTCCTCTCAGCAATCGCACTCGCCGCAACCCTCATCTAATGGCTCTGACTCCAGAGCCCAACACACCCCGGAACACGGCCCACGAATGCGATGCCGTGCTGGATCGTCCGAGCATTGTCACGATTACGAATGCCCATACCCGGACCGATACCTGCATCGCGCAACCGAGCGAGATGAAAAGCTCAGGCGGCGTGGTAGCTCGAGAATACTTCGGTGCTTCCGTCGCGGCGGATCAGGAACACGTCATAAGCCTCGCGCTGGTCCTCGGGCCCCATGCCGGGAGAGCCGTAAGGCATTCCCGGCACGGCAAGGCCGATCGCGTCGGGCCGCTGAGCTAGGAGCCTGCGTATATCTGCGGGCGGCACATGTCCTTCGATGACATAACCTTCGATCTCGCCGGTATGGCAGGACATCATCGCGTCCGGAATGCCCGCATCGATCTTGTGGCGGGTCAGAAGCGTGCCGAAGCTGTTTTCGGTCGACACGTCGAAGCCGTCGGCGCTCAGAATTTCAACCCACGCCCCGCAGCAGCCGCAATTGCGGTCCTTGAGCACGTGGATCTTGGGCACCGCCCCGGCAAGGCCGACATGCGGCGCGACAGCCGCGAAGCTCGCGGCTCCGATGAGCAGGTTGCGGCGGTTCAGGTTCGGCATGATCGTCCCTCCATTTCAAACGGTCTGCACTCTCATCCCGCCGCGTTCAAGGCCCAGCCGATCACAAGCACTTGAGGCACAGTCAGCAGCGGCAGGAGGAGCGCCGCCTTCAGGCGTCCCGTGACTTCTCGCAGGACCAGCATCTCGGTGTAGTCTGTCGCCACGCCCGCCATCAGGAAGGTAAAGGCATTGCCCGGCGCGGCCGCGCGCGTCATCAGGTCGGCGGCGATCGGCACCGACCCTTCCGAGCAGACCTCGATGATCGTCGCGGCAAGAAGCGTGGTGAAGAGACCAAGAAGCGTCGCACCGAACCATGTCTCGAAAATCTCGGTCGGCACCGTCGCCTGAATCAGCGCCGCGAGCACCACCCCGAACAAGAGCCAGCGCAGGACCATGCGGCTCGCCGTGACAGAGCGGCGCGCGATATCCCGCAGCAGATCTAATTCATACCGGGTAGCGCGCAGACCAGCTTTCGCCTCGCGCCAGACATGGAAATCCGCCGGCAGATCCACGCGGTTCGGATTGGGCTTCACCTTCCCCTTGCGCTCCAAGGCTTCGACAGCGAGGCCGGTGACGAACGCGACGACCAGAGAGCCCACAAGAAAGACCGCCATCCATCCCCAGCCCATCAGCACCCCGATGATGATGGTCAGCGAGAGCGAATTCCACGGCGAGGCGATGAGAAAAGCGAAGACCTGTCCGAGGCTCGCTCCGCGCTCGTAAAGCTTGGCACCGACCATCAGCACGCCATGATTGCACAGATCGAGCAGCACCCCGGCCAGCACCGCGCGCACGAGGCTGATCGCGCCCTGATCGCGACCGATGATGCCGATGACGAATTGCCGGGGCACACGGTCGATCAGGCCGACGGCAAGCATGCCGATAAGGATGCCCCACCACATCAGGTTCATCATCTCCTGCACGCCATGGGTGAAAGCCCCTAGGCCGAGGGACGCGTCATGCGGCAGGAGGAACGCCGCTAGATAAGAGACGAGAATGATGGAGCCCGAGCCCCAGAGCATCCAGTCGAAGCGCCGCCAAAGCGGTGCGGTCTCGCTCGACGATGGACCACAGCAAGACACCGCCGTCTGCCCACCTCCGCCGCAACAGGCGGACGCGGTCCGCGGCGGCGGACTTTCCGGCAGAACGAACGTGTCCACGTCGCAGGATCGTGTTCCAGTCTTGGCGCAGCTATCGCTCATGTCGTTCTCTCCAGTCACGACTCGGCATATGCGCCCTCTAGCCGCTGTAGGTTCAATAGGGTTTCGAAAGTTTTTCCGAACCGGTTTCCTGTTGACGGCACGCCGTATCGCAGGATCGAATTCGGCGGCGCTTGGATTGCGGCTGAAAATAGAGAAAATCAGCATGAAGCTCTCTAGGCGAGCGCACCAAGCCGTATGTATCTCTTGTGAACTCCCACCCAAAAACCTACATCGACTGTAGCAATCAGGAGGCTTCCCATGCTTTCTATCGGCACGCTTGCCCAGCGAACCGGCACCAAGGTGCAGACCATCCGATACTACGAGCAGATCGGCCTCTTGCCCGAACCGGGCCGGACGGCAGGCGGTCAGCGCCGCTATGACGACGGCGATCTCGACCGCCTCTCCTTCATTCGCCACGCGCGCCAACTAGGCTTCACGCTCGACGCGATCCGTGAATTGCTGGATCTATCGGACAACCCCAACCAGTCCTGCGCAGATATCGACCGTATCGCGCATCGCCAACTCAAGGAGGTCGAAGCGCGCATCGTCCGGCTCGAGGCATTGCGAATGGAACTGAAGCGCATGCTGGGCGAATGCCGCCATGACACGGTCGCGGATTGCCGCGTCCTTGAGGTGCTGAGCGATCACGCCGCCTGCCTGACCGATCACCCTTAGAGCGAATGGGATCGGAGGGATGATAGCGGCCTGCCGATGCGCTTCGTCACTTGGGCTTGTTACGGCGATGGCTCGAAGCGAGAGTTTCATTTGAAATGAAAATTCGTCAGTTCCGTAAACTAAACTGGGCGCCTCGCGAGAACCGAACGCTCACGCCTCTCTTCTTTGCCGGATGATGTCGATGGCCGGAGCCAAGCGGCGCCCGCCATCTCGCGCTTTGTCAGAATGTCCGCGTCACCGAGACCTTGAACGTCAGGCCCGGCGCCTGCCGTGTGGGCGAGGACAGGTGCCCGACATAGGCCTCATCCAGCAGGTTCTCGATGCCGAACCGCACCACCTTATCCTCGAGCCACCCTTGATCCGGCTGCCAGATGCCGCGCAGATTCGGCGGAAACCGGTCATTCGCTGCTGAAGCGAGATCACCAGAGCACAGGGTGGGAAGCGGACACTCATTGGCGAGTGATTATTTGGCTGTCAGGCTCAGCCTTCTTTACGGATGGGTCAACTCAGGTTGATGCGTCAGGCAATTTTCTTTAGCTTCAAGGTTGTATTGATTTTTTTGTTCGGCTTCACGGGTGGGGAATGAGCGACGGACTTCAGTTCGAACACGTTTGCGGTCACAAGGATGCAGCGGTGCTCGACATTGTCTTCATCCATGGCATTACGGGGGACCCTAAGGAATCCTGGACGAATTCCGACGGCAACTTTGGGCCGTCCGTGTAGACGGCCCAGTCGTTTAGATTTCGATAGCTTCGGCGATAGCCAGTGCATCTTCAAGTTCAACGCCGAGGTATCTGACAGTGCTGTCCATCTTTGTATGCCCCAACAGAAGTTGGACCGCCCG